>CAWFCR010000024.1:0-504237 GCA_963814455.1 uncultured Alphaproteobacteria bacterium | reverse complement strand
TTCACGACCTGTCCTGATTTCTGTGATGAACAGTTTTGAGGCGCAATGTACTCTGTCGCATGGGGCTGATGTCGTGTCACGCTCAGCGAATTTCTTACCGGCAAAGCCCAAATACGGCAAATACGGTGACACGTCACTTAATTGACTCCCCTGTCCTTGTCTGCTAGGGCATTACGGTGACACGTCACTTAATTGACTCCTCCGTCCTTGTCTGCTAGGCTTTACCCATGACCCTGGCATTACGGTGACACGTCACTTAATTGACTCTCCCGCCCTTGCCTGCTAGCCTTCCCCCCATGTCCCGGCTTGCGCGCGTTGTTGTTCCCGGCCTCCCCCACCATGTCACCCAGCGTGGCAACGGGCGGGCCAAGGTGTTTTTCACCGATGACGACTACCGGCTCTATTTGCGCCTGCTGGCGGAGAACTGCGCTGCGGCGAAAGTGGCCTGCCAGGCCTATGTGCTGATGCCCAACCATGTCCACCTCATCCTCGTGCCGAAAACGGCGGACGGTCTGAGCCGGGCCTTGTCGCTCACCCACCGAAGCTACGCAGGCGTGCTCAACGCCCGCCGGAAGAGGACGGGGCACTTCTGGCAGGGCCGCTTCGGCTGCGTGGCGATGGACGGCGAGCACCACATGGCGGCGCTGCGCTACCTTTTGCTGAACCCGGTCCGGGCAAGGCTGGCCAGCAAGCCGGAGGACTGGCCATGGTCGAGCGCGCGGGCCTTGTTGAAGGGCAAACCGGATGGGCTCACGGATGTGAAGGGGTTGCGGGAGCAGTTTGGCGATCCCCGCAGCTTCCTCGGCGACATGCCCGGGCTTGAAATGCTCGAACTCGCTTTGCGCCGGGCCGAGAGCATCGGCAGGCCTTTGGGCGATGCCAGGTTCCTGGACAAGCTCGAGCGCAGACTGGATCGCCCCCTCAAGCCGCAGAAACGCGGCCGCAAGCCGCAAGCGAGTCAAGGAAAGCAAAAAAGTGACGTGTCACCGTAATGCATCAGCTGCATCGTTCTTCTAGCGTGGCAGGAACGCCTTCACCCGTTGCGCCGGGATCAACCGCACGTCGTGACCAAGCTTCTGAAGTTCCCTCGTCCAATGATGCGCCGAGGCGCACGCCTCCAGGCCAACACGGCACGCCGCAAGCTTCGTGAAGAAGGTCAAAACCTGCGACCGCTTCAGCTCTTTCGCCAGGACCGTGCGGCCCTCCGCATCAAATCCGTGAACCGCAAAACTGTTCTTTGCGATGTCGAGGCCGATGGTGCTAATCTTTGTCATGGTGGATGGCTCTCCCGTTGGGTTGCTTCAACGGAACCCATCTTGGCACATCAGATGCCGTCAGCGGGCGCCGTCCACCACATCACCGAAAATCCTACGCAAGTTCGACGCCATCAAACGCGGCGCAATGATGATCCGAAAAGATATGTGAATCAGAGAGTCCAAAATCGGGGGGATTACCGGTTGGCTTAGGTCTTGTCTGTTTTCAACGTGTCGCTCGATCGGTGATTCACTAGCTATCGAGCAATGTCGTAAACACGACAACACCAAACGAACATTCTCAGCAGCAACTCAATCAATCATCAACAGTGATAATCCATGCTGGCCTGGCCTATACTTCCATACATATAGCTCGGATAGTATAAATTGCGTATTTCCCACCTATTAGGAGTACGATGAAGAGTTGGAGAACTCACTCTAGGAAAATCAAAGAGACGAATGCCGTGATTGTCGTATATATGGAAAGTTGATAACCAAGCATCATCTCCATCATCTGTCGTACTTGTCTCTCCAGCATACCACTCGGCATGTCCATCACTAAAAATTACGAACACGCCGCCATGCATGGTGCAATCGCCTGCGTAGTACGGCCCATTAAAATCAAATCTAAATGAAGATGCGAGTTGCTTAACATCGCGAACAGTTGCACTCCTGTCAGAACCGTCGGCGGGCGCTATAGTCCCTGGGTTTTGCTCAGTAGTTGCATCCTGAGCAAATGTCTCCGTTCCCACAATGGAAGCAAATAAAGTCAACAGAGCCACGAAGTATCGCATTATATAACCCTCCTATGCTCTAACTAAAGCCAAAGCCATACCGTCAAGGCACGTACGGAACAATCTAAAGGGCAATCCTAGCCTACTCAGGGCCGGGTATAATTAAATCCTACTACATTTTTGAGCTGTCGTCGAGAGGCGTTAGTTTCGGGTAGTCTCAGTTTGAAATCTGTTCATCGCGCTTTTTGTAGGTCTTAGGCCGACCGGGCTTTGGCGCAACTTCATCCATCTTTGCCACGATCATATCCCAAGTCCAGACCGTGTCAGTCAGGTTTGCAGCCATTGCCGGGAATTACGGTGACAGTTACCGAATTACATGCTATCCGCCCTTCATGGCCCGTCTTGCCCGCATTGTCGTTCCCGGAGTTACGGTGCCGGTGCATTCAATTCATCAGATAATCTGTGTACTGATTAAATCTCGGCGGCTGCCTTAGCGTCGTTCGGCGCGCCAGCCTCTCCCTGCGAGGCGGCAGCGCATGCTGATGAACTTGTCATGATCGCAGCCGTTCTGGCGCTTATGCAAAAAGTCCTTGACAGATGATTGTTTTCCGTTTTATCGTTCCTGTTATGTTCTTTTCACAGGAATGCCATGGACTGGGCCGCAGCCATCGACCGCAACCGCAACGCGCTGATTGCTGTCGTCGAAACTCTCTTCAGGATGCTAGGCCTTGCGGGCGATGCCACGCTTGCGCGGCTGCAACCCCATCTGCGGCGCAAGGTGCTGCGCCTGCTCAGGCCTGCCGAGTCCGCCTGCCGCCGTTTGATCGTCATCGCCGCCCGGGGTCTGGCGGTTCCGCCGCCGCCCGCCGTCCCGCGTCAAGCCCTGGGTCAAAACAGGCACCGTCAGCAAGGCGCCTCCTGCGCCGGGCCGCTCAATCGTGCGGCGCCCGGCCTTCAAGCTCTATGACCCGCGCAAGCGCTTGGCTTACGCCCGCTGCCACCGCAGCCCTGGTCCCCGCATTACCGTCCTCTCCTATGACCCGCGCGTCGTCGCCCTGCCGCGCCCGTTCCGGCCTGCGGCCCCTTCCGCACCGCCGGTTGATGACGGGCTCATCGAACGCCCAGCCTCTTTGCCGCAGGCTGCAGGCGCTCCAATCCGCGCTTGCGGATGTGCCGCGGCAAGCCCTCCGCCTCATGCGGTGGCGGGCGAGGCGCGAGCGCCAGCAGGAGCTGCGCCCTGTCTTCACCTCGCCGCTCCGCCCCGGCTTGCCGCCCGGCTACCGCAGGAAGCCCACTCACGACGTCGATGATATTCTCATCACCTGCCACGGCCTCGCCTTCGATGCGATGAAGCCCGACACCTCCTGAATGACGGGGCAGTCTACGAAACAGGACTCTCATGGCGCGCGGCGGCTTTCCCGTCAGCCGTGCTGCTGCCGCTGTCGCGCGAGACCCGCCCATGCCATGCTGCGCGCGATGACGGCTGAGCGGGCGGATTGCTCTTGGTGGATGTCTGCCGGTTCACTACAGGAAAAAATGGCGGAGGGGGAGGGATTCGAACCCCCGGAAGGCTTGCACCTTCAACGGTTTTCAAGACCGCCGCGATAGACCACTCTGCCACCCCTCCGCAGGGGCTTGCGCCGCGGCAGGATGTAGCGCAACTCGGGCAGATCGCGCAAATCTATTCGGCGTAGCTGCCATCCTCGGCGTCCAGGATGGCCAGCATCTCGGAAAAGTGGCTCTTGAACTGGTCCCTGTCTGCTTCCCATTCAAGCGCCGTCTTTTCGGCGACAGCATCACTCATCACATGCAGCGGCTTTCCGGTCTGGTAGGCAAGCACCAGGTTTCTGCAGGCACGTTCGAGGTAGTAGGAAAGGTCGAAGGCTTCCGCCACACTCGCAGCGGCGATGAGAATGCCGTGGTTGCCCATCATCATGATGGAGCGGTTGCCTAGCAGGCGGGCGATGCGATTGCCTTCTTCATCGCTATTGGCCATGCCGCCATAGTCGAGATCAAGCGCCACGCGGTTGAAGAACCGAGCGGTGTTCTGGTCTATCGGCTTGATTTCGGGATCAGCCAGCGAGGCAATCGCCGTGGCATAGGGTGGATGCAGGTGGATGATGCAGCGGGCATGCTTGAGTGCCGCATGCAGCCGGCCATGCAGCGACCATGCGGTCAGGTCCGGCGCGTTCGGACGGTCCATGGTGGATTTGTCGTTGGCGTCAAGCAGCAGCAGGTCCGATGCCTTGATGCGGGAGAAGTGCTTCCACCTCGGATTCATGAGGAATTTCGAGCCGTCAGGCGATACGGCAAGGCTGAAATGATTGGCCACCGCTTCATGCCAATCATAGCGCGCGGCGAGCCTGAAAGCCGCCGCCAGTTCGACACGCAATTGCCATTCACCGGCGTCATGATTCCTGGCATGCAATTGTGAAACGTTGCTCATCGGCGTTTTCCTTTGTATGCTGTAAGCCTAGCGCAGGTGGCTGCCCGCCGCAATTGCGACTATGTATTTTAGACAATGCCGGGGAAAATCATGAAGTCATCACTCGCACCTGTTTTCATTGCAGCATGCCTGTCGGCAGTTTCTGCCGCACCAGCTGCCGCAGCCGATAGCGCGGAAGGCATCTGGCGCCTGAACGATGGCCGTGTCACCGTCCGCATCAATCCATGCGGGCCCAAACTATGCGGGTTTGTTGTTGGCCTTGGCCAACCCCTGGACAAGAAGGGCAGGCCCAAGATCGACCATGAGAACCCTAACCCTGCACTGCGCAGCCGCCCCGTCATGGGCCTGCAGGTCCTGTTCAACTTGCGGGCCAAGGGCAGCGATTCATGGGCAGGCACCATTTACAATGCCGATGATGGCGGCACCTATTCCGCTTCCTTGAAGCTCCGAAGCGGAAATTCCATGCAGCTCAGGGCCTGCCTCGGCCCCTTCTGCAAGACCAAGATGTTTGTGCGGGTGAATTGACCAGCAATGCACGCCCGGGGGAAAATGCGCTCGTGAAAAGATGGCTCGTGGCAATGTTCCTCACGGTCATCATGGCTATGAGTGCGGCTGCCCAAGCGCAGCAGGCGCTCGAGACATTGCCATTCGCCAAGAAGCTCAAGCTGGCAAAGGTTGGCGATGATGAAGCGCAGCTTGCCGTTGCCATCGCCTATGAAGAGGGCAACGAGACAGGCGCCAACGCGCAGGAAGCCGCAAAATGGTATCGGCAGGCAGCGCTTCTGGGCAATATGGACGCCCAGTACCGGCTCGCGCGCCTTGTCTCGAAGGGCGGCAAAGGTCTGACGAAAGATCAAGGCGTTGCCAACCAGCTTTATGAGGCTGCCGCCAAGGCAGGGCAGGCTTTGGCACAGAACGCATTGGGCGACATCTTTCAGAACGGCAAGGGCGTGAAGATTGATTTAGCCAAGGCGGCTGACTGGTACGGCAAGGCCGCTAGTCAGAATCATGCGCCTGCCCAGAACAGTCTTGGTCTCATGTATCTCAATGGCACCGGAGTTACCCGCGATCTTGCAAAGGCCGCCGGCTACTTCAAGATGGCTGCCGGGCAGGGCGATGGCTGGGGCCTCAATAATCTGGGCGGCATGTACGAGATGGGCTGGGGAGTAGGGAAAGACCCGGCCAAGGCGGCGGACTATTACAAGCAGGCTGCCGCGAAGGGAATTGCCCCGGCGCAGAAAAACCTGCTGCGCGTCAACCCGGCCTCTGCCGGCGGCAATTAGTGCATGTCCCGCCAAAGTGTGAAGCGGTTTGGCGGTCGGGACATGCACCAACATATCGATCTGGCGCGATTCCTTTTCGGCTTGACGATTCCGTCAAGCCGGGAAGCGCGCTAGAAAACGCGAACGTTAACCATCTTCCTCAACCACGTCTTTACGGTAGCGGGGTGAATACTGCTGCTGTGTCTTTGCGGCAACGCATGGCACGGGTTTCGGCTGCAGGCGTGGGACATCAGCAGCGCGCGCGGGAGTGGGTAAATGCGTATTGCGTCAATCGTCTTGGTCGCTGTCAGCCTTGCGCTGGCTGGTTGCTCTTCCCACAAGGAAAGGCGCGGCATGGCGCTTGACCCGTTCGCCGGCAAGGGCAGCCCTTATTACAAGGGCAGTGGCAAGATACCAATGGGAGGCGGCAAATATCACGTCGGCAAGCCTTATCAGGTAGCCGGGCGCTGGTTCACTCCCAAGGAGCAGCCGAGCTACAACAAGGTCGGCATGTCCTCCTGGTATGGCGAGGCGTTCCACCGCCGCAGGACATCTAACGGCGAGTATTTCGACATGGCGCAGTTGACCGCAGCACATGCGACCCTGCCGCTTCCAAGCTATGCGCGGGTGACAAATCTGAACAACGGAAAGTCAGTCATTGTGCGCATCAATGACCGTGGCCCGTTTGTGGGGACGCGCATCATCGACGTCTCGAAGCGCACCGCCGAAGCTCTCGACTACAAGCGCAAGGGCACCGAGCGCGTACGGGTGCAATATCTCGGGCCGGCCCCCATCAATGACCCAGGCGCCCGCGATTTGCTGGCCATGAATGACGGCGGCTCTTCAAGGCAAGCGCCCGAAACCATGGTTGCCAGTGCGGAAGAGGCGCCAGTCGCCAAGTCGAGGAAGCGCAAGCAACCCGTAATGGTCGCGAGCTATGGCCTCGATGAAGCCACTTCGGAACCGGAAACCACCAGCGGCGGCATTCGCAGCTCGTTCTTTGTCGAACTGGGAACCTATGCGGATCCGGACAATGTGGAGCGAATCCGTGATGGCCTGTCAGAAGTCGGTGCAGTGCAGGTAACTGAACTGGCGGGCGAGCAGGGGCCTGTATACCGGCTCCGCATGGGGCCGATTTCAGATGTCAATGCTGCAAGCACGGCGCTCAATCAGGCGGTTTCGTTTGGCATTCCGGAGGCTCGCATCACCGAAGCCCCGCTGCAGCAGGCTTCCCTCAATTAGTGCCGGTACAACAGCAGCAGTTTCATTGCGCTGACAGCCGATTCTGACTAGTTTTCCGGGTCTGGCGGCATTTGCGCAGCCACCAAGGAAAACTGTGAGACACTTCAGGCCATTTGCCTTCATTATCGCTTTGCTTGCATCGCTGTTTGCCGTTGCAAATGTGCAGGCGCAGGACAGCTACGACAGCAAGGCAGCCGAAGCCATTCTCGTCGATGCCAATTCGGGCATTGTTCTCTATGAAAAGAATGCCGACAGCCTGATCGAGCCGGCGAGCATGAGCAAGCTCATGACCATGACGCTGGTGTTTGAGGCGCTGGCCCGTAAAGACATCACGCTGGACAGCGAATTCCCGGTCAGTGTGGATGCCTGGAAACGCGGCGGCTCGCCTTCCGGCGGGTCCACCATGTATGCCCTGGTCAACTCGCGCGTCAAAGTGCGCGACCTCATGCGGGGCGCCATGATCCAGTCCGCCAACGATGCCTGCATTGCCGTGGCGGAAGGCCTTGCCGGCACTGAAGAAGCCTTTGCCCAGAAAATGACGGCGCGCGCAAGAGAGCTTGGACTCAAACAAGCGGTGTTCAAGAACTCAACCGGCCTGCCGGACGCGGAACATCTCATGAGCGTGCGCGACCTCACCATTTTGGCGCGCAACATCATCAAGACCTACCCGGAGTTCTACAAGATCTACGGCGAACGCTCGTTCACCTGGAACAACATTACCCAGCAGAACAGGAATCCGCTGCTGGTGGATTATCCGGGCGCCGACGGCATGAAGACCGGCTACACCAAAAGCGCTGGCTACGGCCTCGTCGGCTCGGCTGTGCGTGATGGGAGAAGGTTGTTGCTGGTGGTTGCTGGCCTCAAGTCGGCGGCGGAGCGCAAGCAGGAAGCGCAGAAACTGCTGGATTGGGGCTTCCGCCAGTTCAAGGCCATAGATGTTTACGCGGCGGGAGATGTCGTCAGCAGGGCCCGCGTGTGGGGCGGCGTGGCGCGCTCTGTCTCGCTCATTGCACCTGCACAGGTCAGAGTGGCCTTGTCAGCGGCGGAGCAAGCGCGTGTGGAAGTCAAGTTGGTGTATCAGGGACCGCTGATAGCGCCTGTCAAGGCAGGCACACAGCTTGGCGAAGTGCGTTTTGTTCTGGATGGCGTGGTTCTCACCTCGGCGCCGTTGCAGGCCGCCAATGATGTCGAGCCAACGCCTTCGATGTGGAGCAAGGCGCTCGACTCGATTCTCATTCTGGCGCTGGGTGGCTAGTCCTGTGGCTGTGCGGTTTATTACATTTGAAGGCGGCGAAGGAACGGGCAAAAGCACCCAGATCATGCTGCTTGCCGAACACCTTCGTAACAATGGCAAAACAGTAAAACTGTCGCGTGAACCCGGAGGAACGCCGCAGGCGGAAGAGCTGCGCCAGTTGCTGGTGACAGGGGCTACCGATGCATGGAGTGCCGAGGCCGAAGCGCTCTTGAACTATGCGGCGCGAGACTCGCATTTGCGAAGCGTTATCCGCCCCGCCATTGCTGCCGGACAAACCGTGCTATGCGACCGGTTCATGGATTCGACGCGGGCCTACCAAGGCTATGCCGGGGGCTGCGACCTCGCCTTCATTGATGCGCTCGAGGCTGCAATCGTCGGACCGACGAGGCCAGACTTGACGCTTGTCTTCGATCTCGATCCAGAAACGGGCCTCAAGCGCGCGCACGGGCGCGGAGAGGGATTTGAGGACCGTTATGAACGCAAGGGACTGGAATTCCACCAGCGCCTTCGCGCGGGGTTCCTTGCGATCGCTGCTAGCGCGCCGCAGCGGTGCGTGGTGATCGACGCTGCGGGATCAGTGGATGTGATTTCATCCAGCATACGGTCCATTGTGGAGAGCAGGGACCATGGCTGACGATGCGCTAGACCCCCGCGACGCGCGCGAGCATCCTCGCCGCCTGCCGCCGCTTATCGGCCATGAGAAGCAAGAGGCGCAGCTGGTGCGCGCCGCTGCATCAGGCCGCATCCACCATGCGTGGATGCTGTGCGGGCCGCCAGGCATTGGCAAGGCAACTCTGGCCTACCGGTTTGCGGCGTATCTGCTTTCCGGCGCCAGCAAGAGTGAGTCAGCCGGCCGCTTGTCATTTGATCAGCACTCACCTGCGGCTCACTGGATAAGGTCCCAGTCTCATCCCGATCTCTACGTGTTGGAGCGGGCGTTTGACCGGAAAACCAGGAAGCTGAAAACGGATATCTCCGTTGAAGATGCAAGAGGCATGCTGCAGTTCTTCTCCAAGACTGCGGGCACGGCCGGTTGGAAGATTGCTATTGTCGATCCGGCTGATGATCTCAATCAGGCCTCGGCCAACGCTATCCTCAAGATCATGGAGGAACCGCCCGCCCGCTCGTTGCTGTTGCTGGTCTGCAATCATCCTTCCCGCTTGCTGCGTACAATCCGGTCGCGCTGTTCGCGGCTTGACCTGTCCGCCCTGACGATGGATCAGACGCGCACCATCGTCGATGGCATGGCGAACCTGAAGGAGGGCACGGACCCCGAAGCGCTTGAACTTGCAATCTCGATGTCGGGCGGCAGCCCTGGCACGGCAGCCGATCTCGTCTCGGCTGATGGCGCCAAGGCCTTCAAGGCATTCCAGTCGGCAGCGTCGCTATCCCCCCAAACACTCGTGGAGCTGGGATCGCGGTTTGCGGGCCGGCTATCGACTGTCGAGGACTTCGAAATCTTCTGCGGGCAGTTGCAGGTCTGGGTAGGTGATCGTGGACGAACTAATGCCCAGCAAGGCTCTGGCCAGCGTCTCGCCCGCGCATTTTCTGAAATAGACAAGATCCGCAGCGAAACCCTGTCCTTCAACCTTGATCGCAGGCAGGCAACCATCAGGGCCTTGACGTTGGTCGAGCAGGCGTTGCGGTGAGCTGGCAGCCATCAGAATGAAAGCAAGCGTTGTCGATAGCCATTGCCACCTCGACTATGAAGGGCTGGTAGACCAACTCCCTGCCGTCATAGAGCGCGCCGCAAGTGCAGGCGTCGGCATGATGCTCAGCATTTCCACGCGCGTTGCAAATAGCGCCCGGCTGATTGCAATTGCAGAGAAATATCACAATGTTTACTGCACGATAGGAACGCATCCTCATCACGCACATGAAGAGCTGGAGGCCACCGCAGAGCAGCTTGTCGAACTCGCACGGCATCCCAAAGTGATTGGCATTGGCGAGGCTGGCCTCGATTATCATTACGACTTCAGCCCGCGTGCGGCGCAGGAGCAGGGATTTCGCACCCACATCGCTGCCGCCAGGATATCAGAACTGCCGTTGGTCATCCATGCCCGCGAAGCAGATGCCGATGTAGCAGCCATCCTGAAACAGGAGCATGCAGCGGGCGCTTTCATTCCGCTCCTCCACTGTTTCACATCGTCATGGGAATTGGCGGAGACGGGCTTGCAGCTAGGCGGATATGTGTCGTTCTCCGGCATACTCACCTACAAGACAGCCGAAAATCTTAGAACTGTCGCGTCGCGCGTGCCGATGGACCGCATACTCGTGGAGACAGATGCACCTTACCTTGCGCCCGTTCCCTATCGCGGCAAGTCAAACGAACCCGCCTATGTCGTCGAAACATTGAAGGCCTTGGCTGCTGTCAAGGGCGTTACGGCGGATGAAATGGCAAGGCAAACCTCGGACAATTTCTTTCGCCTGTTCTCGAAGGCGAAGCGCCCGCCGGGATTCCTGTCGTGAGTTTGACTTTCACGATCCTGGGCTGCGGTTCTTCCGGCGGCGTGCCCCGAATTGGAGGCGACTGGGGCAGGTGCGATCCCGAGAACCCGAAGAACTTTCGCAGGCGTTGTTCGCTGCTGGTCGAGCAGTCTGGCCCGGAAGGCACGACGCGCGTTGTGATAGATACCTCGCCGGATTTCAGGGAACAGGCGCTCGGCGCGCAATTGTCTTCACTGGATGCCATATGGTTCACGCATGAACATGCTGATCATACGCACGGCATTGACGAGTTGCGCGGCTTTTACCTCAGGCAGCGCAAACGCATTCCGATTTGGGCTGACGAAGCAACCTTGCGCATGCTTCGCCTTCGCTTTGCCTATTGTTTCGAAGCGGCTCCTGGCAGCGAGTACCCGCCCATCCTCGAGGCCCATCACATAACGCCGGGGCAGGCACTACAGGCGCAAGGCGCAGGCGGCGTCATCGAAGCATTGCCCTTTGTCGTGAGGCATGGGTCCATCGACGCGCTTGGTTTCCGCATAGGGTCTATGGCCTATACGCCGGATCTGAATGGCATACCTGACGAAAGCATCGCTGCTCTCGCAAACCTTGATGTATGGATTGTCGATGCCCTTAAGCGGACGCCGCACCCTAGCCACTTCCACTTGCAGGAAACGCTCAAGTGGATCGAGCGGCTGAAGCCGAAGCAGGCGATCCTCACAAACATGCACAATGACATGGACTATGTGACGCTGCTTGAAGAACTTCCGCCCACAGTGAAACCGGCCTACGATGGACTCAAGGTTTCCATCTGAACGATTGGAGCAAGACATGATGCGAAGATTTTTCTCGGCGCTTACCGGCCTGCTGTTGGTTTGTTCCCAGGCTCAGGCGCAGACGCAGTGCGATCCGAAGCAACTGAACGAACGGCTCGACCGCTATGCGGCCCAGCCATTCAGTGCGCTGAATTGGCGCGTCATTGCCGGTCTGGGTGATCCTGGCATCGATGCTGCCGGAGTTTTTGATTCAAGCTGGCAAAGCCAGGAGGATTACCGCAAGCTCGCCCAGTCCATCTCCAAGAGCCCGGAACCGCCTCAGTTGGGTTTTGACTGCCGCATCGAGTATCCACTCTCGGTTCTGAAGTCACATGTCGCCAAGTTCGGAGCAAGTGACCCGTATGTCGCTCAATGGGTGAAAATTCAGCAGCAGGTCATTGCGGCCTGCAACCAGCCTCAGGGCGTTTCCCAGACTCTCATAGATCCGCTCGTCGGAGTTGATGCCGCGCGCGAGGCCGCACAGCGCGATGACCGCGCCTACCAGACAGCATCGATTGCGTTTTATGCCGACAAGGCCAAGGCAGTGGACCTGTTCCGCGCCATTGCCGCAACGAACTCCGTTCATCGGGCCGCAGCCCGCTACAACATTGCAAACCTGCTCGCCAACGCCAAACGCATGGACGAGGCCCGCAAGGAAGCTGCCGCCATTCTGGCTGATGCTTCGCTGGCATCGGTCCATGCCATTACCCGCGAATTGCAAGGTTACATAGCCAACCTGGAAGACACGGCATCCGGCTGGTCATCCGTAATAGGAGACGCCATCTCGGTGCTGTCGCGGCCCGAGAAGGAGATTGCGGCATCGCCGGAACTGCAAAGGCAGTATGCGCGTGCGCTTTACGATATCGATTTCGCCGGGCATCCGGGGCAAGGATGGCGACTGGTGGGTCCGCGGCGAATTGCCCGAGAACCCTACGATCTCCAAGGCCATAGTCGATGCCTCAAGGCAATCACCCATGGCGCTGTGGATGATGGGCGGCCAGAGCCTTTACGGCGTGCAGCAGCGGCTTTCATGGACGCTGAGAGGACCCAAGCTGCAACAGTACTCCACCAAGTATGCCAATGATGTATCGGCAATTGCGCCGTCAACAGCGCAACTGCCACCACTTGCCAAGGACGTGTTGATGTCATTGGCGACAGGTGCTGGCACTCCGCCTGCAACGCTTTGGGAAATGGCCAACGCGGCAGCTGATAAGGCCGAAAAGAGCTGCGGATTGGCGCCTGAAACCGCAGCTCTCCCAGTCTATCTGGAGCAGGCTATCCACGCTTCTGCAGCGGCAGGTGACTATGCCCGCATTTACGAGGAGTTTGGGCGCTCACCCTTCCGCTCGTCGGACTATGTTGGGGCCCGCCTGATGCGGCAGTTGATGTCACATGTTCTGGCAGCGGGAAATGCCGCCGAAGGCCGCCGCCTGCGTGACAATCTGCTGGGTTCGACCGAGATTGCCAGCCTGCCGGAAAACTCGCGAAATGCATTCTCCGATGATGCGGCGCGCTTCAAGGCTTGGGTAGCAGAGGACGAAACCGTCTGGCGCGAGGCTGTTGCCCAGGGCAGCGCCAGTGCGACGTCTCCGCTGCTGAATTTCCTGCCTGCAGCCAAGCTTTGGCAGCTCAGCGACGATACGCGTTACACGGCAGAGGAGAGGGCTCTGTTTGCGCGTGTCGCATGGACACGTGAGTATGCGCTTTCTCGTGCGACCAAGGATGACAAGCTGCAGAAAATGCTCGCGCTCAATCCACGGCTGAAAGAGAGCTATGATGCTTTGACGGCCCAGAACGCCAAGTTGTCATCCGAACGCCGGCAACTTCTCTTCGTGCTCCGCAACCCGAGGCTTGGCCTGCTTGTCAGTGCGCCTGGACAGTGGGACCAGCAAGGCATGGAAATGGCCGCCGATGCTTCGTGGGAGGACGTAGGATCAGGCGACCACAATGACCGCAACTGGTGGTGCCCGCTGGAGATGGACCGGCACCTCGGCGCGCTGCGCGGAAGTTACGACACCGATGCAGACATGATCGCACCCGATGAGTTTGCGCTGCGGGGCATGCCGAATGTCTACGAACCGGAACTGCGGGACAAGGCAGTGGCAGCGCGTGAGCAGCTTCTGAAGAGTCACCCAATGGTCAAGCAGATCCAATGGAAGGGCCTCACGGCCTTGTCGCAAGCGCAATCAGCTCCCAAGAAACTGACGCTGGCCGCCATTGCCTGGGGCAAGGCCAGCAAGGGCGATGATGGCGCACCTGAGGCCTTGAGCCGTGCTGTGGGCGTTACCAGGTACGGCTGCAATTGGCACGGTGGCCATGCAGCTTACTCGAAGCCAGCGCAGACTCTGCTCAAGTCAAAGTTCGCATCAAGTCCGTTCGCCGCACAGACGCCATACTGGTTTGATTGCATGATGTCTGAGTGGGACGACAAGGGAAACCGCATCACCAGCTGCAAACCCAAGGAGTGGCCAAAGCAGAAGTCGGTCCGTTAAAGCGATGCGCTAGCTAAGTGAGCTAATGCAATGAAAGCACACCGCAATCCACCTTGCCGTAATGATTCAAAAATATTCCATAATATATATTATGCGAATGATGGGTTGTATGACTGATGTAACCAAGCTCGACCCCGCCCGGCTGGAAACCCTGCGTGCAATCATGCAGGCGCTGCGCACTCCTGTCACCGGCTGCCCCTGGGATCTCGAACAGACATTCGAGTCCATCGCACCCTATACGATCGAGGAAGCTCACGAGGTTGCCGATGCAATTGAACGGCACGATATGCCAGGCCTCTGCGATGAACTGGGAGATCTGCTTCTGCAGGTCGTCTATCACGCCCAGATCGCCTCCGAGCACCAGGTGTTTTCGCTGGATGATGTGATCGCGTCCGTCAATCGCAAGATGATCCGCCGTCATCCGCATGTGTTTGGTGATGAGGCTGCACGCAGCGCCAAGCTCGCCAAGGGCTTCTGGGAAGACGCCAAGGCCAAGGAACGGTCCGGCAAGGACGCCGGTAACGCCACTCTCGACGGCATTCCATTGAACTTGCCTGCGTTGACCCGTGCCCTCAAGCTCCAGTCCAAGGCAGCTCGCGTCGGATTTGACTGGCCCTCGCTTGACAATGTGCTGGACAAGATTGTCGAAGAAATCGCCGAACTGAAGGCAGCTCCCGAACCGAAGCGCGCCGGAGAAATGGGTGACCTTTTGTTTGCAGTCGTCAATGCCGCTCGGCACATGACAATCGATTCAGAGGACGCGCTTCGCGGCGCCAACGCGAAGTTCACCCGCCGCTTCAGCTTCATCGAAACAGCGCTCGCAAAACGCGGCAAACGGCCGGGAGATTCCACCCTCGAGGAAATGGACGCCTTGTGGGATGAGGCCAAGGCCAACGGCCTATAGCTCGGCGGATTGGCCTATTTGGCTGTCGGCTTCATTGCACTGCCAAAGCGCGCCGCTGCCTGTCCGGCTGCATCCGGCCCCAGCCGCACGGTAATGCTGCTTCGGCCATCGGCATAGGCTCGCTTGGCCAGGATTTCGCCATGACGGTGCAGCCAAGCCAGCTGCTTTCCATCCGTTGCCGCCACCATCACTTTGTAGATGGCACCCGTCTTGGCGAGCTTGGCTTCGATGATATCCAACAACGCGTCTACACCGGTTCCATCGATGGCGGAAACAAGCACCACATCGTTGCGGCGGCTGGCTTGTGTCTCGCGCGTGGCGAGCGCCAAGGGGTCGAGCAGATCGGACTTGTTCCAAACCTCCACGATCTGGTCCCTCGCCTGTTCGTCAAGCCCAAGCTCCGCCAGTACCTTGCTCACGTCGCTGTTCTGCGCATCGCTTTGCGGGTGGCTGATGTCGCGCACATGCAAGATGATGTCAGCAGCGAGCACCTCTTCCAACGTCGCCCGAAAAGCAGCAATCAGGGTCATCGGCAGGTCGGCAATGAAGCCAACCGTGTCGGAGAGGATGATGGATCGTCCGCTCGGCAACGTCACATTGCGCATGGTGGGGTCGAGTGTGGCAAACAGCAGATCCTGTGCCAGCACATCGGCGTTGGTCAGCCTGTTGAACAGGGTGGATTTGCCCGCGTTTGTGTAGCCGACAAGGGCGACTACGGGATAGGGAACGCGCTCCCTGCCCTTGCGGTGCAAAGTGCGTGTCTTGACGACGCCTTGCAGGTCACCCTCGATCTTGCGGATGCGGTCTTGAATCAGGCGGCGATCAGTTTCGATTTGGCTTTCGCCAGGGCCACCGAGAAATCCAAAGCCGCCACGCTGGCGTTCAAGGTGGGTCCATGAGCGCACGAGCCGGCTTTTCTGGTACTGCAAATGCGCAAGCTCGACTTGCAAGACGCCTTCCCGCGTACTGGCGCGCCGCCCGAATATTTCGAGGATAACACCGGTGCGGTCGAGCACCTTGGCGCCCCAGGTCGTCTCAAGATTGCGCTGCTGCACGGGGCTCAGTTGCGCGTTGACCAGCACCAGTTCAGCCTCTCCCGAATGCACGCGTTCGCCAATTTCCTCGACTTTGCCGGAACCCAGGAGCGTGGCCGGCTTGAGCTTTCCAAGCGTGACAATAAACTGATCGACGATGACGAGGTCGATGGCCTTGGCAAGCCCCACAGCCTCATCCAGCCGGTCTTGCGCGTCGCGGCCATGCGCTTCCTGTCGGCCCCCTGTCTTGTGCTCGACATGGATAACGATGGCGCGCGTCCGCATCGGGCCGTCAGGCCTGAGTTCGATACCCTCACCCTCGCCTTTGCGCCGTCGTGACGTCAAGCGCTGCTGCTCTCTTCATCGAACAAGGTGATTGGTTGTCCCGGCATAATCGTGGATATGGCGTGCTTGTAGACGAGTTGCGACATTCCATCCCGGCGCAGAAGCAAACAAAAATTGTCAAACCAGGTGACTATTCCCTGTAGTTTGACGCCGTTGACCAGAAATACGGTTACAGGAACCTTCTGTTTGCGCACGTGGTTGAGGAAGGTGTCTTGCAGGTTCTGGGGTTTTTCTTGAGCCATTTTCGCCTCTTGTCCATTGGGCTACCCGTCCGTCGCCAATCAGGGTTCTAGCATAAAGCCGATTTGGCCAAAACCCCTAACTCAACTCCTCGTCATGCTTGCCAAGCAGCCCAAGCAGCTTGATCTTCCGATGCAGCGCCGAACGCTCCATGCCGATGAACTGCGACGTCTTCGAAATGTTACCGCCAAAGCGCGACAGCTGCGCGGCGACATAGTCTCTCTCAAAGGCCTCGCGCGCCTCGCGCAGCGGCAGCGTCAGCAAGTGGTCGCTGGAAAACAGGGTGTCTGCAGATCGCGAACTGCCAACATCCTGCGGTAGCATGCCGGCCGTGATTTCGCTTGCGGGGTCGCCGCCGGCCAGGATCATGACGCGTTCGATGTTGTTGCGCAGTTCGCGGACATTGCCCGTCCAGTCCCGCGTTTGCAGGACGGCAACAGCGTCATTGGAGAGCTTTCGTGCTGGTTGCCCCGACACAGAAGAATAGACCTTGCAGAAATGACTGATGAGCTCGGGAATGTCTTCTCGCCGTTCACCCAGGCTCGGCACTCGCACGACGACCACACCCAGCCGGTGGTAGAGATCCTCGCGGAAGCGGTTTTCAGCGATGAGCGCCAGCAGGTCGCGGCTGGTGGATGAGACAACCCTCACATCCACCCGCACCTTCTTTGCGCCCCCTACTCGCTGGAATGTCTGGTCAAGCAGAACGCGCAGCACCTTTCCCTGGGTGACGGCTGGCATGTCCGAGACCTCGTCAATGAACAAGGTGCCGCCATGGGCTTCTTCCAGAGCCCCCACACGCTGTTCCGTGTCAGCGCTGGCCTCGACGCCGAACAGCTCTTCCTCCATGCGTTCAGGCGCCATGGTCGCGGCGCTGAGCGTCACGAAGGGGCCATCGGCGCGGCTCGACATTGCGTGCAAGGTGCGCGCTACAAGCTCCTTGCCGGAACCCATTTCACCAGTGATCAGCACCCGGCTGTTGGCAGGCGCAATTTTCTTCAGCAACTGGCGCAATTGCCGCATGGCGACCGAGGTCCCCTGTAGGTCGTTGTCGAAACCGCTCTTGCCTTTCAGCGTCTCGTTTTCGCGCTTGAGCCTGCTCGCCTCAAGCGCCCGGCCGATGACGAGCAGCAAGCGGTCGGCATTGAACGGCTTCTCGATGTATTCGTAGGCACCGCGCTTGATGGCTGCCACCGCCGTTTCGATGTTGCCATGGCCCGAAATGATCACAATCGGAAGTTCAGGATGCTTCTCCTTTATCACCTGCAGCAGGTCCAGCCCGTCGAGCTTCGAACCCTGCAGCCAGATGTCCAGGATCACAAGCGATGGCCGCCTCTGATTGATCTCGGTCAGGGCGGCATCGCTGTTGTGAGCCAGCCGCGTTTCATAACCTTCATCTTGCAGGATGCCCGCAATCAGCTCGCGGATATCGGCTTCGTCGTCAACTATGAGAATATCGGCAGCCATGAAACTTACTCACTCATGCAGTCGCTAACAGGGGTTGTGGCAAGGTTGCAAATTCGAGGGTGACCTGCGCGCCATTGCCATCTGGCGCATCATCGAGACGCAGCCTTCCACCATGCTCTTCGATGACACGCTTGACGATCGCTAGCCCCAGACCTGTGCCTTTGGCGCGTGTCGTCATATAAGGTTCGGCGAGGCGGTTGCGGTTTTCTTTCGGCAGGCCGATGCCATTATCCGTCACACGGATATAAGGGATCTGATCTGCCATTCCCGCTTCAACCAGGATCCGGCCTGATGGAAGCCCTTTCTCAGCGGGTCGTCCATCTATGGCCTCGCCGGCATTCTTGACCAGGTTGGTGACGGCCTGCGTGATAAGCCGGCGGTCAAACATGAATGAGAAGTCGGCCTTGGAGACATCGACGTCAATCTGTGTCTCACTGGCGGCGACCCGCTGCAGCACTGTGGCATCCTTGACCACCTCGGCAAGATTCATCATCTCTGGCGCTGCCTTGGGCATGCGTGCAAACGAAGAGAACTCGTCCACCATCCGCCCAATGTCACCGACTTGCCGGATGATGGTCTCCGTGCACTGCTCGAAAACGGCCCGGTCGGACAGAATCTGTTTCCCGTACTTGCGTTTCAACCGTTCCGCCGAAAGTTGGATAGGCGTCAGAGGGTTTTTGATTTCATGCGCAATGCGCCGGGCAATGTCCGCCCAAGCCGTATTGCGCTGCGCCGAGACAAGGTCGGTCATGTCGTCAAACGTCAGCACATAGCCGTGGCTCGATTGGTCGGCCGCCTCGGTTGTAATGCGGATGAGCAGGCTCATGTCCCTGCCCTTGATGCGCGTCTGCACCAGCCCTTCTGCAAAGCCCGACGGCTTGCTCTTGGCGGCCTCGAAAAGTTCAGAAAACGCCGGCATCTGCTCGCTCAACGTCTTTCCCAGAATTTCGGAACTTTCAACTCCCAGCAATTGCACCGCCGACCGGTTGACCAGTGTTATCTTGTCCTCGGGATCAATGCCGACAACGCCTGCGCTCACGCCGGCAAGCATGGCTTCCGAAAACCGGCTGCGCTCGTCTAGCTGGGTGTTTGTTTCAACCAGTTCGCGTTGTTGCCGAGAAACCTCGCTGGTCATGAAATTGAAAGTTTTTGTGAGGCGGTCCAGATCCCGGATGTTGGCGGAGGGCAGGACCTTGGTGGAAAAGTCTCCTTGCGCAACGCGGCGTGATGCGTGCAGCAGCCGCACGATAGGGGCAACCAGCCGGTCTGCAAACCAAAGCCCGATCCATATGGCTGCCAGCAGGAACATGAATGCGACAACGGCATACATCATGGCGAAGGTCAGCAGCAGCCCGCCCCGTTGGCTAAGGAGCCTGTCATACTCGGCCTTCGCATCCCGTGTCTTGATCAACTGGCCGATGACCGCAGGCGGCAGCACACGGTACACATAGAGGTAATGGTTCGGGTAGCCTTGCAGCTTGATCAGCGCGCGGACGAGATTTCCGCCCGGTTCGGGTGGAATGAGAACCAGTTCGCCCTTGTCGGCTTTCTCCATCATATCCGGCAGCGGGACGAGGAATTTTATCGACGAGTTCAGCTGTAACATTTACGTCAATGCGTTTGGCACGCTGATCGAAAACAAAGGCGCCAGACAGCCCGCGCAGCGCCGCATGGCGTCCAACACGCTTGACGAACTCGGGCCGGGTGTTGTCATACATGTCTTTTTGCTGCACCAGGTCGGCTGATATGGAAGCTGCATCATTGCGAGTGGCATCGGCAGCGGAACGAATGTACTGCTCCGCCACGCCGACAGCCGAATTGACGATTGCCTGTGTCCGTTGCGAGAACCATGTGTCAAGGCCGCGGTTGAGGGTGACAAACGCGAACACTGCGACCACAATGGCAGGCACGACAGCGATAAGGCTGAAAAGAGAGACGAGCCGCATGTGCAGCCCTGCTCCAGGCGTGCCCTTCCGCCATTCGCGCAGCAGCACAAACAGCTGGCTGCCGATCAGCGCCCCCATGAGAATGAGAATGAGGAAATTGCCGACTAGCAGGAAGGCTGTGATTTCGCTCGTCGGCGTAATAGGCGTGAGGTTGGTCAGAATGGCGAAGGTGACCAATCCAGCCAGGATTCCAACCAACACCAAGCCGGCGCCAACCCAGCTGGTGAGCACTTGCAACCGCGGCACAAAGCCTTGTTCCGACTTTTTGAACATCAGTTCCTGATACACCACTACTGTTGCATGAAATCAACAGTCATCGTGGCTGAATTACGACAGATCAGGGGGTCAATCGAAGATTCTTCACGTTCCTGTTTCGCAGCTTGCTCCGGAAGGTGTTTCTGTTGACCCCAAGCAGGGCTGCCGCCTTAAGCTGGTTGCCATTTGTCGCCACCAGCGACGCTCGCAGTAGTGGCGGCTCAATCTCGGCGAGGATGCGCTCATAGAGTCCGGAAGGCGGCAGAGCGGTACCGTGTGAGGCAAAATACCGGGCGAGATAATTCTCAAAAAATTCTGCCGGGCTGTTGCCTGAGAAGTCCTGCCCTCCGGAGTTTGCAGGTGTCGTATGCGCCGATAATTCGCGCGTGACCGAGGCAGCGCCGATGACTTCATCGGCTTCGATCGCCATCAACCGCTTGATGAGGTTTTCAAGTTCACGAACGTTGCCGGGCCAGCGGTACGTCTGCAGTGCAGCTATAGCATCGGACGACATTTCCTTGCGCGGCAAGCCCTCGCGCGTTGCGCGCTCCAAAAAGTGCCGGGCAAGATCGGGAAGGTCTTCCTGGCGCTCACGCAGTGAAGGCAACTGCAACGGCACAACGTTGAGCCGGAAGTACAAATCTTCGCGGAACTGGCCGCGGGCAATGAGCTGCCGCAGATCGCGGTGCGTGGCGGCAACGATGCGCACGTTCGATTTGATCGGCGAAAGCCCGCCGACTGTTGTGTATTCACCTTGCTGCAAGACCCGCAACAGCCGCGTCTGGGTCTCGAGTGGCATGTCGCCGATCTCGTCAAGAAACAGCGTGCCTCCTTCGGCCTGTTCAAATCGGCCAGCCATGCGCGAGGTGGCGCCAGTGAAGGCCCCTTTCTCGTGGCCGAACAATTCGGATTCAATCAACTCACGCGGGATCGCTGCCATGTTCACCGCAACAAACGGCCCTCGACGGCGCTTGCCATAATCATGCAGCGCACGCGCTACCAGTTCTTTGCCAGTGCCGGATTCGCCGACGATGAGAACGGTCAAGTCTGTTTGCGTCAACCGGGCGATGATCCGGTAAATATCCTGCATCGCGGGTGAGCGCCCGATGATGGGCAGCCCTTCGGTTTCCGGGCTCGCCTTTGCCGGTTGCGGTCCGGCGGACTTGGAAGATTGCTCAAGCGCGCGGCCAACGGTGTTGACCATGGCGGCGAGGTCAAACGGTTTCGGCAGGTAGTCGTAAGCGCCTCGTTCTGCGGCCGTGATGGCCGTCATGATGGTGTTCTGCGCGCTCATGACGATGACGGGCAATTGCGGACGCAGCCGCCTGATGCGCGGGATGACGTCAAATGCATTCTCATCCGGCAGAATGACGTCGGTCAGGATGACATCTCCCTGCCCTTCGCTGACCCAGCGCCACAGGGCCGAGGCAGTTGCTGTTGAACGCACGCTGTATCCCGCCCTGGTCAGCGCCTGGGCTAGAACCGTGCGGATAGCACTATCATCATCGGCCAGGAGAACGGTTTTCATATTCATGTCTTGTGCTCGACGGTATCAGATGAGGTAAGCTCCCGCAGCATCGGCAGGAGAACGCGAAAAGTCGTTCCGCGCTCTCGCGAAATGCATTCGACGACGCCGCCATGGTCGCGGACAGTTTTGGCGACCAATGCGAGGCCCAGCCCCCGGCCCTGCGGCTTGCTGGTGACGAATGCTTCAAAGATGTGGGGTCGAAGATCTTCGGTTACACCCGGTCCATTGTCATGGATGCAAACCTCGTACGGCAGCGATACACGCTCGTTCGTGCCCGAAACTGCCAGCTTGATGCCAGGTCTGAAGGCTGTCGAGAACACGATCTCGCCTGAACCGGATGTGGCTTCAAGGCTTTCGGCAGCATTTTTTGCAAGATTGAGAAACACCTGCACCAGCTGATCGTGGTTGCCGAGCACAGGAGGCAGTGAAGGATCGTATTCTTCGCGAATGCTGACGCCGCTCCGCAGCGCCGAACCAACAAGCTGCCGGACCCGCCCGAGAACGAGGTGGATGTTGACCGGCTTGCGGTCCAGCGGCCGCTCGTCGGAGAACACCTCCATCTGGTCGACAAGATCGCGAATGCGGTCGGTCTCTTCGCAAATCAGCCGCGCAAGGCTGCGGTCCTCAGGACCTAGCACAGGTTCAAGTAGCTGCGCTGCCCCACGAATTCCGGATAGCGGATTCTCTGATTTCATGCGCCAGCATGGCCGCCATGCCCGAGACAGATCGCGCTGCACCCTGATGCGTCAGTTGCAGATCAAGCTTCTGGGCCATGGAGCGGCGCAGCAGCGTTATCACGACTGAAGAGGGGTCGTCCGGCATGGCGCTGGTCTGCAGGTCAACCGTGCGCTCACCACCGGATCGCGGCGTGCCTACCGCCACCGCATATTCCTGCACTACGCCGCCAGTCTTGCGCACGCTTTCGACAGCCTGCAGCAGCGGGCTTGCAAATGGAACAACATCATCAAGTTTGTGGCGGCTCAGCAGGCTGTTCGAAAGCTGAAAGAAATCCTCCGCTGCACTGTTGGCATATCGGATTGTGCCGGTTCCGCTGATCACGATCACCGGATTGGGCAGCGCGTCGAGGACGGATTGAAACGGAACCGGGGCTGAATCTGCCAGAGGTGGTTTGTCCATCACGCGGCCTCGGCCAATCTTGCGGCCAGCCCATCGTAAAGGTTCCGCAATCCGCGCGCGACATCATCATTGTTCGGGTTGGTAAGCAACAGCTTGCGCCAGGCCGCCGCCGTGGCGTCGTTCAAGTGACCGCGCTCCTGCAGGCGCATGAGGGTCCAGCCGAGATGCTTGCGTGCCGTCTTGTTGCCAAGCTCCGTTCCATATGTGCTGAGCGTCAGGGCGTGATGGCGCCGCACGATGTCGCCTTCCTCGCGCAGGCTTGGCTCTGCGATGCCGGAACCCGGCTCAAGCTGCTCGGCAATTACGCCCGGCCACCAGGGCCGGCCATAGGCTCCCCTCCCGATCATGATGCCATCAGCACCGGAGGCTGCCATCATGGCGCGGGCATCGTCAGCTGATTGTCCATCGCCATTGGCGATAAGCGGAACCTTGACCGCTTCCCTGACTTGGCGAATGGCCGCCCAGTTGGCCTTGCCGCCATAGAACTGGCAGCGGGTTCGACCGTGTACGGTAATCATCTGCACGCCGCATGCTTCTGCTCGCCGCGCAAGCTCGGGTGCATTGAGCGATTGCTCGTCCCAGCCAAGCCGCATTTTCAAAGTGACGGGAACCATTGCTGCAGAAACTGTGGCCTCGATCAATCGTTGAGCATGGACGAGATCGCGCATCAGGGCAGACCCGGAAAGGCCGCCTGTTACCTCGCGTGCCGGGCACCCCATGTTGATGTCGATGATTTCGGCGCCAATATCCTGCGCAATGCGTGCGCCCTCTGCCATCCACTTTGTTTCGCGCCCTGCCAGTTGGATGACAAATGGACTGATGCTCTTGGCGCCAAGTGTCCGCCGCACCATGTCGCGCCGTTCCTTGACCAGTTGCTCGCTGGCGACCATCTCTGATACGACCAGACCTGCGCCATATTCGTGCGCAATGCGCCGGAACGGCTCATCCGTCACGCCAGACAGCGGTGCCATAAACACGTTGTTCCGCGTCTTAACCGGGCCGATTGAAATGCTCATTAAATAGGCAGTCCGTTTTATGGCAAGATATTCAGGCAGAATAGCCTGATGTTGCGGTGCGTCAAGGGCGATTTATTGCCGCCCTTCGGCAACGCTGCTAGAGGGGACGTATGTCGGTTGCAGCAGTCATCGTCGCGGGGGGCTCGGGTTTCCGGGCCGGCGGCGAACTCCCCAAGCAATACCAGGTGATCGGGGGCAAACCGATGATCTGGTGGACGCTGCGCGCCTTTCTGTACCACCCTGCCATCAGTTGGCTTCAATGTGTGATCAGCGAAAGCCACCGGCAGGTTTTTGATGCTGCGACAACTGATCTGGCCGGACTCAAGGTCACTTATGGCGGCGCCACCCGGCAGGATTCCTGCCGCGCCGGCATTCTCGCCTGCCTTGATAGCGGCTGCTCGAAGGTGCTGATTCATGATGCTGCCCGCCCCTTTGTATCTGCCGATCTCATCAGCCACATCGTAGCCGAGTTGGACCGGTCGGAAGCGGTGATCCCCGGCCTGCCGGTTTCCGATACGGTCAAGTTCGCACCCGGCGGTGTCATCCAGAAGACGGTCAGCCGCGAAAGCCTGTGGGCCGTACAAACACCGCAGGGATTTTCGCTCCCTGCCATCCACGATGCTCACCAGCGCGCCTTCAACACCAGTGTACAGGGTTTGACGGATGATGCCTCCGTCGCCGAGACATTCGGCATGCCGGTGCGCGTCATCGCGGGCCGGACCGAAAACCGCAAGCTCACCACCGCTGAAGACATGACGAACGCTGACCGCTTGCTTAACCAGCGCCAGCTGGCTGCGAGGCCAGATATTCGCGTTGGACAAGGCATAGACTTCCATCAGTTCACCAAAGGCAGCGCAGTGACGCTGTGTGGCGTCAAGATTGCGCACACCCATGCGCTCAAAGGCCATTCGGATGCAGACGCCGCCATGCACGCGTTAACAGATGCCATCCTCGGTGCGCTTGGCGAAGGCGACATCGGCACCTTCTTTCCGCCCAGCGACAGGCAATGGAGGGGTGCTGCATCATCCATATTTCTAGCCAAGGCTATGCAGCTGCTGGCAGCGCGTGATGGTGTCGTGGCAAATGTCGACGTTACCATTCTGGCGGAGGCACCGCGCATCGGTCCGCATGTCGCGGCAATGAAGCAAACACTTGCTCCCCTTCTCGGCTTGGGCGCGGATCGAATCGCCATCAAAGCGACAACGACAGAAAAGCTCGGCGCCATCGGCAGGCGCGAAGGGCTGGCCGCATTCGCCACAGCAACGATCAGGCTTCCATGATCGGTTTCGACACCGCATTAGTGAGCAAGGCTGACGCGCTGCTGGCCCGCTGCCGCATGCGCAAAGCAACCATTGCAACGGCAGAAAGCTGCACCGGTGGATTGATCGCGGGGCTGCTCACCTCAATTGCTGGTTCCTCAGAAAGCTTTGAGCGCGCCTTCATCACTTATTCGAACAATGCGAAGGTGGAAATGCTCGGCGTGTCACTGGATATTATCAATGCCCATGGGGCGGTGAGCAGCCAGTGCGCGACGGAGATGGTAGCGGGCGCCCTTGCACGCTCAACAGCAACCGTTGCAATCTCTGTAACCGGCATCGCAGGCCCGGGCGGCGGCTCGCTCCACAAGCCTGTGGGCCTCGTGCACTTTGGCTGCGCCTTGCGCGGCGGAACGCCCTACATGAAGGAACTGCGCTTTGGCGACCGTGGCCGCCACGAGGTGAGGATTGCGGCAGTGGATACCGCCCTCGACATGCTGCGTGATCAGCTGGCGTAAAGCGCGCGCGCGCGTTCTTCAAACGCATTCATGATCTTGCGCACCGCATGGTCGAATATGCCGCCCACGATGTTGCTGAGGAAAAAACCCTTGATTTCGTAGTCAACAGTGAACACGACATCAGACTTCCCGTTCTCGGCCGGTCGCACTTCCCAGGACGAAACGAGCTTCCTGAGCGACTGGCCGTTCGAGATTGTCCTGATCGTCAAGGCTTCGGCGTTGGTCGCAACTTCACTGGCGAAATGCTCTTCGATGCGCAACGGATGATAGGCGACGACCAGATCGGCGCTGAACTGTTCATCGCCTGAAGGCGTTGAACGCCGCCCGCCGCGTACTGTGGAGCGTTCGACCAGCGGCAGGAACTCGCGGTAGCTTGCGACATCCGAGATGACGTTGAAGACTTGCTGCGGCGTGAAGTTCAGCTGCCGGGTCACCGTGAACTGCGGCATGGCCTATGCCTGTTGTTGGCGCAGCCGCGCCGCGCGCAGCCGGGCAAAATCATCTCCCGCATGGTGCGATGAGCGGGTCAGCGGCGTTGCCGCCACCATCAGGAAGCCTTTGGCATAGGCCATTGTCTCGTAGCCCTTGAACTCATCCGGCGTCACGAAGCGGTCAATCGCCGCGTGCTTGCGGCTTGGCTGCAGATACTGGCCGATGGTGATGAAGTCTATATCGGCGGAGCGCATATCGTCCATCACCTGCATCACCTGCTCGCGCGTTTCGCCAAGCCCGACCATGATGCCCGACTTGGTGAACAGTGTCGGATCAAGTTCCTTCACTTGCTGTAGCAACCTGAGCGAATGGAAGTAGCGTGCACCCGGCCTGATCTTGAGATAGAGCGATGGCACGGTTTCGAGATTATGGTTGAACACATCGGGCCGCGCTTCGACCACAAGTTCCAGCGCGCCCTTCTTCTTGAGGAAATCCGGCGTCAGCACTTCAATCGTGGTGCCAGGCGAAATCTTGCGGATGGCGATGATGACCTCGGCAAAATGCCGCGCTCCACCATCAGCAAGATCGTCGCGGTCAACCGATGTGATGACGGCATGATTGAGCCCCATCTTGGCGATGGCATCCGCCACGCGGTTCGGCTCATCATGATCAAGCGCGCCGGGAATTCCGGTCTTCACATTGCAAAAGGCGCAGGCGCGGGTGCAGGTATCGCCCATCACCATGAAGGTCGCGTGTTTCTTCGACCAGCATTCGCCGATGTTGGGACAGCCTGCCTCTTCGCACACTGTCACCAGCTTGTTGTCTTGCACCAGCTTGCGCGTCTCGTGATAGACGGCAGAACCCGGCGCCTTCACCCTGATCCATTCCGGCTTGCGCAACAAGGGCGTCTCCGGCCGGTTCACCTTTTCGGGGTGACGCGGCCGGGGTTTGCCCGGTGAGGTCAAGAACAGTGGTCATCAGCGTGTAATCAACGGCCCTTGACCATCTTCAAGACGAACAGCAGCAAGATGGCGCCGATGGCGGAGATAACCAGGTTGCCCCAGAACCAGCCCTGGAAGATTTCGCCCATCTGCAGGCCGAGGGCATTGGCGATGAAGGCGCCGATGTAAGCGCCGATGACGCCGACGATGATGTTCATGATCAACCCCATGCTCGAGCCCGTCACCTTCTCGCCGATCCAGCCAGCGAGCGCGCCGATCACCAGCGTGCCGATCCAGCCCACGCCGCCACCCAAGTCCATCAAATTGTTCATGTCATTTTCTCCGTGAAGTTAACTGATGAGCCGCGCCACCAGCACGACGATGATGGCGCCAATGGTCGCCGTTGCAATGTCCCGGCCATACTCGTTCTTGATGCCGAGGTTGATGTTCGCTTTGTTCAACACAAACGAACCGACGAATGATCCGAGCACGCCACTGATGAGATACTGGACGAGCCCGGCCCCGCCGGTAATCCAGGAAGCCAGCCAGCCTGCAACCAGCCCCATGACCAGCGCTATGACGATGTTGTTGACGTTCATGCTCCAATCCCCTGTTCAAGCGAGCGATATATGGCCTGCTCCTTCCGCCACTTCAAGTTCACATGTGGATCACACGGCCATAGGCATCCAGCACGCTTTCATGCATCATTTCGGAGAGTGTCGGATGCGGGAACACCGTGTGCATCAGTTCCTCCTCCGTCGTCTCCAGCCCCATGGCGACGACGAAGCCCTGGATCAGCTCCGTTACCTCCGCGCCCACCATATGCGCGCCGATGAGCCGCCCGGTCTTGGCATCGAAGATGGTCTTCACCATGCCCTGATCCTCGCCCAGTGCAATCGCCTTGCCATTGGCTAAAAATGGGAAGCGGCCAATCTTCAACTCGAAACCCGCGGCCTTGGCCTTGGCTTCGGTGAGGCCGACGCTCGCCACCTGCGGATGGCAATAGGTGCAGCCGGGTATCTGCTCCTTCTTCATCGGGTGGGCATCAAGCCCCTTGATCTTCTCGATGCAGATGACGCCTTCATGCTCGGCCTTGTGGGCCAGCATCGGCGGACCTGCGACATCGCCGATGGCATAGAGGCCCGCGACGTTGGTTCTGCCAAAGCCATCGATGACGATGCAGCCCTTCTCGGTCTTTACACCCAGCGCCTCAAGCCCGAGGTTTTCGATATTGCCGACAACGCCCGCCGCCGCGATCACCCGGTCAACGGTGATCGTCTCGCTCTTGCCGCCAGCCTCGATCGTGGCCGTAACTGAATTGGCCTTCTTGTCGAGCTTCGTCACCTTGGCGCCAAGGCGGAATTTCAGCCCCTGCTTTTCCAGCTGCTTCTGCGCGATCTTCGAAATCTCGCTGTCTTCGACCGGCATCACCTGATCCATGATCTCGACCACAGTCACGTCAACGCCCATGGCATTGTAGAACGAGGCGAACTCGATGCCGATGGCGCCGGAGCCGATGACCAGCATCGTCTTCGGCATTTCCTTCGGCACCATGGCCTCGAAATAGGTCCACACCAGCTTGCCGTCCGGCTCCAGCCCCGGCAGCACGCGCGGCCGCGCGCCGGTGGCGATGATGATGTGCTTGGCCGTGTAAGTGCCTGCCCCCAACGTTCCCTTGGGCGGCGGAATCTGCGGCTGCATGATCGCCTTCTTGGTGTCGGCCACCACCACTTCGTTGGCCTTCGTCAGCTTCGCCTCGCCCCAGATCACCTGCACCTTGTTCTTCTTGAGCAGCCCGCCGACGCCGCCATTGAGACGGCCCGAAACGCCGCGCGAACGTTGCACCACCTTGGCCGCATCAAACGAAATGTCCTTGGCGGAGAGGCCGTAAGCATCCGCATGCTTCATGTAGTGATATATCTCGGCTGAGCGCAGCAGCGCCTTGGTGGGGATGCAGCCCCAGTTGAGGCAGATGCCGCCCAGATGCTCCCGCTCGACAATCGCCACCTTGAAGCCAAGCTGGGCGGCGCGTATCGCCGTCACATAGCCGCCGGGGCCGGAACCGATGATGAGAACGTCGAATGCTGTGTCGGCCATAGTCTATTCCCTTCCCAAACTTGTCATTGCCGGACTTGTTCCGGCAACCCATTCGTCAAGCTGCGCGCTTGAGGAACCATGGGTCCCCGCAACAAGTGCGGGGATGACAACCAAAACTTCACAATCCCATAATTGCCTTCACCACCGGCACCAACGCGGCGCCAATGGCCCGTGTATTCGCAGCGTCCAGATGCCCGCCATCAACGTCGCTGGCCTGTGCAACCGAACCCGCATCAAAGAAATGCACGCCCTGCTCTTCCGCCACGCGGGCATAATGCTTGGCGAACAGTTTTGACTCGGCCAGCGCATGGCCCCACAACTCGTTGAACCACTCATCCTTGGTGGGCAACGAGGCATGGCGGCGACATCAGCAGCACCTGCGGCGGCTTGTAGTCCGGCAGGTAGTCGAAATGCTTCACCAGCTTGATGAGGCGCTCCATGCCCATCGCCGCATCAAAGGCGCGGCAGCGGTTGGCATACTTGATGTCGTTGGTGCCCAGCATGATGATGACGAGATCAAGCGGCTGGTGCGTGCACAGCAAATGGGCAGCGCCACCGCGCCATTACGCTCCGCCTCGCAGGTGGGATCGGGAAACACCGTCGTGCGCCCGTTCATGCCTTCTTCAATGACGCGCGCTTTGCCGCCAAGCCCCGCCGCCAGCGCATTTGGCCAGCGGTCCTCGAAGGCATGACGCTTGAACGCCCCGGCCTCAAAACCCCAGGTCAGCGAGTCACCAAATGCGAGAATGGATTTCATCTGAGCAAACTTCCGTCGAGTTTCCGAAGGTTCAGCAGTGGACTCGCTTCACCAAGCATTTCATTTTCACGTTCGAACAAACCGATGCAAGTCATGTCGAGAGCCTTCTCGCCATTTGACTTTTTGGCCTCCGCAACCAGCTTCATGGCAAAATTGTTGTTCTTGGCATGGGCGCGGACATAGAATGAATGGCTCTTGAAGCCTCCCTTCATCAGGGCGCTGCGCCAAAGGTTTTCCACCTCATTCACCTTCTTGCCATCCAGCACCAGATGTTCGCCGCACTGCTCCATCACGATGTCATGCATCGAAATCTTGGCAGCCAGTGCTTCAATACTTTCATCCGCACTGGCAACTGGGGGAGCCATGGCCGCAAAAGCGCAAGCGGCGACAACACGCGCTAGTTGTCTGACCTTAAGAAAACTGCTGAACGTCCAGGCCTCAAAGTCCCACGTCAACGAGTCGCCAAATGCAAGGATGGATTTCAATTTGAAAGCTCCTCAAAAATCGAGGAGGCCCGGCTTTTCAAGTCAGAACAGGCATTGGACAACAAGTTAAAGAGGTCAGATTGCTGACTCTTCGTCCTGATTGTCGGATAGTTGTGCTGATTTACAGTGATTGGCCGTTTAATCCCACCTGATATTTCGGTTCCTCTTAGTTCAACTATTTCACCGCGCGCGCCAGTTCTCATGCTTTCTATATGAACAACCTCTCCGTGGCCGATCGATAGCGCGGACTCCATACCGACTGTCATTTCCGGAGTACCCTCATGACGCGCACTTGCTAGCTGCTTAATCTTGGGAATGTGCGCTTCAGGGTTTGCCCAAGATTGACTTTCCCGAAACATACTGAGCGTCTTAGGAAATTTGGCACCAAGCCCAGTCAATTGAGATCTATCTAGTAATTTTAGAAAACCCTCCTCATCGCGACTAATAGGCCAATACACGTTGGGCTTCCTATCTCCCAAACCTGGATTCAAGGCAATCCAAGCCGCATTTGCTATTTGGTCACAACAGTCCGACAGTTCTCGAAAGAGGGTATGAAGCTCCAAATCGATGTCAGATCTACTTCCTGAGACTATCTCAACATGGAGTTTGCTTCTGAGTTGCGCACACCCTTTTTCGACTCTCTCAATCTGACGACGAACGGAAAGCGGGATTGTCATACTGTCACACCAACATCAACCCCGGCTCTTCCAGATACATCCTGATCGCGCCGATGAGCTCCGCTCCCAGTGCGCCGTCGATGCAGCGATGATCCGTGGAGAGCGTAATCGTCATCTGCTGTTCGATCACGATCTCGGTGCCGCGCACCACCGGGCGGCGCTCGCCGGAGCCGATGGCGAGGATGCAGCCGTGCGGCGGGTTGACGATGGCGGCGAAGTTCTTGACGTTCATCATGCCCATGTTGGAAACCGCTGCCGAGCCGCCGGTATATTCCTCCGGCTTCAACTTGCGGTCACGCGCCCGCTTGGCATAGTCCTTCATTTCCAGGCTGATGGCGGCGAGGCCCTTGGTCTCCGCCTTGCGCACGATGGGCGTGATCAGCCCGCCGGGGATCGACACGGCAACGCCAATGTCGGCGTTGTGGTGCTTCACCATGGCGCTGTCAGTCCATGAGACATTGGCTTCCGGCACCTTGACGAGGGCCATGGCCAGCGCCTTGATGATGAAGTCATTGACCGAGACTTTCCATAGGGGCTTGCCGTCCTTGTCCTTCGGCGCCTGCAGGTTCAAGCGCTCGCGCAGGTCCAGCAGATGATCCAGCGTCACATCAACCGACACATAGAAGTGCGGCACATGCTGCTTCGACTCGGTGAGGCGGCGCGCAATGGTCTTGCGCATGCCGTCATGCGGCACGAGATCGTAGGAGCCGGGCGCGAACAGCTTCAGCACCGCCTCGTCTGAAGGTGGCGGCGCAAAGGCGGCTGCAGTGGATGAGGCAGCAGGAGCGGCACCGGGCTTGGCGCTCTCCACATCCTTCATCACCACGCGGCCATGCGGGCCGGAGCCCTTGACGGCTGCAAGGTCAACGCCCTTCTGCTTCGCCATGCGGCGCGCCAGTGGGCTTGCAAAAACCCGACTGCCCTTTGCCCCCTCATCCGCCGCGCGCGGCGCGGCACCTTCTCCCCGTTGGGGTGAAGTGGAAGCAACCTTCACCTCTCCCCCAGGGGGAGAGGGTGGCGCGGCAGCGCCGGGTGAGAGGGATTTCGCAGGCGCAGCAGCCATCTTCCCAATATCCGCCGCACTCTCCCCCTCGCCCAAAATCACCGCGATCGGCGTGTTGACCAGCACATCGTCGGTGCCTTCGGCGACCAGGATCTTGCCCAGCGTTCCCTCATCAACGGCTTCGACTTCCATCGTCGCCTTGTCGGTTTCGATTTCGGCCAGCACGTCGCCGGACTTCACCTTGTCGCCTTCCTTCTTCTGCCATTTGGCAAGCTTGCCCTTTTCCATGGTGGGCGACAGGGCTGGCATCAGGACTTGCACGGGCATGGGAACGCCTCTTCGGACTGTGAACCGTTACGACTTGACGGAGAGCGGCGAATGCTTGGCCGCCGCCTTGGCGAGATCGGCGGTCAGCGCCTTGCGGATTTCCTCGAGGTTGCCGGAGGTGTTGCCATGCCCCATCTCGGCGCAGGACGCCGCCACCTGCTCGGCAATGCCAGCGAGCACATGGCCCCACACATCAGCCTTGCCGAACGCCATCGCATGCAGCGACAGGCTCAAATGCCCGTTGGTGATCCAGGCGCGCACCAGTTCGCCCGCCTTCGGATCATGGAACACTTCATGCGGCGGCATCAGCTGATGCGGATGAATGTCGTGGCTGTGGTCATGGTGGCCATGGTCATGGCCGTGATGATCGTGATCATGTTCAGACATAAAGCACTCCTTTGGCTGCGGCGACGACCTCATCCACATTCGGAAGTGCCAGTTTTTCAAGATTGGCGGCATAGGGCATGGGCACGTCCTTGCCGGCGACGCGCGCTACCGGCGCATCGAGATAATCAAACGCCAGCGTCATCACCTGCGCGGCGATTTCGGAGGTGACGGAGAATTGCGGATAGCCTTCCTCCACCGCCACGCAGCGGTTGGTCTTCTTCACGCTCTCGATCACCGTTTCGATATCCATGGGGCGGATGGTGCGGAGGTCGATGACTTCCGCCTCGATGCCATCGGCTGCAAGCTTCTCCGCCGCAGCGAGCGCATAGGTCATGCCGATGCCGAAGGAAACGATGGTCACATGGCTGCCCACACGCGCAATGCGCGCCTTGCCGATGGGCACGATCCAGTCATCCAGCTTCGGCACCTCGAAGCTCTTGCCGTAGAGGATTTCGTTTTCGAGGAAGATGACCGGGTTGGGATCGCGGATCGCCGCCTTCATCAGGCCTTTGGCATCCGCCGCCGAATAAGGCATCACCACCTTGAGGCCGGGGATCTGCGAATACCACGCCGCATAATCCTGGCTGTGCTGGGCGCCGACGCGCGCTGCCGCACCATTGGCGCCGCGGAACACGATAGGGCAGCCCATCTGCCCGCCGGACATGTAGAGCGTCTTGGCGGCGGAGTTGATGATGTGGTCAATCGCCTGCATGGCGAAGTTGAAGGTCATGAATTCGACGATGGGCCTGAGGCCCGCAAACGCCGCACCCGTGGCGATGCCGGTGAAGCCATGCTCGGTGATCGGCGTGTCGATCACGCGGTTGGGGCCGAACTCTTCCAACATGCCCTGGCTGATCTTGTAGGCGCCCTGATACTCGCCCACTTCCTCGCCCATCAGGAACACGTCCTTGTTGGCGCGCATTTCTTCCGACATGGCGGAGCGGATAGCCTCACGCACTGTCATCATCACCATCTCGGTGCCTTCCGGAATTTCTGCATCGCGCAGCGCAGGGGTGGGACCCTTCAGCAGGCCGCCTGCGACGGCACCTCAGGGTGAGGTTGTGTTTTTCCCTCATCCTGAGGAGCCCGCACAGCGGGCGTCTCGAAGGATTTGCTTCACATCCGCCGTGCCGATGACCGCAATCGGCGTATTGACCTTCACATTCTCGGTGCCAGCGGGAACGAGGATCTCGGTCAGCGGCCCTTCGTCGATGGCTTCCACTTCCATGGTCGCCTTGTCGGTCTCGATCTCGGCAATCACATCGCCGGCCTTGACGTTGTCGCCAACGTTCTTGAGCCACTTGGCAAGCTTGCCCTCTTCCATGGTGGGCGAGAGCGCAGGCATGAGGATGGTTGGCATTGTTCTTCTCTCCTCACGCGCTCTTGTAGATATCGGTGTAAAGTTCGCTCACATCCGGTTCCGGATCGGCGGTGGCGAAGTCTGCTGCTTCGGTGACAATGGCGCGGATTTCGACATCCACCTTCTTGAGATCGTCTTCGCTCGCAAACTTGGAGCGGATGATGCGCGCCTTCACCTGCTCGATCGGGTCGTGCTCCTCGCGCATCTTCTGCACTTCTTCCTTGGAGCGGTACTTCGCGGGGTCAGACATCGAATGACCGCGATAGCGGTAAGTCATCATTTCGAGAATGTAGGGGCCTTCGCCCGCCCGGCAGTGGGCAATGGCGCGGTCCGCCGCATCCTTCACGGCGCGCACATCCATGCCGTCCACTTGTTCGGAGGGAATGCCAAATGCCTCGCCGCGTGCGCCGAGATGATCAGACTTGGCGGTGGAACGCGGCGCCGCTGTGCCCATGGCATAGCGGTTGTTTTCGATGACGAAGATGACCGGCAGCTTCCATACGGAAGCCATGTTGAACGTCTCGTAAACCTGGCCCTGGTTGGCGGCGCCATCGCCATAGTAGGTCATCGCCACATGATCGTTGCCGCGATACTTGTTGGCGAATGCAAGCCCCGCGCCCAGCGGCACCTGTGCGCCGACAATGCCGTGGCCGCCGAAAAACTGCTTCTCGGTTGAGAACATGTGCATAGAGCCGCCCTTGCCTTTCGACAAGCCGCCCTGCCGCCCGGTGAGTTCCGCCATCACGCCCTTGGGGTCCATTCCGCAGGCCAGCATGTGGCCATGGTCGCGGTAGGAGGTGATCAACTGGTCGCCCGCCTTGGCCGCCATCTGCATGCCGACGACGACAGCTTCCTGCCCGATGTAAAGATGACAGAAACCGCCGATTGCACCCATGCCATAAAGCTGGCCGGCCTTCTCTTCGAAGCGGCGGATGAGCAGCATGTCGCGGTAGGCCTTGAGCTCCTCATCAGCCGCGAAGCCGGAATTGCTGCGCGGCGTTTCTTTTGCGCCCTTTTTCGACTCCTTGCGTGCGATGTAAGCCGATTTGACCGCCATGAGCTGCTATCTCCCGCAATTTTTCGGGTCGTTTATAGCACTAAGCGATTGAGTTGACTTGCGATTGTTTGCATTAACCGGAATTTGGTTTATGCGCCTAATTTCATTGGCAAATTAGCGAGGGTTAAGCACTACCAGCTCGTTGGCTCGGGCGAGAAACAGCACCTTGCGCACCTGTTCGTCCAGCATGTCGGGGTCGATGTTGTCGGGCCGCATTAGCACCACCTGGCTTTCCAGCGCTTCACGCTGCGCCGTGGCCTTTGCCAACTGCTGCTCCAGCACTTCGGCCTGCTTGCCCAACTTCACCGTGTAGTCAAACCCGCGCGGTCCCTCGGTGGCATGCCAGCCGAAAAAGCCGAGCAGCGCACAGCAGACGAGAGTGACGGACGCATCGAACTTGTGGATTCGCAACTGAAAGCCCCTGAATTTCCGCCCCATTCTCACGGGCCACGCTTAACACATCATTAAGCCGGATCAGCGCCGGGCTTGCATTTCAGGCCAATTGATCCGATGTAAGGCGAAGAGGAATTTGACATGTTGTCCAGCAGCCGCTTCGTGGTGGCAATTCATGCGCTGAGTGTTCTGGCCCGTAGCGACAAGCAGGGTCCGGTATGCTCGTCGACGATTGCTGAAAGCGTTCATACCAATCCGGTCGTCATCCGCAGGATGATGGCGGAGCTGGAACGCGCTGGCCTCGTGCGCTCCGTCTCCGGCCGTTGCGGCGGTTTTGCGCTGGAGCGCGCCGCCAACAGCATCACGCTGGCTGACATTTATCTCGCCGTCGAAGGCGAGAGTGTGTTCCGCATGCACAATGTCGACCCCAACACCAAGTGCCCGATAGCGCAGCAAGTGACCAAGGTGTTGTCCACCCCGTTCAAGAGCGCGGAGTCTGCATTGTCAGCCTCGCTGGCGAAAACCTCGCTGCATGATGTGACGGCGGCCTTCCACTAAAAAAGGCCTATTTCAGCACGCGAAACTCGCCGACGCTGATTGCTCCCTGCCCTGCCGGTCCTGCAATCCTGAACCAGATGGCCTTGCCGGTTTCAACGCCGGGGATTTCGAAACTCTGCTTGCCCGGCGTTGTCTGCAGCTCGAAACTCTGGATGGCGCGGCCAGCGCCGCTCATCTGCCCTTCCGGCAATACCATCACATCAAGCTGCGTTGCAGAAGTGCCGCCAGCCGCTGGCGGCAGATATTCGATGTTGCGCACAACTTGGGCTTGGCCGCCGGCGAAGGTCAGCAGCACGTTGATCTCCGAGTCCGGTTCCTTGATGGAGAGTTTCGTCTGCGCATTGCCATCAAACATGTCGGCAAATGAATAGCGCTGTTCAATGCCATCATTGAGGGCCGCACTGAGCGCTGCCCCTTGCGCAAGGTCCTGCCCCGGCACCGATGACGAATCACCTTTGGAAACATCGGTGGACGAAGCCAGCGCCTTGGGCGGATCAACCGCGACAGTCACTTGCACCGCTGGCGGCGCGACATCTGGAGAGTGATGCAATGTCTGGTAGGCGGCAATCGCCACGCCAGCCACCGCCGCGAAGGAGGTGGCCAGCATGTGAATGCCGGAAAACCGCGAATGCGGTTTAAGATTTGAGGATTGCCGTTCCTGCATAGTGCGCCTGTTGTCCCAACTGCTCCTCGATGCGCAGCAGCTGGTTGTACTTTGCCAACCGGTCCGAACGCGCGAGCGAGCCGGTCTTGATCTGACCGCAATTTGTGGCAACCGCAAGGTCTGAAATAGTTGAATCCTCAGTTTCTCCGGAACGATGCGACATGACGGCGGTGTATCCCGCCTTGTGCGCCATCTCGACGGCTTCCAGCGTCTCGGTTAGTGAACCGATCTGGTTGACCTTGACGAGGATGGAGTTGGCAATGCCCTCCTTGATTCCGCGCGACAGCCGCTTGGTGTTGGTGACGAAAAGATCGTCGCCCACCAACTGGCAGCTCTTGCCGATCTTGGTCGTAACCTGCTTCCAGCCATCCCAATCATCTTCGGACATGCCGTCTTCAATGGAGATGATCGGAAACTTCTTGGCCAGGCCCGCGAGGTAGTCTGCCTGTTCGGAGATTGAACGCTTCTTGCCTTCACCTTCATAATCATAGACGCCGTTCTTGAAGAACTCGGTCGCCGCGCAGTCAAGACCAAGGTAAATGTCTTTGCCCGGCTTGTAGCCCGCCTGCTCGATGGCCTTCATGACAAATTCAAGAGATGCCTCTGCCGATGGCAGGTTGGGCGCAAAGCCGCCTTCATCACCAACGTTGGTATTGTGGCCGGCCTTCTTCAGCGCGCCCTTGAGGGTGTGGAATACTTCCGCACCCATGCGCAGCGCTTCGCGGAACGAAGGCGCGCCTACCGGCAGGATCATGAATTCCTGGAAGTCGATGGGGTTGTCGGCATGCACGCCGCCATTGATGATGTTCATCATCGGCACGGGCAGCGTGCGGGCACTTGCGCCACCCACATAGCGGTAGAGCGGCTGGCCAGTGGCCTGTGCGGCAGCCTTGGCGGTTGCGAGCGAAACACCGAGGATGGCGTTGGCGCCAAGTCGCGCCTTGTTGGGAGTGCCATCCAGTTCGATCATCGCCCGGTCGATGGTGATCTGCTCTTCGGCATCGAGGTCAACCAGCGCTTCGAAAATCTCGCCATTGACAGCGGCAACTGCCTTGCTCACGCCTTTGCCGAGGTAGCGCGCCTTGTCGCCATCGCGAAGTTCCACAGCCTCATGCGCGCCTGTCGAAGCGCCGGAAGGAACCGCGGCGCGGCCGAACGAGCCGTCATCCAGCGTTACGTCAACTTCAACGGTGGGGTTGCCGCGGCTATCAAGGATTTCGCGGGCGGTAACGTCGAGAATAGCGGTCATGGCATGGTTCCCTTCAGGTCGGGGTGGCTTATCGCCGAGCTACCATCCCATTGCAACATTTTTGAGTAGCGCACATCAAGAGCATCTGGTGGCAGGAACAAGAGATACTTTACCTCTCCCGCTTGCGGGAGAAGATGTCCCGAAGGCACAGGTGAGGGGTGCACGTCAGTGTTGTCCCTCATCCGGCGCGTTCCGCGCTCACTTCTCCCCAAAAGGCGCGAAGTGAATCAAGACTTCTTCTTGTGCGGGTTTCTTTGCAGGCTTTTTTACCGCTGGCTTCTTTGCTGGCTTTTTGACGGGTTTCTTCGCTGCGGGCTTCTTTGCAGCCTTGGGCGCTGCTCCCTTGGCCATGGCCGCAGCCTCAGCTGCAAACTTCTCGAAAAATTCGCCCGCCAACTGCCGCGAGGTTGAATCGATCAGCCGCGCACCAAGCATCGCCAGTTTGCCGCCGATCTGCGCATCAACATCATAGCTCAGCGTCGTGCCGCCGGAAGCATCCGTCAGCGTCACGTCAGCCCCGCCGCTGGCAACGCCGGCAATGCCGGTGCCCTTGCCGGAAATGCGGTAGCTGTTGGGAGCATTGATGTGGCTTAGCGTCACATCGCCGCCGAAGCTCGCTTTCACAGGCCCCAGCTTGACTGTGACCTTGGCCGACATTTCTGTTGGCGAATGCCGGGTGATGCTTTCACACCCCGGAATGCACTTCTTCAGCACGGCAGTGTCGTTGAGCGCGCGCCACACGGCCTCGCGCGGCGCTGCAATGAATTCCTCTCCGCTCATCTTCATGTGTTCTTCCTCCCGTGCCTCATACTAGCGGGGCAGGTCGCCCCGTTTCCATTGTGCCTTTGTCTCATGCCGAAATGCCTCGAAACGGCCCTCGGCGATTGCCGCGCGCATGCCCTGCATCAATTCCTGATAGTAGGCGATGTTGGCCCAAGACAACAGCATCATGCCAAGCAGTTCGCCGGAGCGCATGAGGTGGTGCAGATAGGCGCGCGAATATTGTGCTAGCGCCGGGCATGAGCTTTCAGCATCCAGCGGGCGCGGATCATCGGCATGGCGGGCATTGCGCAGGTTGATCTTGCCGAAACGGGTGAAGGCCTGCCCGTGGCGGCCGGAACGTGTCGGCATGACACAATCAAACATGTCGATGCCGCGCGCCACCGCTTCCAGAATGTCCTCAGGCGTGCCAACCCCCATCAGGTAGCGCGGTTTGTTAGTCGGCAATTCAGGCACGGTGAATTCGATTGTCTGCAGCATCAGCTTCTGCCCCTCGCCCACTGCGAGCCCACCGATCGCATAGCCTTCGAAGCCGATGTCCTTGAGGCCGGCAGCACTTGCACGCCGCATCTTTTCGTTGACGCCGCCTTGGACGATGCCGAAATTGCCCCGCCCCGGCTGCGTGCCGAAGGCGTGGCGCGAACGTGCCGCCCAGCGCAATGACAGTTGCATGGCCTTCTCGGCATCCTTGTCCGAATGTGGAAACTCAAGGCATTGGTCGAGCTGCATCTGGATGTCGGAGCCAAGCAGGCGCTGGATTTCCATGGCGCGTTCCGGCGTCAATTCGTGGCGGCGGCCGTCAATGTGCGACTGGAATGTTGCCCCCTGCTCCGTGATCTTGCGGATCTTGGAGAGCGACATGATTTGGAAACCGCCACTATCGGTCAGGATCGGGCCATTCCAGCCGATGAATTGGTGCAAGCCGCCGAGCGCCGCCACCTCTTCTGCGCCAGGCCGCAGCATCAGGTGATAGGTATTGCCAAGGATGATGTCGGAACCCGCCTCCTTCACTTGGTTAAGGTAGAGGCCCTTTACGGTTCCGACTGTACCAACCGGCATGAAGGCAGGCGTGCGGATATCGCCACGGCCCGTGTGCACGGTGCCAAGCCGCGCCTCGCCATCCGTCTTGTGCAGGGTGAAACCGAAGTCAGTCATGTTGCCTGTGGCCATAGCAGGCTGGCATCGCCGTAGGAATAGAAGCGATAGCCTGTTGCGATTGCGTGCGCATACGCCGCCTTCATTCTGTCCTGCCCGGCGAAAGCGCAAACCAGCATGAACAGGGTTGAACGTGGCAAGTGGAAATTGGTGATCAGCCCATCGGCGACCCTGAAGCGGTAGCCTGGCGTGATGAAGATGTCTGTTGTGCCGCTGAACGGTTGAAGCCCGCTGCTCTCCAGCAGGCGCAGGCTGGTGGTGCCGACGGGTATGATGCGGCGGCCATCCTGCTTTGCCGCCCTGAGCCGGGCAGCTGTCGCCTCGCTCACCTCGCCCCATTCGGCATGCATGTGATGGTCCCGGGTATCATCGGCTTTCACCGGCAAGAAGGTGCCCGCGCCGACATGTAGTGTTATAATTTCTGATGTTATTCCAGTGGTTTGCAGTGATCTCATGAGAGATGCTGTGAAGTGCAGCCCGGCTGTGGGGGCTGCCACGGCGCCAGACTTTTCGGCAAACATCGTCTGGTAGTCGTTGCGATCCTGAGCGTCGATCGCCCGCTTTCGATTCTATGTAGGGCGGCAAGGGCACTTGCCCGACCCGTGCAACCTCCGCATCAAGTGCTTCACCCGATACATCAAAGGAGAGGGTTATCTCTCCGGAATCACTCTTGTTTTCGACTTTTGCTAACAGCCCGTTGAAGTCGATCCCGTCATGTTCCTGCAACTTCTTGGCAGGCCGCGCAAACGCCTTCCAGCGGCCGGCATCCAGCCGCTGGTGCAACAGCACTTCGATTTTGGGAGTAGTCCCCGCCCGGCCCACGCGCACCCCGGCAAGCGCTGCGGGAATGACTTTCGTATCGTTGAACACCAGCACATCGCCCGCCCGCAACTCGGCTGGCAAATCGCCAACCGTCTGGTCGCGCAAACTATCGCCAACCACCAGCAGCCGTGCCGCCTCACGCGGAACCGCCGGGCGAAGGGCAATTCGCTCCGGCGGCAATTCAAAGTCAAAGTCGGAAACGCGCATTACTCGTTGGGGCAGTTCACCGCCCAAGCGCCTTCGCCCGCCACGATGAGAACTCCACCTTGCACAATGCTTTCGCCTTCGGTTGCCTTGAACAAGCGCAATTCGGCTACGGTCTTGGCCATGTCCGCATCTGCAACCGTGGCCAATATAGTGCGCTCGTCCTCGTAAGACTGCAGCTTGGTGATCTTCGTGCCTTCGCCGTCCTTGGTGGACCAGCTCTTGTCACCGACACGCACCTCGAAATCCGTCGCGGTGCCGACGCCGAGCGAGCCTGCCAGAATATTGAACGAAGCCTTGCCACCCTCAGCGGAGCAGACAAGCCATTCCGTCGCCTGCGCCGGCAAAGCAAAAGCCGTCATCACAACCAATGCGGCGAAGGCCCTTCTCATCTTACTTCGCGTCAGCTGCAACTTGCATCTTGGCGATTTTGTCGGGCTGCGAGACCGGTTCGCCGCGCTTGATCGTATCGACAATCTCCATGCCGGAGGTGACGCGTCCCCACACGGTATATTGCTTGTCGAGGAACTGTGCGTCATCGAACACGATGAAGAACTGGCTGTTGGCCGAGTCCGGGCTCTGCGAGCGCGCCATCGAACAAATGCCGCGCACATGCGGCTCTTTCGAGAATTCGGCCTTGAGGTTGGGTTTCTTCGAACCACCCGTGCCGGTGCCAGTCGGGTCGCCACCCTGCGCCATGAAGCCTTCAATGACGCGGTGGAACACTACGCCATCGTAGAACCCTTCGCGCGCCAATTCTTTGATGTGCTTGACATGGCCCGGCGCCAGCTGCGGCAGCAGCTCGATGGTGACGCGGCCCTTGCCCTCGCCCTTGGCGGTGGCGAGGTCCAGCAGCAGGGTATTTTCGAGATCAGCCATTATTGCACCGTTACCTTTGTCATTTTGTCTGGGTTTGCTGGCGGTTCGCCACGTTCAATCTGGTCAACGCATTTCATGCCCTCATCATCGACCTGGCCGAATACCGTGTATTGGCCATCGAGGAAGCCGCCTTCGGCAAACATGATGAAGAACTGCGAGTTGGCGGAGTTGGGGTCGGACGATCTTGCCATGCCAACCGTGCCGCGGGCGAAATGCTCCTTGGAGAATTCCGCCGCAATATCCTTCTCCTGCGAGCCGCCGGTGCCGGTGCCGGTAGGATCGCCGGTCTGCGCCATGAAGCCTTCGATGACGCGGTGGAAAACGATGCCATCATAGAAGCCTGATGCAGCGAGCTTGCTCACTTGCGCCACATGGTAGGGCGCCACATCATCCCGCAGCGCAATACTGAATGAGCATCCCTTGCTTGTTTCTACCTTGAGGGCCCCGGCGGCAGCAGGTGCCGCCAGAACCAGGAGGCCGACAGCGGCCAGCGTCAATCTTCTCATGCTTGTCTCCGATTGGACTTTGAGTGATTCCGTTTCGCCCGGCATATAGCCGGAATTACGGCAGCTTAGGAGGATTTTTTGAGGGCTGCGGCAATCGCTTCGCCAGCTTCCTTGGGCACGAAAGAGGAAATGTCTCCCCCCATGCGGGCAATCTGCTTGACCAGCGAGGAGGCGATCATCCGCGTCGCCGGCGAGGCGGCGAGGAACACTGTTTCTATGTCCGGCGCGAGCGAGCCGTTCATCTGCCCCATTTGCACCTCGTAGTCGAAGTCGCTGGCATCGCGCAGGCCCCGCACGATGACGCCTGCATGCGCCTTGCGGGCTGCATCGACCGCCAGGCCATCAAACGTCACGATCAAAATCTTGAGCCCGGTATGCTCGGCAATGGGCTGCACCACCTGCTCCAACAGGTGAACGCGGATGGCGGGATCAAGCATGGCCTGCTTGCCAGCATGCAGGCCTACGCCGATTACCAGCTTGTCCACCAGCCGGGCGGCACGCGCTACCACGTCAAGGTGCCCGTAGGTGACGGGGTCGAACGAGCCGGGGTAAAATGCTGTGCGCGCCATGTAACCAGAGTAGGACCAACTGCAGCCACTCGCAACAGCCTTGCAAAAAACCGGGCAAGCGGCGAAAATCAATCAAACATGGGAGGACAGAATGGCTGAACTCGAAAAGGGCATCACCCGCAATGGCGAGGGCGCCAATGGCACGCGCTGGAACATTCTGGGCCAAGTCTATTACCCAAAAGCGTCGTGCAACACGACCTTTGCCTTCGAAACCAACAGCGAGCCGGGACAGTTTGTTCCCGTCCATATCCACCCCAACCAGGACGAATTCATCCTGGTGCAGCAAGGCGAACTGGAGCTCAAGCTCGATGGTGTCTGGAGCAAGGCTCGCGCCGGCGACCTTGTGCGCATGCCGCGCGGCATACCGCATGGTTACTTCAACAAGTCCGACAAGCCGGTGCGCGCGCTTTTCTGGGTATCACCGGCAGGCAAGCTCGAAGCCCTGTTCAATGCGCTGCACGATCTGGCTGACATTCCCCAGGTCGTGAAACTATCAGCAGAACATGAGGTGGATTTCCTGCCGCCCGAAGCTAACAGCTAGGCCTTTGGCACTCTTCACGGACACCCGCCATTTCAATCAGCGGGGCAACTTCCGACTGCCCCTTCGCCCGCGCCATGACTGGCTGGGCGGAGAGGAGGTTTTCTCCCACATGCGCTCTTGACCTGCCTCTCCCCATGCAACAGAATCGCGCATTATGAAGATCGACGGCCAGTGCCACTGCGGCTATCTCCGCTATGAAGCGGAGGTCGATCCGGCGGATGTCACGATCTGCCATTGCGCCGATTGTCAGATGTTGTCTGGCTCGGCGTTCAGCGTCATCGTTCCGGCGAGCCCACACAGCTTCAAAATGCTGGGTGGTGAACCGTCGATTTACGTGAAGATCGCCGCCAGCGGCAACCGGCGCGTCCAGGGCTTCTGCCCACGCTGCGGCACCAGGCTCTATAGCGGGCCAGACGCAGGTTTGCCCGGCTTCTTCGGTCTCCGCGTCGGCACTATCACTCAGCGCGATGCGCTTGTGCCGAAGGAGCAAATTTGGCGGCGCTCGGCGCAAGCCTGGGTGGACAAGATCGCCATGATCGTTCCCAAGTCGGAGACGGAATAGTCGACGCGCTGGACTGCTGCCGCAACTTGTCAGCAATCTCTCATAAAGTCACCGCACGGAGACGTATAATCATGACAGACCAGTTTGCATCCATTCTTTCGCATGTGTCGGTTGGAACCAATCGCTATGAGGAGGCCAAGGCCTTTTATTCTTCCGTCCTGGCAACGCTGGGCAGCCGCATCATCATGGAGCATCCGGGTCTATAGCCTTCGGCAAGATCCTTCCGGAGTTCTGGATCCATATCCCTTATGACGGCAAACCAGCAATCTGCGGCAATGGCGTGCATGTGGGTTTTGTGGCGGCATCGAAAGCCGAGGTTACGGCATTCTTCAAGGCAGCGCTGGCGGCTGGCGCAACGGAAGATGGCGAGCCAGGCCACCGGCACGAATACGGCGAGCCCTACTATGGCTGTTTTGTGCGCGATCTTGACGGCAACAAGATCGAAGCCACCTATTGGGATATGGAGTTGGCCCGCAAACTCGGGATGGCGTAGTTCCTACGGCCGCCCTCCTGCCTTCTCAATTAGCTCGGCAATCTCAGCCTGCCCTTTGGCCCGCGCATGGTTTAACGGGGTAACACTGTCCTTGTCGGCGAGGTTGGGATCAGCGCCTGCCGCCAGTACCAGCCGCGCTGCCACCACATGGCGTGGCCCGCCATCGCCGAGGATGACGATCTCCAGCAGGCAGGTCCAGCCAAGGTTGTTGACGTGATTGACGTCAATCTTCGTGGTCAGCAATTCTTTGATCGTTTCCACATGCGCCCGCTCGCAGGCCGGGATCAGCGCATTGCCGCCATAGCGGTTGCGGATCGAAAAATCTGGCCCCCGAGGAACCATGGCCCGGATCATTTCTGTTCGGCCTGACGCGCCCGCCAGAAGCCACGGCGTATCCTTGTTGTCTGCCTGCGCATTGATGCTGGCGCCCGCCTCCATCAGCACCACGGCAATATCCGTCTGGTTTTTCTGAACGGCAATCAGCAGTGGCGTTTCTCCAGCCGCATTCTTCGCATCGATGGCGGCGCCTGCCTTGATCAAGGTTGCAACGCGCCCTGCATCACCTGCCGCCACTGCCTCATGCAACTCAGTCATGCTTTGCCCTGCTCCCGGTGACGCAAACACGAAGAACGCCGACACAATCAGCGCGAACCACCGCATGCTCAACGCCCGCGCAGCGCCAGCCATAGGCCGCCTGCGGTGAGGCACAGGCCGCTCACGATCTCGATGCCGCGCACCCGGCTGCGAGAAAGCCATGCGCCAGCGCTTCCGGCCATCAGGGCGTAAAGCGTATCGCCCACCGCAGCGATCCCCATAAACGTGAATCCAAGCAACATTGTCTCGCCGGTAGAATTGCCACCCGGTGTCAGGAACGGCGGGATCATGGCGCCGAACAGCACCAGCATCTTGGGATTGGAAATGATGACGATGAAGCCCTGCAGGAAGAATCCGCTTGCGGGCCGTGGACGTTCAACTGTTGCTGAAAGCTCTCCCCTGGCGCGCAACAGCTTGATGCCGAGCCAGATGAGGTAAAGCGCGCCAGCCCAGCGCAGCACATCAAACCACACACCCATCAGCTTGATGGCGGCGCCAAGTCCCAAGTCCTGCAATGCCAAGCCAAATGAGGACGCCTGCCTGCGTGCCAGCAACATTCAGGAGCCCCGCCCGCGAGCCATATCTCAGGCTGTTGGCGATGATCACGGTGACTGTAGGGCCGGGCACCAGCGCAAGGCAGTCGCGGCAATGCAGAAGGCGAGGTAGGTTTCCCAGCTCATCACTCGTTGCCCTGGCCTTCGGCACCCTCGTCACTGTCTTCTTCGCTCAGATGTTCGACCGAGACGACGTGTTCATCATCGGCCGTGTCGATGACGATAACGCCTTGCGTCGAACGTCCTGCCTTGCGGATGCCTTCGACCGGGCAGCGGATAAGCTGCCCGCCATCGGTCACCAGCATGATCTGGTCATTTGCATCAACCGGGAACGAGGCAACCAGCGGTCCATTGCGCTCATTCACCGCCATGGCGACGATGCCTTTGCCGCCGCGGTTGGTGATGCGATACTCGTATGACGATGTGCGCTTGCCATAACCATTGGCGGAGACGGTGAGGATCACCTGTTCGGCCGCCCCCATCTTCGCATAACGCTCCTGTGACAGGCCCTGGTCGACTACGCCTTCTTCATCGCCCCCCTCTGCTTCGGCTTCATCGCCGGAAACGGCGCGCGACATCTTGATGAAGGCCAGACGCTCTTCGGCGCTTGCGTCCACATGGCGGATGATGGCCATGGAAATCACATGGTCACCCTCCTCAAGCCTGATGCCGCGCACGCCGGTTGAATCACGTCCCTTGAACACCCGCACATCATCGACAGCGAAGCGGATGCATTGTCCCTGCGCCGTTGTCAGCAGCACGTCGTCTCCAACTGTGCAGGTTTCGACGTTGGCGATCTGGTCGCCCTCGTCAAGCTTCATGGCGATCTTGCCGCTGCGGTTGATGCTCTCGAAATCGGCCAGCTCATTGCGCCGCACGGTGCCAGAGCGTGTTGCAAACATCAGGTGCAGGTTGGCTGCCTCAGCCTCTGCCTCAGGCAACGGCATGATGGTGGTGATGCGCTCGCCCTGCGCCAAAGGCAGCAGGTTGATGAGCGCCTTGCCGCGCGCCTGCGGATTGCCTACCGGCAAACGCCACACCTTCATGCGGTAAACCATTCCGGCTGACGAGAAGAACAGGATCGGCGTGTGCGTATTGGCCACAAACAACTTGGTGACGAAATCCTCTTCGCGGATCTGCACGCCGGCCCGGCCCTTGCCGCCGCGCCGCTGCGCCCGGTAGGCGGAGAGCGGCACGCGCTTGACGTAGCCTGCGTGCGAAACGGTCACCACCATGTCTTCGCGCGCAATCAGGTCTTCGTCATCAACCTCGCCCTCATTGTCGATGATTTCGGTTCTGCGCGGCGTGGCGAATTCGGATTTGATGGCGGTCAGTTCATCCTTGATGATGCCTTGAACGCGCGCGCGCGATCGCAGGATTTCAAGATACTCGGAAATTTCGCTCGCGAGTTTCTGCAGCTCCTCCGCGATTTCCTCGATGCCGAGCGCCGTGAGACGCGCCAGCCGCAGTTCGAGAATGGCGCGCGCCTGTTCTTCCGACAGCCGGTAATTGCCGTCCTTGCCGAGACCATGGCGCGGATCGGCAATGAGACTGATGAGTGATCCCAGGTCTTTCGCGGGCCAGGCCCGGCTCATCAACGCCTCGCGCGCCTCACCCGCATCCTTCGACTTGCGGATAAGGGCGATCACTTCGTCAATGTTGGCGACGGCAATGGCGAGGCCCACCAAGATGTGGGCGCGGTCGCGCGCCTTGCCAAGCAGGAACTTGGTGCGGCGGGTGACAACCTCTTCGCGGAAGCTGATGAAGGCCTGCAGCAAATCCTTGAGGTTCAGCTGTTCGGGCCTGCCGCCCAACAGCGCAATGTTGTTGACGCTGAAGGTGTTCTGCAATTGCGAGAAGCGGTAGAGCTGGTTGAGCACCACGTCCGACATGGCATCGCGCTTGATTTCGATCACCACGCGCATGCCTTCGCGAGAGCTTTCGTCGCGGATGTCGGAAATGCCTTCCAGCTTCTTGTCGCGCACCATCTCGGCAATGCGCTCGATCATCATCGACTTGTTCACCTGGTAGGGTATCTCGGTGATGATCAGCGCTTCGCGATCCTTGCGGATTTCCTCGACCGCAACGCGGCCGCGCAGCACGATGGAACCGCGCCCTGTGTGGAACGCGGACTTGATGCCGGAACGGCCAAGAATGATGCCGCCTGTCGGAAAATCCGGACCCGGCATATGCTCCATCAGGTCATCAATGGAAACAGCGGGATTGTCGATCACCGCCATGCAGGCGTCGATCACTTCCCCAAGGTTATGCGGGAGCCATGTTGGTGGCCATGCCGACGGCAATGCCGCCTGCCCCATTGACCAGCAGGTTCGGAAAGCGCGCAGGCAGAACAGCCGGTTCACGTTCGGAATTGTCGTAGTTGGGGCCGAAGTCCACCGTGTCCTTGTCGATGTCCTCGACCATGGCCTGGGTGACCTTGGCCATGCGCGATTCGGTATAACGCATGGCAGCCGGCGGATCACCATCCACGGAGCCGAAGTTGCCCTGCCCGTCCACCAGCGGCAGTCGCAGCGAGAATTCCTGCGCCATGCGCACCAGCGCATCGTAAATGGATTGGTCGCCGTGCGGATGGTATTTACCGATGACGTCGCCAACAATGCGGGCCGACTTGCGGTAAGGCTTGTTCCACTCATAGCCATTTTCATTCATGGAGTGGAGGATGCGGCGGTGCACCGGCTTGAGCCCGTCACGCACATCGGGCAACGCACGGCTGACGATTACGCTCATCGCGTATTCGAGGTAGCTCTTGCGCATTTCCTCTTCGATGGTGATCGGCGAAATTTCACCGGGATTGGCGGTCGAATTCCCGCCATTCTTGTCGTTGTCGTCGCTCAAGTGATGCCTGTGCCTGCCTGTTGCTGGCGTCTACAATTCGCACACTTCACGGCACGATTCGAACGCCCGCCAACTTTAGTTTGGCGAGCGTTCCTCCGCAATCAAAACACGCGGAAACTACTCGTAAATCTGTTCAGAAAAGAGCTGTTTAAAGCTTGCGGAACTTGACGCCGTTGCCGCGGTACCAGCCATTGTCGGCGACCACCATTGAGCAGGCAGTTTTGCCGTTAAGCCACTTGCTCCAGGTGATGCACAAGCGGCCGCCGGAAAGCGTCCACCGGCCACTGTCCTTGAGGTCTTGCATCTGGCCGTGCAGCGAACCATTGCCGCGCGCCGTAATCTTGATCGACATTCCGCCAGCAACCGCCAGGAAGCTGCCCGGAAACAGCTTGCCAAGCTCTGCTGCTGTAATGGTCTTTTGCTCAGCTGTGGCGCTAACTACCGAAGTCAGAATGCCGAGCGCGGCTACGCCAGCCACAAGTGCTTTATTCATGCTGCCTCACAAATGAAAACTGCTATGCTGCAATGCAGCAAATCCTGTCTGCATTAGCCTGTGAACTATGGATAAAATAAGGCAACGGGCCGGTTTTTCACTGCAAAGCGCTTAGAACGGCACTTCGTCATCGAGATCGCGGGTGAAATTCTGCGGTTTTCCGCCCCCGCCGCGCGGCTTGTCCAGCGGGCTTGACTGGCCGAAATCATCGCCACCACTCGCCGTTCCGGCAGAATCACCGCTAGCCCGGCCTCCCAGCATCGTTAGCTCGCCACGAAAATTCTGCAGCACAACTTCCGTGGAGTACTTCTCGGCCCCGTCCTTGTCGGTGTACTTGCGGGTCTGCAGCTGCCCCTCAATATAGACGGTCGAGCCTTTCTTCAGATACTGCTCCGCCACTTTGGCGAGGTTTTCATTGAAGATCACCACGCGGTGCCACTCAGTACGCTCCTTGCGCTCGCCTGTGCCCTTATCGCGCCAGGTTTCGCTGGTGGCCAGGCTGAGGTTGACGATGGGCTTGCCGTCCTGCGTATGGCGCACCTCAGGGTCGCGGCCCAGATTGCCTACCAGAATGACCTTGTTAACTGATCCCGCCATCACACTCTCCCGTTTTCCGAACCTGTCCTAGTCTTGCTTCACGCTAAAACCAACCGGACTTCACGCCTTATCAACGGACAATATGTTCCTTGTTCGTTCCAGACGCAACATAAAAAACCGCACCAGGTAGCATCCTGATGCGGTTCAATTCGTCGTTCTGTCGAATTAGCGGCGGCCGAACAGGCGGCTGATGGCCGAAGGCGAACTCTTCGCAGGTGCAACATGATCCTGACGGCCCGTGCCGTTCATCATGGCTGTGTTATAAACACTTGAATAAGCTCCAAAAACCCAGTTCATCTTCATCTCCATCTGAAATCTCTTGTGTGGTTTGAATATAGGCGCTTCGCAGCCGCAACACAAACGGCATTAAGCTACGTGACTTGTCAGAAAAAGTTACACACGTTTTGTCAATTTCTTTGGCTTTGGCGGCCCAGCTGCGGCAGTCACTGTTCGTTCAACTGGCTGGAACATGGCCACACGATAGACATTGGCATAGGCTTCAAAGAGTTTCATGGCACGGCTCCTTTCGTTTGAATTCAATATGATGGAGCGTGACTTGTAAGACAAACGGCAATAACCTACCATTGCTGTTAGGAAAAGTTATACTCAGCCATGGCTCGCCGACTTCCTTCGCTCAACGCTCTCAAGGCCTTTGAAGCTGCCGCCCGCCATGGCAGTTTTACTGACGCAGCAGCCGAACTTTTCGTAACTCATGCCGCCATCAGCCGCCATATCCGCGAGCTGGAGGAGTTTCTCGGCACCCAGCTTTTCAACCGCACGGGGCGTGGCGTCACGCTCACTGAACCCGGCCGCCAGTTTGGATCGCGCCTCACCCCGCTGTTTGACCAGTTGGCGGATGCTTCACGTGAAGCAGCCGCAGTCGGCACGGCACGGCGGCTCTCCGTCTCTGTGGAGCCTTCCATCGCGTCACGCTGGCTGGTGCCACGGCTTGGCAAGTTCAATGAGTTGCACCCGGATATCGAGCTCAATATCGACCCTACCAACCGGCTGGTGGACTTCCGCGTTGATCAGGTTGATCTCGCCATCCGTTATGGCCGGGGTGACTGGCCGGAGGTTGATATGGCCAGGCTCTCGGACGTCAGTATCTTCCCGGTCTGCGCCCCCGCCCTGATAGCTGGTCATGATGACATCCAGCCGAAAGACTTAGGCAGCTACACCCTGCTGCATGAAAATCGCAAGCAGTGGTGGGCTGATTGGCTGGAGGCGAACGGCGTAACCTTGGCGTCCGATTGGAAAGGCACGACTTTCCAGAACCACTTGGCGATCGAGGCGGCCGAGAATGCCCAGGGTTTTGCGCTAGGCGATCAGATCCTGTGCACCGATTCCATCCTCGAAGGCTGGCTCAAACGCCCGTTCGTCAATGATATCAAGGATCATGGCAGCTACTGGATTGTCCGCGCCAAGGGTTCGAAGGAAACCGCTCCTGCCCGCTCGTTCCGCGAATGGCTGCAGAGTGAAATGGCCGAGACCAACAAGCGCTATGCCGGCATCAGGGCTGCGGTAAAATCAACCAAACCATCAATTGCCACCTGAGGCCTGTTCACATCGCTTGAGAATCGTTTAGAGCTTGCGCCTTTGCTGTGGGGAGCTGTGATGGCGCGTAACCAATATGATTGTGCGAAATGCCCGGGCTACTGTTGCTCGTATCCGGTCATCGAGGTGAAGGACAGGGATGCTGCTCGCATCGCCAAGCACTTCGATGTGACGCTGGCTCAGGCCGAGAAGAAGTTTTTCAAGAAGGCCCACGGCTACAAGCGCATATTCAAGCGCAAGAAGGACAAGATTTACGGCAAGGTTTGCATGTTCTTCAACCAGAAAAACCGCAACTGCGGCATTTACGAAGCCCGTCCCGCCATTTGCCGCGAGTTTCCGAGCGGCACGCGCTGCGGCTACTACGACTTCCTCAAGTTCGAGCGTGATGGCCAGGAAGACGAAACTTACGTCTCGCGTACAAATCACGTTGAGAATTGATACTGGAATGCGGCCTGCGCTGCCCGGGTTCACATAGCCTTAAGCAGGCTGCGGGTTAGATCGCAGGTATGATGGAATATCTTTTAGCAAGCCCCTTGCTCAAGCCGACACTGCGTTTTGGCATAGGGCTTTTCGCAATCTACATTCTGTTGATGACAACGATGTATGCGTTGCAACGCAGCTTGCAGTACCACCCCAATGGGCGTGAATTCAGTCCCTCCGAACTTGGACTTGTTGCTTTCGAGCGGAAGCATCTTGAAACGCCTGACGGTGAACGTCTGCTCGCCTGGTACAAGCCTGCGCCAATCGGAAAGCCCACCATCCTCTTTCTGCATGGGAACGGCGGCGGCCTGTCAAGTCGTACGCAAAGGTTCAGCTACTATGCCGCGCAAAACTTTGGCGTGCTGGCTCTCTCCTACCGGGGATATGAGGGCAGCTCTGGCTCTGTTTCCGAAGCGGGCTTGGTGACGGATGCCGTGACGGCCTATCAATGGCTGAAGGCGCAAGGCGTGTCGGAATCGAAGATCGCCCTCGTGGGGGAATCGCTCGGAACTGGCGTTGCCGTGCAGTTGGCAGCCGCGCAGCCCGTGTTTGCAATAGCACTTGAAGCGCCCTACGCCAATGCTGTCGATCTGGCTTCTGCCGCCTACTGGTACTTTCCTGTCAGGTGGTTGATGAAAGATCAGTTCCAATCGAGCCAGTTCATAGCTCGCGTTTCGGCTCCGATACTCATCCAGCATGGCACGCAGGATACACTAATCCCTGTCACGCAAGGCCGCAGGCTGTTCGAGCTTGCAAACGAGCCCAAGCAGTTCATTGCAGTTGATGGCGCGGGGCATGAAATGATCAACGAGCTTGCCACATGGAAGCTTGAGATCGAGTTCTTCAACGCGCTGCCTCAGTCAGGTAACTGACGGCTAGCCAACTTTTCAAACCGGTAGGCCAGCAGTAACCCCGTAAAGGCAAGGCCGATGGCGACACCCCACCATAAGCCATGCGCTCCCCAGCCCAGCGGGAAGGCCAGCACATAACTGGTGGTGAGGCCGATCACCCAATAGCCAATCCCGGCAATGACCAGCGGCATGGTCGCATCGCGCAGGCCGCGCAGCGCGTGGCTGGCGAGCGCTTGCAAGCCGTCGAACACCTGAAACACTGCGCCGATGATAAGCAGGCTGCCTAGCAGCGCCGAAACCTGCGCATAGGCGGGATCATTATGGTCGAGGAACACGCGGCTGACCAACTGCGGGTACGCCAGCGGAATGATCATCAACAAAAGTGGAATGCCGACCCCAATCGCCATGCCGAGGTTTCCGGCAGCGCGCGCCGCAGGCGCCCTCTTCGCCCCCATCCAGTAGGAAACGCGCACCATCGCCGCTTCTGAGAGGCCAAGAGAAATGACGAATGGAATGGCGATCCATCCCATCATCATCTGGTAGGCCGCAAGCGAAACCGGACCGAGCCAGCCAGACATGATTGATGCTGCCGCAAACAACCCGGACTCGAGCGCCACGATGCCTGCAATAGGAATTCCGAGGCGGACAAGCTCCATCGGCTTCCACACATGCGCAGCAGCCTGGCCATGTGGCAACGGCAACTTCTCACCCACGACGAGCCAGGCCACGAAACCAGCAAGCAAGATGCAGCGCAACCAGGCTATGACACTCCAACCCACGCCTGCGCCGGTTACGCCGAGAGCCGGCAATCCGAATTCGCCATGCACCAGCCCGCGCATGACGAAATACTGCAGCGCTACGGAGACAAGCGTCACGCCCATCACCATGCCGGTCCGCATCATCGCAGCAGCAAAGGCGCGCAGCACCGAGAACAGGATCATCGGCAGCATGGCGAAGGCAAAGCCGCGCGCAAACGGCGCCGCAACCGCAACAACTTCAGGCGATTGTCCGGCAAACGCCAGCACTGCACCCATATTCCAGACAAGTATGCTGAGTACTCCCCCCAGCAGGGCGGCGAGCCAAAGGCCTTGCAATAGGGCACCGGTCACGTCTTCGCGTCGGCGTGCGCCGAGCGCTCCCGCCACCAGCACGCCAACGACGGAGAAGAAGCCCATAGTGACAATGGCGAACTGGAAACTGATGTCGGCTGCAACGCCGACGCCTGCCAGCTCGAGATAACCAAGCCGGCCGACGACCGCCTTGGTGATGACGACGCCTGCCACATCGGCGACATAGGAAACCATCAGCGGCGACGCGATGCGCAGCAGCGCCAGCGACTCGGCGGTCTTGGACTGGGTTTCAGGATGCGTCATCTGCCAGCGCATACAGGGCATGCCGCCTTGCGGCAACCGCGCTTGCTATTTGCCCGCAGTCTGGCCATAGCGTTATGCGAATCCGGGAGGGCTCGATGGTCAATCTACTGCATCTGTCGGAAGTGTCGGCGGTGACACGGGCAAGCCTGCTGATCCGCACCGAGACCGACCTTGCCCCCTTCCTTGACAAGGTGAAACCCATCATCGCCGCCGTGCGGGCCGAAGGCGATGAGGCGCTCGCGCGTTTCGCCCTTCAGTTCGACAAGGCCCCCGTCACAGCTTCTGCCATTGCGGCGACAGAAGCGGATTTCGCTGCTGCAGAACGCTCGCTTGAACCTGAAGTGCGGGAAGCCATCACCTTCGCAGCCGCCAACATCCGCGAGTTTCACCAGCGCCAAATGCCGGAAGCACAGTGGAGCATTGAAATGCGCCCTGGTTTGCATGTGGGCGACCGCACTACGCCTATCGCTTCCGTCGCCTGTTATATTCCGCGCGGCAAGGGTTCGTTTCCCAGCAGCGTGCTGATGACCTGCATCCCGGCGACTGTTGCAGGCGTGGTTGACATCTGCATCATCACCCCACCCGGACCTGACGGCAGCATTGACGCGGCCACGCTGGTGGCTGCCCGCGCTGCTGGCGTATCGAAAATCTACAAGGCAGGCGGCGCGCAAGGCATTGCGGCCGTGGCTTGCGGCACGCAGACGATTTCCAAATATGTAAAAGTAGTCGGCCCCGGATCACCCTGGGTCGTGGCGGCCAAGCGACTGCTGGCAGATGTCATTGACACCGGCACCCCCGCTGGCCCGAGTGAAGCAATCGTATTCGCTGATGACACGACGAGCGGCAAGCTCGCCGCTCTCGATCTTCTGATCGAAGCCGAACATGGGCCGGATTCATCTGCCTTCCTGGTGACCACGAGCGAACGTGTGGCGCGTGACGCACTGGAGGCTTTCCCCGATCTGTGGTCGGCAATGAGTGAAACCCGCGCTGGTTACACCCGCACTGTTCTCACATCTTCCCGCGGCGGCATCCTCATTGCGCGGGACGAAACAGAAGCCTTCGCCTTCATCAACGATTATGCGCCGGAGCATCTACAGATCCTCAGCAAGGAGCCGCGCAAGTATTTGCCGCTGGTGCAGAATGCCGGTGAGGTGTTGCTGGGCGAATACACGCCCTCGACGCTTGGCAATTTCGTGCTAGGCCCCAGCCATGTGTTGCCGACAGGCGGCTGGGCCAAAACCCATTCCGCGTTGTCCGTGCATGATTTCCTCAAGCGCACCTCGGTCGTGGAAGTCATGCCTTCGGCCTATGCCGGGCTTGCCCGCCACGCCAGGGTATTTGCGGAGTATGAGGGTTTCGATGCGCACGCCAATGCCGTCGGCCCCGCACGCAGCAAGTTGCTGGGTAACTAGGTAATGCAACCGGTGACGCGCGACAAGGCGAACGGAATTGCCCTGATCGCAGGTTCCGCGCTGCTGTGGAGCTTCGGGGGCACTATCGCCCGCTTCATCTCGATTGAGGACAACTGGACGATCGTCTTCTGGCGCTCGTTGTTCGCGGCACTTTTCCTGCTCGCTTACATGCTGTGGCGAGATGGCGCAAACGGCACCGCTGCTCTGTTCCGCAACATGGGCAAGCCGGGCGTTGCTGTGGCCCTGTGCTTTGCTCTTGCTTCAACTTCATTTGTCGTCGCGCTGTCGCATACGACGGTTGCCAACATCCTGCTGATGCAGGCCGGCGTGCCACTGATTGCGGCACTCATGGCCTATGTCCTGTTCAGGGAGCGCGTTGCCTCGAGCACCTGGTTCGCCATTGCTGCCGTCATCGCAGGTGTGGCCATCATGGTTTCCGAGAGTTTCACAGGCAAGGTTTCACCCATCGGAGACGGCCTGTCCTTGCTCATCGCATTTGCCTTTGCCGCGGCCACCGTCATCACCCGCCGCAGCGTCGGCGTTCGCATGATCCCGGCGGTTTGCCTTGCCGTCATCATTGCTTGCACCGTTGCGGGAGTTCTTGCAGGCGGATATGCCGTCTCGACATCCAACCTCGCCTGGCTGTTTGCCTTTGGCGCCATCAATCTCGGTGCCGGGCTTGCGTGCTTTTCAATCGGTGCCCGCCTCATTCCTGCGGCACTCGCAGCCCTCGTCGGCACGCTGGAGCCTGTGCTTGGCCCACTATGGGTATGGCTGGTGCATGGCGAACTGCCAACCCAACGCACGCTGATTGGCGGCGCTGTTGTCTTCGCGGCGCTGGTCATCCATCTGCTGTTGGAATGGATGAAGCCCTCAGAACCACACTCGCCGCAAATTGCCCCGGGCAGCATGTAGATTGCACCTGATTTCTGTGGACAGCGTGATCTTGCTGACAACTGCTGACGTTCTCCCTATCTAAGGTGACACCAGCCAACCATTGCGAACGTTCTTGTTTTGATCTAGTCAGGTTTCATGTCCAGCCACAAACGCGTCATATCGATTCAGGGTGCCAGGGAGCACAACCTCAAGAACGTCTCGCTCGAACTGCCGCGCGACAAGCTGATCGTCTTCACCGGCCTTTCCGGCTCCGGTAAGTCGTCGCTGGCCTTCGATACGATTTATGCCGAGGGCCAACGCCGCTACGTTGAAAGCCTCTCGGCTTACGCCCGCCAGTTCCTCGAGATGATGCAGAAGCCGGATGTCGACCAGATTGACGGTCTCTCGCCCGCCATCTCCATCGAGCAGAAGACGACAAGCCGCAACCCGCGTTCGACAGTTGGCACCGTCACTGAAATCTATGACTATATGCGCCTGCTCTATGCGCGTGTTGGCATTGCCTACTCGCCTGCAACGGGTCTTCCCATCGAAAGCCAGACCGTGACCATGATGGTTGACCGCGTGCTGGCGCTTCCCGAAGGCGAACGGATTTACATCCTTGCTCCCATCGTGCGCGGCCGCAAGGGCGAGTACCGCAAGGAATTTGCCGACCTGCAGAAGAAGGGTTTTCAGCGCGTCAAGGTGGATGGCAAGTTCCACGAGATTGATGCCGTGCCCGCTCTCGACAAGAAGTTCAAACACGATATCGACGTGGTGGTGGACCGGCTGGTGGTGAAGACGGACCTAGGCACCAGGCTCGCGGACAGTTTTGAAACCGCGCTCAAGCTGGGTGACGGTGGTCTCGCTGTCGCCGAACTGGCCGACAAGCCTTTGCCGCCATCGAAGACCAGCGAGGACAGCGCCAACAAGTCCAAGAACGACACGCATGAGCGTATCATCTTCTCGGAGAAGTTCGCCTGCCCGGTTTCCGGCTTCACTATCGAGGAGATTGAGCCTCGCCTGTTTTCCTTCAACAACCCGTTCGGCGCTTGCCCGGCGTGCGATGGTCTTGGCACCGAGCTGAAGTTCGAGGCCGAGCTTGTGGTGCCGGATAATTCCTTGTCGTTGCGTGAGGGCGCCATTGCTCCATGGTCAAAGACCGGCGCTACTTCGCCCTACTACCTGCAGACGCTGGAGGCGCTTGCCAAGCACTTCAAGGTGTCGATGAATACAGCCTGGAAAGACCTGCCGAAGAAGGTGCAGAACGCCATCCTCAGCGGCACCGGCGAAGAGGAAGTCACCATCACCTATGATGATGGCTTGCGCTCCTACAAGACCAAGAAGCCGTTTGAAGGAGTCATCGGCAATATCGAACGGCGCTGGCGCGAGACGGATAGCCAGTGGATGCGCGATGAACTTGCCCGCTACCAGTCAGACCAGCCATGTCACGAATGCCACGGTCAGCGCCTCAAGCCGCAGGCTCTGGCGGTGAAGATCAACAAGCTCAATATCAGTGAGGTGGCTGACTTCTCCATCCGCGCTGCTGACCAGTGGTTCGACCAGCTGTCGGCCAAGCTCACTGACAAGCAGAATGAAATTGCCGCTCGCATCCTCAAGGAGATCCGCGCGCGCCTCAAGTTCCTCGTTGATGTCGGGCTCGAATATCTCACCATGTCGCGCATGGCGGGAACATTGTCAGGTGGCGAGAGCCAGCGCATCCGGCTTGCCTCGCAGATCGGCTCCGGCCTCACTGGCGTTCTCTATGTGCTGGATGAACCTTCCATCGGCCTGCACCAGCGCGACAATGCGCGGCTGCTCGAAACCCTCATTCACCTGCGCGACATTGGCAACACGGTGATCGTTGTCGAGCATGATGAGGATGCCATCAAGCTCGCCGACCATGTCGTCGATATTGGTCCGGGTGCTGGCGTCAATGGCGGCCGCATCATTGCTGAAGGCACGCCTGCCCAGGTGATGGCGAACCAGAACTCACTCACCGGCCAGTATCTCACCGGCTTCCAGCAGGTGCCCATCCCCTTGCAACGCCGCAGGTGGGAGAAGGGTCGCTCCATCCGCGTGCATGGCGCGCGCGCCAACAATCTCAAGAATGTCGATGCGGAAATTCCTCTCGGCGTCTTCACCTGCGTCACCGGCGTCTCGGGCGGCGGCAAGTCAACATTGCTGATTGATACGGTGTATCGGGCGCTGGCCCGCAAGCTCATGGGCACGCGCGAACCGCCGCTGGAGCATGACCGTATCGAAGGCCTCGAATACCTCGACAAGATCATCGACATTGACCAGAGCCCCATTGGCCGCACGCCGCGCTCCAATCCAGCCACCTACACTGGTGCATTCACGCCGATCCGCGATTGGTTCGCAGGCCTGCCGGAAGCCAAGGCGCGCGGCTATGAGCCGGGCCGCTTCTCCTTCAACGTCAAGGGTGGGCGTTGCGAGACTTGCCAGGGTGACGGCGTCATCAAGATCGAGATGCACTTCTTGCCGGATGTTTACGTCACCTGCGATGCCTGCCATGGCCACCGCTACAATCGCGAAACCCTCGAGGTGAAGTTCAAGGACAAGTCGATTGCCGACGTGCTCGACATGACGGTGTCTGAAGCAGCCGAATTCTTCCGCGCCGTGCCCAGCGTACGCGACAAGATGGAAACGCTGGAACGCGTCGGCCTGTCCTACATCAAGGTCGGCCAGCAGGCGACGACGCTTTCCGGCGGCGAGGCGCAGCGCGTCAAGCTCGCCAAGGAACTGTCGAAGCGCGCAACCGGGCGCACGCTCTATCTGCTGGATGAGCCGACCACCGGTCTGCATTTCCATGACGTGCGCAAGCTGCTTGAAGTGCTGCATGAGCTGGTGGAACAGGGCAACACGGTCGTCGTCATCGAGCACAATCTCGAAGTCATCAAGACGGCGGACTGGATCATCGACATGGGCCCGGAAGGCGGTGATGGCGGCGGCGAGATTGTTGCCGTCGGCACGCCGGAGGACGTGGTGCGCGAAAAGCGCAGCTACACCGCGCAATACCTCCGCGAAGTGCTAAAGCGTGGCCGCAAAGCGGCGGCGGAGTGAGAGCCCCTGCCACTTATGACAGGGGCCCCCGCTGATAAAGCCGACTTAGCGGCACTCAGGATGCTCGATCACGTCATGCGGATCATCGCAGCCGCTGCCACCTTTGACGCGCGGTTTGCGGCGCTCAATCATGACAGTGACGCCAGCATCGCTCCAGATGCCTTCCGTCTTGGCTGATGCCGGTAGTGCAGCGAGCGTCGAAACGGCAAAAGCGGCGGCGAGCAGCGTGAAAATGGTCTTTGTCATCATATCCTCCTGTGGTTCCATGATGCATCCAACACCGCGTTGGATGAGGACCATACTCGCACACGCTGGCTGACGGCTGCCGCACACAGCCTGTCAGATAAATGTATGAAACTTCACATTTCTCGGGACCCTCGCAGGAGTGTGAAAATATGTGTATTCACACTTGTTACGATATCGCTTTTGCGCTAGGAAACCGCCACAGCATTTAATCACGAAAGGAAAAACATGCTCAACGGAATCATTCCCACCTCCTGGTCCGGCCACCTGCACGCGGCACTCCGCGTCGTCACCGGTCTGCTCTTCATGCAGCACGGCACAGCCAAATTGCTTGGCTTTCCCGCTGTCGACATGTTCAAGGATGGCGTGCCATTGGCCTCGTTATTCGGCATCGGCGGACTTTTGGAGATCATCGGCGGCCTGCTGATTGTGATCGGTCTCTTCACTCGAGTTACCGCTTTCGTGCTCGCCGGTATGATGGCAGTTGCTTATTTCATGTTTCATGCGCCGGGCGGTCTCTATCCGATCATCAACATGGGTGAACTGGCCATCATGTTCTGCTTCGTGTTCCTGTACCTCGCGGCAGCAGGTGCTGGCCCGTTCAGCGTAGATGCTTCGCGCAAGTAAGCGCTACAGACAGAAACGAGAAAGGCCGGGGATTGCCCGGCCTTTTATTTTGAGCGCTCGCGCCTGAGCTTCGACCAATACTCGAGGCGCTTCCTCACGTCGCGTTCAAAACCGCGATCTGGTGGATTGTAATATTGCTCGCGCCCCATCTCTGGTGGAAAATAGTTCTGGCCTGAGAAGGCATCTGGTTCATCATGGTCGTAGCGGTAGCCCGCACCGTATTCCTGCTGCTTCATCAGCTTCGTCGGCGCGTTGAGGATGATCTTGGGCGGCGCCAGCGAGCCGGTTTCCTTGGCCCGCTGCGTGGCGGCCTTGTATGCCACATAGGCGGCGTTGGATTTGGGCGCGGTGGCGACATAGATGACTGCCTGCGCCAGCGCCAATTCCCCCTCCGGGCTGCCGAGAAAATCAAACGCGTCCTTGGCGGCCAGCGCCTGCGGCAAGGCCTGCGGATCAGCCAGTCCCACGTCTTCAATCGCCATGCGCACGATGCGCCGTGCCAGGAACAGCGGCTCTTCGCCTGCCGTCAGCATGCGCGCGAGATAATAAAGTGCCGCATCGGGGTCCGACCCACGCACCGACTTGTGCAACGCCGAGATCAGATTGTAGTGGCCTTCCGCCGCCTTGTCGTAGAGCGGCAAGCGCCGCTGCACCACTTGCGCCAGTTCTTCGGTGGAAAGAACCTTGCTGCCGCCTTGCGCAAAAATCTCCTCCACCAGGTTGAGCAGGTAGCGCCCATCACCATCCGCCATGGCAAGCAGCGCCGCACGTGCCGCCTCGTCAACCGGCAGTGCCCGCTTCTCATACATCTCGGCGCGCGCCACCAGCTTATCGAGCGCTACTTCGTCTAGCCTGTTCAGCACCAGCACTTGCGCGCGCGACAGCAGCGCTCCGTTCAATTCGAATGACGGGTTCTCCGTCGTGGCGCCAACAAGCGTGATGGTGCCATCCTCGACGTAAGGCAGGAATGAATCCTGCTGTGACTTGTTGAAGCGGTGTATCTCATCCACGAACAGCAGCGTGCCCCGCCCCTGCTCACGCCGGATGCGCGCCTGCTCAAACGCCTTCTTAAGATCGGCGACGCCGGAGAAGATGGCGGACATCTGTTCGAACGCCAGCCCCGTTTCACCCGCCAGCAGCCGCGCAATAGTGGTCTTGCCGGTGCCTGGCGGCCCCCACAGGATGATCGATGGAACACGCCCCGAAGCCAGCATGCGGGTAAGCGCGCCTGTCTCGCCGACGATGTGATCCTGCCCCACGACCTCTGCCAACGCTTGCGGGCGCAAACGGTCAGCCAAGGGCCGGGGCGCCTCCTTGGAAAGACCCGCTGCCTCGAACAGCGATGTCATCAGCGCAGCGTCATCTGCAGCCGGCGGCCCTGCCGTGTGAGGCCGATTTGCCAGTAACCAGGGTCGTCTTCCAGCGCCTTTAGCACGTCCGCAACAGTGCTGATTTGCGCATCATTGATCGCTGTGATGATGTCGCCTTTGCGGAAGAATTGTTCCGCAGGCCCACCCTTGATCTCAAGCGCCACGACACCGGAAAGCGTGCCCGGAACGCCCGCCTCCTCCGCCACGGCGGGCGAGAGATTGGCAACCACAAGCCCCTGCAGCGGACTGCGCTGTTCGATAAGCGTCTGTTCCCGGGCCGTAAGCTCCGGCGCTGCCACGAGTTTGACTGTCGCCTGCAGCAACTTGCCGCCACGCTGAAACTCGATCAGGGCCGAGTGCCCGATGCCGGCAGTCGCCAAACGGTAGCCGAAAGCCCGGGCGCTATCGACCTCAAATCCGTCAATCGCAAGGATGACATCGCCCTGCTTGAGACCGGCACGCAGCAATGGGCCTTGCGGATGCAAGTTGGCGATCAGCGCGCCGCCCGGCCGTGACAGTCCGAGCGAGTCCGCAAGGTCCGGCGTCACATCCTGAAAATCCGCCCCAACCCACGGGCGTTGCAGGCGTCCCCCATGTTCGGCGGAGGCGACAACCGTCCGCACCATGTTGGAGGGAATGGAGAAACCGATGCCGATGGACCCGCCCGAGCGTGAGAAGATGGCGGTATTGATGCCCACAAGTTCGCCCGCCATGTTGACCAGCGCACCGCCTGAATTGCCGGGATTGATGGCGGCATCCGTCTGGATGAAGAACTGGTAATCGGTGATGCCGACATGGGTGCGCGCCAGGGCGGAAACAATGCCGCTGGTGACTGTCTGTCCGACGCCGAACGGGTTGCCAATTGCCAGCACCAGGTCGCCAACTTCGAGATTGTCGGAATCCCCAAAGCTGAGCGAGGCCAACTCCTCCTCGCCCACATCAATCTTGAGCACCGCCAAATCGCTGCGTTCGTCCGCCAACAGGATTTTCGCTTCGAATTCGCGCTTGTCGGCAAGCACGACGCGGATATCCTGCCCGCCTTTGACCACATGATTGTTGGTGACGATCACCCCCTTGGGATCGACGATGACGCCGGAGCCAAGTGAATTCTGCACGCGCTCGCGCGGCCTGCCAAAACCGCCATCCTGCCCAAAGAACTGCCGGAAAAACGGATCGTCAAACATGGTGGTGCGATTTTCCTGGCGCACCAGCGTCTTGGAATAGACATTGACCACGGCAGGCGCAGTGGTCTTGACCACAGGCGCAAATGACAGTTGCAGCTGCGAGGCCGATTGCGGCAGCACTTCCGCCCAGGAAGCGCCACCAACCGCAAAAAAGACAACTACAAGGATCGAGACGATCAAACGCATGCCAGCTCCGTAACGCTTTAGATGGCCAGTAGGATTCCGCCTGTGAATAGAGCATAATGCGAATCTCACCAAATGACCATTTGGCAAGGAAATCATGACCGGAAGCGCCCGCCGCGAGGCTACACCATCGACCAACGAAAGCTTCGCCAATGCTGCGGCAGTGGCGGAAGCCCTGAAGCCTGACGAACCGCTGTTCTGCTTCAGCGCCAGCCAGCTCAAGGCGCGGGCCGCCATGTTCATCAGCGGCTTTCCGGGCGAGGTGACTTACGCCGTCAAGTCCAACCCGTCGACGCTGGTCATCAAGGCATTGTCGGAAGCGGGCATCAAGGCGTGGGATGTTGCATCCGTTCATGAGATGGCAGCGGTCAGCCGCGCCGTCGGTCCAGCCCGCTTTCATTATCATAACCCGGTCAAGTCGCGCCGCGAGATCAGCGAGGCCTACAAGCTTTACAAATGCAAGCGCTTCGTCGTCGATTGCCGCGAGGAGCTGGAGAAGATCCATGAGGTCATTGGCTCCGATAGCGAAGTGGAAATTGCAACGCGCTTCGTGCTGCCGCGTGAACGTGGCGCTTCGGCACATGACTTCTCCACCAAGTTTGGCGCTGCGGAGCATTTGTGCACCGAGTTGCTGCACAAGACTGTCGAGCTTGGTTACAAGCCGCTGCTCACTTTCCACCCCGGCTCGCAAAGCACCGAACCACATACATATGCCCGTCACATAGAAGCAGCCGCTCGCATTGCGCAAAACGCCGGCATCAAGCTGACACGCCTCAATGTCGGCGGCGGCTTCCCGGCCAATTATGTGCTGAGCACGGCGCCAGAGCCGACAATGTACTTCAAGACCATCCAGCAAGCATTGGTCAAAGCTTTCCCCGAAGGCCAGCGCCCTGTGCTGGAATGCGAACCAGGCCGTGGGCTGGTTGCCACCTGCATGTCGTTGCTGACGCGCGTCAAGCTCGTCTGCACGGACGGCGATGATATCTTCATCAATGACGGCGTCTATGGCGGCCTTATGGAGTTCATGCAGGTGCCTGAACTGAAACCCCCCTTCCGAGTGCTGCGTGATGGCAAAGTGGTGGAAGGCACAGCCAAGTCGTTCAAGGTATTTGGCCCGACCTGCGACCCGCTTGATGTGCTCCCCCACCGGCTCGACATCCTGGCGAGCCTGGCGGAGGAAGATTACATCGAATTCGGTTCCATCGGCGCCTACAGCATTTCGACGCTGACCGAGTTCAACGGCTATGGCCGTCATCCCGTCATCCGCGTCGACGAAGCCTATAGCTGGTAGAATCCGCCCGCTTTCATGACAGCACAATCAAATCTGCGCGGCATCATGTTCATGTTGCTGGCCGGCGCTGCCTTCGTCGCCAACGACAGTCTCATCAAACTGACGCTGGATGAGTTGCCGCCGATGCAGGTGCTGGTCTTGCGGGGCCTGTCAGGCTTTCTTTGGTGCTTGCCCATTTTGCTGCTGTTCGGTTATGGCGCGCATATCCGGCAAGCTTTCAGCTTCTGGGTGCTGATGCGTTCGCTGTTTGAACTGGTCGCCATCATGGCTTTTATCCGCGGGTTGACGCATATGGCCATCGGCGATGTGACCGCCATCTACCAGATTTCACCCCTGTTGGTGCTTGTAGGGGCAGCGTTGATCTGGCGGGAGAAAATTGGTCCCTGGCAGATCCTGCTCATCTCATTGGGCTTGATCGGCGCGCTCATGGTTGCCCAGCCTGGCGGCAGCACGGCAACAAGCTATGCCATATTCCCGTTCGTGACCGCCTTCGGCGCTGCTGCGCGTGACCTGGTAAGCCGCAAGGTGCCAACCAGCGTGCCCGGCCTTGTTGTCGGCTTTTCAACCATCGTCGTTGTGCTGGTGGCCGCCGCGATCGAGCATGCCGCGACTGAAAGCTGGATCGCACCATCGGTAAACAGCTTGTGGGCCATGTTGGGCGCCGGCCTGTTCTTGATGCTTGGCCACACCTTCGTGTTTCTGTCCTACAGGCACGGTGCTGTATCGGCTGTGGCGCCGTTCGGGTACAGCTTCACCGGCTGGGCTTTGCTTTCGGGCTATCTTGTCTTCGCTGAAGTCCCCAATGCCCTGGCAATTACCGGCATGCTGCTCATCGTCGCCAGCGGGCTTGCGGCCATCGCCCACGAGCGGCGAAGTTCCCAAAAGGTATCGGAAATCAAGGCCTAGCCCCTGCTTGCCAACCCCTGCCGAAAGTGCCGTAATGCCCGTCCCCGGCACAGGCGTTGCAGGGGCACAGGGGTGAGTTAGTTAACGAGGGAGAGTGCGACAATGAAAGTGTTTTGGGCCGGAATCGGGGCTGTAGCCCTGTTGGCCACGCCGGCCGTTACTTCTGCAACGGCAGAACCCAAGGAAAAATGGACACTTACCGGTTTTAGTCACCCGGAAAGCGTTGATCTCGATATCGCCCATCAGGTGCTCTATGTGTCGAACCTGAATGGCGGCCCGCTCGACAAGGACGGCAATGGCTTCATCTCCAAAGTGTCCCGCGATGGCAAGCTCATCACCTTGAAATGGATCGAGGGTGGCATGAACGCGCCCAAGGGCATCGTCATGCAGGGCTTCAAGATGTGGGTCTCGGACATTGACCGCCTGCATGAAATTGATACCCGAACCGGCAAGATCACCGCGACTTATGACGCGCCCGGCGCCGTGTTTCTGAACGACACGGCCGTCGACTCCAAGGGCAATGTCTATGTTTCAGACATCGCCAAGCGCAGAATTTGGCAGTTGGCCGATGGCAAGTTGGCGCTGTGGTACGACAAGGATGATCTTCCGCACATCAACGGCCTGCGCGTCATCTATGGCGGCAAATTGCTGGTCGCGGGCTGGGGCAAAGGCATGCATGACGACGGCTCGACCGATGTTGCCGGCAACCTCTTCACCGTCGATCTCAAGTCGAAGGAGGTCAAGAACTTCGGTGATGGCCGTCCCGTCGGCAATCTCGATGGATTGGAGCGTGATGCGCACGGCAACTTCCTTACCACTGACTTTATCGCTGGCGGCCTGATCCGCGTCAATAAGGACGGCTCGTTTGAGAAGTTGATGGGATTGAAGTCGGGCAGCGCCGATCTCGACACCATTGACAAGGGCCGCACCGCAGTCATTCCGCGCATGCTGGAAGATACGGTGACCGCTTATTCCGTAGACTGAGCATTGTCTCGCACAACAAAAAAGGCAGGTCGCGAGACCTGCCTTTTCGTTTGAACTATTGGTGGCTTACGCGGCTACCGCTTCAGCTTCTTCCTTCTTCATGGAAGGGCCGGAATCCTTGCCCTTTTCGGCTGGGTCGCGGTCAACGAACTCGATGACAGCGAGCGGCGCATTGTCGCCATAGCGGAAGCCTGCCTTCATGATGCGGGCATAGCCGCCTTTGCGCTCCTTGAAGCGCGCGGCAAGCACGTCGAACAGCTTCTTCACCTGTGTCTCGTCACGCACCTGGCTCATTGCCTGGCGGCGGGCATGCAGGCCACCGCGCTTGGCGAGCGTAATCAACCGCTCGACCACCGGCCGCAGGTCCTTGGCCTTGGGCAGCGTCGTCACGATCTGCTCATGCTTGATGAGTGCAGCCGACATGTTGGCGAACATCGCCGTGCGATGCTCTGCCGTGCGGTTGAACCGGCGGCCTTTGAAACCGTGACGCATAACCCTTCTCCTTCACGTGTCCGCATTGCCCCCATAGGGCAAAGCGCAAATCTCAGTAGTGTGTTTCAAACTTCTTGGCGAGGTCTTCGATATTCTCAGGCGGCCAGTTCGGCACTTCCATGCCGAGATGCAGACCCATCTGGGCGAGAACTTCCTTGATCTCGTTGAGCGACTTGCGGCCGAAGTTCGGTGTACGGAGCATCTCCGCTTCCGACTTCTGGATCAGGTCGCCGATATAGACGATGTTGTCGTTCTTCAGGCAGTTGGCGGAGCGCACCGAAAGCTCCAGCTCGTCCACCTTCTTCAGCAGAGCTGCATTGAACTCGAGTTCGGGACGGGCTTCCTCTGCCACGATCTTCGATGGTTCAGCGAAGTTGATGAACACCGTGAGCTGGTCCTGCAAGATGCGCGCAGCATAGGCTACGGCATCTTCCGGCGACATTGAGCCGTCAGTCTCGACCGACATGATGAGCTTGTCATAGTCGAGGATCTGGCCTTCGCGGGTGTTTTCGATCTTGTAGGACACGCGGCGAACCGGAGAGTAGATCGAATCGACCGGGATGAGGCCGATCGGCGCATCTTCCGGCCGGTTGCGGTCGGACGACACGTAGCCCTTGCCGGTATTGACGGTGAATTCCATGCGCACTTCCGCGCCCTCGTCGAGGGTGCAGATCACATGCTCAGGGTTGAGTATCTGGATATCGCCCGTCTGCTGGATGTCGCCAGCGCGCACGACGCCAGGTCCTTCCTTGCGCAAGCTCAGGCGCTTCGGCCCTTCCGCATGCATGGCAATGGCGATTTCCTTGATGTTGAGGACGATGTCCGTCACATCCTCGCGCACGCCGGCAATCGACGAGAATTCATGCAACACGCCATCGATCTGCACGGAGGAGACAGCAGCGCCCTGCAGCGACGACAGCAGGATGCGGCGCAGCGCGTTTCCAAGAGTGGTGCCAAAGCCGCGCTCCAGCGGTTCGGCGACGACAGTCGCAATCCGGCGGCGGTCACGGCCAGGCTGAATGTCGAGCTTGGTCGGGCGGATGAGTTCCTGCCAGTTCTTCTGATTCACATGCATTTTTCTGTCCTGTAGATGTTCCGCCTACCCTCGTATGGGGGCAAGCAGGTACTCAGCCTCTAACCTGTAGCCCCTCTGCGGGAGCTTGCTTCGAATTGCTAGACGCGCCGGCGCTTGGGCGGGCGGCAGCCATTGTGCGGAATGGGAGTGACGTCGCGGATGGAGGTGACCTGAAGGCCAACCGACTGCAGCGCACGCAGCGCCGATTCACGGCCGGAGCCGGGACCGGTCACTTCGACTTCAACAGTGCGCATGCCATGCTCCATGGCAGCACGGCCAACCTGCTCGCCAGCAACCTGCGCGGCATAAGGCGTCGACTTGCGCGAGCCCTTGAAGCCAAGCTTGCCGGCCGAGGCCCAGACAATGGTATTGCCCTGCACGTCGGTGATGGTGATCATCGTGTTGTTGAACGACGAGTTCACATGCACGACGCCGGATGAAATGTTCTTGCGCTCTTTACGGCGCGGACGGGCTGCTTCTTTGGCCATTGTTATTCCTTACTTCTTCTTGCCGGCGATGGCCTTGGCCGGGCCCTTGCGGGTCCGCGCGTTGGTATGGGTGCGCTGACCGCGCACCGGCAGCGACTTGCGGTGACGTGTGCCGCGGTAGCTGCCCATATCCATCAGGCGTTTGATATTGATCGAAACTTCGCGGCGCAGGTCACCCTCCACCACATAGTCACGGTCGATGACTTCGCGGATCGCCAATACTTCGGCGTCCGACAGCTCGTTCACCCGCTTAGCGTGCGGAATCTTAACCTTGTCGCATATCTCGACGGCATTGACCGGGCCAATGCCATGAATGTAGCGAAGTGCTATCACCGCGCGCTTGTTGGTCGGAATGTTTACGCCTGCAATACGGGCCACTCTTTTTCTCCTAATCCAATCAAGGGCTTAAACCCCTTGTATGGTTGTCACGTTCAGTCCTCGCTGCGCTGCAATAGCGCAAAGCCACGCACGGACAAGGTTTCCCTTCCCAAGCGAGCTTCAATGCAGACCTAGAATTTGCGTCTCTTAGGCTGGAATCGCTAGCGCGTCAACCGTTTGAAGACGACATTTTAGGTCCGCACCTCATCCAAAATCCGGCCAATGCCGGAGCTTACGACTCCGACATCAGCCATGCCTTCAACCCGGTGCAGGTTGCCCTGCCCGGCGTAATAATTCACCAGCGGCGCTGTCTGCTTGTTGTAGACCGTAAGCCGCTCCCGTACCGTTTCGGCCTTGTCGTCTGCCCGGCGGGTAAACTCCGTGCCGCCGCAGGCATCACACACGCCTTCAACCTTCGGCTTGGCAAAGCTGTCGTGATAGCCCTTGCCGCACTTGGCGCAGGCATAGCGGCCCGAAAGCCGGACAATCAGCGCTTCATCGTCAACCTTCATTTCGATGACGGCGTCGAGTTTCTGGCCACGCGATGCCAGCATCTTGTCGAGCGCCTCGGCCTGGGCCGGGGTACGCGGAAATCCGTCGAACACCACACCCACCTTCACATCCGGCTTGGCAATGCGCTCGGCAACAATATCCAGAATGATGTCGTCAGAGACGTATTCGCCGCGATCCATGACTGCCTTGGCCTTGAGGCCGACGGCGGTGCCTTCCTTGACTGCTGCGCGCAGCAGGTCACCCGTTGAGAGCTGCTTGAAGCCACGCTTTTCTTCGAGGATCTTGGCTTGCGTTCCCTTGCCCGCCCCCGGCGGCCCGAGAAGTATGATGTTCATCGCTTATTGCCCCGCAGCTTGGCCTTCTTGATCAGCCCCTCATACTGCTGGGCATAGAGATGGCCTTGGATCTGCGCCACGGTATCAAGCGTGACGCTGACCACGATCAGCAGCGAGGTGCCGCCAAAGTAGAACTGCACGCCGGTATAGCCAATGAGCAATTCGGGTAACAGGCAGACGACTGACAGATAGAAAGCGCCAACAACCGTGATGCGCGTCAGCACATAGTCGATGTATTCGGCCGTCCGCTCACCCGGCCGGATGCCGGGGATAAAGCCGCCATACTTCTTCAGGTTCTCGGCCGTCTCCTTCGGGTTGAACATGATGGAAGTGTAGAAGAAGGCAAAGAAGATGATCAGCAGCACATAGAGCGCCAGGAACAACGGCTTGCCATGGCCGAGCAATGCCGTTGCATAAATCAGCCAATCCGGACCGCCCTTTGCCGTAAAGTTGGCGACGGTGATCGGCAGCAACAGCAGCGAGGACGCAAAGATCGGCGGGATCACGCCTGAAGTATTCAGCTTGAGCGGCAGATGCGAGCTCTCGCCCTGGAACATCTTCATGCCGACCTGGCGCTTTGGATACTGGATGAGCAAGCGTCGCTGGGCGCGCTCGAACAACACAATGAAGGCGATGACGGCGAGCGCCATGATGAGAATGCCAAACACCAGAAACACCGACATCTGGCCCGTGCGGGCCTGCTCAAGCATCGACGCAAGGCCAGACGGCAAACCTGCAACGATGCCAGCGAAGATGATGAGCGACGTGCCGTTGCCAATGCCGCGCGAAGTAATCTGCTCACCAAGCCACATCAGGAACACGGTGCCGCCAGTCAATGTGATGACTGTCGAAAGCCGGAAGAACATGCCGGGGTCGGTCGCCAGTCCCTGCCCTTCCAGTCCAACGGCAATGCCATAGGCCTGGATGGCGGCAAGAAACACTGTGCCGTAGCGCGTATATTGATTGATCTTCTTGCGCCCAGACTCGCCCTCTTTCTTGAGGGCTTCAAGATGCGGCGAAACCGTTGTCATCAACTGAATGATGATCGACGCCGAAATGTAGGGCATGATGTTAAGCGCGAAAATCGCCATGCGGCCCAGCGCGCCGCCGGCAAGACCATTGACCCAGCCGAGGATGCCCGCCGTATTCTGCGCGGCAAAGCGCGCAAGATCCGCAGCGTCAATGCCGGGAATGGGAATGTAAGAGCCGATGCGGTAGATGATCAGCGCGCCGAGCGTGAACCAGATGCGCTTCTTGAGGTCTTCGGACTTGGCGAGCGCCCCGAAATTGAGGTTGGCTGCAAGTTGTTCTGCTGCTGATGCCATGTCCGATCCTTATGGTGGGAGGTTTTCCCGATATGGGAAGTCCCGCCTCACCCCGCAAGCTTACTTGGCGTCCTTCTTCGTGTCCTTGGCTTCCGCCGCCGGACGCAGCACCTTGACGCTGCCGCCTGCCTTTTCAACGGCGGCAATGGCGCCCTTGGTGGCGTAGAACACTTCGAAATTGAGCTTCGTCGTGATCTTGCCAGTACCGATCAGGCGCACGCCGCCGTGTGGCCGCGAGATAACGCCGGCAGCCATCAGGCTCGCGGCGTTCACTGTCGAACCGGCTTCAATCTTCTTGCTGTCAACAACGCGCTGGACTGTCTCAATGCTCACTTCATTGTAGCGCACGGCGTTCGGCTTGTTGAAGCCGCGCTTTGGCAAGCGCCGGTAAATCGGCATCTGGCCGCCTTCGAAGCCGGCCTTGGCGCCGCCCTTGCGGGCCGTCTGGCCCTTGCCGCCGCGGCCGGCAGTCTTGCCAAGGCCCGAGCCGAGCCCGCGGCCTACGCGCTTGCGAACCTTGCGGGCGCCTGGATTGTCAGCAATCTCATTGAGCTTCATGGCCTTGTCCTGTCCTTATTCTACCACGCGCACCAGATGCTGCACCTTGGCGATCATGCCGCGCACAGCTGGCGTGTCCGGCAGCGTCGAGCGCCGGTTCATCTTGTTGAGGCCGAGGCCAATGAGCGTTGCCCGCTGGTCGCCGGGGCGCCGTTGCGGGCTTGAGACCTGTTCAACGGTCACTGTCTTTGCTGCAGCTTTCGCCATGTTTCAAACCTCGATTATTCTACAGTCGCATCAGGGTCGCGGCGGCGCAGCACTTCGCTGACCTTCTTGCCGCGGCGCGAGGCAACCGAGCGCGGGCTCGCCTGCTTCTGCAACGCGTCGAATGTTGCGCGCACCATGTTGTAGGGATTGGAAGAGCCCTTCGACTTGGCGACCACATCGTGCACGCCAACCGACTCGAATACGGCGCGCATTGGGCCGCCGGCGATGATGCCGGTTCCCGGAGGCGCTGCACGCAACGTCACCTTGCCGGCGCCCCAGCGTCCGTCGATGTCATGATGCAGCGTGCGGCCTTCGCGCAGCGGCACGCGGATGAGCGCGCGCTTGGCGCCTTCTGTCGCCTTGCGCACGGCTTCCGGCACTTCGCGCGCCTTGCCATGACCAAAGCCAACGCGGCCCTTCTGGTCGCCGACGACGACGAGAGCTGCAAAGCCGAAGCGCTTGCCGCCCTTCACCACCTTCGCAACGCGGTTGATGTGAACCAGCTTGTCGATGAATTCGCTGTCCCGCTCTTCGCGGTTGTCCTTGCGATCTCCGCCCCGGTCACTACGTTCTTTAGCCATTTGATATCCGCCTGTTGGTCAATTCGGATTAGAACTTCAAGCCGCCTTCGCGGGCCGCATCGGCGAGCGCCTTGACGCGCCCGTGATAAATGTAACCGCCGCGATCAAACACAACGTCCTTGATGCCCGCCTTGACGGCGCGCTCGGCAACCAGCTTGCCAACGGCTGCCGCAGCAGCAACATCGGCGCCGGTTTTCTTGCCGTCCTTGAAACCCTTTTCGAGGCTCGAGGCCGCAGCGACAGTCAAACCCTTCACATCATCGATGATCTGGGCATAGATGTTCTTGCTCGAACGGAACACCGAGAGGCGCGGACGCAGGTTGCCGCGGGCCGCGAGGGTTTTGCGGACGCGCGTCTTGCGGCGTTGGAGGGGAGTGATTTTCTTTGCCATGTGGGCCTACCCGTTACTTCTTCTTGCCTTCCTTGCGGAAGATGTATTCACCAGTGTACTTGACGCCCTTGCCCTTGTAGGGCTCGGGGCCGCGGAATTCGCGGATTTCGGCAGCAACCTGCCCCACCCGCTGCTTGTCGATGCCGGAGACGACGATCTCGGTTGGCTTCGGCACCTTGATTTCAATGCCAGCCGGCACCGGATAGGCAACGTCGTGGCTGTAGCCCAGGTTGAGCTGCAACACCTTGCCGTTGAGCGCAGCACGGTAGCCAACGCCGCTGATTTCAAGCGACTTCGAAAAGCCATCGGTCACACCCTTCACCAAGTTCGCAACCAAGGTGCGCGACATGCCCCAAGAGGAACGCGCCAGCTTCGACTTGTCCTTTGGATCAACCGAAATCGAGCCATTGTCCAACTTTGCCAGAACCTGGTCGTTGAGAACGACCTTGAGCTCGCCTTTCGGACCTTTGACCGTGACCAGTTGCCCGCTGACGCTGGCTGTGACGCCCGCCGGAACTGCAACTGCTTTCTTGCCAATACGAGACATTGTACCCGTTCCTTAGAATACTGTGCAGATGACTTCGCCACCCACGTTCTGGGTGCGCGCATCTGCATCCGACATGACGCCCTTAGGCGTTGACAGGATCGAAATGCCGAGGCCGTTGAAAACCGTCGGCAGCGAGTTGACCGAGGCATAGACGCGCCGGCCTGGTTTCGACACGCGCTGGATCTCGCGGATCACGGGTGCGCCGTCAAAATACTTGAGCTCGATTTCGATCTCGGCCTTGCCGCCCGTCTGCTGCACCGTGGCGAAGCCACGGATGAAGCCTTCGTTCTGAAGCACTTCAAGCACGCGCTCGCGCAGCTTAGAAGCAGGCGATGACACCTTGCTTTTGCCACGCTCCTGCGCATTGCGGATGCGGGTCAGCAAATCACCGATTGGATCACTTGCGCTCATGTTTCGTCTCCTTGTCCGTCCGCAATGTTACCAGCTCGACTTGACCATGCCGGGGATCATCCCCGAATTGGCCAACTCGCGCAGTGCAAGACGCGACAGTTTCAATTTCCTGTAGTAGGCGCGAGGGCGCCCGGTCAGTTCGCACCGGTTACGGATGCGGGTCTTGGCCGAGTTGCGCGGCATTGCCGAAAGCTTCAGCTGAGCATTGAAGCGCTCTTCCATCGAGAGCTTCTTGTTCTGCGTGATGACCTTCAGGCGCTTGCGCTTGGCAGCATACTGCTTCACCATGCGGCGGCGCTTTTCGTTCTTTTCTACCGAGCTTGTCTTTGCCATGTGGCGTCCTCAGTTGTCCGATACTCGTTACGCTGCAGCCTTGCGGGTGCTGCGGCGGAACGGGAAGTTGAATGCTTCGATGAGCGCGCGGGCTTCATCATCCGTGTTGGCGGAAGTGCAGATGATGATGTCCATGCCCCACACCCGGTCAATCTTGTCGTAGTCGATTTCCGGGAAAATCAAGTGTTCCTTGATGCCCATGGCGTAGTTGCCACGGCCATCGAAGCTGCGCTCCGAGAGGCCGCGGAAGTCACGCACGCGCGGCAGCGCGATGGTGATCAAGCGGTCGAGGAACTCGTACATGCGGGTCTTGCGCAACGTCACCTTGGCGCCGATAGCGAGGTTCTCGCGGATCTTGAATTGCGCGATGGCCTTCTTCGACTTGGTGATCATCACCTTCTGGCCGGCGATCCTCTCAAGCTCGGAAGCGGCAATCTGCACCAGCTTCGAATCCTGCGTTGCCTCGCCCACGCCCATGTTGAGCACGATCTTGGTGAGGCGCGGGATCTGCATGACGTTCGAGTAGCCGAATTGCTCCTTGAGCTTGGCCTTGATCTCGTCGTCATAGAGCTTGCGCAGCCGCGGCGTATAATCCTTCGGCGCAGCAGCAACCTTGCCCTTCGGCTTTTCGGCAGCTGCCTCGTCCTTCTTGGCCTTGGCCGCCTTGTCGGGCTTGGCCGCCTTGCCTTTTCAGGCTTGGCCTTTGCTTGCTTTTCCTCAGCCATCGATCACTTCTCCCGAGCGCTTCGCAAAGCGCACCTTCTTTTCGCCTACCATCTTGAAGCCAACGCGCGTCGGCTTCCCGTCCTTGGGGTCGCGCAGCGCCAGATTTGAAATCTGGATCGGCATGTCCTTGTTGATGATGCCGCCTTCCTGCGTCGCCGTCTGGCGCGTGTGGCGTTTGGCGGTGTTGATGCCGCCGACGACTGCACGGTTCTCCGACGGGATGACGCGGGTGACTTCACCCTGCTTGCCCTTGTCCTTGCCGGCAATGACGACAACCTTGTCGCCCTTGCGGATTTTAAGTTTCACCGCCATCACAAAACCTCCGGCGCGAGCGAAATGATCTTCATCTGGTTCTTGCCGCGCAGCTCACGGGGCACAGGCCCGAAGATGCGGGTGCCGACCGGTTCGCCCTGTGCGTTGATGAGCACTGCGGCGTTGCGGTCAAAGCGGATGGTCGAGCCATCGGCACGGCGGATGTCCTTGGCGGTGCGCACCACGATCGCCTTCATGACAGTGCCCTTCTTGACGCGGCCGCGCGGAATGGCTTCCTTGATCGAGACGACGATGACGTCGCCGATCGAGGCATAGCGGCGCTTCGAGCCGCCGAGAACCTTGATGCACTGCACGCGGCGGGCGCCGGAATTGTCGGCGACGTCGAGATTGGTTTCTTGCTGGATCATAAGATCACCTGTTCACTAACGGAGCGCTGTTCGCGCCCCCTGCCCTTTACGCGCTGCCTGCTGCCACTTTTTCAACCAGTGTCCAGCGCTTCTGCTTGGACAACGGCCGCGTCTCTTCGATGCGGACCACGTCACCGGTCTTGGCGGCGTTCTTCTCGTCATGCGCATGATACTTCTTCGACAGGCGCACGGTCTTCTTCAGAACCGGATGGCGCAGGCGGCGTTCGACCTTGACCACGATGGTCTTGTCGTTCTTGTCGCTGACGACCACGCCTTCAAGTATGCGTTTTGGCATCTATCTAACTCCTACTTCGCAGCCGAGGCAGATTGCGACTGCGCCGTCTTCAGACGGGCGATGTCGCGGCGGATCTGCCGGATGCGTGATGTATTCTCGACCGTGCCCGAGGCCCGCTGGAAGCGCAGGTTGAACTGCTCCTTCTTGAGCTTGAGGACTTCGTCCTTGAGCTGGTCGGTGGTCTTGTTCTTGGTGTCGATCTTGTTCTTTGCCATCGGCTTATTCTCCCAGACGCGCCACGAAGCGCGTCTTGATCGGCAGCTTGGCGGCCGCCAGCAACAGCGAATGCTCGGCAATCGCCTTCGGCACGCCATCAACCTCGAAAATCACCCGGCCCGGCTTGACGCGCGCTGCCCAGTACTCGGTCGAACCCTTGCCGGAACCCATGCGCACTTCGGCAGGCTTCTTCGACACCGGAACGTCCGGGAACACGCGGATCCAGATGCGGCCGGCACGCTTCATGCCACGCGCCAAAGCACGGCGTGCGGCCTCGATCTGGCGGGCGGTCAAACGGTCAGGCTCGGTCGCCTTGAGGCCGAACGCGCCGAAATCCAGCGTGTTGCAGCTTGTCGACTTGCCGTGGATGCGGCCCTTGTGGGCCTTGCGGAATTTTGTTTTCTTGGGTTGCAGCATGATAGCCTACCTTAAACCTCAGTTCGCCGCTTCGCGTTCACGGCGTGGACGCGAACCCTGGTCAGGGCTCTCGGCCATGCGCTTGTCCTGCGCCATCGGATCATGCTCAAGGATTTCGCCCTTGAATATCCAGACCTTGACGCCGTTGGTGCCGTAAGCCGTATGCGCGGTGGCGACGCCGTAATCGACGTCAGCGCGCAGCGTGTGCAGCGGAACGCGGCCCTCGCGGTACCATTCGACGCGGGCGATTTCAGCCCCGCCAAGACGGCCCGAGCAGGTGATCTTGATGCCTTCGGCGCCCATGCGCTGGGCTGACTGCACCGAGCGCTTCATGGCGCGGCGGAACGCCACGCGGCGCTCCAGCTGCTGCGCGATCGACTCGGCCACCAGCGTTGCATCGACTTCCGGCTTGCGGATTTCGACGATGTTGAGATGCACTTCCGAGCCGGTCATGTCGGCGACCTTCTTGCGCAACTTTTCAATATCGGCGCCCTTTTTGCCGATCACCACGCCCGGACGCGCCGAGTAGATGGTGACGCGGCACTTCTTGTGCGGACGCTCGATCAGCACCTTGGCGACGCCAGCCTGCTTCAGCTCGGTCTTCAGGTAGCTGCGGATCTTCATGTCTTCGTGCAGCAGCTTGCCGAATTCGCGGGCATTGGCGAACCAGCGCGAATCCCAGGTGCGGTTGATGCCGAGGCGAAGGCCGATCGGATTGACTTTCTGACCCATTATGCGGCCTCCTTCGCTTCGCGAACGATGATCGTCAGTTCGCTGAAGAATTTCTCGATGCGGCCAACGCGGCCGCGCGCGCCCGGCATGAAGCGCTTCATGACGATGTTCTTGCCGACCCAGGCTTCCGCAACCACCAGGTTGTTGATGTCGAGATCGTGGTTGTTTTCGGCGTTGGCGATGGCTGACTTCGAGCGTCTTCTTCACGTCGCGCGCGATGCGGCGGCGCGAGAAGGTGAGATGCGCCAGCGCCTTCGATGCGACCATGCCGCGGATCTCGGTGGCGACCTCGTTGAGCTTGCGCGGGCTGATGCGGATCGAGCGGGTGATCGCCTTGGCCTCATTGCTCTCGAGCGAGCGCTTTCTGGGTTTCTTGCTCATGGCTTAAGCCTTCGTTGCCTTCTTGTCGGATGCCGAATGCGCCTTGAAGGTGCGCGTCGGAGCGAACTCGCCCAGCTTGTGGCCCACCATTTCCTCGTTGACCATGACGGGGATGAACTTGTTGCCGTTGTGAACCTGGAATGTCAGGCCAACGAACTGCGGCAGGATGGTGGAGCGGCGGCTCCATGTCTTGATGCCGCCACGGCCGCCGCTTTCGCGGGCCGCATCGGCCTTCTTCAACATGTAACCGTCAACAAACGGGCCTTTCCAGAGCGCACGTGCCATGGCGAATACCTCTTTACTGCGACTTCTTGCGTTCATGGCGCGAGCGCACGATGAACTTCTGCGTGGACTTGTTTGAACGTGTCTTCTTGCCTTTGGTCGGCTGGCCCCAGGGTGTGGCCCAGTGCTTGCCGCCGTTGGTGCGGCCGCCGTTCGGATGGTCGACCGGGTTGCGGGCGATGCCGCGCGATACCGAGCGGAAGCCCTTCCAGCGGGTGCGGCCGGCCTTGCCGATCACTTCGTTGATGTGGTCCGGGTTTGAAACGGCGCCGACTGAGGCCATGCAATTGGCATCGACCATGCGGGTTTCGCCGGACTTGAGCTTGAGCAGCGCAAATCCCTGGTCACGGCCGGCCACCATTGCGTAGGTGCCTGCCGAACGGGCGAGCGAGCCGCCCTTGCCGGGCTTGGTTTCGACATTGTGCACGATGGTGCCAACCGGCATCGAACCGAGCGGCATGGCGTTGCCGGGCTTCACGTCGACCGACTTGCCGGAGATCACCTGATCGCCGACAGCCAGGCGCTGCGGCGCCAGGATGTAGGACAGCTCGCCATCGGCATACTTGATGAGCGCGATGAAAGCCGTGCGGTTTGGATCATACTCCAGCCGCTCGACCGTTGCCGCCACGTCATGCTTGATGCGGCGGAAATCGACGATGCGGTAAGCCTGCTTGTGGCCACCGCCCTTGCGGCGCGAGGTGATGCGGCCAGTGTTGCCGCGTCCGCCATTCTTGCTCTTGCCTTCAACCAGCGACTTGACCGGGCCACCCTTGAACAGGTGGCTGCGATCCACCTGGATGAGGTGGCGGCGGCCGGCGCTGGTTGGTTTGAATGTCTTGAGTGCCATTTTACTTTCTCACACCCCTCAGAGACCCGTCGTCACATCAAGCCGTTCACCCTCAGCGAGGGTGACATAGGCGCGCTTGACATCGCTGAGCAAAGCCAGCTTGCCGCGGAAACGGCGCTGCTTGCCCTTGCGGACGAGTGTGTTGACGGACTTGACCTTGACGCCGAACAGGCCTTCGACGGCCTTCTTGATGGCGGGCTTGGTCGCATTGGCCGCAACGGTGAACACAACCTGGTTGTGTTCAGAAATCAGCGTTCCCTTTTCAGTGATCGCCGGGCTGCGGATGATGTCGTAGTAATGTTCTTTGCTCATTTGAAGCGAGCCTCCAGGGCTTCGACCGCAGCCCTGGTGAGAACCAGGTTCTTGCGGCGCAGAATGTCGTAAACGTTGATGCCCTGAATTGGCAGCACGTCGATGTTGGGAACGTTGCGGGCAGCGTTGGCGAAGCCCTCGTTCAGCGTCGAACCGTCGATGATGAGCGCGTTCGTCCAGCCGAGTTTGGCGAACGCCAGCTTCATCGCCTTTGTCTTGGCTTCCTTGATTTCGGCCTTCTCGATGATCACGATCTCCGAGGCTTTGGCCTTGGACGACAGCGCATGGCGGAGGCCAAGCGCGCGGACCTTCTTGTTCAGCGATGTCTCGTGACTGCGGAAACGCGGACCGAAAGCCTTGCCGCCGCCGACGAAAATGCCGGCCTTGCGCGAACCGTGGCGGGCAGTACCGCCGCCCTTCTGGTTGCCAAGCTTCTTGGTCGTGCGGTTGATTTCGCCGCGTGACTTGGCCTGGTGCGTGCCCTGCTGGCGCTTGTTGAGCTGCCACTGAACGACGCGGTGAATGATGTCGGCGCGCGGCTCGAGACCGAAGATATGGTCCGCAAGCTCAAGGCTACCGGCCTTCTGGGCATCGATGGTATGAACGTCGAGTTTCATCGCTGCCTTACTCCTTCACGGCTTCTGCTTGCGGAGCGCTCACCGGGGCCTTGAAGGCGCCTGGCTTGGGAGCTGCATCCGGAAGCTTGCGCTTCACTGCATCACGAACTGAAACCCAGCCGCCCTTCGAGCCCGGAACGGAACCCTTGAGCATGATGAGGCCGCGATCCTTGTCTGTCTTGACCACGACGATGTTCTGCGTGGTGACTGTTTCGCTGCCCAGATGGCCAGGCATCTTCTTGTTCTTGAACACCTTGCCGGGATCCTGGCGGTTGCCGGTCGAACCGATCGAGCGATGGCTTACCGAAACACCGTGCGTCGCGCGCAGACCAGAGAAGTTCCAGCGCTTCATGCCGCCCTGAAAACCCTTGCCAAGCGAAGTGCCCGTCACGTCCACGAACTGGCCGGCAACAAAGTGATCAACTGTCACTTCCGCGCCAACCGGCATGGAATTCTCAGGTGTCACGCGGAACTCCTGCAGCTTGCGCTTGGGCTCCACCTTGGCGGCGGCAAAATGGCCGCGCTCAGCCTTGCTCAGGCGTTTTGCCTTGGCCACGCCAACACCCAGCTGCACAGCTGTGTAGCCGTGCTTCTCTTGGGTCTTCTGCGCAACCACCTGACAGTTGTCGACCTTCAACACGGTTACGGGAACAACAGTTCCCTCTTCCGTGTAAACCCGTGTCATGCCCAACTTGACGGCGATGAGACCAGAACGCATCGCTTAACTCCTCATCAGCTCTTAGAGCTTGATTTCAACGTCAACACCGGCAGCAAGGTCGAGCTTCATCAGCGCGTCCACAGTCTGTGGTGTCGGATCAACGATATCGAGCAAGCGGCGGTGAGTCCGCATCTCGAATTGCTCGCGGCTTTTCTTGTCTACGTGGGGCGAGCGGTTCACGGTGAACTTCTCGATCCGCGTTGGCAGTGGAACAGGTCCACGAACCTGTGCGCCAGTGCGCTTGGCCGTATTCACGATCTCGCGCGTAGACGCATCCAGGATACGGAAGTCATACGCCTTGAGGCGAATACGGATGTTTTGACGTTGCATCTTAGTGCCCTGTCTCTCTTTAATCAGTGATCTTGGCGACGACGCCGGCGCCGACGGTGCGTCCGCCCTCACGGATGGCGAAGCGCAGCTTCTCCTCCATGGCGATCGGCGTGATCAGCTCGACATCAAACGAGATGTTGTCGCCAGGCATCACCATCTCGGTGCCTTCCGGCAGCGTCACCACACCCGTCACGTCCGTCGTCCGGAAGTAGAACTGCGGACGGTAGTTGGCAAAGAACGGCGTATGACGGCCACCCTCTTCCTTGGTCAGGATGTAGGCTTCCGCCTTGAACTTCTTGTGCGGCTTGACGGAACCCGGCTTGCACAGCACCTGGCCGCGCTCGACGCCTTCACGGTCAATGCCGCGCAGCAGCGCGCCGACATTGTCGCCAGCCTCGCCTGAGTCCAGCAGCTTGCGGAACATCTCGACGCCGGTCACCGTCGTCTTGACCGTGTCGCGCAGGCCGACGATCTCGACTTCCTCGCCGACCTTGACGATGCCGCGCTCGATGCGCCCCGTCACCACCGTGCCGCGGCCCGAGATCGAGAACACGTCCTCGATCGGCATCAGGAACGGCTGGTCCTTCGGACGGTCAGGCTGCGGAATGTAGCTGTCAACAGCCTCCATCAGCTTGAGGATGGCGTCATGGCCGATCTCCGGCGTCTTGCCTTCAAGCGCCGCCAGAGCCGAACCACGGATGATCGGAATGTCATCGCCGGGGAACTGGTAGGAGCTCAACAGCTCGCGCACTTCCATCTCGACCAGGTCCAGAAGCTCCGGATCGTCAACCATGTCGACCTTGTTCATGAACACCACCAGCGCCGGAACGCCGACCTGGCGGGCCAGCAGAATGTGCTCGCGCGTCTGCGGCATCGGGCCGTCGGCAGCCGACACCACCAGAATGCCGCCGTCCATCTGCGCCGCGCCGGTGATCATGTTCTTCACATAGTCGGCATGCCCGGGGCAATCGACATGCGCGTAATGCCGGGCCTTGGTCTGGTATTCGACATGCGCCGTCGAAATGGTGATGCCGCGGGCCCGCTCTTCCGGAGCCTTGTCAATCTGGTCATAGGCCGTGAACGTCGCGCCGCCGGTCTCCGCCAGAACCTTGGTGATCGCCGCCGTCAGCGACGTCTTGCCATGGTCAACATGGCCAATCGTGCCGATGTTGCAATGCGGCTTGTCGCGGTTGAATTTCTCTTTGGCCATCGGATGTCTCCGTTCTACGAAATTGGATTAGGCGTATTTCTTTTTGACTTCTTCGGCCACCGCGCCAGGAACCTGGGCATAGTGGTCGAACTGCATGGTGTAGGAAGCACGGCCCTGGCTCATCGAGCGCAGGTTGTTGATGTAGCCGAACATGTTGGCAAGCGGCACGATCGCGTTGATGATGTTGGCATTGCCGCGCATCGAAGTGCCGACAATCTGGCCACGGCGTGAGTTGAGGTCGCCGATGACCGAGCCGACGAAATCTTCCGGCGAGGTGACCTCAACCTTCATCATCGGTTCAAGCAACACAGCGCCTGCCTGCTCGAAGGCTTCACGCATGGCAGCACGCGTGGCGATTTCGAAGGCGATAGCCGACGAGTCAACGTCATGATAGGCGCCGTCAACCAGCGACACTTTCATGTCGACAACCGGGAAGCCGATCACCGGGCCGCTCGACAAAACCGAGTTCAGGCCCTTTTCAACGCCGGGAATGTATTCCTTAGGAACCGAGCCGCCGACGATCTTGGACTCGAACGAATTGCCTGCGCCCTTTTCGTTCGGCTCGATCTCGAGGATGACGCGGGCGAACTGGCCCGTGCCGCCGGTCTGCTTCTTGTGGGTGTAGTCCTTCGTGATCTTGCGTGTGATGGCTTCACGGTAAGCAACCTGCGGAGCGCCAACGGCCACTTCGACCTTGTGGGTACGCTTGAGAATGTCGACCTTGATGTCGAGATGAAGCTCGCCCATGCCCTTGATGATGGTTTCGCCAGAACTCGGAGTCGGTCGAAACGCGGAAGGAAGGGTCTTCGGCAGCAAGCTTGTAGAGCGCCACCGCCATCTTTTCCTGGTCGGCCTTGGTCTTGGGCTCAACCTTCATTTCGATGACCGGATCCGGGAATTCCATCTTTTCAAGGATGACGGCCTTGGCCGGATCGCACAGCGTGTCGCCAGTGCGGGTTTCCTTGAGGCCGACAAGCGCCACGATGTCGCCAGCGTGGGCTTCGGAAATTTCTTCGCGGTTGTTGGCGTGCATGAGAACCATGCGGCCAACGCGCTCGGTCTTGTCGCGGGTGGAGTTCAACAGGGCAACGCCCTTGCCAAGCACGCCCGAATAGATGCGGCAGAAAGTCAGAATGCCGTACTGGTCGTCCATCAACTTGAAGGCAAGCAGTGCAAGCGGCTCGGTGTCGGAGGACTTGCGCACGGTCTCGCTGTCATCCTTGGGATCAATGCCCTTGATCGGCGGACGGTCGAGCGGCGAAGGCAGGTAATCGACAACTGCGTCGAGCAGCGGCTGCACGCCCTTGTTCTTGAAGGCGGAGCCGCAAAGAACCGGGAAGAAGGCGCCAGTCAGCACCGCCTTGCGCAGCAATCTCTTGATCGTCTCGTTGTTCATTTCCTTGCCATTGAGGTAATCCTCCATGGCCTGGTCATCGAGTTCGGCGCAGGCTTCGATCATGTCGGCGCGGGCCTGTTCGGCGGCAGCCTTCATGTCGTCGGGAATTTCGATGTCGTGGAACTTGGCGCCCAGCTCTTCGTTGTCCCAGATCACGCCCTTCATGCGGACAAGATCGATGAGGCCGCGGAAGTCTGCTTCAGCGCCAATCGGCAGCTGGATCGGAACCGGACGGGCGCCAAGGCGCTCCTTGATGTCCTTGATGCACTGCTCGAAGGAAGCGCCGGTCTTGTCCATCTTGTTGCAGAACACGATGCGCGGCACGTTGTACTTGTCGCCCTGACGCCACACTGTTTCGGTCTGCGGCTCAACGCCCTGGTTGGAGTCAAGAACGCACACGGCGCCGTCCAGCACGCGCAAGCTGCGCTCGACTTCGATGGTGAAGTCAACGTGGCCGGGCGTGTCGATGATGTTCATGCGCTTGCCATTCCAGATGGCAGTCGTGGCAGCAGACGTGATCGTAATGCCGCGCTCTTGTTCCTGCTCCATGAAATCCATGGTGGCAGCGCCGTCATGCACTTCGCCGATCTTGTGGCTCTTGCCGGTGTAATAGAGAATGCGCTCCGTCGTCGTCGTCTTGCCAGCATCAATGTGGGCCATGATGCCGAAATTTCGGTAGTCTTCAAGTTGGTATTGACGGGCCATGATCTGTAGGGTCCTGAATTCTTACCAGCGGTAGTGGCTGAAGGCGCGGTTGGCCTCTGCCATCTTGTGAGTGTCTTCCCGCTTCTTCACGGCCGAGCCGCGGTTGTTGGCGGCATCCATCAACTCTCCCGAGAGACGGTCCACCATGGTGTTTTCGTTGCGCGCGCGCGCCGCAATGATGATCCAGCGGATGGCGAGAGCCTGGCGGCGCTCCATGCGCACTTCGACCGGCACCTGGTAGGTTGCGCCGCCGACGCGGCGGGAGCGCACTTCGATTGCCGGCGCGACATTTTCCAGCGCCTGATGGAACAGCTGGATCGGGTCGGCCTTCGACTTCGACTGAACTTTCTCGAGAGCGCCGTAGACGATGCCTTCGGCGACCGACTTCTTGCCCTCATACATGAGGTTGTTCATGAACTTGGAAACCACGAGATCGCCGAACTTCGGGTCCGGGTTGATGACGCGCTTTTCTGCCTTGTGGCGACGTGACATGTGTGAACTCTCCTCGCCTTACTTCGGACGCTTCGCGCCGTACTTCGAACGGCGCTGACGGCGCTTGACCACGCCTTGCGTGTCCAGAATGCCGCGGATGATGTGATAGCGGACGCCCGGCAGATCCTTGACGCGGCCGCCACGGATCATGACCACCGAGTGTTCCTGCAGGTTATGGCCTTCGCCCGGAATGTAGCTCACCACTTCGAAACCGTTGGTGAGGCGCACCTTGGCGACCTTGCGAAGCGCCGAGTTCGGCTTCTTCGGCGTCGTCGTGTAGACGCGTGTGCAAACACCGCGCTTTTGCGGGCAGGACTGCATTGCCGGCACCTTGTTGCGATAGCTCGGAACAGTGCGCGGCTTGCGGATCAGCTGGTTGATTGTCGGCATCGGGCCTTTTCTCTACCTTGCGAAACTCGTCGAACCGGATTTGACATGACCTAAAGCACTGACACAAACCCGGTTCGGGATTTGCGCAGTGCTCAAAACCAGAGGCCCTTCAAAGCGTTAGATGACTTCGCAGGGCGTGACCTTGAATGTCGTTTTGGTGTTCGTTTGTCAGCGTTTAAGGGCGCGAAGCACAGACTGCCTGACGACTGGAACGAAGCGGGTTCTACTGACTGCACCCTCTCGCGTCAACCCCCTGTAAAGGAATATTTTAGGTCATAAAACTGCCCGGAAAAATCTATGGCTTTCCGTGGCTTCACCCGCTTGTTAACGCTTCATTCACCATCTGCCGCATTTCGCCGCATTTGGGTCACATCATGGCCCCACCGGCTGTCCAGTTTTGGACCACGGCGACATCTCTGGAAACGCACTTGAGTAGGAGATTCTCGCAATGATAATGCCGCAACGCAACTGGTGGCACGAGCTCAACACCTGGGAACCGGAAATCGCCCTGTCTTTCTATGGCCGCACTTTGGGCTGGCAGTTTGAGCCCGCACCCCTCCCCGGCGGCGCCGCTTATTGGATAGCCCGCAAGGACGGAAAGCCCGTTGGCGGCATCTTTGAGCTGACCGCTCCGGATTTTGCCGGCGTTCCCTCCCATTGGATGACCTACATGTCGGTAGGAGACATCTCCAAGGCGGAAACCGATACCACCCGCGCCGGCGGTGAGGTGATGCGCCCGGCGACCCGCGTGCCCGGCGTCGGCAAGCTTTCGGTCGTCAGTGATTCGTCCGGCGCCCTCATCGGCCTCATCGAACCTGACGACGGCCACGCGCTGGCAATGACAAGACACTAACCAGCGCCCCTGCAACCTTTGGCCGGGCCAGTTGCCCGGCTTTTTTTGTGACCCGCGCTATCGTCCAAACTGGCCCTATCGACGCCTCCCGCCTGAACGCTACGCTTTGGGCCATGACTTGGCTTCCCCTCGCCTACGCCGTCGCCTGCGTCTTCCTCGCCGCCATTGTGCGCGGCTATTCGGGCTTTGGCTTCTCGCTGCTGGCCATCACGTCGCTCACCCTGGTGCTGCCGCCGCTGCAAGTCATCCCGGCAATCTTCATGCTTGAAATCGCGGCCTCGCTCCGCCTGCTGCCTGAAGTTTGGCGGCAAATCCACTGGCGCTCCCTCCTCCCCCTGCTCATCGGCTGCATCATTGCCACGCCTGTCGGCATCTGGTTTCTGGCCAATCTGCCCGCAGCGCCTATGAAGATCGCCCTTGGCCTCTTCGTGCTCGTCTGCACGGTGCTGCTGTGGCGGGGTTATGCCTTGCAGCGCATGCCGGGCCGCATGGCATCTGCCGCAGCGGGCGCTGCCTCGGGGCTCGCCAACGGAGCTTTCGGCATCGGTGGGCCGCCTGTCATCCTGTTCTATTTCGCTTCCCCTGCCGGAGCCATTGCCGGTCGCGCCTCGCTCATCGCCTATTTCATGGCAATCGACTTCTTCGGCCTGCTGTTCTTCCTGCGCGAAGATCTTGCTGACATGGGACAGTTTCAAGCTTGCAGCGCTGTTTCTCCCGGCGTTGCTGGCCGGCGTCTGGCTCGGCAGCCGCAGCTTCAAGTCGGCTGATCCGGAAGCCTTTCGCCGCTGGGTGCTGGTTATACTCGCAGTACTGGCTGCACTCATTCTGGTGCAAGGCATCCGAGCGCTCACTGCCGCATGATCCTTACTTGAAGAGGCCGCGCAACCCGTCCGCTGATGCCGCGCACACGCCCTTCTCGGTAATCAATCCCGTCACCAGCCGCGCCGGCGTTACGTCAAAGGCCGGGATTGGCACATGGCGTTGCATCGGGATTTATCCGTACACGGCCGATTTCGCCCGAAGGCAGCCTGCCCATGACTTCCGAGACTTCCAAAGGCGAACGTTCCTCGATCGGAATTTCGGCAACACCGTCATTCACCGTCCAGTCTATCGTCGGTGACGGCAGCGCCACATAGAACGGCACATTGTTGTCTCGCGCCGCCAGCGCCTTGAGATAAGTGCCGATCTTGTTGCACACGTCGCCTTGCGCCGTCACCCGGTCGGTGCCGACAATCACCGCATCCACCTCGCCATGCTGCATCAGATGGCCGCCGGCATTGTCCACGATCAGAGTATGCGGAACCCCTGCTCCTGCCAATTCCCACGCCGTGAGATAGGCGCCCTGGTTGCGCGGCCGCGTCTCGTCCACCCACACATGAATATCCAGACCCTTCGGCAGCGGCGGCATAGATGGGAGACGTTGCCGTGCCCCAATCAACGGTCGCCAGCCAGCCCGCATTGCAATGGGTGAGGATGTTGAGCCGCTTGCCCTTCTTCGCTTCAGCCAGCTTGCGGAGTATCGCAAGCCCGTGCTGCCCGATGGCGCGATTGATCTCCACATCCTCGTCGGCAATGAAGGCTGCCAGTTCATAGGCTGCTTTCACTCGAGCACCTGCGGCGAGCGGCTGCAGATGCGCGCGCACCCGGTCCAGCGCCCAGCGCAGGTTGATTGCCGTCGGTCTGGTCGCAACCAGCACACGGTAAGCCTCTTCAAGCCCAGCATCGCTGCTGTCTGATGGCATATGCAAAGCCACGCCGTAGGCAGCCGTTGCGCCAATTAGCGGCGCGCCGCGCACCCACATGTCGCGGATGGCAGTCGCCGCCGTTGTCAGATCGGTGAGTGAAACGATCTTGAACTCATGCGGCAACCGCGTCTGGTCGATGATCTCGACTGTGCGTCCGTCATCTGCGAGCCAGATCGTCCGGTAGTGCTTTCCCTGTACCTGCATGAGCCCAGCTTATCTCAAACGAAAAAGAAACGGCAACCGGTTAAGCCGTTCTCCTTGCCCCCGCTACGCACAGGGCAACCGCCGTTGCAACCGCAATCATGCTCACCGGAACAGCATCGCCCAGGAGTAGCGCCGAAAGAATGAGCGCGAAAAACGTTTGCAGCAATTGCAACTGGCCAACCAAGGCGATGCCGCCGAGCGCCAACCCGCGGTACCAGAAGAAAAACCCGATAAGCATGCTGAACAGGCTGACATAGCCCAAACCCATCCAGGCTCGCATTCCAACCCCGTCAAACGATTCCGGCGCCAGCAGAAGCGCCAGTGGCAACATGATCGGAAGTGCAAGCGCAAGCGCCCAGCATATCACCTGCCAGCCACCCATGGCGCGTGCCAGTTTACCCCCCTCGGCGTAGCCCAGGCCGCAAATCGCTACCGCGCCAACCATGAACGCGTCACCGACAAGCGAGCCGCCGCTGTCGCGCATCAGGGAATAACCGGCAACAAGCGCACTTCCAGCGAGGCAGAAAAACCAGAAGGCTCGTCGTGGCCGCTCGCCCGCCCGCACAACGGCAAAAAATGCCGTCGATAGCGGCAGCAGACCCAGAAACACTGCGGAGTGAGCCGCGCTGATATATTGCACGGCAAGCGCTGAAAGCAGCGGGAAACCCACGACAACGCCAACACTTGTAACAGCAAGCGGAATTATTTGCTGCCGCACGGGAAATTTTTGCCGCAGCATAACGAGCGCCAGAACGCCAAGGCAACCTGCAATCGCAGCCCGCGCCACTGTCACGAAATAGGGGTCGAGGTCCGTGATGGCGGCTTTCGTCGCCGGCATCGACGCACTGAAAATCAGCATGCCGGCAAATCCGAGTATCAGGCCTTGCGAGATTCGTGTCATTGCAATCGCATCCTTGAAACACGCGCCGCAGCAAGTCCAGCGCAGCATCGTATCGCACCAACTCAGGCTGAACAAAAAAAGGCCCGGCAACTGCCGGGCCTTTGATGAAGCATTGCGAGAGGATTACTCCGCCGCTGGCAATTCCGCCTTCGCCTGTTCCTCGAGGATGAGGCCATCGCGCTTGTCGGCAACCTGGCGCAGACGCGCCAGCATGCCGCCGGTGCCGGCCGGAATGAGGCGGCCAACGATGACGTTTTCCTTGAGGCCTTCGAGCAGATCGACCTTGCCTTGCACCGCAGCCTCGGTGAGGACGCGGGTGGTTTCCTGGAACGAGGCCGCCGAGATGAACGAGCGCGTCTGCAAGCTGGCCTTGGTGATGCCGAGCAGAACCGGAACGCCAATCGCCGGCTTGCGGCCATCGGCGATGAGCTTCTGGTTCTCTGAATCGAGCTCCACATGGTCAACCTGTTCGCCCACCAGCATCGTCGATTCACCAGAGTCGGTGATCTCGACCTTCTGCAGCATCTGGCGAACGATCACCTCGATGTGCTTGTCATTGATCGACACGCCTTGCAGACGATAGACTTCCTGGATTTCATTGACGAGGAAGGAGGCCAGCTCCTCCACGCCCTTGATCGCTAGAATGTCGTGCGGCGCCGGGTTGCCGTCAAGCAGGTACTCGCCCTTCTCGATGAAGTCGCCTTCCTGCACCGGAAGATGCTTGCCCTTCGGGATCAGGTACTCGACTGCTTCGAGCCCCTCCTCCTGCGGAACAATGCGGATGCGGCGCTTGTTCTTGTAATCGCGGCCAAACTCGATCTTGCCGGAGATTTCGGCGATGACCGCCGCATCCTTCGGACGCCGCGCTTCAAACAGCTCGGCAACACGCGGCAGACCGCCGGTGATGTCGCGCGTCTTGGCGCTTTCGAGCGGGTTACGGGCCAGAACGTCGCCGGACTTGATCGAGGAGCCTGGATCAACCGACAGAATGCTGTCGACCGAAAGCAGGTAACGCGCTTCGCCGCCGCGTGCGAGTTTCATGATCTTGCCGTCCTTGTCCTTGACGACAATCGCCGGCTTGAGCGAGGAGCCACGCTGGTTGGAGCGCCAATCGATGATGACGCGGTTGGTGATGCCGGTTGCTTCGTCCGCAATTTCGTTGAGCGAAACGCCGTCCACAACGTCTTCGAACTCGACCGTGCCATCGGCTTCCGAGAGGATCGGACGCGTGTAGGGGTCCCACTCGGCAATGCGGGCGCCGCGCTTTACGCTGTCGCCCTCATCGGTCAGCAGCCGCGTGCCATAGCCGACCTTGTGCACGGCGCGCTCGTTGCCCTTGGCGTCTTCGACGATAATGGCGACGTTGCGGCCCATGACCATGAGGCGGCCCTGGCTGTCCTTCATCACGTTGCGGTTGCGGATCTTGACCTTGCCGTCATGCGCTGATTCAACGAATGACTGGTCAAGCACCTGCGCCGTGCCGCCGATGTGGAAGGTGCGCATGGTAAGCTGCGTTCCCGGCTCGCCGATTGACTGCGCGGCAATGACGCCGACAGCTTCGCCGAGGTTGACCGGCGTGCCGCGCGCGAGATCGCGCCCGTAGCACTTGCCGCACACGCCGAACTTGGTTTCGCAAGTCAGCACCGAACGGATCTTCACTTCCGTGATGCCGGCCTTCTCGACCTTCTCGACCAGCGGTTCGAGGATCTCGCTGCCGGCGGGCACGATGACAGCTCCGCTTGCAGGATCGACGATATCAACGGCCGCAGTACGGCCGAGAATGCGCGTTCCGAGCGTCACGATGATCTCGCCCGAGTCGATGATCGGCCGCGTGGTGATCGAGGCAGTCGTGCCGCAATCGTCCTGGCTGATGATCGCATCCTGCGCCACGTCAACGAGACGGCGCGTCAGGTAGCCCGAGTTCGCCGTCTTCAACGCCGTATCGGCAAGGCCCTTGCGGGCGCCGTGGGTGGAGTTGAAGTATTCGAGAACTGACAAACCCTCCTTGAAGTTGGAGATGATCGGCGTTTCAATGATCTCGCCCGAGGGCTTGGTCATCAACCCGCGCATCGCCGCCAGCTGGCGCATCTGGGTGGGCGAACCACGCGCACCCGAATGGCTCATCATGTAGATCGAGTTGACCGGCTTTTCACGGCCCGTCTTCTCGTCAATCTGCACGGCCTGAATCGCCGCCATCATTTCTTCGGCAACCCTGTCCGTGCACTTGGCCCAGGCGTCAACAACCTTGTTGTACTTCTCGCCCTGGGTGATCAGGCCGTCGATGTACTGCTGCTCGTATTCTTTCACCAGGTCACGCGTCTGGTTGACCAGCTTATCCTTGGTGGGCGGAATGACCATGTCATCCTTGCCGAAGGAAATGCCGGCCTTGTAGGCATTGTAGAAGCCCAGCGACATGATGCGGTCGCAGAAGATGACCGATTCCTTCTGGCCGCAGTGCCGGTAGACCGCGTCGATCATCTTGGAGATCTCGCGCTTGGTCATCAGCTTGTTGCACAGGTCATAGGAGATGTTGGTGGAGAGCGGCAGAAGTTCGCCGATCTTCATGCGGCCCGGCGAGGTGTCGACAATGCGGGTGATGACCTTGCCTTCCGGACCGACCTCCTTGATGCGGCCCTTGATCTTGGTGTGGTGGGTGATGACACCCGCCGCCAGCGCATGGTCGATCTCGGCTGCATTGCCAAACGCCTTGCCTTCGCCCACTTCGCCGTTGCGGATAACCGACAGATGGTAAAGGCCGAGCACGATATCCTGCGACGGCACGATGATTGGCGCGCCGTTGGCGGGATGCAGCACGTTGTTGGTCGACATCATCAGCACGCGCGCTTCCAGCTGCGCTTCCAGCGACAGCGGAACGTGAACAGCCATCTGGTCGCCGTCGAAGTCGGCGTTGAAAGCTGTGCAGACGAGCGGATGCAGCTGGATGGCCTTGCCTTCGATCAGCACCGGCTCGAATGCCTGGATGCCAAGACGATGCAACGTCGGCGCGCGGTTCAGCATCACCGGATGCTCGCGGATGACCTCGTCGAGGATATCCCAGACTTCCGGCTTTTCCTTTTCAACCAGCTTCTTGGCCTGCTTGACGGTGGAAGACAGGCCCTTGGCTTCAAGCCGCGAGTAGATGAACGGCTTGAACAGTTCGAGCGCCATCTTCTTCGGCAGGCCGCACTGGTGCAGCTTGAGCTCGGGGCCAACGACGATCACGGAACGGCCCGAATAGTCCACGCGCTTGCCGAGCAGGTTCTGCCGGAAGCGGCCCTGCTTGCCCTTCAGCATGTCGGCCAAGGACTTGAGCGGACGCTTGTTGGCGCCGGTGATGACGCGGCCGCGGCGGCCGTTATCGAACAAGCGCGTCGACCGATTCCTGCAGCATGCGCTTTTCGTTGCGCACGATGATGTCCGGCGCACGCAGTTCAATGAGGCGCTTCAGGCGGTTATTGCGGTTGATGACGCGGCGGTACAGGTCGTTGAGATCAGACGTGGCGAAGCGGCCGCCATCCAGCGGCACCAGTGGGCGAAGCTCCGGCGGAATGACCGGAACCTGCGTCAGGATCATCCATTCCGGACGGTTGCCTGATTCAATGAACGAGTCGACGATCTTCAGCCGCTTGGCCAGCTTCTTGGGCTTCAGGTCGCCAGTGGCGACCTTGAGCTCCTCGCGAAGCTCCATGCGCAGCTGCTCGAGGTTGATGGCCATGAGCATTTCGCGCACGGCTTCGGCGCCGATCGAGGCGGTGAACGAGTCATCGCCATAGTCTTCCTGCGCCTTGATGTATTCGCTCTCGGTCAGCGTCTGGCGCGGCTTCATCGGCGTCAGGCCAGGCTCCAGCACGATGTACTGTTCGAAATAGAGAACGCGCTCCACTTCCTTGAGTTGCATGTCGAGCAACAAGGCAATGCGCGATGGCAGCGACTTGAGGAACCAGATATGCGCAACGGGCGCTGCCAGCTCGATATGGCCCATGCGCTCGCGCCGAACCTTGGAAAGTGTGACTTCAACGCCGCATTTTTCGCAGATGATGCCCTTGTACTTCATGCGCTTGTACTTGCCGCATAGGCATTCGTAATCCTTCACCGGCCCGAAAATGCGGGCGCAGAACAACCCGTCCCGCTCCGGCTTGAAGGTGCGGTAGTTGATGGTTTCCGGCTTCTTGATCTCGCCGAACGACCACGACAGGATCTTCTCCGGGCTCGCGATCGAGATGCGGATTTGATCGAAAGTCTGGGCCGCAACGGTTGGGCTGAAGACGTTCATGACCTCTTGGTTCATGTGTCACTGCTCCTTTTGCGCGAGGCCTGATCCCCGCTGGGTTTCAATTTCAAAACTTGGTGGCGGCAGGGAACTTTCGGTTCCCTGCCCTTGATCTTACTCGGCTGGCGGCAGCGGCACGGAATTCTGCAGCTCCACATTGAGGCCAAGCGAACGCATTTCCTTGACCAGCACGTTGAAGCTTTCCGGGATGCCGCTTTCGAACGCGTCATCGCCGCGCACGATCGCCTCATACACCTTGGTGCGCCCTGCCACGTCGTCGGACTTTACCGTCAGCATTTCCTGCAGCGTGTAGGCAGCGCCATAGGCCTCGAGAGCCCACACTTCCATTTCGCCGAAGCGCTGGCCGCCGAACTGCGCCTTGCCGCCCAGCGGTTGTTGGGTGACGAGCGAGTACGGGCCGATGGAGCGTGCGTGGATCTTGTCGTCCACCAGATGGTGCAGCTTCAGCATGTAGATGTAGCCGACAGTCACCTGGCGGTCGAACATCTCGCCGGTCTTGCCGTCGTAGAGCGTCACCTGGCCCGAGGTCGCAAGCCCTGCTTCCTTCAGCATGTGGGCGATGTCCTCTTCGCGCGCGCCGTCGAAGACGGGCGTTGCGATCGGAACGCCGCGCCGCAGGTTTTCGGCAGCTTCAACCAACTCGCTATCATCCAGGCTTTCGAACTGATCGGACTTGCCATAGATGCGGTGCAGCCCGTCACGAATGGTCTTGACCTTGCCGCCTTCACGGTAGGCATCCACCATGTCGCCAACCTGCTTGCCGAGGCCTGCACAGGCCCAGCCAAGATGGGTTTCCAGGATCTGGCCGACGTTCATGCGGCTTGGCACGCCCAGCGGATTGAGCACGATATCGACATGCGTGCCGTCCTCAAGGAACGGCATGTCCTCGACCGGCACGATGCGCGAAACCACGCCCTTGTTGCCATGCCTGCCGGCCATCTTGTCGCCCGGCTGGATCTTGCGCTTCACGGCGACGAAGACCTTGACCATCTTCATCACGCCTGGCGGCAATTCATCGCCGCGCTGCAGCTTTTCAACCTTGTCGAGGAAGCGGTTTTCGAGACGCTTCTTGGCCTCGTCATACTGCTGCTTCATGGCTTCGAGTTCAGCAAGCGACTTCTCGGCGCCGAGAGCGATTGACCACCACTGCGAGCGCGGAATGTCTTCCAGCGCCTTTTCGGTGATCTTGCCTTCAAGCTTGTGGCCCTTGGGGCCAGCGGTTGCCTGCTTGCCGTTGAGGAAGTCATGCAGGCGGCCATAGGAGTTGCGGTCGAGAATCTTCAGTTCGTCGTCGCGGTCCTTGGCCAGGCGTTCGATCTCTTCGCGTTCGATGGCGAGCGCGCGCTCGTCCTTGTCGACGCCGTGGCGGTTGAACACCCGCACTTCGACGACCGTGCCGGAAACGCCGGGCGGCAGGCGAAGCGAGGTATCGCGCACGTCGGAGGCCTTTTCGCCGAAGATGGCGCGCAAGAGCTTTTCTTCCGGCGTCATCGGGCTTTCGCCCTTCGGCGTGATCTTGCCGCACAGGATGTCGCCCGGCTTCACTTCGGCGCCGATATAGACGATGCCGGCTTCGTCGAGGTTCTTCAGCGACTCTTCGCCGACGTTGGGAATGTCGCGGGTGATTTCCTCAGGCCCGAGCTTGGTGTCGCGCGCCATCACGTCGAATTCCTCGATGTGGATGGAGGTGAACACGTCGTCCTTGACGATGCGCTCCGACAGCAGGATCGAATCTTCGAAGTTGTAGCCGTTCCACGGCATGAACGCGACAAGCACGTTCTGTCCGAGCGCCAGATCGCCGAGATCGGTCGAAGGTCCATCGGCGATGATGTCGGCTGCCTTCACCACGTCGCCTACGCGCACCAGCGGACGCTGGTTGATGCAGGTGTTCTGGTTCGAGCGCTGGAACTTGGCGAGCGTGTAGATGTCGACGCCGGACTTCGAGGGATCAGTCTCCTCCGTGGCGCGGATGACAATGCGCTTGGCATCCACCTGGTCGACGATGCCGGAACGGCGCGCGCCGATGGCAGCGCCTGAGTCACGCGCCACCACCGATTCCATGCCGGTGCCGACGAGCGGTGCATTGGTGCGCACCAGCGGCACGGCCTGCCGCTGCATGTTGGAGCCCATCAGCGCGCGATTGGCGTCGTCGTTCTCGAGGAACGGGATGAGCGCCGCAGCAACTGAAACCAGCTGCTTCGGCGACACGTCGACATAGTCAACCTTGTCGGCAGGCACTGCCAGCACGTCACCATAGTTGCGGGCGATGACCAGCTCTTCCTCGAACTTGCCGTCCTTGGCGAGCGGCACGTTGGCCTGGGCGATGAAATGCTTGCCCTCTTCGATGGCCGAAAGATACACGACATCCTTCGAGACCTTGCCGTGCTCAACCTTGCGGTACGGCGTTTCGATGAAGCCGTACTTGTTGACGCGGGCATAAGTCGCCAGCGAGTTGATGAGGCCGATGTTCGGGCCTTCCGGCGTTTCAATCGGGCAGATGCGGCCATAGTGCGTCGGATGCACGTCGCGCACCTCGAAGCCGGCGCGCTCGCGCGTCAAGCCACCCGGTCCAAGCGCCGAGAGACGGCGCTTGTGGGTGATTTCGGAGAGCGGGTTGGTCTGGTCCATGAACTGCGACAGCTGCGATGAACCGAAGAACTCGCGCACTGCGGCAGCCGCAGGCTTGGCGTTGATCAGGTCATGCGGCATCACCGTGTCGATATCGACTGACGACATGCGCTCCTTGATGGCGCGCTCCATGCGGACGAGGCCGAGGCGATACTGGTTTTCCATCAGCTCGCCGACCGAGCGGACGCGGCGGTTGCCGAGATGGTCGATGTCGTCCACCTCGCCCTTGCCGTCGCGCAGCTCATGCAGCGTCTTGATGACGGCCATGATGTCTTCCTTGCGCAAGACGCGCATGCTGTCCGGCACGTTGAGATCGAGACGCATGTTCATCTTGACGCGGCCGACGGCCGAAAGATCATAGCGCTCGCTGTCGAAGAACAGGCCGTTGAACAGCGCTTCGGCGCTTTCGCGCGTTGGCGGCTCGCCAGGGCGCATGACACGATAGATTTCGATGAGCGCCTGCTCGTAGCTTTCAACCTTGTCGGCCTTCAGCGTGTTGCGGATGTAGGCGCCAGTGTTGATGTGGTCGACATCAAGCAGGTTAAGGCTCTTGTAGCCGGCTTCCCTGAGCAGCTTGAGCAGCTTCTCGTCGATTTCATCGCCAGCTTCAGCGAAGATTTCGCCGGTTGCCATGTTGACCAGTTCGTCCGCCAGGTAGCGGCCAAACAGGTCTTCATCCTGCACCAGCAGTTCCTTGACGCCGTCATCGGAGAGCTTGCGCGCCAGACGCGGCGTAATCTTCTTGCCGGCTTCCACCACCACCTGCTTGGTCTTGGCGTCGACCAGGTCAACGGTTGGCTTCACGCCCTTGTAGCGGTCGGCCTCGAACGGCGTCTTCCAGCCGTCCTTCACCTGCGAGAACGGAACCGAATTGTAGAAGGTATGCAGAATTTGCTCGCCGTCAAAGCCAAGCGCGTAGAGCAGCGTGGTGATCGGCAGCTTACGGCGGCGGTCGATGCGCGCGAAAATAATGTCCTTCGGGTCGAACTCGAAATCGAGCCACGAACCGCGGTAGGGAATGATGCGGGCAGCAAACAGCAGCTTGCCGGAGGAGTGGCTCTTGCCCTTGTCATGGTCGAAGAACACGCCGGGCGAACGGTGCATCTGCGAAACGATGACGCGCTCAGTGCCGTTGACGACGAAGGTGCCGTTGGATGTCATGAGCGGAATGTCGCCCATGTAGACATCCTGCTCCTTGATGTCCTTGACCGACTTTGCCTGCGTATCAGGATCAATTTCAAATACGATGAGGCGCAGCGTCACCTTGAACGGAGCGGCAAAGGTCATGCCGCGCTGCTGGCACTCGTCAACATCAAACTTCGGCGCTTCGAATTCATAGCGCACGAATTCGAGCACAGCCTGGCCGGAGAAATCCGAAATCGGGAATACCGACTTGAAGACAGCCTGCAGGCCTTCATTGAGGCGCCCGCCTGCCGGTTCCTTGACTTGCAGGAACTGATCATAGGATTCCTTCTGCACCTCGATGAGGTTCGGCATGACGGCAACTTCGATGCCCTTGCCAAATACCTTGCGGATGCGTTTGCGACTAGCGACTGTGTGTGCGTCTGCCATCTGTTTTCCTTGTCAGTCCTGCATTCCAACGCGTAAGACCGCCCGTCCCAGAACCCGTTTTTTCGGGTGCCGGAACGGCCGTTACGCAAATCCAAACTTGTCAGCTGCCGCGAACCTTCTTGCGAAGGTCCGCGGCAACACGTCGTATTACTTCAACTCGACCTTGGCGCCAGCCGCCTCGAGCTTCTTCTTCATGTCGTCAGCGTCTTTCTTGTTGACGCCTTCCTTCACAGCCTTCGGCGCGCCTTCGACGAGGTCCTTGGCTTCCTTCAGGCCGAGGCCTGTGATGGCGCGGACTTCCTTGATCACTTCGATCTTCTTGTCGCCAGCGGCGGTAAGCATCACGGTGAACTCGGTCTTCTCTTCGGCGGCAGGTGCTGCGGCGCCGCCAGCAGCGGCAACTGCTACAGGAGCGGCAGCGGAAACGCCCCACTTCTCTTCAAGCATCTTGGAAAGCTCTGCAGCTTGCAGAACGGTGAGGCTCGAAAGGTCTTCTACGATTTTGCTGAGATCAGCCATTGTCTTGTCTCTCTTTGTCTAGTCGGTTGGTTACAACGAACGGGGTACGAGGCCTTATGCAGCCTTGTCCTTGTTGGCATAGGCACCCAGAACGCGGGCCAGTTGGCCAGCGGGCGCGGCCAGTACGCCAGCCACTTTCGTGGCAGGAGCCTGGATAAGCCCGATGATCTTGCCTCTCAGCTGGTCGAGCGAGGGCAGTTCCGCGAGTGCCTTGACGCCTGCAGCATCGAGAACGGTCGTGCCGAGCGCGCCACCCAGCACAACGAACTTTTCGTTGGCCTTGGCGAAGTCGGCGGCAACCTTCGGTGCCGCTACGGGATCGGAGCAGTAAGCTACCATCGTCGGGCCGATGAACAGGCCAGAGATTCCCTTTGCGTCAGTTCCATCAAGAGCAAGTTTCACAAGGCGGTTCTTGGCAACCTTCACGGTTGCCCCCGCTAGGGCCATCTTGCCGCGCAGGTCGTTGACCTGGTTGACCGTCAAGCCCTTGTTGTGGGCCACAACAACAACACCAGCGTTCTTGAACACGGTATTGAGAGTTGCGACGAGCTCTGTTTTTTCAGCTCTTTCCACGTGCTCTCTCCTTGTTGGCTCCCCGCGACATGCGAGGAACCGTTGGACCAGCCGCCAGGCCACCACCTACTCGAAGGCAGATGGCGCCGAAGCGGCGCTCACTTGCCTGTCCCCCTCGTCCGCATCGCTGCGGGCTTCCGGGTCCTTGAGGTCCAAACCGACTAGAAACACCATGATGTGGTGTCTCAAACTCCGTTTTGAAACCCATCTCATGCAGGCTGTGCGTTTTAAGCAGGGCTTGTGACCCTACGCCTGCAATCTCGGACAGGTCGGCCGAAACTTGCGTTTCAGCCTAACCCGCCATCCGGTTGAAGCCGGATGGCAGGAAACTTGTTTAACCGGCAGTAATCGTTGCCGGATCCAGCTTCAGGCCAGGCCCCATGGTGGAGGAGATCGAAATCTTCTTCACATAGGTGCCCTTCGATCCCTGCGGCTTTGCCTTGTTGACGGCATCGACGAAGGCGCGGATGTTGCCGGCAATCTGGTCTTCGGTGAACGAAGCCTTGCCGATGCCTGCCTGCACGATGCCGGTCTTCTCGACGCGGAATTCGACAGCGCCGCCTTTGGCAGCTTTCACCGCGGCAGCCACATCCATGGTCACGGTGCCAACCTTCGGGTTTGGCATCATGCCGCGCGGGCCGAGCACCTTGCCGAGACGGCCGACGAGCCCCATCATGTCCGGCGTTGCAATGCAACGGTCGAAGTCGATGGTGCCCTTGTTGACGATTTCGAACAGCTCTTCAGCGCCGACGACGTCAGCTCCTGCCTTCTTGGCTTCTTCAGCCTTCGGGCCCTTGGCGAACACGCCGACGCGCACCGAACGGCCGGAGCCGTTGGGCAGCGCGCAAACGCCGCGCACCATCTGGTCGGCATGACGCGGGTCAACGCCGAGGTTCATGGCGATCTCGATGGTTTCGTCAAACTTCGAAGTGGCTTTTGACTTCACCAGCTTCACCGCATCCACAAGTCCGTAGAACTTGGCGCGGTCGAGGCCTTCGATGTTCTTGGCAATACGTTTTGCAATTTTCGCCATCGTCTTAATCCTTCACCGTCAGGCCCATGGAACGCGCCGAACCTGCGATCTCGCGGGCGCCGGCGTCGATGTCGCGGGCATTCATGCCCTTGAGCTTCTGCTCGGCGATCTCGCGGCATTGCGCCATTGTCACCGTGCCGACCATGTTCTTGCCCGGCTCCTTCGAACCTGCATTGATCTTCGCCGCCTTCTTCAGGAAGAAGGACGCCGGCGGCGACTTCATCTCGAAGGTGAACGACTTGTCCTGGTACGCGGTGATCACCACCGGAACCGGCGAACCCTGCTCCATCTTCTGCGTGGCGGCATTGAACGCCTTGCAGAATTCCATGATGTTGAGGCCGCGCTGACCGAGTGCCGGGCCGATTGGCGGCGAAGGATTCGCCTGCCCCGCGGGCACCTGCAGTTTGACGTAACCGACTACTTTCTTAGCCATCTATCATTCCCTCGCCGGCTCTCCGGCTGTTTGAGGTTAGTGGTCCGGCCTGTTTGAAGGGCCTCCCACCGGTTGCGAGCACACCAGAGAAGATCAACGGATCTTTTCGACCTGCCCGTACTCGAGTTCGACCGGCGTCGGCCGGCCGAAGATTGAAACCGCGACCTTGAGGCGCGATCTCTCGGCATCGACTTCCTCCACCTGTCCGGAGAAGGAAGCAAAAGGACCATCCGCCACCCGGACCTGCTCGCCGATTTCGAAGCTGATCGAGGTCTTGGGCCGTTCGACGCCTTCCGCCACCTGGTTGAGGATGCGGGCGGCTTCTGCATCGGTGATCGGAATGGGCTTCGATATCCGAGCCCAGGAAACCGGTCACCTTCGGCGTATTCTTGATCAGGTGGAAAGCCTGGTCGGTCAGCTCCATCTTCACCAGCACATAACCGGGAAAGAAGCGGCGCTCGCTCTTGATCTTGCGGCCGCGGCGTACTTCGACAACTTCCTCGGTCGGCACGAGCACCTGCTCGAACAGCTCCTGCAAGCCCTTGTGAACCGACTGTTCCTTGATCGATTCCGCCACCTTCTTCTCGAAGTTGGAATAGGCGTGAACGATGTACCAGCGCTTTGTCATCCGCGTCCTTGTGTTACCAGCCGGGGCTCTTACGAGATCCCGAGCAGCTGTCCTTCAATGGCCCATTTCAGGACGGCATCAACAACCAGGAAAAACACCGAGGCCACCGTCACCATGATGAGCACCATGATGGTGCTGATCATCACTTCCTTGCGTGATGGCCAGGTGACCTTGGCGGTCTCCTCGCGCACCTGCTGGACGAATTCTGTCGGACTGGTCTTGGCCATTGTCTTTCCTATTCTTGGCAGGGGCAGAAGGGCTCGAACCCTCGACCTGTGGTTTTGGAGACCACCGCTCTACCAACTGAGCTATACCCCTGTAGAGCGGCGGTTCATTCCGCCGCCCAGGTCTTAATCAGTAATCTTGGCGACGACGCCGGCGCCGACGGTGCGTCCGCCCTCACGGATGGCGAAGCGCAGCTTCTCCTCCATGGCGATCGGCGTGATCAGCTCGACATCAAACGAGATGTTGTCGCCAGGCATCACCATCTCGGTGCCTTCCGGCAGCGTCACCACACCCGTCACGTCCGTCGTCCGGAAGTAGAACTGCGGACGGTAGTTGGCGAAGAACGGCGTATGACGGCCACCTTCTTCCTTGGTCAGGATGTAGGCTTCCGCCTTGAACTTCTTGTGCGGCTTGACGGAACCCGGCTTGCACAGCACCTGGCCGCGCTCGACGCCTTCACGGTCAATGCCGCGCAGCAGTGCGCCGACATTGTCGCCAGCCTCGCCTGAGTCCAGCAGCTTGCGGAACATCTCGACGCCGGTCACCGTCGTCTTGACCGTGTCGCGCAGGCCGACGATCTCGACTTCCTCGCCAACCTTGACGATGCCGCGCTCGATGCGCCCCGTCACCACCGTGCCGCGGCCCGAGATCGAGAACACGTCCTCGATCGGCATCAGGAACGGCTGGTCCTTCGGGCGGTCAGGCTGCGGAATGTAGCTGTCGACAGCCTCCATCAGCTTGAGGATGGCGTCATGGCCGATCTCCGGCGTCTTGCCTTCAAGTGCCGCCAAAGCCGAACCACGGATGATCGGAATGTCATCGCCAGGGAACTGGTAGGAGCTCAGACAGCTCGCGCACTTCCATCTCGACCAGGTCCAGAAGCTCCGGATCGTCAACCATGTCGACCTTGTTCATGAACACCACCAGCGCCGGAACGCCGACCTGGCGGGCCAGCAGAATGTGCTCGCGCGTCTGCGGCATCGGGCCGTCAGCAGCCGACACCACCAGAATGCCGCCGTCCATCTGCGCCGCGCCGGTGATCATGTTCTTCACATAGTCGGCATGCCCGGGGCAATCGACATGGGCGTAATGCCGGGCCTTGGTCTGGTATTCGACATGCGCCGTCGAAATGGTGATGCCGCGGGCCCGCTCTTCCGGAGCCTTGTCGATCTGGTCATAGGCCGTGTACGTCGCGCCGCCGGTCTCCGCCAGAACCTTGGTGATCGCCGCCGTCAGCGACGTCTTGCCATGGTCAACATGGCCAATCGTGCCGATGTTGCAATGCGGCTTGTCGCGGTTGAATTTCTCTTTGGCCATGGTCTTTACTTCCTGTTTTCAAACTCTTGTTTCGCCAGCCCCAGGCTTTGCGAGACTGGAGCGGGTGAAGGGAATCGAACCCTCGTATTCAGCTTGGAAGGCTGCTGCTCTACCATTGAGCTACACCCGCTTGGTTCAACTCGAAGGTCTTCGCCTCTCTCCTGCCGACTGGTATCAGCGCCGGGCCCTGCTCCACACGAATGGTGGGGGAAGAAGGACTCGAACCTTCGAAGCCTTACGGCAGGGGATTTACAGTCCCCCCCTTTGCCACTCGGGACACTCCCCCAATTCGCTGTAAGCACTAGCCAAACGCCAACGAGCCCGGGGGTCGCCCGGGCCGTAGTCGTCGGCGTTATGCCGCCGCAAGTCGAGTGAAGTCAAGCAGCTATGTGGGCTTTGCGGCGGGCTTTTCCAATGGCCTTGCGAAACGCCTCAATTGCCTAGCTTTTCGGCAATCCGCTGCCACTCGGCGGCGATGCTGGCGGCGCGGCGCCTCGCCAACGCGGGCGTACCAGTAGGCGGCATTGGCGGAATCGCCCTCGATCCAGTGCGCCAGCGCATGCACAAGGTCATGCGCCGGGTTGCCCTCGTCTTGCTGGCAAAGGTTATGCGCCTTCTCCCACTCCGGCCCCATCTTGAAGGAGCCCTGCTTCAGCCACCACAAGGCCTGCAGCGGCACGGAAAGGCTCGCATCCGGCTCCTCGCCGGGAGAATTAAGCAAGTCAATCATGGTCAATCCGGCATCCTCCCCAATTCTGGCGATTGGCAAGCGCTCAATTCCTGCCATAAGGTCGGCCAGCGTTACCACGGCGGGGACCATGCATGCCAATCAAGTTCAACTTCGGAGCCAAGTACTCCATCCCTCGTGTGCTACGGACCAAGTATACTTTTGCCTCAATCCAGGCGGAATATGTGCTCCTGCTCGGCGGCAAGGAGAAAATCACTGTCAACGTGGAGAAGCAGGTCACCGCCGCCTGGAAACACCTGGAAGAAAAATGCGCCAAGTCGCAGGCCTGCAACGAATATTTCAAGGGTTTGCCAGGCGGAAAAGACTTGCAGGAATGGATGACGGGCACCGACTTCACCATCCACCTGATCACGCCGAAAACAAATGCCAGGACTGGCAAGACCTATACTGAAGAAGATTTGCCGGAAGCAAACAGCGCCGGAAACGACATTGGCATCAGTCTGTTTGCATTCGCAGACATGAAGGGCAAGACAGAAGCATTCGCCGCCATGCTGCTGCATGAAATTGCCCACACGGCCGGAGCCTCATCGGACGCCGAAGACAAGAAGCACGCGCTCGACGCAGAAAATGCGCTGATCCCCTGTGGCCTTCGCCAGCATTGGCATGAGGAAGCCAAAGGCTGAGGCCTCTCCTGTCCCCCCCGCGAAAGGTTGGGGTCCGACTTCCCTCAATAATGCGGCGGCTTCTGGTTGGCCGGCGCATCGGCTTGTTCCATCGCCTGCAGCTCCTCGCCCAAGCGCTGCAGCGCCCGCTCCAGCCCGTCCAGCTTCTTCCACTGCGCCGTGATCACGTCATTCAGCTCGGCGATGGTCCGGTCCTGCTCCGCCACGCGGATTTCAAGTTCGTCAACCCGCTGCTCAATGCTGGTCATTCGCACTCGCGGATCAGCTTGCTGATGGCCTTTGAAAACCCCTTGAGCGACACGTTGTAGGCCGGCGCTTTGATGCCCTTCAGCGTCACCACCGCAGTCTTCCCGGCCTTCATCGCTGCAACCAGCGGATCGGTCGTATCAACGTCTGCGGCGAAGGCCCCATCCATCTCTTCATACTGCGTTGCCACAGCGAAGGTCTTTCCGTCGATGGCATATTCCACCGTTTCCTTGTTATAGGTCTCACCACCGCCTTCGATCTGCGGCTGGAAGCGGAGGTTCATCGAACCTCCTCCGCAGGTGATCACGAACGAATAGTCCTCGCCTTTCGGCACGCTGCAGTAAGACGTGAGGAGCGTATCGCCTTCCTCGAGAGTTCCGATTGAAGTGTCCCACTTGCCGCAAGGCGGCTCATCACCATGAATCTCAGGGTGATCATGAGGTTGGACATTGCCGTTGGCATCGCGTGTCGGCGCTGACGGGAGCAAGTGGCTACTCCAAAACCTCAGACAACCATGCGCCGACTTCTGTGAAGTCCGACCGCAATGAAATGCTTCGATCGGCTTGCGGGTCGACTGGACGATGAAGCCGAGCCGTCGCCTGGAAACGAGAAATGATATGAATCTCTATGTCTGCGTCCATTGTGTGCCATTCTAATTGAAGGTCGCCATCAGGAGCTGGAACAATATTGGGCGCAGGCATGTTGCGCTTGCAAGTTCTCTTGAGAACATCAATGGCAAACGTGGCGTGCTCAAAACTTACCGGACCGGCAAAATAGCCATCCCAACCTTTAGGCAAGGCACACAAATCATTTAGACGCTGAACTGAAGTAGTGTACCAAGCTCCGAGAGCAGGTCGTTCAAACTGAACACCTAATACGACCTCACTGAGAGGCGGAGCATCAAAGTCTGCGAGATTTAGCGGTCGAGCCTTGTTGTTGGTCATTGCCCAAACATGAGTTGATGACTGGAATCGAGTATGAAAATTGGGCTCTCGAGATAGAAACGTCAATGAAATAGCGGTGATGAGGTAAAACGAATTCTTAAGTATTCTCAACATTCAAACAAAACCGGGCTCCATAACTAATTCAGCAAAGCACATTTTGCGGTGCAGCATAACTTGATTGCAGCGCGTATTCGGAAACAGCGCAAGCGATCCAACGATCTTTATAGACAAAAGCAATACTCGACGTCTCTCAACTTTATCCGTCCTCTAGGCAATTCTCTTCTGCCTCTTGACATTTAATTCCTATAGGACTATATCCCCTCGCGTCTGAACCAGAGGAGGGGGTGAGCTCTTGCGAACGCCGATGCAAAGCATCGGCAATGTCGACAGCGTCTCGAAATTGTGGTCCAGAGTGCGGCGCCCGCGCCGGTTCGCGTAACGCACGAACCGTCCCGGGAGCTTCCGGCAAGTCTTGCCCACACTATGGTGGGCGCGCCCCAGCGGCAATTAAGCGGTTCTGCTGTTCTCCAGGCGTCGGAGGGGCCGAAATCCCCTCCAGGCGGGAGCGCGCGCAGAATGCAGCTGAAGCACGACCCGGAATTTCAAATCGCCGCGCGAAAGCCTGTGGCTTCGCGAGTTCTAACCTGTGCCTACACCTGCGCGAAGCCATGGCCTTCGCTTCCCCCTCCATTTTTTTCAGCCGAGCCACCCTCATGAGATAGGAGAACCCCATGCCATATGTCCGCGACCCCCATCTCCGCGCGATGAACATCTCAAGCGCTGCCCTGAGCGCAGCTGCGCCCGCGCGCGCCGCTGCCTCGCCCTTGCCATGGGCGGCGAATGCATCAAGACGCACTTCCACAACGCGGAAGATATCGCAGGCTACATGGCCGACAAGATCGATGCCTACCATGCCCAGTTGATTGCCGATGATCCGGAAACCGAATTCGTCCATGGCGACGAAGCGCTCGCCAGGTGGCGCAAGATTTTCGAGGACCGCGTCGCCGAATTCGAGGCGAGCGGCGAACTCTATAATCCCAAGCGCATCCTCACCAAACCCCAGCCCGGAGAAGTAGGTTACATCGCGCCGAAATCTTCTGCTACACACGCGCGATGAGCAGCAAATCCTTCCATTTCGAGAACGACCGCATCTATGGCGCCCACCCTGTGGCCGAGGCGCTGAAAAACCCGCGCCGCAAGCATGTGAAGCTGATGGCCACGCAAAATGGCGCCGAGCGGCTGAAGGCGGAAATCGCCGCCACCAGCCTTGTGCCGGAAATCGTGCTGCCCAAGGCGCTGGACAAGCTGGTGGAGCCTGATGCCGTGCATCAGGGCCTGCTGCTGGAAAGCCGCCCCCTCGCCCAGCCGCGGCTGGACCAGATTGATGCTTCCGGTCTCGTCGTCATGCTCGATCAGGTCACTGATCCGCATAATGTCGGCGCCATCCTGCGCTCCTGCGCCGCCTTCGGCGTCACCGCACTTGTGGCCACCGCGCGGCATTCGGCGGCGGCTTCCGGCGTGCTGTTCAAGGCGGCGTCCGGCGCTTACGAGCATGTGCCTTATGTGAAGGTGACGAACCTCGCCCGCGCCATGGATGAGCTGCGCGAGCGTGGCTTCATGCTGGTGGGGCTGGATAGCGAGGCGGAGGCGGGGCTCAGCGATGCGAAGCTGTCCCTGCCGTTGGCATTGGTGCTGGGGGCCGAAGGCAAGGGCCTCAGGGCTTTGACGCGCGACAAGTGCGATGTGAATGCCAGGCTGGCGCTTTCGGGCGCCATCGTCTCGCTCAATGTGTCGAACGCCGCTGCCGTGGCGCTTTATGCGGTGCGCACTGCCGCTGCCCAAAACTAAGAAGCCAGGCGCTTGCGCACCTGGCTTCGGGGGTCTCACTTTAGGTTAGCAGGCTATCAGTAGCCGCCATCCTTCATCACGGCAGGGCCGGTGTGAAGCATCACGCCTGGCTCGTAGCCGTAACCATAATCCGGGTTGTAGTAGACGCGGCGCGCCTTGCGCTTGATGCGCTTCTTGCGCACTACCACCTGGCCTTCGCCGTAGTAGCCGCCGCCGTCGCCGTATCCATAACCGCCGCCAGCTGCATAGCCGTAAGCGTTGGCCCGGCGCCGTGCCTGCTTGACCGCTGCCGGGCTGCCGACAAAGCCGCCGCCGCCGATGATCACGTCACCGCCGCCGTAGCCATAGCCGCCGCCAGTGCCGCAGTCACAGCCGCCCTGCACCACAACGCGGCGATGCTTCTTGCGCACCGGCCGGTACTGAACATAGCCGCTGGCGCAATCACGAATGTGGCGCACGCGGAACACTTCGCCATTGATGACGCAGACGATCACCTTCTTGCCGGGGCCGATGCCACCGCCATGCAGTGGAGAGTTCGGACGTGGGCGATCAGGCCTATCAGGCTTGTCAGGCTTTGGGCCGGGACCAGGACCTGGGGGCTCACCGCCCTTGCCGCCGCCATCGTCATTACCGCCACCGCCGCCATTACCACCGTTCTTGCCGCCATCGCCATCGCCATTACCACCGCCGCCATTGCCACCGTTCTTGCCGCCACCATCGCCGCCGCCGGAACCACCGCCTTCGCCACCCTTGCCACCGCCAGCATCGCCGCCGCCGGCATCGCCACCAGTGTAGCCGCCACCGCCGCATCGCCACCTTCGCCGTTCTTGTCAGGGCCAGCATTCGATGCGCTGGCGCTGAACAAAGCCACCGCGAGAAGCGCTGGAACTATTGCAATCTTGAAACGTACCATCATGAAACCCCTTGATAACAATTCTTAACGAGCTGTGCCGAATTGAACCTGAACAAGGAGCGCCAACACAGTTGACGAGGCAGTTGCAGGAGGCGGGCCAATTGCCTAAGAGGGGGCGAGAGGCCGATTTAGCTCAGTTGGTAGAGCACCTGATTTGTAATCAGGGGGTCACAGGTTCGAAGTCCTGTAATCGGCACCAGATTCAAGGGCCTAGGGTGATTGCTATTCGTCTGTGCAGTGGCGCACGGGCAATGCCAGCGTGGTTAACGCGAGATTCGCGTGGCCCCGTCCATGTAGGGCTGCAATGCGGCTGGAATGCTGACGCTGCCATCATCGTTCTGAAAGTTCTCGAGGATAGCCACCATGGTGCGCCCGACGGCCAGCGCGGAGCCATTCAACGTATGCACGAACCGCAGTCCTTTGCCGTCAGCCGGCTTGAAGCGGGCGTTCATGCGCCGGGCCTGGAACTCTCCGAACTGCGAACAGGATGAAATTTCGCGGTAGGCATTCTGTCCCGGCAGCCACACTTCAATGTCATAGGTCTTGGCTGATCCGAAGCCCATGTCGCCAGTGCACAGGGTGATCGTGCGGAACGGCAGTTCCAGGCGCTTGAGCACTTCTTCGGCGCAGGCCAGCATGCGGCTGTGTTCTGCCTCTGCCTGCTCCGGTGTTGTGATTGAGACCAGTTCCACCTTGGAGAACTGGTGCTGGCGGATCATGCCCCGGGTATCCCTCCCCGCCGCCCCCGCCTCCGCCCTGAAGCAGGGCGTAAACGCCGTCATCCGGATCGGCAGCTGCCTTTCCTCTAACACCTGTTCGCGCACCAGATTGGTGAGTGAGGCTTCGGCAGTCGGTATCAGCCAATGACCGCTCGTGGTCTGGAACAGGTCTTCCTTGAATTTAGGCAATTGGCCAACGCCGAACATTGCGTCATCTCGCAGCATGTAAGGGGCATAGATTTCCTGATATCCGTGGCCCCTTGTATGCAGATCGAGCATGAACTGAGCTAGCGCCCGCTCAAGCCGCGCCAACTGGCCGCGAAGCACTACGAATCTCGCGCCAGAGAGCTTGGCCGCGATCTCAAAATCCATCTGCCCCAGCCACTCGCCGATGTCGAAATGCTGCCGCGGCTCAAACGCCAATTTGCGGATGTCACCCCAGCTGTGCTTGACGATGTTATCATGCTCGTCCTTGCCATCAGGCACTTCAGCAAGCGGGATATTGGGGATGACAGCCAGCACATCCGTAAGATCCTGCGACAGTGCCCGTTCGACATCTTCGCCTGAGCCCAGAAAATCCTTAAGCGAGGCCACCTCGGACTTCAGGGTCTCAGCCTTTGCCTTGTCGCCTGCCTTCATGGCATCGCCAACTTCCCGGGACAGAGCATTGCGGCGGGCCTGCGCCTCCTGCAGATTCTGCTGGTGCTCACGCTTGGCTGCATCGCGCTTCAAGACGTCAGCTGACTGCGGCGCAAGCCCCCGCCGGCCAAGGCCTGCGTCAAACTGTTCCGGGTTGTCTCTGATCCATTTGATGTCATGCATTGGCGGCATCCTCGCTGGCTTGCTTTCGCGCCTTGCGCTTCTCAATGTAGCGCACCGCAAGAAGCGCAATTTCATAGAGGCCCATGAGCGGAACCGCCATGGCAATCATCGACAGCGGATCAGGCGGGGTAATGAGCGCCGCCACCGTGCAAACGCCGAGAACTGCAAAGCGCCTGCCCTTGCTCAACATCTCATGCGTGACAACGCCAATCTGCCCCAGCAAAGTCAGGATCACTGGCAGCTGAAACGTGAGGCCAAAGGCTAGTATGAGCATCATGACGAAATCGAGATAGGCCTCGACATCCGGCATCAGCTGCACCGCTCCCTCACCCGTTGCATCACCTGTCGATGCTGCCAGATTGTAGAAAAAGTGGATCGCAAACGGCAGCAGCATGAAGTAGACCATGGCCGCGCCAAGCACGAAAAAGATCGGCGTTGCAATCAGGTACGGCAGCAAGACATGGCGCTCGTTTCGATACAGCCCTGGCGCAACAAACATGTAGAGCTGCGTGGCGATAAGCGGAAAGGCCACGAACACCGCCCCGAAGAATGCGATCTTCACTTTCACCAGGAAGAAGCCGAGCAGCTTGATGGAGATCAGGCTGACATCCTTGCCAGTCCCCCACGCAAACGGCAGCGTCAGGTAGTGAAAGATGTCGGATGAAAAATAGAAGCTGCCAACAAAGGCGAAGAAGAATCCAATAACGCAATAGACCAGACGCCGTCTCAACTCGATCAAATGGTCAAGCAGCGGCGCTTCGGAGGCGTCGATATCGTCTTTCGTCATGGCTCAGCCCTTGGCCTTGCCATCGCTCTCCGGCGATCCGAAATACGCATCAAAGTCATTTGACTTGGGCGGTCCGGCGATGCTTGTCGCACTCTTGGATGCGCTGGAGACGCCACTCATCGGATTGCCTACTTTGAGGGCCTGAAGGTCCTTCTTCACATCCTCAAGTCCGGCTTCTTTCATGGCTTGATCGACGTGGCCCTGGAACTCTCCGGCCATGCCGCGCACCTTGGACATTGTCTTGCCGAAGGCCCGCAAGACCTTGGGCAAATCTTTGGGGCCGATCACCACAATGGCTATCAGCGCCAATACAAATATCTCGGAATAACCAACGCCAAAATCAAACATGGACTACCTGGCTATGCGCCTTCTACCGCGGGCGCCCGGATCAACCCTTGGCCTTTTTCGTCTTAGGCGCCACAGCACTTTCAGCCGCCTGCTCAAGGGCCTTGGCTTCTTCGGCTACCTCAGTGGCGGTGTCATCGTCAGAGAGGCCTTTTTTGAAGCTCTTTATGCCTTTGGCCACATCTCCCATGAGGTCAGATACCTTGCCTTTGCCGCCAAACAGCACAAGCACCACGGCAATCAGGATCAACCAGTGCCACCAAGAAAAACCACCCATGTCAGGAACTCCCAAATATAAATAATTTGTGCCGCACTATCGCAGAAACCTTGTGGTCAGGCAACCAATGCCCTTGTTGCTCAGATGTAGTCTTCCGGAACCTTTGTAAAGGTCAGAATTTGGGCCATATCGAACCTGAACAGTGTCGTCTGGCCCCGTTCGGGTGGTTGACCAGTGACAAGAGCATTAAAGTCCTTCTCAATACCGGCAAACTTGAGGACCAGCCGCGTGCGGTCTCCCAGATACCGGCGGTCTACAACAAGCCCTTCAACACCTTGTTCCCCCTCACGGACCAGCCTGATCCCTTCGGGCCGCAAAACAGCGACTCCTTCGCCTCCAGAAATGGGTGATGACAGCGGGAAGGCCCCCAGGGGTGTCATCAATTTTTTGCCCTGCACCTTTCCCGCAATTTCATTGACATCAGAGAAGAACCGGGCCGCCTGAAGATCGATAGGTCTCTCGAAAAAGTCCGCTGGCTTGCCAACCTGCACCAGCCGGCCACGCCGCATCAGCATGATACGATCAGAAAATTCGATGGCCTCCATGGGATCATGGGTCACCAACACGCAACTGGCCCGGGTTTCCTTGAGCAATGCCAATGTTTCCGCCCGCACCGAGTTCTCGCAGGCGCTGGTCCAGACCCGAAAAAGGCTCGTCCAGAAGCATCACTTTGGGCCGTGCAACGATGGCACGGGCCAACGCCACGCGTTGTTGCTCGCCTCCCGACAGCGCACCCGGATAGGAATTGCGAAAACCATTCAGGCCAACGCGCTCAAGCATCAGTGTAGCGATTTTCAGTGCTTCCTTGCGCTCAAGCATATGGAGGCCGAAAGCCACGTTCTGCACGGCGGTCAAATGTGGAAACAGCGCAAAGTCCTGAAACACCATTCCCAGGTTGCGGCGCTCCGGTGGCAGGAAGCGCAAGGGGCCGTCAAACTCCTCACCATCAAGCAAGACCCTGCCCGATGTAGCACGGATGATGCCTGCGGCAATCCTGAGCAATGACGTCTTTCCGCAGCCGGACGGACCGAGAAGGCTGACAATCTCACCCGGCTCGACTGTGAAACTCACATTGTGGACAATGTCCGTGCCTGCAAGCGTTAGACTGACGTCTTCAAGCCTGAGCTGTCCTGCAAAATGCGCGCCTGCAGTGCCGCGCTGGCCCCAGCGCGGTTCCGTCAAATTGCGTGCAGGAGTGCCGACTTGTGCCATGGCTGGCCCCATACACCAGAAACATGCAGAAACAAAACGCCGGCGTTACTTGTAGGCAAGCCAGCTAAGCCGCGAGATACACCACTCGGTTGCGGCCCTCGCGCTTTGCTTTGTAGAGCGCCTGGTCGGCACGGCGGAGAATGTCCTCAACCTTGTCATGCGGTGCCTCAAGCGTGGCAACGCCGACGGAAACCGAAACCTTGATCGTCCCCGATGCAAGCCCGACATCGAGCGAAGTGCCAGAAACCGCCTTCCGGATTCGTTCTGCAATGCGCCCGGCGATAGCCTTGTCTGTCGATGGCAGGATGATGATGAACTCTTCTCCGCCCACGCGGCACGCCATATCGACATTGCGCACGCATTCGCGCATGCGCTGGGCAATCTCCTGCAGAACCTTGTCGCCTACTTCGTGACCATAAGTGTCGTTCACGGCCTTGAAGAAGTCGACATCAAGCGACAAGATCGAAAGCGGTTTGCCGCGGTTGACCGAGTGTTCAACCAGCTGATCAAGATGGGTTTCCATGTAGCGGCGGTTGTGCAACCCCGTAAGGGGATCGGTAACCGCCATTTCTATTGTCGCCTGCACATTGCTGCGCAACTGTTCGGCATAGCGCGACCGGCGTACTTGAGTATTGGCGCGGGCGAGCAGTTCTTGCCGGTCAACCGGTCGGATCAGGTAATCATTGACGCCCATGTCCAGCGCTCGCATCAGGCGTTGCTGGTCGTCCGGGCCAACAATGACCAGCAATGGAATTTGACGCGTGCGCTCAAGCGACTTGAGCTGCGAACATATCCGCAGGCCGTCAAAATCCTCGTTGTCCAGACTGACAATAATGAGATCCGGCGTTTTGTTCTCATTCTCGACAAAAGTTGTGACCGTCGTTGGATCCGGAGTTTTGGTGATGACGTGGCTATTGCCGACTGCCGACTTCACACGGTCAATAAACTGGGTGCGGTTGTCCACAACCAGAATATCGCCGGGGCGGCTTGCATCGATACAGTCTGGCCGTACCACGAGTCCCATGTTCTCGCCGGTAATCGCTCGCGCCCGCAGCTCATCTGACAGCATCTTGAGCCGCACCAGGCTCTTGATGCGGCAGAATAGCGAAACGTCGTTCACCGGCTTGGTCAGGAAGTCATCGGCGCCAGCCTCAAGCCCCCTCACCCGGTCTTCCAACTGGTCAAGCGCCGTGATCATGATCACAGGAATGTGCTGGGTCTGCGCAGAGGCCTTCAGCCGGCGGCAAACCTCGATGCCATCAATTCCGGGCATCATGACATCGAGCAGCACAATATCCGGCTTGGTGCGCTGCACGGCCTCGAGGGCATCAACGCCATTCATCGCGGTGACGACCTCAAAATACTCCGCCGCCAGCTTCGCTTCGAGCAAGCGGACGTTAGCCAGGATATCGTCTACGACAAGGATGCGTGCGGTCATCGAGCTTTTCCGATAAAGCTATCAATCGTCTTCAGGAAACTGATCACCGAAATCGGTTTCGAGACATAGGCCTCACAGCCGCCCTCGCGGATTTTCTGTTCATCACCCTTCATGGCGAAAGCAGTCACGGCAATGACCGGAATTGAGCGCAGCTGGTCGTCTTCCTTCAGCCACTTGGTGACCTCGATGCCCGATACCTCGGGTAGTTGGATATCCATCAGGATCAGGTCGGGCATATGCTGGCGGGCCAGGTCAAGGGCCGACAGGCCATCTCGTGTCTGGATGACGCCGTAGCCATGCGCTTCCAGCAAGTCGTTGAACAGTTTCATGTTCAGCTCGTTATCCTCGACAACGAGTACGGTCTTGGGCCGCCCCCCAGCAGGTTGCTGCATTTTCATTCCCACTGCCATATGACCCGAGACCCAGTTTCTTTGCGCAAAGCAGCTGTCCACGCCCCGAAACTTGACAGCCAGGACGCCAGCTTCCACACCGCGTGAAAGCATTCTGAAACGATTCCGTAAGGAATGACTTAATAACTCGTCCGGAGCAGCTCCCTGTCATGTCGCGACTTAAGAACACTCAGGGAACAGATATGGAGGGCCCGGCCAGGCGTGCTGAAGTATTGGCTCTATTGGCGCTCAACTTTCTGGCCGCCGACGAAGATCGCTTCAGCAGGTTTATGTTAACCACAGGCTTAGATGAACAGGCATTGAGGGCTGGCGCTGCCGAACCTGCGTTCCTCGGCGGCATTTTGGATTTCCTGCTGGGCGACGAACCGCTGCTTGTCGCCTTCTCAAGTGAAAACGAGCTAAACCCGCTGGACGTCACCAAAGCCCGAACCCACCTCCCAGGATATTGTGATGCTTCATGAAATAACTGAGCAACAGCTTGCCAGCCTTGTTATCAGTCACAGCCAGCCGCTCATCATCTGCGATGTGGACGAAGTGATCGTGCACTTCACCCGCGACTTTGAGGATTATCTGGCTGAACGCAATTTTGTTCTCGAAACGACGGACTTGCGCCACTTGCAGACAGCAATCCGGCGCGTCAATGGCAACAACCTGGTCGGCAGCGGAGAGACCATGGACCTGGTCGACGCCTTCTTTGCCGAGCGCACCCGGTCAATGAAGCCAATAGCAGGGGCAGTCGAAGGCCTGCAGAAGCTGGCGACGAACGCGGATGTGGTGATGTTGACTAACCTGCCGCATGCAGCCGGCGATCATCGCCGTGAAAACCTCGCTTCTCTGGGTCTGCCCTTTCCGGTCATCACCAACTCCGGCCCCAAGGGGCCAGCGATCAACATCATGGCCAGCAAGGTCAATGCGCCAGTGGTATTCATTGACGACAGTCCGTCCTTTATCGCATCCGCTTATGAGCATGCGCCGCATGTGCACCTTGTGCATTTCGTCCAGGACCCGAAAGTGACCCGGACCATGCGCAGTTTCGATTTTGTCTCGCTCTACACTCATGACTGGGAAGAAATTGTCCGCTACGCCGAACCATTGCTGACAAAGCGGAATTGAGGTTGGGCGCCCGGCAGCTTAAGCTGGGCTATGGTCCCTGATGTCGAAGTTGCTGCCTTCTGCCGTGACTGCCTGAGCAAGGCTGGCGGCTCAGACCGGCGCTGCCCACACTGCCACAGTCCTCGTCTTGCCCGTCACGCCGAACTCCACCAGCTCTCAATCGGCCATGTCGATTGTGATGCCTTCTATGCGGCCGTCGAAAAGCGCGACAATCCGGACTTGAAGGACAAACCTGTGATCGTCGGAGGCGGCGTGCGCGGCGTTGTCTCAACCGCCTGCTATGTGGCGCGCATCCACGGCGTCAAATCCGCAATGCCGATGTTCAAGGCTCTCAAGCTATGCCCAGAGGCCGTTGTCGTAAAGCCCAACATGAAGAAGTACGCAGAGGTCGGCCGCGAGGTACGCAGCCTCATGCAGGCGCTGACGCCTCTGGTCGAGCCACTTTCGATCGACGAAGCATTTCTTGACCTCAGCGGAACCGAACGGCTGCATGGATGCAGCCCAGCCATTTCCCTTGCGGCTCTAATGAATAACATCGAGAAAAGCCTCGGGATTACCGCGTCAGTCGGCTTGTCCTACAACAAGTACCTGGCCAAGGTCGCTTCCGATTTGGAAAAGCCGCGCGGGTTTTCGATTATCGGAAAGCAGGAAGCGCGGACATTCCTGGCAGACAAGCCGGTGCGGTTGATCTGGGGGGTCGGCAATGCATTCCAGGAACAGCTGTTGCGTGATGGCATCGCCACCATCGGCCAGTTGCAGGAAATGGACCGTGACGTTCTGATGCGCAGGTACGGCGTCATGGGCGCACGCCTCTATTATCTGTCACGTGGCGAGGATGTACGCCAGGTGTCCAGCCACGATCCGTCGAAGAGTATAAGCTCGGAAACCACCTTCAACTCCGATATTGCCGACTACGATACTCTTGAACGCATCTTGTGGCGCTTGGCGGAACGAGTTTCCACCCGCGCTAAGGCAGATGGCCAGTCCGGTTGACTGTCACCCTGAAGTTGAAAACGACCGACTTCAAGTCACGCACACGCGCCACTTCGCTCCACGATCCAACGCAACTGGCCCACTTGATCTTCGCTGCTGCCCAGCCGCTGCTGAAAAAGGAAGCGACCGGTACGAAGTTCCGCCTCATCGGTGTCGGCATATCACACCTCACCGATACGCCTGAAGGCGAGGACGGCCCTGCCCTCGATGCCCGCTACCAGGCACTTACCAAGGCTGAACTCGCCATCGACAAACTGCGCCGCAAATTTGGGGATGCGGCAGTCGAGAAAGGCCGCAGCCTCGGTAGAAATGATGATTGACCTGTCGTGAGGTTCCCATGCGTTGCATCAGCGTCTAAAACCATTGCATACTGATTCCTGCCGGAGCAGCGAAAACCCTTATGCCGAAAGTCGTTCGAACTCTGGCCGAGCTGCGGGCCGAAACATCCCAGTGGCGTGCTGACGGCCTGACCTACGCCCTGGTGCCGACGATGGGCGCACTGCATGAAGGTCACCTCAGCCTGCTGACGGAAGGGTTGGCCCGCGCCGACCGGGTGCTGGTTTCCATATTCGTCAATCCCATGCAATTTGCAGCGCATGAGGATCTTGGCCGTTACCCGCGTGACGAAGAAGGCGACCTCGCCAAGCTGGATGGCGCCGGCGCACATCTCGTCTACGCCCCCGGTGCCGACCAGGTTTACAGCGAAAACTTTGCCACAACAGTCAGCCTCGATGGGCCAGCCAAGGCAAACTTGGAAGACAAGTTCCGCCCGCAGTTTTTCGACGGCGTTGCCACTATTGTGGCGAAACTCTTTATCGGCAGTGGCGCGGACTATGCAATGTTCGGAGAAAAAGACTACCAGCAACTTCAGGTCGTCACCCGCATGGCGCGCGATCTCGACATCGCTATTAAAGTTGTCGGCGTTTCCACGCTTCGGGCGGAGGATGGGTTGGCGCTGTCATCGCGCAATCGCTACCTCAGCAAGGCCGAACGGTCGCAAGCCAGCGCTATCTTCAAGTCGCTGCAGCAGGCCGCCGAAAAGATCAGAACGGGGGTTGCTCCCCAAAAGGCCACACGTGCGGCAGCCCGCTCGCTCACAACACTCGGCTTCAAGGTCGACTATGTAGCGGCACGTCACGCTGAAACGCTCGCAGTGCCAGAAACCGTGACCGATGAACCGTTGCGCTTGCTGGCCGCGGCATGGCTAGGCAAGACACGGCTGATCGACAACATCGCTATTTAGATCAACCCTAGCACTGCAAGCTCGCGGCGCATTGCTTCGTCCATGCCTTGAACCGTTTTTGTGCCCTTCAAATCTGGTGGTGCATCCGATGCCGGCAGATATCGCCAGCCCTGGAACGCCCGTCGCGGCGTGGGCCTCACCGGGATGATCTGCGCCTTGAAGCGGATGCGACAGCGGGAAATGCCATCCTCTCCAACAACTGGTTCAAGCGCAGCTATTGGCTGGCGGCAGGCTATGACGCCGCGGATCACCCAAAACAGCGAGCCGCCCGGAACCAACTCGTCCTTGCGGGAAGGAAACATGCGCGTAACATGATCAAGCGTGTCGCGCCCGCGGCGGCACTCACGAATCCAGGCGCGCAGTTCAGACAATTCGCTGACGCCGACACAGAGCTTGATCAGATGGAGTTTGGGTGGCGCTGCCATATTTCCGTGGACCTCGGACAGTTCTTCTATGCTAACATCCAGCTGCGGCAAACCACTCATTCTGCCGCAGCAAGGAGCAATACATGTCATCAGTCGCTAAAGTCATCGAGCTGACCGCAGCCTCCACCAAGAGCATCGAGGATGCCGTCGAGACCGGCATTCGGCGGGCGGACTCAACACTCGATCAGATAGAAAGTGCCTGGGTGCAGGATATAAAGTGCGTGGTCAAGAACGGCAAAGTGGCCGAGTGGCGCGTCAACATGAAGGTCACCTTCCTGCTCAAGCAAGAATAGCGCTGGTCCTACAGCCGACTCAGCAGTCGGCGCATGGACGAGGTTTTCGGCTGCTTGCTTTCGCTGTCGCCAGTTGAAATGAAGTACGAAGGTTCAATGGCCTTGAACTGATAGGATTGGCGCACCGTGACACCGATGTTGTAGCGGATCATCAGGTCCGCAAGCCGTGTCTGGTCCAGAAGAGAAATCTGGTGCGGTACGCGTTCCACGACTTGCCTGGCAGGCTTGGTAAAATGGCTAGTAGTGACCATCACGCCTTTGCGTGCATGATGGGCTTCAAGCGCGCCCACAAAATCTCTCACATCGCTGACCGGAACAGGGACACTGGGCCCATAGCGCTTGGCCTGAACATAGATCAGATCGAGCCCAAGCTCGTCCTGCTCCACAACGCCATCAACGCCGCCATCGCCACTTTGCCCCAGCCGTCGGGCGAGGTCTCGGCGACGACCGCCATAACCCATGGCAAGCAGCAGATCGACGATGAGTTGCTCGAAAAATGCGGGGCTTTGGGCAAGCACCCGCGCAATCAGATCGCGCCTCAGTACGGCAAGCGCTGCATTGAACGCCCGCGAGACTTCATCTTCGCTGCCGGCTGGTTGATCGGGTTTGCTCACGCGCCGCTTCAAGGCAAGCACGGGACGAAGCTTCTCGCCTTCTTGCCAGTGATGCCAAGGCTTCATCAATGCGGTATAGTCGTCGCTCAAGCCAGTCCTCCAGAAGCTGGAGAATAGCAGCTACCATTTAAGCGTGCGTGTCGTCTGGCTAGGAAAGTTTAGACATTCTTCACAACCGGCACTTGCTGGCAGGCTAGTTGACTCTCATGAGTTGCTGAGGCTGACGTAACAGCTAACACCCTTTGACTTCAGTCTGCTGCAAGCCTTCTGGGCAGTTTTCTGGCTGTTGAAACCACCGAAGCGCACACGGTAGAACACGCCCTTGTCACCAAGATCGGCGCGTACAACAGTTGGGGTCATGCCTTTCAGCACGCTTCTGCGCGACTGCATCTTCTTGTAGGTTGATAAGGCAGCGCCCTCGCTTGCAGCCGACGCAACCTGGACAGTCCAACCAGTAAGCTGGGAAGTGGCGGCCGGTTGCGCTTCTTCTGAAACCACTTCGCCCGCTGGTGCTGCAGCTGGCTCGATTGAGGCTGTGGCTGTCTCTGCCGGTTCTTCACTGCTTGCCGCTTCAACGGCAACTACTTTCTCTGCAAAGGCCGGAGCTTCAGCCTGCCTGGACTCCGGCAGGATACGATCAAGGTACTTCTTCTTTGCCTTCAGCGCGGCAACCTTCAACTCCTTGCGTACAGGCGCAGCGGTCACTTGTGGTGCTTCCGCAATGGGCAGCTCTTGCGCATCCGCGGGCTCATCGCTTGCAACCATGTCAGCCGGAGGTTCGACAGCCTTGGGCATATCCGGCTTCTTCAAAGTTACGCCGCCTCCAATTGGCGCAGCACTCGCCGTGAGCAAGGGGTCGGACGCGGGCGCTTCACTCGAAGCACCTGCAGTTGAAACCGCAGTCTGAACTACGTGTTGAAACTGCGGATCGGCGGCAGCAGCCAATGCAAGCGCCTGGCGCGCTTCCGCCGGTCGCTTGAGAGCGTCATAGGCCCGCGACTGGGCAAAATACACTCTGGCCTTGTCAGGATGGGTATAGCGCAGTGCCTTGTCGAAATCCGACAGGGCAAAGAGGTTTTGCCCGCTCGAGCGCAATACGTCACCGCGAGCCAAATAGGCCTGCGCAAAATCCGGCTTGAGGTAGAGGGCGCCAGTAAAATCGTCGATGGCGGCCGTCGCGTTACCCGACTTCTGATTGGCAAGTCCACGATTGTACATGGCGGTGTAGCGCTGCTCGGCGGTGAGCCCGTCAAGCTTGATGGCTGCGCTGTAGTCTGAAATGGCAAATTTGAGTTGCCCGGTCTGTTGATAGGCCAAGGCTCGATTGAGCAGTGCATTGGCATGTTCAATGGATGGAAGATTGGCGGAATCAATGGCCAGCGAATAGTTGGCAATCGCCATTTCCGGGTCACCGGCGCTCAGCGCGCGGTAGGCTTCCTCAGCCTGAATGCTGTTGGGATTGCCTTGGACTGCGAAAGCAGAACCGGATACAGCCACACTTGCAGCAAGAAACACGGAACTAACTGACGCAAGAATTACACAACGAACGCTCATGCCTAAAGTAATAGGGCGTTAGGGTTAAAAGTCTCTTGCGGAGGCCCTCCGCGGTGCAATAGTCAGTTCCAGAAAACGTGCTAAATCCTCACATCGCTTTGATTTTTGGACGAACAAAAAAGTTCAAGGACCTTGCCCGAGCAAGTGCCAAGGCTGACTTGAACTCATCCATTCCAAGAATGAGACGGCAGCTTAACTTTCTCGCAAGGCGTGAGCGAACTGGTCCGTCAGCGGCTTGAGGAAGTAGCTCAGCGGGGTCTTGGCCCCGGTCTGAATGAAAGCTTCCGCCGGCATTCCGGGCTTCAATTTGTTGTCGCCAAGTTTCTCAACCTCGCTCAGCGGCAGTTGCAGCCTAACGGAGTAATAGGGTGCGCTGTTTGCATCGGTGCGGGAAACGTCAGCGCTGACTTGCACAACTTCAGCAGTAAGTTCGGGCGTGATGCGCGCGTTGAACGTCGGAAACCGGACATTGGCCATCTGGCCTTTGTGAATTTGGTCAATATCCTGAGGCTGCACCTGAGCCTGCAGCACAAGATCATCCCCCTCCGGAACCAGCAGCATGAGCGCTTCACCGGGTGCGACAACGCCGCCTACCGTGTGAAGGGCCTGCTGATAAATTACGCCGGAGGTAGGTGCCTTTACTTCCAGCCTGCTGATCTTTGCCGACGCTGCCTCTTTCCGCTCACGGAGTTCCGCAACCCGCCCTTCTACATCGCGCAACTCACTGAGCGCCTGATTCAGATATTCGTCGCTGACTTGCAGCATCTGAACTCTGACTTCGGCAATCTTCGCTTCCGCCGCCGCCCGGCTTGCGGTCAATTCGCCACGCTCGCCTTCAAGGCGCGCTTCCTCCCGCTCCAGCCCGGAAATGCGGCTGGCCGGAACCAACCCCTTCTTGGCAAGGCCGCGCAAGTCGCCAAGTTCCTTGGCAATAAAGGAAAGTTGCTTCTCTTTTGAAACACGCTGCGAGAGCAGACCTTGGATTTGTTCGTTCAGCTGGCTGATTTGTTGTTGCATCTGATCCTGGCGGCCTGCGACTGCTTGCCTGCGTGTTTGCAACAACTTGTCCTGCCCTTCCATCAACGCCTGGAACACGGGATCGTTTTTCTCCGCAAGCAGCTCCGGCGGGAACGTTATGCTGTCACGTCCGTCACGTTCCGCTTCCAGTCGTGCGCTCTTTGCCATGGCTTCGCGCAACAGCGATGACATGATGGTGAACTCGGCCTTGACGTCGGTATTGTCGAGCACCACCAGCGTCTGCCCGGCGCTAACCCTGTCGCCGTCTTTGACTAATATGTCACGAACGATGCCGCCATCCTTGTGCTGGATCTTCTTTGAATATGTTTCAACGGTGATGACCGCCGGCGCAATGACGGCGCCGTTCAGCTCCGTCAGTACCGACCAGGCGCCGCCTACTCCCACCATGCCAAACATCGACAGGTATCCGAACGTCAGAATTCGGCGCAGCGACTTGTTGGTATTGATCTGGGTCATGTCAGTTCACCTTGTCCTGCAGTGGGCGAGGCTGCACTGTAATAGCTTGCGATTGTGGAGCGTTCGGCGCGCCCGGGCCGGGGCGCGGCTGACTTATTTTCTTCATGATCTCGTCGCGCGGACCAAACGCCACCATCTTCCCCTCGTTAAGGATCATAATGCGCTGCAAAGAAGCCAGCGCACTTGGCCGGTGCGCGATCACGACAACTGCGGCTCCACGGCTGAGGGAAACCTTGATGGCGTTGTCGAGGGCCATCTCGCCTTCAACATCGAGGTTGGAATTGGGCTCATCGAGAATTAGTGCTACCGGGTTGCCATAAAGCGCGCGGGCAAGCGCAAATCTTTGCCGCTGCCCCGCTGACAATCGCGCACCTTGTTCTCCCAGCTGACTATTGTAGCCGCCGGGCAGCCGCACTATCAGGTCATGGACTTTGGCCAATTTGGCGGCGGCCACGATATCCTCATCCTTTGCGCCAGGATCAAAACGCGAGATGTTTTCTGCGGCAGTGCCTTCGAAAAGCTGGACATCCTGCGGCAAGTAACCGATGAGGCGGCCATACTCATCAGCATCGCGCTGGTCGAAAGTAGCGCCATCCAGGCGCACGCGTCCTGCGGCCAGCGGCATTGCTCCGACGAGCGCCCGCGCCAATGTAGATTTGCCAGCGCCAGTCGGGCCGATGATCCCAAGTCCTTGCCCCGGTCCAACGCCAAAACTGATGCCCTGCAGCAGCATCTTCTCACCACCCGGCGCCTTCACCATGAGGCCGTCGGCTTCCAGTTTCCCGACCGGCGCGGGAAGCTTCAATTTTTCGGGCAAGACGGGCACCGTTTCAAGGACTATGGACAGCCGCTCGTTGGCCTTCCGAAAGGCCAGGAATTGTTGCCATGACGCAACCGCCTGATCGACAGGCGCCAACGCACGGCCAGCGATGATGGAGCAGGCAATCATCGCGCCGGGAGTGATCTCGTGAAGGATAACCAGGTAAGCGCCCAGGGCCAATATTCCGGACTGAACGATGAATCGAAACACGCGTGACAGTGAACCCAGGCTGCCGCCAACATCTGCCGCCACAGTCTGGTAGTCCATCGTTTGACGCTGCATTTCTGTCCAGCGGTCACGAATGGCGCCGCGCATGCCGAGCGTATGGAGCGCTTCTGTATTGCGGCGCGCCTCATCCAGCATCAGCGAAGAACGCACGCCTGTGAAGTTTGCCTCGACGACCGGCCCTCGCGTGGCGTGGTCGGTCCAGAATGCAATAACGAAAACGACAAGGGCGGAAACGAGAGCAGCCACACCAAGTTGCCAATGCACCAAAGAAATCACGAGGATATAGACCGGCACCCACGGCATATCGAGGAATGCGAATGGGCCTTGTCCGGAAAGAAACTGACGAATGGTGTTGAGGTCACTCATCGGCGATGTGCCGATGTTCGGCGTGCGCCGCAAAGCATGCACTACAACGGCATCAAAAACCCGCGATCGCAATTGCTCCTCGACCCGGCGTCCGATACGCACCATGAGCCGGGAGCGTATGAATTCAAGCAGACCATAGTAGGCATACAGAACCAATGTGATGAGGGACAAGGCAACCAGCGTGGGAATGCTGCCCGAGGTGATGACCCGGTCATATATCTGCAGCATGAAGATGGAGCCGGTCAGCATCAGGATGTTTATGATGCCGCTGAAGATGCCTGCGGAAATGAACACGCCCCGGCTGGCCTTCAAAACGCTCGCAACTTCGTCTGAAGGCTTCTTTCTTGCAGGCTGCATGGGAGCTCTTTTCTTGCTGACGTTGCTGAACGGTTAGACGGCGACGAATGAACAACTGCTGAACACACAACCAGGCTCAAGCCTAGGTATTTAGGGTGAAGGCACCGTGAAACGTACGCGCAGTATGCCTCAAATGGGCAAACAGTGACAACCCAGTTGACGAAGCAGGCCTCCGGCTGGCAAGAGTAGCTTGCTCGGTGCCCGAAACCAGACGGTGGACGGCCTAACAGGGAACACGGTGTGGATGACCCAAGTGGGGCCAAATCCGTGACTGCCCCCGCAACTGTAAGCGGCGAGGCTTAGTGCAGTTCAAGCCACTGGGAAACCGGGAAGGCAGCACAAAGCCGACGACCCGCGAAGTCAGGAGACCTGCCGCGCAGCAACCGGGGTTCGCCCCACCACTTTGGTCTCACGGAGGGTGTCCATGACCGCAAGAATTTTGACCCAGACTTTTACGGTTTCGCAGCGCCTCGCAGCGGGCCTTGTTTGCCTTTTCCTGGGCAGCGCCATTGTTTATGGCGTGGGCCTCGCCAACATGGCGCTCGCGCACAATGCCGCGCACGATACGCGCCACGCCATCGGCTTTCCCTGCCACTAGACAGGAACTGCTCAAATGATAGGACGTACCGTGCTGGCAGCACTGCTTGCCGGGCTGCTCGTTGGCTTGTTTGTTTCAGGCATCCACCAGTGGCGACTGACGCCGTTGATTGCTGCGGCAGAAATCTTTGAGCAGGCTACCGAAGCTGCTCCTCACGCCCATGATCACGATGCCAATGCCGCCGCAACCGGAACCGCATCGACCGAAGAACATGACCATGGCGAAACCTGGAAGCCTGCAGAAGGCGTTCAACGCATTGCCGCGACGTCCGCCGCCTGGATGCTGAGCGGTATGGGTTTTGCCCTCCTGCTTGCCGGAGCCTCGATGGTCACTGGCCTCCCGATTACGCCAAGGAACGCGGTCGTCTGGGGTCTTTGCGGGTTCCTGGCCATCTCGGTTGCGCCTGCTGCAGGCCTGGCTCCGGAATTGCCGGGAATGCCGGCGGCCGATCTCACCGCGCGGCAGGTCTGGTGGGTGGCGACAGCCATCGCCACTGCAGCCGGAATTTATTTGATCAGTTCTCGCAAAGGCGCTGGATGGCTTGCGGCAGCTGCCCTCATCATTGCAGCTCCGCACCTGATTGGCGCGCCGCAGCCCGCAAGCCATGACTCAGCTGTACCTGCCGCCTTGGCCGCAAGCTTTGTTGGCAACAGCATGGCGGTTTCTGCTCTATTCTGGTCGCTGCTTGGCATTGGGCTGGGTCTCGCCCTGCCACGTCAGTTTGATGCCGCAGGTGATGCATGAGCGCCAAGATTCCGGCGACCGTCATCACCGGCTTCCTCGGCGCCGGCAAGACCACGCTGGTGCGCAACCTGTTGGAAAACGCCAATGGCATGCGCATAGCCCTCATCATCAACGAGTTCGGCGACGTGGGTGTAGATGGCGAGGTGGTGAAAGGGTGCGGCGACGAGCTGTGCCCGGCAGACCGCGTTATCGAGCTAGCCAATGGCTGCATCTGCTGCACCGTGGCAGATGATTTCTTGCCAGCCATGGCAGCACTTCTCAACCGGCCCGATCCGCCGGACCACATCATCATCGAAACCTCGGGACTCGCACTGCCGCAACCGCTGGTGCGCGCCTTCGGCTGGCCTGACATAGCAGCGCGCGTCACGGTTGATGCGGTCGTGACTGTGGTTGACGGCAAGGCCCAGGCCGAGGGCCGCTACGCTGACAATGAAGCAACGATCCAGGCCATGCGTGAGGCAGACCCCAACCTTGCACATGAAAATCCCATCGCCGAACTGTTCAACGATCAGGTCAACTGCGCCGACCTCATCATCCTCAACAAGACAGACCTCATGACCGAGGCCGAACTTGCCGACGTCTCAGGCCGGCTTGCTAACCAAATGCGCAAGGGCACGCGGCTGGTGGCTGCCGCACAAGGCAAAATTCCCAGGGAAGTGCTCATTGGCCACAACTCCGCAGCCGAAGGAGACGTACAGAATCGACTGTCCACGCATGAGATGGAAGGTGAAGAGCAGCATGATCACGATGACTTCGTGAGCTTCCATGTCGACGTTGGCTTCGGCAAGTCGAAGGAAGCATTGCTGGCGCGTATCGCACGCACGATTGAGGATCCAACTGTTCTCCGGCTCAAGGGCTTTGCCCATGTGCCGGAAGCTTCGGCTCGCCTGCTGATTCAGGCTGTCGGCCCTCGCCTTTCATCCTACTTCGACAGGCCCTGGCGCAAGGACGAAGTGCTTGCAACGCAACTAGTCGTCATTGGCGTCAAGGGCATCAACAGGGAAGCGATCACAGCCTCGCTCCAGGGCTGATGCACCTGCTCGCCACCACCTCCGGCGTTGTGGATGGAGCAGCCGAACCCGTCGATCTTCGCCAAACCCCGGCAGATATTGTTATCCTGACCGCAGCCGACAGCGAGATATCACTTCTCGCCCGCGCCCATGACAGGCTGGATCATGGTCCGGACAAGTTGCGGCTCGCCAACTTCCTGCATCTGCAACACCCGTTTGCGGTCGATCTCTACGTGGAGAAGACGCTTTCAAAATCGAAACTTGTCATCCTCAGGCTGCTCGGCGGACAGTCATACTGGGCTTACGGACTTGAACGCATCACGGCAGCAGCCAAGGATCACGGCTTTCAACTCATAGTGCTGCCCGGAGACTCGCACGCTGACCCTGAGCTGACAGCACAGTCTACATTGCCCGCCGCAACGTGCGAAAGGCTTCGGCAATACTTTATAGCGGGCGGAGAGAACAACGCGGCATCACTCTTGCGCTTTGCCTGCGCCCTGCTGGGTGAAGGTTATGAACCCGCTCCGGCACAGCCATTGCCATCCGCTGGGCTCTACCGGCATTCCGATGGCCAAGGCCACATAGGCATCATCTTCTACCGCGCGGCGTTGGAGGGCGGCCAGACAGCACCCATTGATGCTTTGGCCGAGAACATCGCAGCGCGGGGCATCGGCGTATCAGCGCACTATGTCGCAAGCCTGAAGGACGCTGAAAGCAACAGCGTTCTGCGCCGCCACTATGTTGAACATCCCCCGCAGGTGATCATCAATCTGACATCGTTTGCCGCATCTGCCGGCGGCAAGGATGATCCGCTCGCGGCCTATGACTGCCCGGTGCTGCAGGCCATCATGGCTTCATCGTCGGAGGCCGTCTGGCAATCATCAGCGCAAGGCCTTGCACCGCGCGACCTTGCCATGGGAGTTGTGCTGCCCGAGTTGGATGGGCGCATTCACAGCCGCGTCATCTCCTTCAAGAGCGACAGCTACTGGCATGAGGCGACACAGAGCCGCATCATCACGCAGGCACCGGTTGCTGACCGCATCGCCCATGTTGCAGACCTCGCCGTCAACTGGCTGACGCTGTGCAAGACACCGGCGAGCAAGTGCAAGATCGGTATTGTGCTGGCAAACTACCCGATCAGGGATGGCCGCATCGCCAACGGCGTGGGGTATGATGCACCCGCAAGCACAATCGCCATCCTCAAGGCTCTGCAAAGCGAAGGCTATGATGTGCATGACCTGCCCGAGAAGGGCAATGCGCTAATCGAGGCTTTGACGCGCGCACGGGCAAGCGAAGGTGTGCGCTTCAGCCTGGTAGATTACGTAAGTTTTTACAATGCTTTGCCACAAGCCGTTCGCAATCAGGTTGAAGCGCGCTGGGGCAAGGCAGATACTGATCCATCCGTACACGGAGGCAATTTCATTTTGCCCGTTGTCGAGCTGGGATCTGTCATAGTCGGCATCCAGCCATCGCGCGGCTACAACATTGATCCGAAATCCAGCTATCACGACCCAGCACTTGTGCCCCCGCACGCCTACTTCGCGTTCTATCTCTGGTTACGAAAGGTCTTTGGGGCGCACGCAATCATCCACAATGGCAAGCATGGCAACCTCGAATGGCTTCCCGGCAAGGCCAACGGTCTCAGCGCCGCGTGTTTCCCGGATGCCTTGCTTGGCCCACTGCCACACATCTACCCCTTCATCGTCAATGATCCCGGTGAGGGGACGCAGGCCAAGCGCCGCGCCTCTGCCGTGATCATTGATCATCTCACGCCGCCTCTCACCCGCGCCGAGAGTTACGGACCACTAAAAGACCTCGAAGCGCTGATTGACGAATACTACCTGGCATCAGGCCTTGACCGCCGCCGGGCTGCCTCGCTCCACAAAGATATCCTTGTACTGACGAAGTCTTCACGGCTCGATGTGGATGCTGGCTTCACCGGCGACGATGATGCAGACCTGACCAAACTCGATGCCTATATCTGCGACCTCAAGGAAGCGCAGATTCGCGATGGACTGCACATTCTCGGCCAATCGCCGACAGGTGACCAGGAGCGTGACTTGCTGGTGGCACTGACCCGCACACCTCGCAATCTCGGAGAAGGCGCTGATGCCTCCCTGATCAGAGCGCTGGCAGCGGACTTTGGCCTTGATGACTTCGATCCGCTTTCGTGTGAGATGGCAGCACCATGGGCTGGCCCAAGGCCTGCCGCACTTGCTGAAACTTCAACCGATGCCTGGCGCAGCAATGGTGACACCGTTGAACGGTTGGAACTCTTCGCCCGCAGTCTCGAACCGGCTGGCGCACGTTCGGCTGCCGTATTGGGAGAGATTGCGTCATCCATCCGGCCGCGCTTGCGCAGTTGTGGTTCACATGAAGTTTCGGCATTGCTGGCAGGCCTCGCGGGCAAGCGGGTGGCACCCGGCCCTTCCGGCGCACCAACGCGGGGAAGGCTTGACGTACTGCCCACCGGCCGCAATTTCTACTCGCTCGACAATCGCACTGTGCCAACACCCACGGCCTGGACGCTGGGCCAACGCTCGGCTGAAGCGCTTCTCATCCGCCATCTGCAGGACTTCGGGAGCTACCCGACCTCGCTTGGCCTCACGGCCTGGGGAACCTCCAACATGCGCACCGGCGGCGATGACATTGCCCAGGCGCTGGCGCTTATCGGCGCGAAACCAGTATGGGACTCTGCCAGCTGGCGCGTTACCGGCTACGAGATCATTCCGCTCGCCAGCCTCGGGCGGCCACGCGTTGATGTGACGCTGCGCATCTCCGGCTTCTTCCGGGATGCTTTCCCCGCACAGATCGAACTGTTCGACAAAGCCATCCGTGCCTGTGGCGCACTTGAGGAAGATGCCGGAGACAATCCTATCGCTGCCCGCATGCAAGCCGAACGTGACCAGCTTTTATCGTCAGGCATACCGCAAGCAGAAGCGCAAGACATGGCAGGGTACCGCATCTTCGGCTCCAAGCCCGGGGCCTATGGAGCGGGCCTGCAGGCGCTCATCGACGAGCGCATCTGGGCCGACCGGCGAGATCTTGCCGCCGCCTACATCACCTGGGGCTCCTATGCCTATGGAGCTAAAGCACGAGGCGTTGCTTCGGAGAAAACTTTCAAGCAAAGGCTCAAGAACATAGAAGCTGTCGTCCACAATCAGGACAACCGCGAGCATGACCTGCTCGACAGCGATGACTACTATCAGTTCGAAGGCGGCATGAGCGCTGCTGTGGAGGCAACTTCCGGCACCAAACCACGAGTCTACCACAATGATCACTCACGTCCCGAACGGCCGGTCATTCGTACATTGGAAGATGAAGTGGGACGCGTCATGCGTTCGCGCGTTGTCAATCCGAAGTGGATCAACGGCGTCAAGCGCCATGGCTACAAGGGCGCCTTTGAGATTGCGGCCACCGTTGACTACATGTTTGCTTTTGCCGCCACGACAGGTGCAGTGCAAACCCACCACTTCGACCTCGCCTTCGATGCCTATTTGATGGACGAAACAACCCGCGAGTTCATCCGTTCCAATAATCCTGCCGCATTGAAAGAAATCGCCGAACGCTTCTCCGAAGCGGCAACGCGTGGCCTCTGGTCGCCGCGTCTCAATTCCGCCTATCATCTGCTCGAGGAGCTGCAATCATGACTGAAGACAAAGACCCTGCCCGCCATCACGAGAAAATGGCCAAGAAGAAAGCCGCGCGCGACAAGATCATGGCTGGCAAAACCATCGAACGCGGTCTGCTGATCGTCCACACCGGCAAGGGCAAGGGCAAGTCAACAGCTGCCTTCGGCATGGTGTTTCGCTGCGTGGGCCATGGCCTGAAATCCGGCATCATCCAGTTCGTCAAAGGTTCATGGGCGACGGGTGAACGCACCGTACTCGAAAATTATCCGGACCTCGTCACTATCAAGGCGGTAGGCGAAGGCTTCACTTGGGAAACGCAAAACATCGAGCGTGACATTGCGCATGCCCGCGCCGGCTGGGAAGAAGCCAAGAAGCTGATCGCTGATCCCGCTTACAAGATGGTGCTGCTCGACGAACTCAACATCGTGCTGCGCTATGATTACTTGCCGCTGGACGAAGTGCTTGCAGTCCTGAAAGCCCGGCCAATGGACAAGCACATCGTCATCACCGGACGCAACGCCAAGGAGGAACTGATCGAGATCGCCGATCTCGTCACCGAGATGGAGCAGGTGAAACATCCATTCCGCTCCGGCGTGAAGGCACAGATAGGCGTAGAATTCTGACGTCGCCAATGGCAACACATTGTTTTTATTAAGTTTACGCGCCAAAACAATGTCTTAGCCATGTCGTGGCAAGTTTGCTTTTTGACGGCTGCCCCTGCTAAACTCCGCCAATAACGAGTCAGTGCCACAGCACGAGGACAATATGACGCCATTTGCCATTGCCGGCATCCAGATGAACCTGCAGCACGGTTCAAACCTTGAAGCGATGCGGCACCGAATTGATCTCACCATGCACCTCTATCCATGGGTGCAAATGGTGATGTTCTCGGAACTCGCCTGCTTTGGTCCGTTGCTCCAACACGCTCAGCCGCTGCCCGGCACCGCCGAGGCAACATTTCAGGAAATGGCGCGTCATCATCGCATCTGGCTGGTCAATGGCTCGATGTATGAGCGCCGCGAGGGTGGCATTTACAATACGACCTCGGTGATCAACCCTGATGGCGAAGTCGTCGGCCGTTATCGCAAGATGTTTCCCTTCGTTCCCCTGGAACAGGGCGTCCAGCCGGGCAGCGAGTTCTTCACCTTCGATATTGATGGCGTGGGCCGCTTCGGCATTCTCAACTGCTATGATATCTGGTTCCCGGAAACCTCGCGCCAACTTGCGTCGATGGGCGTCGAAGTCATCCTCCATCCGGTGATGACGCACACGATTGACCGCGACGTGGATATCGCCATCAGTCACGCAACCTCTGCCATGATGCAGTGTTACGTTTTTGACGTGAACGGCTTGGCCGCAGGCGGCAATGGCCAGTCCTGCGTGTTCGACCCATCCGGCCGCATGCTGCACAAGGGCGACAATTCGGAACAGATCATCCCGGTCGAAATAGATATGGAGCAGGTGCGCCGCTCGCGCGAGCGCGGCATCCGCGGCCTTGGCCAAATGATGAAGAGCTTCAGGGACAGGCCGGCGAACTTCCCGGTCTATCAGCCGGGCTTTGATGCTTCCTACCTCGAAACACTGGGCCCGGTTGCAACGCCACGCCGCGTCGATGAACCTCCGGCCGCAAATGTAAAGACACTGCCGGTTCGACGTTCCTTCATCAAGTAATCAGAACATCTTGCTGGCGCTGTGCATGGGCGGCGGAACCGGCGCTGAAGCTTCCTTGATTGGAATGGCCTGGAACTCACGATGAATGGCCGATACCCAATCCTTGGCGCGCGAAGTCAATTTCCGGTCATCGGTCTGAAAGCGCCCACGCGAGACGAGGATGCCCATGTCTGCGCCTTCGTAACGGTAATCTCCAGCCGTATAGACCCGCAAGTAGAATGCTTCCTCCTCTCCTGACACGAGGAACCAATCAATCGACTTGCGCACCAGTTTGATCGCACCCTTCTCGTCCATACGGTAGATGCCGGATGAAGGCGCGTTGGTGATCATCTCCACCTGATCTACGGGATATTTGAGGATGAGCTGGCTCCAGTTGTCGAACTCGGACCAGCGCTTCTGCACTTGCGACAGATCAACTTTCCAATCCACATCCATGAACTCCAGCAGATGGAACAGGAACATGGGGCAACCGCCATAGGTGGAGGTGATCAGGTTGGTCATCGGCGATGCGCCAGAAATGCGCGGATTGATTTCGCCCAGATACACCTGCCCTGAATCCGTATCGATGAGGAAGTCCATGCAGAACGCGCCGCGATAACCTGTCTTGTAAAGCTTGTCGCCGAGTTTCTGCGCCATGCGCTGCAACGCCTTGCGTTCTTTCGCCAGCCCATCATGGAAAACATCGTTTCCACACCAGCCACCCTTGTAGGGGGTGACTTCCGCAAACCCGGTTATATCGGTCTGCAAAGGACCCACCAGCGTGCCATGCTTCGTGGCGATCGCCTCCACTGTGCCCGGCAGGTGATTGATGCGTTTCATTACCTTGAGCGGCTCGTTTTGCAGGTCTTCTGCATACTTGTCCCAGTCAGCCTGCGACTTGATGAAGAAAGTTGTGCGCCCGGAATCACCATAGGGCGTCTGCACCACAAGGTCCGTGCCGAGAGCGGCGGAGGTGGCAAGCTTGCGCAACGCCTCATAAGTCTTGGCGCGGCCCATGGTGTTGGGGGCGCTCTTGATGCCGGCTTCATTGCCCAGCTTCGTGGTGGTGATCTTGGAATCGATGTGCTTGCGGAGTTTTGCTGGCGGCAACGCGATCTTCTGTCCCAATTCGCGCGCCAATTCTTCCGTTTCCTCATCGAACATGACCAGCAGAAGCAAGCCGGGGCCACGCTCCTTGAGCCTTGCTCGCACTTCCTTGTGCTTCAGCAGATAGTTGTTCACGTCCTCGATGGAACGAAACTCGTGCGGCCCATGCTCGCGCGGCACGACGATCTTGGGATGCGTAGCCATCGAAAGCTGTCGAAGAAGTTGATGTACTCGAAATTGTTGACCCAGCGGCCGAGCCCCAGGATGTTGTAAGGCGTCGGCGACAGGAATGTGATTGGCGTCTTGTTGTTGCGGAAGTAGGCGTAGACGTCTGACAAGCCGTTGAGTTTCTGCCTGCTCGCTTTTGCCATACCCATGCCCTTGCCGCTTTCATTGCCGTTACAACGCCATGAAAGCGCAAAACACTTCGGCCCGGAAGGGGTAGCTGAACGGAATTTCAGTTCTCCGGGCACTCTGCCGCAGGACCGGCTTTCAGGCTGTGCGAGAGCCGGGTAACCATTGCATCATACTGCACCTTTTCGGCTTTCGGGTATTCAATGCGGAAGTAGAGGGCCAGGCTGCCGCGGCAAGCCGAAACTGCCTTTGCATAGACGATGCGATCAGCCTTTCAGGCCAGAATAGGCGTACCAGCTTTTCTTGATGGGCGAGTAAGTGATACGCCAACCTTCTTCTGTCTCCGCTTCGCGGCGGAAAGCGGAATCCGACTTGAGTGTTTGGTCAAGCAAGTTGCTTCCCCAAACTTTAAGCTCAGCCGTGCCGTCAGGAGATACAAAGGTAGCCCCGTCCCCGTTCTCTGGTGGCGGTTGCTCGATAAATCCCGCCGGAATATCGACTGAGAAACCAAAGCGCGCACTTTCAAAGTGCCGCCAGCCGCTTTCGGCAAGGGCCGGGCTTATCACAAAAAGTAGCGGCAACACCCAACGCATGGCAGACCCTAACGCTGTTGGCGCTTTTGCTCAAGGCAATGTCGCCCCTTCCCTTGACCGCGTCGCCCGGGCCGCCTACGAACGGCTTTTAGCAGCGTTTCCGCAAGGAAACTGAGAGACATTCAGGTGCGGCTGACCCCATCGGGGGCCAAGTCCTGAGCTGCCTTCCAGGCCCGCCAAGGGCAGCGCTGCGTATTGGGAAGGCAGGACAAGTGATGACCGAGAAGCTGGGTGTTATGCTCTGTGGCCACGGCAGCCGCGATACTGAGGCTGTTCGTGAATTCGCCGTACTGTCCGAGCACCTGAAACGGCGTCTGCCGCAATATCCCGTCGAGTTCGGCTATCTCGAATTTGCCACGCCTATCATCCGCACTGGCCTTGATGCGCTGCGCAAAGAAGGCGTCAACAGGGTGCTGGCCGTACCCGGCATGTTGTTTGCCGCGGGCCATGCCAAAAACGATATTCCCTCCGTCCTCAATACCTATGCCGCGCAGAATGATCTCCGCATCGACTATGGCAAGGACCTCGGCATTGATCCCAAGATGCTGCGTGCAGCGGCTGACCGCGTGCAGCAGGCGCTCAGCGCGGCATCGCCGGATGTTGCAATTCACGAAACGCTGCTCGTGGTCGTCGGTCGTGGCGCTTCCGACCCTGATGCCAACTCCAACGTATCCAAGGTCACACGCATGTTGTGGGAAGGCTTTGGCTTTGGCTGGGCCGAGACAGCTTACTCCGGCGTCACTTTTCCGCTGGTGGACCCGGCGCTCGAACATGCCACGCGCCTCGGCTACAAGCGCATCATCGTTTTCCCCTATTTCCTCTTCACCGGAATTCTCGTGCAGCGGATTTACGATGCAACGGATGAGGTGGCCGCCCGTCACCCCGAGATCGAATTCATCAAGGCCCCCTATCTCAATGATCATCCCTTGGTGATTGATACCTTCGTTGAGCGGTTGGAACAGATCATCACCGGCGAAACCGCCATGAACTGCCAGCTTTGCAAATATCGCACCCAGGTGCTCGGCTTCGAGGCCGAAGTCGGTGCGGCGCAGGAAAGCCACCACCACCATGTCGAAGGCATCGGCACCATGCAAAACTGCGAGTTCTGTCATGGCGGTCATCTGCACCCAGGCCTGCAAGCAGAAATCTGCAGGTCCGTTCGAGTTGGCAAGCCTTCCGTCAGCATCGGCTCACGGTCACGGTCACGGGCATGACCATCATCACCAGCATGATCACGGGCACAGCCGTGAGCATGACCACACGCATGCACCCTACCCGCATGCCGACCACCCGCTAGGTCCGCGCACGTTGAAGCCCGGAAAATGACCTACCTGAAAGACCCGTCAGCCATCTATGCGCAATCGTTTGCAACGATACGGGCGGAGTGCGACCTCAGCCACCTTCCTCAGGATGCTCATGATATTGCGCTTCGCATGGTGCATGCCTGTGGCATGACCGAGATTGCACAGGACTTGCTGATATCTCCGGGCTTTGTTGAAGCCGCGCTTGGTTCACTGGCGGCCGGAAAACCTGTGCTTGTCGATGCCGAAATGGTGCGTCATGGCATCATCGGGAAACATCTGAACATCATCTGCACACTGAACGACCCGCGCGCCAGGGAAATCGGAATAGAGCAAAAAACCACCCGTTCCGCTGCCGCTGTCGATCTCTGGCGCGATCATCTGCAGGGAGCCATCGCCGTCATTGGCAATGCGCCGACTGCGCTCTTCCGCCTGCTGGAAATCATTTCCGAGACAGGCACCAAACCCGCCGCCATCGTCGGCTTGCCGGTTGGTTTTGTCGGCGCAGCGGAATCAAAGGAAGCGCTTGTTGCTGATAGCCGCGGCATTCCCTTCGTGACATTGAGGGGCCGCAAGGGTGGTTCCGCCATGGCTGCCGCAGTCATCAACGCTTTGTTGAAAGGTGCTCAATGACCAAATGGCTCACTATCGTCGGCATGGGCGAAGACGGTTATGATGGTCTCTCCGCCTCCGCCCGCACTGCACTGGCGCAGGCGGAAGCCATAGTAGGGTCAACTCGCTTGCTCGCTCTACTGCCGGCGGGCGCAACCGAGCGTCATGAGTGGCCGCAGCCCTTCTCAAAAGCGCTGGACCGCATACGGCCGCTCAAGGGCAAGCGAACGGTCATTCTGGCGACCGGCGACCCGATGAACTACGGCGTTGTGCGAAAGCTGCTCGAAACCATTCCTTTTGCGGAAATGGCCATCATCCCGCACCTCTCCGCCTTTTCGCTCGCAGCAGCGCGTCTCGGCTGGTCGTTGCCCGACTGTGATACACTCACGCTGCACGGGCGCGATGTTGCCAACATTGAAGCCTTCATCCAGCCGGGAGCGAAGTTGATCGTGCTCACCGCTGACGGCTCAACCATCCCACAGGTTTGCGAGCGGCTCGTAGTACGCGGCTTCGGCACAACTAAAGTTACTGTGCTGGAAAACATGGGCGGGCTGCAGGAAGCCCTCACCAGTTTTGCAGCAGACACATTGCCGCCAAAACCATTTTCCCCTCTCAATACACTGGGCATTCAATGCATCGCGAGTGCCGGAGCAAAGATTCTATCGCGTCTCGCTGGCCTGCCTGATGACGCATTTGAGCATGACGGCCAACTGACCAAGCGGGAAGTTCGTGCCATGACACTGGCAGCTCTTGCACCTGCTCCTGATCAGTTGCTTTGGGACGTGGGTTCGGGTTGCGGGTCGGTTGCCATCGAATGGATGAGGTCGACACGTGGCTGCGAGGCAATAGCTTTCGAGCATGACCCAGAACGGCTACGCATGATAGCAGCCAACGCTGATGCTCTGGGTGCGCCGAGATTGAAGATTGTGCCCGGGTCCGCACCAGCCACATATGTTGGTCAGCCGCAACCGGATGCTATTTTCATCGGTGGCGGCATCTCAATTCCTGGCACTTTTGAGTTGGCTTGGGAGCAATTGAAATCCGGCGGCCGCATGGTTGCGAATGTCGTCACCATCGAGGGTGAAATGCATCTCTACGACCTTCAGGAAAAACATGGCGGCGAGTTGACACGCATGGAAGTTTCCGTCCTCCACAAGATCGGCCCGCATCGCGGCCTCAAGCCGCGCATGGCTGTCACCCAGTGGAGGGCTATCAAGCCATGAGCCGCGAAAGTGCAGGCACGTTTTACGGTCTGGGCGTTGGTCCCGGTGACCCTGAGCTGATAACGGTGAAGGCCTGGCGCATCGTCTCGACTGTGCCTGTCGTCGCCTATTTGACGGCAGATGGCCGGCATTCCACCGCGCGTGACATTGCCAAGCCATTCCTCCCCGAGGATGTGCAGGAAATCGCCATCGACATGCCAATGCGGACCGAGCGTGAACCGGCGCAGGCCGCCTATGACGAAGGTGCGCGGTTGATCACTGAGCATCTGAAGGCCGGGCGCGATGTCGCCATGCTGTGCGAAGGCGACCCGTTTTTCTACGGCAGCTTCATGTTTCTGTTCGCAAGGCTTGCTGACCGGTTCAAGACTATCGTTGTGCCCGGCGTAACCTCGATGACCGCCGCCGCCGCACGGATTGGCCGGCCGCTCGCCGCCCGCAATGACGTGATCAAGGTTCTGCCTGCAACCCTGGGCGAGGCGAACTTGCGGCAGGAACTTGCAAGCGCCTCAAGCGCTGCCATCATCAAGGTCGGACGCCACCTCCCTGCTGTGCGAGCAGTACTGACGGAATTGAGCCTCTCATCCCGCGCCGTGGTCATCCAGAACGCCACACGGGAAAATGAGAAAATCTTGCCCCTAGACGATGTGACGGGTGACAGCCTGCCCTACTTTTCGACCATCCTCGTCTATGCGGGAAGCGAAGCTTGGTAGCACCCGCCATCGTCGTCCTCGGTCCATCCGCCCTGCCGCTTGCCAACAGTTTGAAGCAGGAGCTTGGCGGTTTGGTGCACGGGCCTCATGGACTTCGGTGTGATATTGAGTACGACAAGGCAACGCTCCACATTGCGAAACTGTTTATCGAAGGCCAGCCAGTCATTGGCCTGTGCGCCAGCGGCATCCTCATTCGCGCGTCTGGCTGAAAGCCTCTCAAGCAAACACCAAGAGCCGCCCGTTGTTGCCGTTGCCGAAGACGGCAGCAGCGCCGTACCCTTGCTCGGCGGCCATCATGGCGCCAATGATCTTGCCCGCCGCATCGCCTCGATCACCAAATGGCCATGCTGCGATCACTACCGCCAGCGATGTACGCTTCGGTGACGCCCTCGATGAACCACCGCACGGTCATGTGCTCGGCAATCCGCAGCATGTGAAGGCAGCAGCAGCGGCAAGGCTTCGCGGCGAGACCGTAGAAGTCATCGTGACAGAGAAAACACTGGCAGGCTCTGATCGCGAGATCGTCCATCACCCGCTCACACTCGCGGTCGGTGTTGGTTGCGAACGCGACACTGATCCAACTGAGGTTAAAAGCCTCATTGCAGAAACTCTGCTCACCAACGGCCTCTCGCCCTTGTCGGTAGCTTGTCATGTCTCTATCGACTTGAAAGAGGATGAACCGGCAATTTCGCAGCTTGCCGAACGCCCGCTTTTTCTCCGCCGAGGAACTGCGCCGCGAAACTCCACGTCTCATGTCGCCATCGGCAATCGTCGAGGCTGAAGTTGGTGTTGCAGGTGTTGCCGAAGCGGCAGCCCTTGCCGCTGCTGGACCGGACTCGGAATTGATCGTCGCCAAGACCAAGAGCAAGCGCGCTACCTGCGCCATTGCGCGAGCGCCCTCCCCATCCTTGATCTGCCTGGCCGCGCCCGTGGCGTGCTGCATCTTGTCGGCATTGGTCCTGGCGATCCATCATTGCGAAGTCCGTCAGCAACCGCAGCCCTCAAAACGGCTACCGATTGGGTGGGCTACGGACTTTACCTTGATCTCGCGGCTGATGCCCGCAGCCAACAGGCCGAACATCGCTTTCCACTCGGCGGCGAGGAGGATCGCTGCCGCCATGCCATCAAGCTGGCGCAAGCTGGCAAGACGGTAGCGCTCGTCTGCTCCGGCGATGCGGCAATCTATGCCATGGCCGCACTCGTTTATGAACTGATTGACCGCGAGCCCTGCCGCATCGGCGTCGAGGTCCATCCCGGCATATCCGCCTTTCAGATGGCCAGCGCTCGCGCTGGCGCAATCATCGGGCATGATTTCTGCTGCATCTCGCTTTCCGACTTGCTCACCCCGTGGGAAACGATCGAGCGCCGCCTGCATGCCGCTGCGGAGGGAGATTTCGTCATTTCCTTCTACAATCCCCGCTCGCTCAAACGCGTTGACCAGATCGAGCGCGCCTTCGCCATCCTCAAGCTGCATCGCAACGCGGATACGCCAGTTGTCATCGCCAGCAACCTTGGCCGCCCCGAGGAACAGGTCCGCGTCATTCGTTTTGACGCGTTCAAATCCGAGGATGTGGATATGCTTACGCTCGTCATGGTCGGTTCAAGCCAGTCAAAGGCGATTACACGCGGCGATGGCCGCACCTATGCCTATACGCCGCGCGGCTACGCCCGCAAAATGGAGCCTGTATGACCGTTCACTTCATCGGCGCTGGTCCCGGCGCGCCAGACCTCATCACGGTTCGTGGCCTCCGGCTCATCCAATCCTGCCCGGTCTGCCTCTATGCCGGCTCGCTGGTGCCGGAGGAGATCGTCAAGGCCGCCCCTGCCGATGCTCGCGTCATTGATACCGCTCCGCTGCATCTCGACCAGATCATCGACGAGATCACGGCGGCCCATGCCAAGGGGCTGAATGTGGCCCGCGTCCATTCCGGCGATCCATCAATCTACGGGGCCATTGGCGAGCAGATGCGCAGGCTTGATGCGCTCGGCATTCCATACGACGTAACGCCCGGCGTACCGGCCTTCGCCGCCGCAGCAGCAGCTCTCAAGGCCGAGCTGACATTGCCGGAGGTAGCGCAGACCATCATCCTCACCCGCACCACCATGCAGGCTTCGCCGATGCCGGATGGCGAAGAGCTGGACCGGCTGGGCGCCAGCAAGGCGACGCTGGCCATCCACCTGTCGATCCGCAACCTCGGCCATGTGGAACGCTCCCTCACCCCGCATTATGGCGCTGATTGCCCGGTGGTGATTGCCTACAGAGTGGGCTGGCCGGACGAGAAGTTCATCCACGCAACGCTTTCGACCATGGCCGCCGAAGTGCGCAAGGCCAAGCTCACCCGCACCACGCTGGTGATGGTTGGGCATGTGTTTGGCCACACAAGCTTCCGCGACAGCGCGCTTTATGACGCAGAGCACGAGCATGTGCTGCGCAATCGCAAGACAGCCAAAAAAACTTCTTGACTTTGTTCCTATTTAGGATTATACATACAGCGTGGATCGAAAGACCCACCTGCTGTTTGACACTGTGAATGGCCCCGGAGAGGCCTTAAATCTCCAACCCTCCCCCGGGAGGTTGAGGGGACGCCCTCACCTCCTGCCGGAGCAGCCGCCAAACCGGTGCCGCTGGCAATTCGTTAAGCATGATGGCGCTAGGACAGACGGGTTAACGGTTTTCTGAAGCAAGGCGGGGATGATCCGCCGGTTTAGAGGGGCGCCATGTCAGAAGTTTCATTCGATCTCGAAAAGCTCATTGCCGATATTCATACGGCAATCGCCGAACCTTCTGCAGACGAACCGGTAGACCCCGCCACCACCATGCGCGAGCGCTTTTTCGAGCTGATCGTCATGATCCTCGCCAATCTCTATGGCAAGACGCCGGTGCCCGTCTCCCTCATCGACCGCCTTACCCTGCAGCGCGTCAGTGCGGGGATGGATGAAAGCGATGCCGCAAAGCTGATCACACGCGGCGACGACTGGATTCGTCTTGAGGGCCTGGTCAAGCAGCAGGAAGGCCAGAAGGCCTACTATCTCACCCGCCCAGCGCTTTCCGTTCTCTCCACCATCACTTCGGCAGGCACCATCGGCGAAGTGATCGACAAGCTGCTCAAGCGCTATAACGAAGCGCCGCCAACAGCCAACATCCGGCGCATCACCCGGCTCATGGGCTCCTACATCCTGATGCGGCTCAGCCGCTAAATCAGCAGCGCGCCTTCGTGGCGCAGCAGCCACTCCTTGCGCTTCAATCCGCCGCCATAGCCCGTCATCGAACCATCGGCGCCGATCACCCGGTGGCAGGGAACCACGACCGCAATGGGGTTCTTGCCATTGGCGAGGCCGACGGCGCGCATGGCATTCTTGTTGCCGATGCGAGTGGCCAACGCGCCATAGGAAATCGTCTCGCCGCAGGGAATGCGCCGCAGCTCCGCCCACACCTGCCGCTCAAATTCCGTGCCGCCGCCATCGGTGAGCAGGTCGTCAATCGCCGCTAGCTCACCCGCGTAGTAGGATTTGATGCGATCCGTCATGCCGAAGGGGTTTGTCGCGGCTTGCAACTCCACTCCCGGAAAGCGCCTGCGCATTTCGCGCTCTACCCGGTCTTCAGCCTCAACGAATTCAAGCAGCATCAGCACGCCATCATGCGCGACCAGCACCATGTCGCCAATCGGCGTCGGGACCCTTTCAGTGAGGAAGCAATGCATCATCCCAGTTTAACACTTCCGCCGACTTTCGGCCACCTTTGCAGCAGCAGCAACATGTTTTGTCAGGCGTCTCGATCCGCGCGCAAACACCTGCTATCATCAAGCATGGCACCTCTTCAGAAACTGGCGCTGTTCATTGACGCCGAAAATGCACCCCCGAAATACGCCAAACAAATTCTTGAGCATTGCGAAACCATTGGGCGCATCATGGTGGCCCGCTGCTTCGGCCGCTTGGCATCGCTCAAGACCTGGGAGAAGGCGATGATCGAGCATCACATCACCCCGGTCATGACACCGCCCTGGGCGAACAAGGCCAATGCCAGCGATTTCTCCCTTGTGATCGACATGGTGTCATTGCTGCACGCCAAGACAGTGGACCAGGCCGTGATCGTCTCCAGCGATGCCGATTTTTCCCAACTGGCTGTTTTCATTCGCGAGCGAGGTGTTGGCGTCCATGGCATGGGCGAAGCCAAGACGGCGCCGGCGACCAGAAAAGCCTATGACGAGTTTGTTGTTCTCGGCGCGCCGGCAGCGAAGAAGGCTGCGCCGCGCGCTGCTGCGGTGAAAGTAGCACCTGCGCCAAAGGCAGCGCCCGCCAAACCAAGAAGCGCAATGCCGCCCATCGACATTGCGCGCCTTCTCGACGTTTTCATGGCTCTTCCTGGCCATGCCGCGGGCGTGCACCTGCAAGCCTTCGGTCGCGCCCTGGCCAAGGACTACCCTAACTACAAGAAGGGCTACCGAACCCTCGACAATTTCCTCCGCAAATCGAACATGTTCGAAATCAAAGGCGGGATGGCGCACCTGAAGTAGTCCACTTTGAGGGGCAAGGCAGAGGCTAGGCCCGGTCAATGCGGCAGGTGTAGCAATTGTTCACGGCTGACCGGACATGCAGATAGGCAACATCCGGGCGCTCGAGGGTGGCGCGCGCTGCCTCATCAAGTTGGGCAGACTCAACAATCTGGCCGGTTCCATAGACGATGCGGTTTTGACTGTTATAGCCCTTCACCAGATGCGCCTTGCGCTTCGCCAGCATCGCCGGAATGCTGTCTGCATCGGCAGCCCTTGGGCAAGGACTGGCATGAAGAAAGATGGGACCAGTCTCCGCATAAGGCTGCGGCGAAGGAAACGGCCTGTAGGCCAGGATCAGATAGCTCTCCCCTGCGCCAACATCCTTCAGGCAATGGCGGCAGGGAACGCCCGCTCCATCAGAAACGGCATGCTCAGGCAGTTGCCCATTGGCATCCGGCCCGCCGGACCAGAAGTGCTCCGCATCGGCAGTCGGCATGGCGCGATAGGTGAGTGTTGTCATGGCTTGTTCTCCTTGTGGCGAGAGAACTCCAAAATTCAAGCGTCAGCCACCCGATACTTGATGTTGGGTGGGGTTGAACTGATCCTTCTGCCAACATGCCCCCTCCGCCCTTCGGGCACCTCCCCCAGCAGAGCTGAGGGAGGGTGATAATCACCGCGCTCCCCCAACTTGTTTGGGGGAGGTGCCCGAAGGGCGGAGGGGGCCAGCGGCCGCGACGGAATCAGCAATCACTTTTCGTCCACTCATCAGGAGGACATCATGGCTGAAACCATCGAGCGAGCGCGCAACCTTCGAGGCAAGCAAACGGTCGCGGAAAAACGTCTCTGGGGACGCTTGCGCAAACGATGCCTCAACGGCTTTCGCTTCAACCGCCAGGTTCCGATTGGTCCCTACATTGTTGACTTCTTGTGCCGTGAACGGCGCTTGGTGATCGAGGTTGACGGAGTGACCCACGGCACGCCTGCAGAAATCAAGCACGACCTCCGCCGCACTCAATATTTGCGTGTCTGCGGCTTCGCGGTTTTTCGTGCCGACAATCTCGACGTGTTCAACAATATCGAAGGCGTTCTGGAAGGCATACTTTGGGCATTGGAGGAAAGGCCGATTGTTTTTGCGGCAGCCCCCTCCGGCCTTCTGCGTTCGCAAGAGCTCAACCCGCCAGCGTAGCTGAGGGAGGGCGTATCCGCCACGTCACCCCAACCTTTTCAGCGCTTCATTCACCTTCGCCTTGCGAGCCTCAAGCGTGGCCCGCAGTCTCGCGGCTTTCTTCCAGCACTTCCGGCGGGGCCTTGGCGACGAAGGCGGGGTTGTTCAGGCGGCCGTCGATGCCGCCCATGTCCTTGGCGATCTTTTCCAGTTCCTTGGCAAGCCGCGCCTTCTCTGCGCTGAAGTCGATGACGCCTTCGAGCGGCAGGGCGATGGTTGCCTCATCCAGCACGATCTGCGCCGATGCCTTGGGCACCGCATCCTCAAACGTCACCGATGACAGGCGCGCCAGCCGCTTGATCTCGGCGTCCCAAGTCTTTGCACGGCGGCGGGACTCGGTCCCTGCCCCCACCAGAACGCACGGAATTTTCGCGCCCGCATTCACGTTCATCTCGGCCCGTACCGAGCGGATTTCGGAAATGAGCCGCACGACCCAATCCATCTCTGCGTCAGCCTGCGCGTCTCCCAAGCCCTTGTATTCCGCCCAGGCAGCCACAATAAGCGGCGTGGTGCGAGGGCCGGTCTGTTTCCACAATTCCTCGGTGATGAACGGCATGAAGGGATGCAGCATGAGCAGTATCTGGTCGAGCACCCATGCGGCAGTTGCCCGCGTCTCGGCTTTTGCCGGTCCTTCTTCGCCAGACAGGATTGGCTTGATCAGCTCGACATACCAGTCGCAGAACACATTCCAGACGAACTGGTAGGCAGCGCTCGCCGCTTCATTGAACTTGTAGCTTTCAATGCCGCGCGTGATGGCCGCCTGCGCGCGCGCCACTTCGCCGACGATCCAGCGGTTGACGGTGACACGTGCCGCCACCGGATCGTAATTCTCGTCACGCACCGCGCCATTCATTTCGGCAAAGCGGGCGACATTCCACAGCTTGGTTGCGAAATTGCGATAGCCTTCAACGCGCGTCGTCGACAGCTTGATGTCGCGCCCCATGGCCGCCATGGCAGCCAGCGTGAAGCGCAGCGCATCGGCGCCATACTGGTCGATCAGCTCCAGCGGGTCCATGACGTTGCCCTTTGACTTCGACATCTTCTGGCCCTTCTCGTCGCGGACCAGCGCATGAATATAGACGGTGTGGAACGGCACCTCGTGCCTGAAGTGCAGCCCCATCATCATCATGCGGGCGACCCAGAAGAAAATGATGTCAAAGCCGGTGACAAGAACATCGGTCTTGTAATGGCGCTTCAGTTCCTTCGTCTCTTCCGGCCAGCCGAGCGTGGAAAACGGCCACAGCGCCGAGGAAAACCATGTGTCGAGCACGTCTTCATCGCGCCGCAACATGATCGGCAATTCTTTGAGAGTTCTACTCAAATCACCGTAGGTATAATTGCCATGAGTCGGTATTCTTCTTCGTCCTTAGCGATACTAATTTGCGTTGCCTTCAGGAGTACAGCTGTTCCTGGCCTGTCTACGAACCTTCAGCTCGCTGTTTCTGCTACAAAGGTTCATCATCTGCGTACGACTCGGCCACTGGAAAACCGTGCCATCGGGCCAGTTCACGCAATTTATCGGATTTTCTGGGCCATACCAGGCCGGGATCTGATGCCCCCACCAGAGCTGGCGCGAGATGCACCAGGGCTGGATGTTGCGCATCCATTCGAAATAGGTCTTGTCCCAGTTGGCGGGCACGAATTTGGTGTCGCCCTTCTCGACTGCGGCGATAGCGGGCTTGGCAAGCTCGGCTGCGTTCACATACCACTGCTCGGTGAGCCATGGCTCGATCACCACATCGCTGCGGTCGCCATGCGGCACCTGATGCACATGCGGCTCGATCTTTTCCAGCAGGCCCTGCTCTTCCAGCCGCGCCACGATGAGCTTGCGGGCCTCAAAGCGGTCAACGCCTTCAAGCGCCAGCGTGCGCTTCAACTCTTCCGAGACAGGCACGCCTTCAACGAAGCTGCCATCCTTGAAGTCCAGCTTGCCGAACTGGTCAAAGATATTGATCTGCGCAAGGTTGCGGCGCTTGCCGACTTCAAAGTCGTTGAAGTCATGCGCCGGCGTGATCTTGACGGCTCCGGTTCCCTTCTCGGGATCGGCATACTCATCCCCCACGATGGGAATGATGCGGCCAACCAGCGGCAGGCGCACATGCTTGCCGATGAGGTGCTTGAGCTTTTCATTCTCCGGGTGAACGGCAACGCCTGAATCACCCAGCATGGTTTCGGGCCGCGTGGTGGCGACGATGATTTCCTCGCCCGGAGCGCCATCAACAACCGGATATTTGATGTACCACAGCGAACCCTTGATCTCCTTCTGCACCACTTCGAGATCGGAAATGGCGGTAAGCAGCTTGGGGTCCCAGTTCACAAGGCGCTTGTCCTTGTAGATCAGGCCATCCTTGTAAAGCTGCACGAACACCTTGCGCACGGCGGCGGAAAGCCCCTCGTCCATGGTGAAGCGTTCACGGCTCCAATCGCACGATGCGCCAAGACGGCGGAGCTGCTGCGAAATGATGCCGCCTGATTCCGCCTTCCATTCCCACACGCGCTTGAGGAAGGCCTCGCGCCCCATGGTGCGGCGGTCAGTCTTGTTTTCCTTCTGCAGCAGGCGCTCCACCACCATCTGCGTGGCGATGCCGGCATGGTCGGTTCCCGGCTGCCACAGCACATCGCGCCCGCGCATGCGCTCGAAGCGGCAGAGAATATCCTGAATGGTGTTGTTGAGCGCATGCCCCATGTGCAGCGAGCCGGTGACGTTGGGCGGCGGAATGACGATGGTGTAAGGCTGCGCCTTGGGCACGCGGCCCGGCTTGAAATAGCCGCCCTCCTCCCACGCCTCATAGAGGCGGGTTTCCATTTCCGATGGGGTAAAGGTCTTCTCAAGCATGGCGGGGAACTTCAATCACTGATTTGCGTGGCTTTAAACACGAGTCACCGCGGCCATGCAACCCGAGCTAGGAGGTGGGCCAGGTATCCGCCACCTTGTAGCCCGCAGGCCAAGGATCATCCGGGTCCAGCAGCAATTGCGAGGTGCCGCAGATCCACGCCCTGCCAGTGATTTCCGGGATGATTGCGGGTTTGCCGCCCACGCTTGCTTCCGCAGCGATCCGCCCTTCGAACAGCGAGCCGATGACCGAGCGGCCCAAGTAGCGCTCGCCAACTTTCATCAACCCCTTGGCATGCAGCACCGCCATGAGGGCCGAGCAGCCGGTGCCAGTGGGAGAACGGTCCAGCTTGCCGGGATTGATCACGCAGGCATTGGCGCTGGTGAGAACGCCCTGCTCGCGTGACAGCGGCCCGCGCAGGAAGCAGAAGGAATGGTGCTTCCATTCCGGCAGGTCAGGATGGTGAAACGGCAGTTGCGCATTGGCGGCCTTCACCAACTTGCGGCCAAGGACAGCAATGTCGCGCGCTTGTTCCGGCACGATTTCCAGTCCGAAATCAGCCGCATCAGCCATGACGAAACTGTCGCCGCCGAACGCCGTATCAACGGTGACGGAACCGTGTCCCTCCACCTCGATGGCCGCACCAAGCGATGCGGCGAAAGCCGGCACATTGCGCAGCGTGATCGACTTCGCCTTGCCGCCCTCGCAGCGCGCCACGACTTCAATCAGCCCAGCGGGCGCTTCAAGCACCATGCGCGTTTCAGGCTCCACCATCGCAACGATGCCAGTGTCGAGCAAAACAGTTGCCACGCAGATGCAGTTGGAGCCTGACATCGGCGGCGTATCTTCCGGTTCCATGATGATGAAGGCAGCCTGTGCTCGTGGGTTCTTCGGCGGCACCAGCAAGTTGACGTGGCGGAACACGCCACCGCGCGGTTCGTTGAGCACGAAATTCCGCAAAGCTCCGTCGCGCGCGATGAAGCGTGATTGCTCCCAGATGCTGTCGCCAGGCGGTGGCGCAACGCCGCCAACGATCACGTCACCGACTTCGCCCTCGGCATGGCAATTGACAATCTGGATGGATTTGACACTTCGCATGGCCGCTCAGACTGCGGCAACGGCCCTAGGTGCGCAAGCTGCGCATAGTCGTCGGCGGCGGACCCATCTCGCTGGTGAAATGCACTCCGATCAGCCTCTCGCGCCGCCACATGACCTTGGCCTGGCACATGTTGTTTTCCTTTGGCTGAAGGAAGTAAGAATTCCCGTGGAACGAGAGCCTGATTCTCAACTACTAGTTGAGCGCCCGTCGACGAAATATTCCGGATGGTGCAATCGCTCACCGTCGTGCGATCAAGCGAGATTATCTTCGCGGACTTGATGACGCGCTGCCTTGGCGCAATGCGCTTGTCGCTGTCCATGCCAGTGTTCACTGTTCAACCACTCCCCATGCACCTGAAAAGATTCGCCGGGCGCATCAACCCAATAGGCTTGCGTAATGCAAAATAGCTGAAATTTAATGAATCTTACCGCCCGCGGCGGGCCACACGCTCAATTTCTTCACGCACCAGACGTTCAACCAGGGGCGGCAGGTGGACATCCAGCCAATTGCGCAGCATGACCCTGAGAAGTTCCTGCGTCATGTCCTCTATCGAACGCTCGCCCATGGCCCGCGCCATGAGCGCCTCGGCCAACTCATTGAAAGACGACTGGGTGGCATGCGCCGTTTCCTGGGACAGCAGCTGCGGCTGATAGTACTCCTGCTGGGCGGCATCCTGCGCTTCGTAGGTACCCTGCGGCCACTGTTCTTCCACAGGGTCCTGGTAGCCGTGCTGCTGGTATTGGTCCGCTCCGTAATCAGCCACCGTAACCGCTGGAGTTGCACTCACAACTGCTGGTGGAGCAGCCGTGGCGGAAAGCTGCTGTCTTGCGGGAGGCTTCACTTGCCCGGCCATGATTTGGGCAAATGGCGTCTTGGGTTCCTGCATGACGCCGCGATTACGGCTGATCTTGCTTCTCAACTCACTGATTTCGTTGGAGACCTCTGAGCCACGGGGCGAAAGGAACGGATCTGCCTTGACGCGCAGATCATCCATCGCGCCTTTGATGGAAGCAGCTGTCGCCTGCCGCACAGGAACCGCTCCCCCGCCCAAGTCACTGTCAATGGCCTGCCGAATGGAAGCCAGCAGATTTTCCATGTCAGGTTCCGCAGTCACTTTTACGCACGCCTCTCAGAATCGAAACTACAAAACCACGCTCAACACCGACTCACAAGCTACTTGGACGACTATTCCACGGTATTCGCGCCGGTACCAATCCATTTGTCCCGGACTGTGTTGTAGTTTTCCTCGACATCATAGATTGCGACCGGCAGGCGAAGGTTGCGCGCCGTCAATTTCCCAATTGAACCAAGCACCTGATAACTTGCTACCACCTGATCCCTCTGGGCACTGACCAGTGAAATCCTCGCATTGATCAGCACTGACTGGGCATTGAGCACGTCCAGCGTCGTCCGCGAGCCGACAAGGTACTCTTGCTGAACGCCGTCCAGCGCCAGCCGCGCCGCCTCGACCTGCGTTCTGATGGCAGAGATCGCCTGGCTTGCCGAGATGTAGTTAGCCCAGGAGCTGCTCACGCCTTCGCGAACGCCTCGCCCGTTGACAATCACTTCCAGCCGCCGCTGGCTTTCAACCTGTTTTGCTTGCCTGACGCGTGAATAGACAAGGCCACCTTCATACAGCGGGATATTGATGACGCCTTGCACCTGCGCCGAACGGCTGTTGTAGACGCTGCTGTTGCCCCAGTTATCGGTGACTTGCGCGCTTGCCTGCAGGCTGATCTCAGGCAGCAAATCACCCCTGACAACTTCGATGTCATATTCGGCAGCCAGCTGCGCGTAGGCAGCGCTCAGTATATTCGGGTTGATCTCTGCCGCCTGTTTCTGGGCGCTGGCAAGTGACTTGGGCAGCTTTGCCAGTTTTGGCGAGTTCAGCTTGCCAGGTTCACGGCCAGTCATCTTGACATAGGCTGCAGTGCTGACAGCGAGGGATGCAACCGACTGGGCCACCGTTGCCTGGGCCTGCGCCAGACTTGACCGAGCCTGGGCAACGTCTGTGCGTGTGATCTCGCCAACTGCGAAACGCTCATTTGCAGCCCGCAGTTGCTCCTGCAGAAAGCTCACATTGCGCTTGCGAAGAACTAGAACCTGACGATCACGGATGACGTTTGCATAGGCTTGCACGGTGTCAAAAAGCACGGATTGCTCGCTGACCAGCAAGGCCTGCCGTCCGGCCTCGACGGTCGCCTCGGCCTTCTTCACGCCATTCACCGTCTTGAAGCCGCGGAAGATTGGTTGTGACAACTGGATATTGACGCTTGCACTTGATCTCCGGTCCGTACTCTTGCTCGGTGTCACTCCCGGTATGGTTGCCGGAAAGTGCGAGTACGTTGTCGTCGACTCAATATTGCCCTGCGCGGTCACCACTGGCCGCCAGCCAGATTTTGCTTGCGGTACCTGCTCATCCGTCGCGCGTTGGCGCGCCCGTTCCGCCCTGATGGTCGGACTTGTCCGGTAGGCGCGCGCCAAGGCATCATATAGGCTTTCAGCATTCGCGGCACTGCCTGCCGCAACAAGCATGATTGGCAGCGCAAATATCAAAAGCTTACGCTTGACGAAACCACTGACAAAACTCATTCCCGTTCCACTTTCCACCTTGGTCAGCTTGCCGCCTTGCCGACCCGCCGGAGAATTCCGGCCAACCTGTTCTTGCCTCCGCGGCGGTTGTTCCGCCGGACTTTTTTGGTGCGAGAGGTTTTTCGCCTCATGCATGTGGCTGTTCAAAACTCGAACTCCGGCGCCTTTACTTCAAATCCGGGAACCTCGGCAACATTGCAATCGTCTCCGGTTCGCCAAGTCAAGACACCATGTTGTTTGGTGCCGACGCGCAACACACACATACGACCTTCTCCAAACGCTGCGACAAATCGACCGCCGTCTGCCAACTGATCAGCCAGGCGTGGCGGCACGAATTCAACCCGGCCTTCGACGATAATAACATCATAAGGTGCCGAGAGGCTGTGCCCAGCGATATGCTCACCTTCCACGACTGTCACATTCAACAGCCCGTCAAGGTTTACGCGAGCAGCGCGGACCAGATCAGCGTCCTGCTCAATGGCTACGACATGGGCTCCTATCCGGGAAGCGACAGCCGCCCCGAAGCCGCTACCGGCCGCGACTAGAAGCAGCTTGTCCTCGGGCCGGACTTCAGCAAGTTGGAGCATGCGCGCAAAAGTCCTCGCGTCCATAAGCTGCCTTGATGGAGACAGCTGCACTGCTTGATCCATATAGGCAAACATGCGGCTCACTTCAGGCACAAAAGCCTCGCGTGGGACATCGAACAGAGCATCGATGATGCGCCTATCCGTTATTCCACTCGGCCGCACTTGTGAGTCGACCATATTTTGCCGGGCAGCCCGGAAGTTCATAGGATCCTGTTCACAATTTGTGTTGTTGAACTCTTGCTTCCCGCACCTTAGCGGTCAACCGATGATGACGAAAGAGGCCCCAGCGCCCCGTCCGGCTGTCTTGTATCCAAATGGCACATGTCGAGGTTGTTTCCTTAAAGGTCATCGCATATAAGCGCCAGCGGAAGGCCTCGTGGCGGAGTGGTTACGCAGAGGACTGCAAATCCTTGCACCCCAGTTCGATTCTGGGCGAGGCCTCCAAATCATCAGCATACTTCAAGTTTTTCCGTTTCGGAGCGGCCCAAAACCCAGCGACTTTGCAAGTTTGGGCCATCGCCGCGAAAGCCATATCCCAAGCTTTACCGACATTGTTCGCCGCCAGCGGCGTATCCAAGCAAAATCAACAGACAAGATGATCAGACCGAATGGGATCATCCAGAACCCCAGAATGGGCAGGAATCCGAATATTCCAAAGATTACGAGCAGTAAGCCAAGTATGATCCGGACAATGGGATGACTTGGAACCCTGACCCGGTATCGCCCAATCTTCACACTTTGCATTTCAAGGCTCCCTGAGCGTCCGATATGGGGGTTTATCACCCATCTGCAAGCATCGGACTGTAGTTGCAAAAATTCTTTGCCTCGACCCTGCCCTCTGCTATATGGCGGCAATATTCCTCGATAGCTCAGTTGGTAGAGCATTCGACTGTTAATCGAATGGTCGCTGGTTCGAGTCCAGCTCGAGGAGCCAGTTTTTGGAGCGGCCGGGTGCATTCCCAGCCGCTTCTCTTTTTGCAAAATTCACGAGAAATCGCGTCCTTCTGTGTTGGCCTCGGCGGGTGCAGCGCGATTTGACTTGCAAACCCCTCTGAGGCAAGTCTGACGCCTTCATTCGGAGCCGTTCATGGACATCAAACCGGATATCGTTGCAGCGATTGGCAATACGCCCCTCATCCGGCTGCGCCGCGCCTCGGAACTCACTGGTTGCAACATTCTGGGCAAGGCAGAGTTCATGAATCCCGGTCAGTCTGTCAAAGACCGGGCTGCTCTGTTCATTATTCGCGATGCAATTGCCAAGGGCCAGCTCAAGCCCGGCGGCACGATTGTCGAGGGCACCGCAGGCAATACCGGGATAGGCCTTGCCCTAGTCGGCCGTGCCATGGGTTTTGAGACGGTGATCGTCATTCCTAACACGCAGAGCCAGGAAAAGAAGGACGCCATACGCCACTTGGGTGCCAGGCTGGTTGAAGTGCCAGCCGTTCCCTACAAGAACCCGAACAACTATGTGAAATACTCGGGCAGGCTTGCCACCAAGCTTGGCGCGCTGTGGGCGAACCAGTTCGACAATCTTGCCAATCGTGAAGCGCATGTTCAGACAACCGGGCCGGAAATCTGGCAGCAGACCAGCGGCAAGGTGGATGGATTTGTCTGCGCCGTAGGATCAGGCGGAACACTGGCAGGCGTGGCCATGGGACTTCGCGCCAAGAGCAAGTCCGTCAAGATCGCAATCGCTGACCCGATGGGAGCCGCTCTCTACAGCTATTACAAGACGGGTGAGCTGAAATCGGAGGGCTCTTCCATCACAGAAGGCATCGGCCAAGGGCGGATCACCGCAAATTTGGCAGGCCTCACGGTAGATGACGCCTTCCAAATTCCGGACAGCGAGGCAATCCCAGTGGCCTTCGATCTGCTGGAATACGAAGGCTTGTGCATGGGGGGCTCAACCGGAGTCAATGTCGCAGGCGCCATCCGAATGGCAAAAGGCATGGGACCGGGTCATACCATTGTTACAGTCCTCTGTGACTACGGCTCCCGCTATGCTTCGAAGCTCTTCAATCCTGCGTTTTTGAAGGAAAAAGGGCTACCTGTGCCGACATGGCTGCAAGAGCAGACAGAAATGCCAACTGTTTTTGAAGATGTGGGTTGATGACGGCACTGCTCTTCAGGGAGGATGCCTACCTCCAGACCGGCACGGCAACTGTCAAACAGATTGTCGACCAGGGCGGAATAGTCATCGACCGCAGCATTTTTTATGCAACTGCTGGCGGTCAGCCAGGTGACTTGGGGACAATCACGTTTGGCGCCAAGCAATGCACCATAGCCAATACGATTTATGACAAGGACAAGAATGTCGTTTTGGTGCCGGCAGCTTTCGAATCAATCCCCCAATCCGGCGATGCAATTGAGATGAAGCTCGATTGGGCAACACGCTATCGCAACATGCGCGCCCACTCCTTGATGCACCTGCTCTGTGCCAGCGTACCATTTCCGGTTACCGGCGGCGCCATCTCGGAAGATGGCGGGCGCATCGATTTCGATATTCCCGAAGGACAAATCCCGGACAAGGAAGACCTGACGATTCACATCAATGCGTTGATCACGGCCGATCACCCCGTCTCGGATCGATGGATTTCCGACGAGGAGATGCAACAGAACAGCCACCTCATCCGCACCATGTCAGTCAAGCCGCCTATGGGAACAGGCCGTGTGCGGCTCGTCATGATTGGCAAGGATGGCTGCATTGATTTGCAGCCATGCGGCGGCACGCATGTGCGATCAACAGGTGAAATTGGCCCCGCCCGCGTCGCCAAGATCGAAAACAAGGGCAAGATCAACCGCCGCATCAGGCTGGCCTTTGCCTGACGGAGACTGAAATGCCTGATAACATTGTTTCCACTGATTGGCTCGCGGCGCGCCTCGCCTCGCCAGACATAGCCATTCTAGACTGTTCATGGCACCTGCCCGCTGCAGGCCGTAGTGCGCAGGAAGAATTTCTCGCTGGTCACATACCGGGCGCGCAATTCTTTGACATAGACTACATTGCCGACAGGGAGAGCGGCTTGCCGCACATGTTGCCCAAGCCGGAAGTATTCTCAGCCGCCGTGCGCAAGATGGGTATTGGCGATGGCAAGCGTGTTGTCTGCTATAATGCTGTCGGCCTCTTCTCTGCTGCGCGCGTCTGGTGGATGTTCAAGGTCTTCGGTCACAACGACGTGGTCGTCCTTGATGGTGGCTTACCGAAGTGGACGGGCGAGGCTCTGCCACTTGAGGTTGGCCCAGCACGCAAACCGCAGGAACGGCACTTCACGGCGCGATTCCAGAGCATGATGGTCAAGGACTTGCAGCAGGTTCGCTCATCGCCACAGGTCGTTGACGCCCGGTCCCCCGCTCGCTTCCGTGGCGAGGAACCCGAGCCACGGCCGGGAGTCCGCCCGGGCCACATACCGGGCGCGAAAAACGTGCACTACGGCTCCCTTCTCGCTCCTGATGGAACGCTCAAACCACCAGCCATGATTCGCAATGCCTTCGAAAAGGCAGGAATTGATCTGCGAACGCCAATCGTTACGAGTTGCGGATCAGGTGTGACCGCGGCAATCCTGACTCTCGCACTGGAAATGATCGGTGCGCGTGAAGTTGGCCTCTATGACGGGTCATGGGCGGAATGGGGTTCTTCCCCAAACACAGAGGTCTCAATCGGCGGTTGACCGAGCGCTGCCCCTATCACCTCGATGGTTAATGCGCATTAACCACGCTGACAAATTGCTGTCAGAAGCTATCACACTGCCGTCAGCACCCTTCCGATAGATTTTGCCTCATGCCTGCCATGGTGCAGGAAGTTGTGGGTAGAATTTCATGATCAAGGAGATCAAAATGTCAAACGCACTCTCTCGCCGCAAGGCCTTGCTGCGCATCAGCGCGCTGGCCGCCGCAGCCTATGCAACACCCGTCGTACTGACCGTCACCTCGGCAAATGCCAAGGACTCCAACTCCGGCGGCTCTTCGGGTGGAGGAAGCAACAGTTCGGGTGGCAGCGGCAACAGCGGAAGCGGATCATCCACCAGCGGATCATCCACCAGCGGATCATCCACCAGCGGTTCTTCCACCAGCGGTTCTTCCACCAGCGGGTCTTCCACCAGTGGTTCTTCCACCAGCGGATCGTCGTCCAACAGCCGTCAGCGCCGCCGCCGGCGTGGCTAACGTCTGCCAGAGGGGAATTCTTGCCATATGATGTGCTGCCCGGTGTAAAGCCGGGCAGTTTCATTTCGGGGAGCGCCCATGGGCCTGCAGCAAGTGGAGTTCGGGAAAACCGGTTGGGCTATCAGTTTCCAAAACTGTGAAAACATAATCGAGAGCATCCCGAAGATCTTCCACGGCTGGAATATTTCCGTTCGCCAGACAGAATCGGCTGGTGGCCAAAAGCCAAGGGCGCGCGTCAGCTTTCGTGGCGGACGTTGGACCTGGCAGCCGATGGGCGCACCGAAACCGCGAGAGTGGGACAGCATCCCTCCGCGATCTGCCATGCGCGTGCTCACAGATGTGCATGACGCTGCCCTGCACTGGTACCTTGCCGAACATCCCCGGCACCTCTGCTTGCATGGCGCCGCAGCCATGATCGGCAACACGCTGGTCACTTTTCCTGCCCGCGGCTTCACCGGTAAATCAACGCTCATGGCCTGCCTCGCGAAAATGGGCCACAAGATCTTCGCAGATGATGTTCTGCTGCTTTCAGGACCTCGCTGCACAGGCATGTCGCTGGGATTTAGCCCGCGACTGCGTTTGCCGTTGCCTGCCAATCTCACCAAGGCCTCGCGAGACTTCATCACTAGCCATGCCGAACCGGCGTCCAACGGCTGGGCCTATGTAACGCCTCCTTCGCAACACCTCGCCCGTTTAGGCGAGAAGGCGCCAGTTGGAGCAATCGTACTTCTCCAACGCACTGCCGGTGCGCGGGCGAGCCTTGAAGCCGTCAAGGTAGCGACAGCGCTCAAGCCTGCCATTCAAGAAAACATCACCCGGCAACTGCCGATGATCGACATCTTCAACCGCCTGCACCGTCTGACCAGTAAATGTGAAAGGCTGAGACTGATTTACGACAAACCAGACGAAGCAGCCTTGCTTCTGTCGGAACATTTTTCATGATTGCCACTTATGTGCAGGAGCAAGGCCTCGTAACCAAGCTCGTCGATGATGAGGCTTTCATCATATCAGCCGTCACGATTGAAAATCTCTCGCCGGTCGCGGCCATACTCTGGCTCCTGCTGGAGCAACCGCTTACTGAACGCCAACTATGCGATGAGATCGCTGCAATCTATGCCGATGTTCCGCGCGCGCGTCTGCGCCGCGACGTGCGGCAGCTGCTGAAAACATTAGCCACCAGGAAATTCCTGCGGACGATCAGCGTACCGGCGGCACGTAAAGCAAGCCGCCCGCGCTCCACAAAGCGTTGATCCCCCGCGCAATTCCGAGTGGAGATGAGACGCCGAGGTTGCGCTCGAAGATTTCCCCGTAGTTTCCGGTCGCCTTGATCGCTCCGCAATGCCCACTCCGCATCAAGCCCCAAGTCGGCGCCAAGCGAGCCCTCGACGCCCAGCAACCTGCGGACTGCTGGTGACTTGCTTGTGCCCTTTAAGACGTCCGCGCCTTTCATCGTAACTTCCAGTTCCTCAGCATTGATGAGGGCGTACAGCACCCAACGCGATATGCCGAACCACTGATCATCACCCTGGCGCACTGCTGGGCCAAGCGGCTCTTTCGAGATCACGTCTGGCAGGATGATGTGATCGTCCGGCGATTTGAGTTTCAGGCGAATGGCATAGAGTTGCGATTGGTCGGCCGAGTAACTGTCGCATTTGCTGGCCTCGTAGGCAGTAACCAACTCGTCGATTGTCCCAAAGGTAACTGGCGTGAAGGCCATCTCTTTTTCCTTGAAGAAATCCTCCACGTTCGCTTGCGTGGTGGTGCCTGTGAGGAAGCAGATGGCGGCCTGACCCATGTTGAACACGGAAGTGACGCCAAGCGCCTTCGGCACCATGAACCCCTGCCCGTCCATGTAGCTGACGCCTGCAAAGCGGAGCTTCAGCTTTGTTTCGCGTTCCATGGTCCATGTCGTATTGCGGGCCAGAACATCAACAGCGCCAGAAGACAGCTTTTCAAACCTGTCCTGCGCCGTGAGCGGCACATACTCTACCTTCGCCGCATCGTTCAGGGCCGCCGCCGCAAGCGCTTTGCAATAGTCGACGTCGAAACCGGCCCAGTTGCCGCTTGCATCCTTGGCAGCAAAACCCTGCAGCCCGGTATTGACGCCGCACAGAAGCTTGCCGCGTGCCTGCACCTCCGCCAGCGTCGCCGCTTGCGTGCCCGATTGAGCCATCAGCACAAAAACGAAGATTACGAAAACACGAAATGCAAGTGCCATGCGAGTCCACTCTTGGTTCAGCAATAGACTACTGAACCTGCAGGCTCCTGCCAAGCAAGCTTTAGTGAAGAATCTGGCTTAGGAACAACTTGGTCCGCTCGCTCTTCGGGTTCTTGAAGAATTCGACAGGAGAGTTCTGTTCGATGATTTGGCCCTGGTCCATGAAGATGACACGGTCCGCGACTTGACGGGCAAAGCCCATTTCATGCGTCACGCACAGCATGGTCATGCCGCTTTCCGCAAGATCAACCATCACTTCGAGAACTTCCTTGATCATTTCAGGGTCGAGAGCCGACGTCGGTTCGTCGAACAACATGATCTTTGGATTCATGCAAAGAGCCCGCGCTATCGCCACCCGCTGCTGTTGGCCGCCTGAAAGCTGGCCGGGAAACTTGTAGGCCTGTTCCGGTATTTTGACACGGGTAAGGAACTTGAGAGCCACCTCCTCGGCTTGCGCTTTCGGCATCTTGCGCACCCATATCGGAGCCAGGGTGCAGTTTTCCAATACCGTCAAATGTGGAAACAGGTTGAAGTGCTGGAACACCATGCCGACTTCACGGCGGATTTCATCAATGCGCTTGAGGTCATTGGTGAGCGGAATGCCGCCGACGACGATGTCACCCGACTGATGCTCTTCGAGCCTGTTGATGCAGCGGATGAGCGTGGACTTGCCGGAACCGGATGGCCCGCAAATGACAATCCGTTCACGCGCCGCAACTTCGAGGTTGATGTCACGCAACACATGAAAAGTTCCATACCACTTGTTCATGCCCTTGATGCTGATGGCCGGGCCCTGCGCCGCAGATTGCTCAGCTTTTTTGGGAGACGATGCCATGGCTACCTCTTGTGGCCGGTATGGAGCTTGCGCTCGATGTAAAGCGAGTATCGCGACATGCTGAAGCAGAACAGCCAGTAGATGGCGGCAAGCGCGAAATAGCCGGTGTTGCCGGTCTGCGGCGAGGCCCATTTCGCGTCATTGAAGCCGGACTGCACCATGTTCAGCAGGTCAAAGATGCCGATGACGGCAACGAGGCTTGTGTCCTTGAAGTTGCCGATGAAGGTGTTGACAATTCCCGGGATGACGATCTTCAGCGCCTGCGGCATGACGATCAATCCCATCATCTTCCAGTATGGCAGGCCGAGTGCCTGCGCGCCCTCATATTGCCCCTTGGGAATGGCCTGCAAACCGCCTCGCACGGTTTCCGCCATGTAGGCAGACGAGAACAGCGCCACGCCGATCAGCGCCCGCAGCAGTTTGTCAAAATTCGTGCCCGGCGGCATGAACAGCGGAAACATGACGCTGGCCATGAACAACACTGTAATAAGTGGCACACCACGCACAGTTTCAATGAAAGTGACACAAAGTGTCTTGATGATCGGAAGATTGGACCTGCGGCCAAGCGCGAGCAGAATTCCCAATGGCAGGGACGCAACCATGCCGGTGAGCGCCACCACGAGAGTAACAAGCAGCCCACCCCAATCGGAAGTTTCCACGTAGCTGAGGCCCAACAAGCCACCGCGCACCAGAACGAACGTGAGGACCGGATAGACGACCAAGAGGAAGAATACCGTCCAACCCTTATAGGGAATCTTCGGGATCATAAGTGCAGCCAGCCCAAGAGCCAGAAGCACATACGCAATGTTGACGCGCCAGCGCTGGTCAATCGGGTAGAAGCCATAGATCCACTGTGGAAACTTGGCCCAGACAAATGGCCAGCAAGCGCCCGCGCCTTCAACAGCACAGGCCTCGCGGTCAACCCCTGTCCAAACGCCACGGACAATAGCCCATTCAAAGATGTTCCAGAATATCCAGGCCAGCAAAACACCGACGAAGAGGGTCAGAATGGCATTGGGGATGGAAGAAAACAGCCGGTCACGGAAATACGCCCAAATGCCAACCGTGCTGCTGGGAGCCGGCAAGCGCGGCGCTTCATCGGTGCGAACATAGGCGATGCTTTCCGCCATCCTAGCGTTCCACCAGTTTCATGCGCGAATTGTACCAGTTCATGAAAGCCGAGGTGACCAAGCTCAGCGACAGGTAGACGACCATCCAGATGATGACAATTTCGATGGCCTTGCCAGATTGGTTCATCACCGTCCCGCCCATCGCCACGAGATCGGGATAGGCGATAGCAATTGCGAGCGACGAATTCTTGGTCAAGTTGAGGTACTGGCTGGTCAGCGGCGGGATGATGACACGCAGCGCCTGTGGAATGACAACAAGCCGTAATGTTGGACCAGACCTCAACCCAAGCGCATGGGCTGCCTCGGATTGACCGTGACTGACTGCCTGGATGCCAGCGCGCACAATCTCGGCGATGAAGCTCGCGGTGTAGGTTACAAGCGCCGCAAGAAGCGCCAGAAGTTCCGGTATCAGGGTCATGCCGCCCTTGAAGTTGAACCCGGCAAGTGCCGGATAGTCGAACGTCAGCGGCCAACCGACGACTAACAGTCCGACAATTGGCGCAAGCACAATCATCGCAATAGAAGCCGAAGTGGCGGGAAAGCGCTGGCCCGTTTTCTCCTGCCGCAACCGTGCCCAGCGGCTAAGGAAGTAAGCCGCAACTGCGGCAACGGCCAAAAAAACCCACGCGATCTTGGCGCCTGGCCCGAAGATGGGGGCTGGCATGATGACGCCGCGATTGCTGACGAACAGCGAGTCAAAGAGATTGAGGGCCTGCTTGGGGCCAGGAAATGGCTTAAGCACCAGCGCATACCAGATGAATATCTGCAGCAGCAGCGGCACGTTGCGCACAGTCTCGATGTAGATCGTGGCCGCAAACGAAACGATGGCGTTCTTGGAAAGGCGCATGACGCCAACAATGAACCCGAGGATGGTGGCCAGGACGATGCCGAGCACAGCAACGAGTATGGTGTTCCAGAAGCCGACGAGGATGGCTGACCCGTAGCTCGATGACGAGCTGTAGGGAATGAGCGAGGTAATGATATCGAAGCCTGCCGATTGCGACAGGAAATCATAGCCAAAATTTTTGTTCAGCTTCGCAAGGTTCGCCTGGGTATTGCTGACAATGAAATAGACACCCCATGCCAGCAGGGAGATGAGCACAATCTGCGAAAAGATGCCGCGGACCTTGGGGTTGTTCCAGAAAGCAGCCGTCGGCACCGGAGGTTGCGCTCCGGTTGTGGAGCCTGCTGCGTTCTGCTCGGCATTCCAGGGCATGTTTGCTGTGTCAGAAAAAGGCCCGCCAGGAACTGGCGGGCCTGATCAGTTTGCGTGTTAGCGGATCGGCGGGGCGTATTGCAGGCCGCCCGCATTCCACAGGGCGTTCTTGCCACGCTCGATCTTCAGCGGCGTGTTCATGCCAAGATTGGCCTCGAAGATTTCGCCGTAGTTGCCCATCAGCTTGACAATGCTGTAGGCCCAATCAGCCTTAAGCCCCATTGCCGTGCCGAAATCGTTGGGAACGTCCTTGCCATCAGCGTCCTTGGTGGTGACACCAAGCAAGCGCTGGATTTCAGGATTGGTGGAAGCCTTCATCTCGTCGACATTGGCCTTGGTGACGCCAAGCTCTTCAGCCGTCAGCAGGGCATAGTAGGTCCACTTCACCACGTTTAACCACTGGTCATCGCCCTGACGGACGACGAGGACCAAGCGGCTCCTTGGAGATGATCTCCGGCAGCACGATATGATCAGCCGCGTTTGTGAAGCTTCAAGCTTTTCGGCATAGAGGCCGGACTGGTCGGTGGTGTAACACGTCGCAGCGGCCTTCCTGATAGGCCTTGAGCACTTCTTCGTTCTTTTCGAAGGCCACGACCTTGTATTCCATCTTGCTGGCCTTGAAGTAGTCGGCAAGGTTCAGTTCCGTCGTCGTGCCAGTCTGCGTGCAGACGGAAGCGCCGCCGAGTTCCTTGGCTGACTTTACGCCGAGCTTCGATGGCACCATGAAGCCTTGGCCATCATAGTACGTGACGCCGGCAAACTTCAGGCCCATGCCGGTATCGCGGCTCATGGTCCAGGTGGAGTTGCGCGAAAGCACGTCGATTTCGCCGGACTGCAGCGCCGTGAAGCGCTCCTTGGCCGACAGCGGCACGTATTTTACCTTGCTGACATCGTTGAAGATGGCAGCGGCAACAGCCTTGCAGAAGTCGACATCAAGCCCGGTCCAGTTGTTCTGTTCGTCAGGGTTAGAGAAGCCGATGAGGCCCTGGCTCACGCCACAGCTGACCACGCCCTTGGTCTTGACGTCATCAAGCGTTGCGGCCGACGCCGCAGCAGCTGCTGCAATGCTCACGGTTGCAGCAACCGCAAAGCCCAGATATTTGTTTTTCATGAATAGTCCTCTCTGTTGCGCCAAAGCGGACGGGCCTATCAAAGACTTGACGACCCCCCGCCCTCATTTGGTCGATACTGAAACGCCAATGTTTTCACTGTGCGTTCGATGTATCGAGACAAGCCGGATTTGATGGGAGGGTCAAGAGTAAAATATTTGCACCAGGCGCTGCAATGCTCGTTCTGCAGTCGGTTCTGCCAGTGCCGGGGGCTTCAGCCGGACGGTCAATCATCACCACCGGAAGAGCAAGGGCACGTGCTGCTGCGAGCTTGGCTTCGGTCAGCTTGCCTCCAGCGTTCTTCGTGACAAGATGGGTGAAAGCCTCAAGCCGCATGAGGCCCACTTCCTCCTCCAGTGGAAAGGGCGGCCTTGCAAGATTGAGCGTCCAACCCGGCGGCAATGCGTGCGGCGGCGGCTCTATCATGCGCGCCATTCCCGTCAGGTCTTTGCGGGCAATGAAAGCGGCGATCTCCTTCCGCCCGATAGTGAGAAATACGCGCGTGCCAGGCGGCAGGGCCGCAACTGCAGCTGCAATATCCGGCACTGGGTTCCAGCTGTCGCCCTCAGCAGCCACCCACGCGGGCCGCTCAATCCGGATCAGTGGCAACGACAACTGACTCGCTGCCTCATAAGCGTTACGGGAAATGACACTAGCAAACGGGTGTGTTGCATCAACGACGGCTGAAAATTGGTCCTGTTTCAGGAATGCCGAGAGACCTGCAGCACCTCCAAACCCGCCGGTCCGCACTTCTCCGGCTGGCAGCTTCGGGGATGTCGTGACACCGGCAAGCGAGGTCACCACTTCAAAGCCTGCTTCGATAGTGGCATTGGCAAATTCCACCGCATCACTTGTACCACCAAGGACGAGAATGCGCTTACCAGGCATGGGCGATGACCCTTCCCTCTCGGTCACATATCGCCACGTCGCAGGCAATGCCTGCAGGTTTGACCATTTCGAGCAGCGCCAACCTTGCCTTGTGTGCAACTCTTGTTGCAAGTTCCGGCCCACATAATTCGAGCACTTGCAGGGCTGTATTGGCAGCAAGTATTGCAGACCGGTTCGCTTCTGGCAGCAAGTCCAGCGAGGAACGCGAAGTCGACCTGCGAGCGGCCCGAATGCAGGTCCATGGCGCCTTGCGCCAATTTGGTAATCTTGCCGAAGCCTCCCCCGATTGTAAGGCGCGAAACCGGATGCACGCGCAGATACTTGACCAATCCGCCGACGAAATCTCCCATGTCAATCATGGCTTCCAGCGGCAGCCTGTGCAGTGCCTGGACCGAAGTTTCGGAGGTCGAGCCGGTGCAGCCAGCGATATGCGAAAGCCCCATGGCACGGGCCACATCCACTCCCCGGTGAATGGAGGCAATCCAGGCAGCGCAGGAGAATGGATGCACGATGCCGGTGGTGCCAAGGATTGAGAGCCCGCCGACAATACCCAGGCGCGGGTTCCAGGTTTTGGCAGCAAGCTCCTCGCCCCCGGGTATCGAGATTTCGATCTCGGCGTCTGCAAGCCCCATCTCGGCGGCCACGGCCAGCATCATCTGCCGCGGCATCGGATTGATTGCCGCTTCCCCGACCTTTACTGGCAACCCCTCACGGGTCACCGTACCGACTCCCGGCCCGGCCTTGAACCTGATGCCAGACCCTCCAGGCCTGACTGTGGAAACCACCAAACAACCGTGAGTCACATCCGGATCATCGCCTGCGTCCTTGACAATGCCCGCCTGCGCATACCCTTCGCCCAGCCCCTCGAACGCAAGCGGGAAGCTCGGCTGCTCTCCCTTTGGCAGGGTGATAGTGACCATGTCCGGGAAGCTGCCGGTCCTGAGCGCCGCAATTGCCGCCTTTGTAGCCGCCGTGGCGCATGCCCCAGTCGTCCAACCACGCCTAAGCTCACCTTCGGGCTTCTCTAACCGCATTGAGGCACTGTATAAGGGGTTATGCGACACGAACCAGCAAAAACGCCGCATACGGCGATGACCGCGCCTGACGGGCCGCAAGGTTTTGCGCGGTTAGACCGCGAAGCCTTTCCGGACTTTGCGGCGGGCAGCGTCTGGCTAGTGGGTGCCGGTCCCGGAGCGCCGGGCCTCATGTCGTTGCTCTGCTATCACGCCATGCAGAACTGCGACGTCGTCGTCTATGACGCGCTGGTCAATCCGGATATTCTCCATTGGGTGCGCGCGGGCGCACAGATGGAATATGCCGGCAAGCGCGGCGGCAAGCCATCGCCCACCCAGAAGGATATTTCGCTCCGCCTCATTGAGCTGGCCAAGGCTGGCCAGCGCGTGCTGCGCCTCAAGGGGGGAGACCCGTTCATGTTCGGCCGCGGCGGCGAGGAATGCCAGCATCTGCATGCCGCTGAAATCCCCTTCCGCATTGTGCCCGGCATAACCTCGGGCGTCGGCGGCCTCGCATACGCCGGTATCCCGGCCACCCACCGTGATACCAATCATTCCGTCATCTTCCTCACGGGACATGACGCCTCCGGGCAGATGCCGGCAAGTGTCAACTGGGGAGCCATTGCCAAGGCTTCACCTGTCATCGTCATGTACATGGCGGTCAAGCATCTGGGACAGATTGCCTATGCATTGCGTGCCGGTGGCCGTAGCGGTGAAGAGCCCGTGACCATCATTTCCCACGCCACCCTGCCGCATCAGCAGGTGGCCTCAACAACACTGGCGGAAGCTGAACGCTTTGTCGCCGATCACAATCCGCCAACGCCAGCCATAGTCGTTGTCGGCCATGCTTCAGATTGGCGGCCCGTTCTCGACTGGTATGTGGATGCCCAGCGGGAGAACCGGATTGGCTAAGGCATTCGTTGTTGCTGCCCCTTCTTCCGGAAGCGGCAAGACGATGGTGACGCTTGGCCTGCTGCGCGCGCTGAAGCAACACGGCTGGCGCGTCAGTTCCGCCAAGGTGGGTCCTGACTACATTGATCCGCGATTTCACGAGCTGGCTTCCGGCCGCCCCTGCCCTTCGCTTGACTTGTGGGCGATGGGCACTGATCGTTGCCGCAGCATTCTCGCCGCTCAGGCCGAAGACGCCGATATAGTCGTGGTCGAAGGAGTCATGGGACTGTTTGATGGTCCGCAAGGCGCGCCTGGCTCTACCGCCGACCTCGCTGAACAACTTGTGCTTCCCATTGTCCTTGTCGTCGATTGCAGCCATCAGGCGCAATCCGTCGCTGCACTCGTGCATGGGTTCAAGTCGTTCCGCCCCCAACTTGATTTCGCAGGCGTCATTCTCAACAAGGTCGCAACACCGCGCCATGCCCTGATGTTGACCGATGCACTGCAGCCAAGGGGCATTCGCGTACTCGGTTGCCTTGAGCGGCGTGAAGGCCTGCAGTGGCCGAGCCGCCACCTCGGGCTTGTGCAGGCTGGAGAGCATCCGTCTACGGAGCAATTCATCTCCCGCGCTGCCGATGCAGCCGATGCTGCAGGTCTTGTGCAAGCGGTAAGCCACCTCGGCGCGGATGTTGATGCTGCGCCTGACTGCTCGCAGTTGCTGTCTCCGCCCGGGCAACGAATTGCTGTGGCTCTCGACCAGGCGTTTTCGTTCGCCTACCCCTGTTTGCTGCAGAGCTGGCAGCAGGCAGGTGCAGAGGTAACGCCATTTTCACCTCTGGCTGACGAGCCAGCCCGAGTTGATGCCGACTTTATCTACCTGCCCGGCGGCTATCCAGAACTTCATGCCGCAAAATTGAGTAATAACAAATCTTTCCGGAATTCATTGCAGATTTCAGATGCAGTCATCTTCGGCGAATGCGGCGGCTACATGGTGCTTGGCGAGTCGATCATTGACGCGCAGGGAGCCGCACATGCCATGGCAGGCCTGCTGCCTGTCGTCACCAGTTTCGAAAAGCGCAAACTGCACCTGGGATATCGGCGGCTTACCCCTTTTGGTGGCCCGTGGAAGACTGCACTTCGTGCCCATGAGTTCCACTACTCGACGGTGGCCAGTGAAGGGGCAGCCGATCCGCTCTTTGCCGCGACGGATGCCGCAGGCAACGATCTCGGCATGATGGGTGTGAGGCGCGGCAAGGTGATGGGTTCCTATGCTCACATCATTGCAAGCGAAGCTGCATGACAGCTAAAGCTTTCATGCTCCTCGGCACCGGATCAGATGTCGGCAAATCATTGGTGGCGGCGGGTTTGGCGCGCGCCTTCACCAAGCGTGGCCTCAAGGTCATGCCATTCAAGCCGCAGAACATGTCAAACAATGCTGCAGTTACGGTGGATGGCGGTGAAATCGGCAGGGCCCAGGCCTTGCAAGCACTGGCCGCGCGGCAGCCCGCCACCGTGCACATGAACCCGGTCCTGCTTAAACCTGAAAGCGCAACAGGCGCACAGGTGATCGTCCAGGGCAAGCGCGTGGCAACACTCAAGGCCCGTGAATTTTTCGGACAACGCGCGAAGTTCATGCCCGCCATTCTTGAGAGCTTTCACGAGCTACAGGAGGAAGCTGATCTCCTGATCGTCGAAGGCGCAGGCAGTCCCGCTGAAGTCAATCTCCGGGAAGGAGACCTCGCTAATTTGGGGTTTGCTCAAGCAGCCCATGTTTCTTGCATACTGGTCGGCGACATTCACCGAGGCGGCGTCATCGCCTCCATTGTCGGAACTCTTGAGGTGTTGTCGGCTGAAGATCGGAAGTCAATAAAAGGCTTCATTATCAACAAATTCCACGGAGACATGCAGCTTTTTGATGAAGGCCGGCGTTACCTCGAGCAAAGAACTGGCCTGCCCTGCCTGGGCATCGTCCCCTATTTCGAAGCGGCAGGAAGGTTGCCTGCTGAAGATGCCGTGGCGCTGGAGCAAACCCTCGAAACATCAAACGAGGGAACAGTTATTGCGGTTCTCAGGCTCCCGCGCATTGCCAACTTTGACGACCTTGATCCCTTGCGCCTCACCCCCGGCGTGAAACTGGTGTTCATCACCCCGGGCGAAGTCATTCCGGCGGAAACACGCCTTGTCATCATTCCCGGGTCCAAGTCGACGATTGCCGATCTTACCGCTCTTCGCGCCAATGGATGGGATATCGACATTGCGGCACATGTTCGGCGCGGCGGCCATGTGCTGGGTCTCTGCGGCGGCTACCAGATGCTTGGCAATACCATTTCCGATCCGGATGGCATTGAAGGAGCAAGTGGCAGCGCGCCGGGCCTCGGCCTGCTTGACGTCGAAACCGAACTCTCAACCAACAAGACCTTGGAGCGCGTGGAGGCACGCCATGTGCAGAGCGGCAAGGATATCTCGGGTTATGAAATTCACTTGGGCCGCACCCACGGGCCTGATTGCGAGCGGCCCTTCGCCAAAATCGGCAACAAGCCGGATGGCGCCGTGAGCGTGGAGGGCCGAATTACAGGAACATACATCCATGGTTGCTTTGCATCTGATGGTTTCCGCAACAGTTACCTCTCGATGATTGGCGCGCGGCACACAGATTATGACTTCAACGCGTCGATCGAGAAAACACTTGATGAGCTTGCGCACCATCTCGAAAGTCATCTCGATCTTGACCAACTGCTCGCCATAGCCGCATCGCCATGACGATGTTCGCCGCTGCAGCGCTTGCTCTCGCCGTAGAGAGGTTCACAGGCTATCCCGAAGTCTTGCAGTCGCGCGTCAGACATCCGGTGCAATGGATGGGATCATGCTTGTCGCTTCTTGAGCAGCGGCTCCACAACGACACCCTGCCACCATCACAACTCCGGCAACGCGGCATCATCACCTTATGTCTGATGCTGCTGATCGTTGGAGCAACGGCACTCGCACTTTCAAGTCTAGCCCACGCGGTGCCATACGGCTGGATCATCGAGGCTTTACTCGCCACGCCGCTGCTTGCCCAGCACTCACTGCGGCGGCACGTTGCGGGCGTCGCGCAAGGGCTCAATCTGTCACTTGAGGATGGGCGGCTGGCGGTCAGCCATATTGTTGGCCGCAACCCCAACCTTCTCGATGAAGCCGGCGTTTCCCGCGCGGCACTGGAAAGCCTGGCTGAGAATACGGCGGATGGCATTGTGGCGCCACTGTTCTGGTTCATTGTCGGTGGACTGCCTGGCATCGCCATCTACAAGGCAATCAACACCGCAGACTCGATGATCGGTCACAAGTCAGAGCGTTATCTGCATTTTGGATGGGCGGCGGCACGGCTGGATGATCTTGTCAATCTGCCCGCCTCGCGCCTCAGTGGCGCACTCTTCATCCTGGCGGCGGTGATCACGCCGGACATGGATAGCCGAAATGCCCTTCGTGCCATGTGGCGGGATGCCGGCAAACACCAGTCACCCAATGCTGGCTGGCCTGAGTCGGCATTGGCAGGCGCCCTCAACGTCTCGTTGGGCGGCCCTCGTCATTACGACGATGATATGGTGGCTCTTCCTGTGATGGGCGATGGTATATCAGACCTCACGAGCGAGGACATTGCCCGCGGCATCAGGCTTTTCGACGCGGCCCTGAGGCTGCTTTTCGTTTTCTGCCTGCTGGCCGCTTTGCTTTTTTGATGGTCACTGGGATACCGGCGACGACCAATACGACTTCATCAGCAACAGCGGCAATGCGCTGGTTGCAGAAACCTTGAAGGTCACGAAATTCGCGCGCCATGGCATTTTCAGGCACGATGCCCTGCCCCACTTCGTTCGAGACGACAACGATACGGCCCTTGGCTGCTGCAAGCGTCTTTGCAAGCTTTTCCACTTCCTTTGCAACATTTTGGTCATGGTGCATGAGGTTGCCGATCCAGACGGTCAGGCAATCGATCAGGATGAAGCGCGCTCGCTTGATCTGACCTGCTGCAAGGCACTGACAAGGTCCAATGGAGCTTCAACGGTCGTCCAACCTGAACCTCGTTGCGCCTTATGACTGTTCAATGCGGTGACGCATTTCTTCATCAAACAATTTCAGCAGTAGCGATGTAAAACTTTTCGCCACTGGCCAACTGCTCCGCATACCGGCTCTTGCCGGAGCGTGCGCCACCCAGCACCAGCAGGCTGCTCACGGCTCATCCTTCGGAATGCGGGCGATGAAGTGTCCACGCATGGCATCCGGCCAATCACGGAAGGGCACTTCTCCGGTTTCACTTAGGCCATGCATGTCGAACCAGGCGATGATCGATTCCGCCTGGGCACGCGTCGGCAAGTGCTTGCCGGTGAAGTAGGTAAAGCGCTGGTCGTCGCGCAGAACAACGCTGCAATGCCGCTTGCAATTCCACAGGCAGGCCTGGGTTTGCACGGAAATGTCGGTCCGCGCTCCCGTGGCAAGCGCATCTTGCACATGGCCGATCAGCGTTTCTCCGCCAGTTCGGCCATCTGGGCCGGTCTTGCTGTCCGCCGAATAACGGCAGGTGCTGCACAAAATGATGGAACGCATTGAACTTGCTTGCGGCCTTTCGGCGTTGCTATGGTCGGCAACTTCCATGCTGGCAAAACACACTCCTGTCAACGGCCACAAATTCATGAATTTCAAGCGTATCGCCTTCATCGCCGCCGACACCCGCGTAGCGCGCTCAGCCCAACAGCGGCTTACACGGCGCTATGGCGGCGTGGCGCCCGAAGAAGCCAGCATCGTTGTGGCCCTTGGCGGCGATGGCCATATGTTGCAAACCCTGCACCGTTTCGTTTCAACAGGCATCCCGATCTATGGCATGAACCGCGGTTCGGTTGGCTTCCTGATGAATGATTACAGCGAAGGCGGGCTAGTGGAGCGGCTCAAGGCAGCGGAACTGACAACAATTCACCCGCTCAGCATGACCGCAACATCCATGGACGGAAAGACCTTCAAAGGCATTGCCTTTAACGAGGTGTCCCTGCTCCGGCAGCGCAGCCAGGCGGCAAAACTGATGATATCGGTGGATGGAAAAGTAAGACTGCAGGAATTGATCTGCGATGGGTTGCTGCTGGCAACGCCTGCCGGCAGCACCGCCTACAACCTGTCAGCCCATGGGCCGATTCTGCCAATCAATTCCCCTTTGCTTGCGCTCACCCCGATCAGCGCCTTCCGGCCCCGCCGCTGGCGCGGCGCCATCCTGCCGCATAATGCCGAAGTGAAGATCGAGATCCTTGAGGCCGACAAGCGCCCTGTCGCTGCTGTCGCCGATCATGTGGAAGTCCGCAATGTATCGGTCGTCAAGATCGCCGAAAACAAGAAGCGGACTGTGAAAATACTCTTCGATCCCGGTCATAGCCTGGCTGAACGCGTGCTCAACGAGCAATTCCGTTTCTGAGATTTACGCGGCTTGCGAAATATCGGCGCGCAGCCGCGTTGCAATGCGGCGCACCTTGTCTTCGGCATAGCGGCCCATCAGCTCAAGGTTCTTGGTGCGGTCGTAAGGCGACATGGTTTCATATCGCGTCATCAAGGTCTCAATCAACCGACGACCAAAACTTTCGGGATCTAACGACATCTCATCGTTCTGCGCGTCCTTCACCACATCGCAGGCTGCCTGCAAAATGCCAGTGCAGGTGGCAGGCAAACCGGACTTTGCGGCAAGCGACTTGATGCCGCCAAAACTGCGGCCAAACATCATGTCGTGCGCGCGGGTGAGATTGACGCCGGAAAGATGAGCGAGAGCCCACTGCACGATGCGCATTTCGCCGAGTGCGGCTGATCTCACGATGATTGAAGGCGTCAACATGTTCTTGGAGACGAGGAACGGAATGGCGCGCGCCAGTTCAGGCTGCCGCGCCTCGACTAGAATTCGCAGAATGGCCGTCTCCTCGGCATCCTCCACCAACTCGGTTGCATCATCCACCGCCACCCAGCCACGCTCCGCCATAAGTTGGCGCATGCGCGTTGCCGCCCGCTTAGCCTGGATAATGCGAAGATCAAGCGGCAGGTCAGACCGGCTAAGCAGCAACTCCACCATTTCGGCAGACTGGCTGAACCGCTCGTAGAGCGTCCGGAAATGGTCCTCTGAGAAAGCGAGAACGGGATTGGTGAAAGCCGTCAGGCAAACATCCAAAGATGCGGATTTTACCGCGAACGCCAAAGCTTCAGCCGAAAGGTCAGACCGCATGACCAGAATCTGCTGCCGCCTTTCATCGCCTACCCGCAAAACAGCCAGCATGTGCCATCGGTTGAGCGCAGGCGTTGCGGCGAGAAATGGCAGCGCGATATCGTCTTCGTCAGCAATGATCGAGAAAACGACATCGGCATGCAGGCCCGCATAGTCCAGGAGGCCTGCGACAAGCGCCCGGCGGACATCCTTCTCCGGATCCACGCAAAGCTTGAGAATGATCGGCAGTATTTGCCCCCGGTCCTGCTCACTTGTATCTTCGGCCTTGGCGAACGCCCCCAACTGCACCGCAAGACGAGCTCTTGCCATGGTGTCGCCGTTCTCTATGACCTCGGTGAAAACCGATACATCAAGGCCTGGATGCGCTGGAACCGTCATTTATTACCGTCAGGAACTATCTGATTCCTGAGGCTAGGTTCTAAGGCTTAAGAATTGGTTCACCATATTGGCCGGATCGCGGCGAAGGCAGGTGGACTAGAGGATACCAGCCTGCCGTAGCTTGAATCGCAGGATATCGTGATCGGCAGGAAGCATGATGAAATCGGCCGCGCCATCAAGAATAGTCTGTCCCACCAGCTCGACATGGCTTTGAGGGCCATAAACGATGACCACGGGACGGGTACCCTTGCCGGTCTTGCGCATGCGGCGGATGAAGTCGACGGTCTTGATTTCTGCGCCCTGGGAAGCCATCAACACAACGTCAGGCCGATTGTCGTTGCAGTAACGCAAAGCATCCGCAACTGCTTCGCGTTCGACGATTCTGAGGCCGAGCCCTTCGAGGTGGGCAACTACGCGGCCGCGCTCGCCTGCATCTCTATCAACTAATAAACATTCTACCATTGGAAACCCGCTACCGCTCAACAACCAAACCGTCCCATTTCGCTGAATTTGACTCCTGCAAGTCGATAGTTAACGAAATCTTAATGACGCCCCGGACGGACGGCCAAATGAACATAATGTCTTGAATAGTGACATGGATTCAGTTCGGTTGACGGCACTTTGGAATCTGGCGAAATTAAGACTTTTGCAGCGCTTTCGATGCATCGCCGTGCGACTCGGCTAGGCAATGGCTTAGGCGAAGCTGGGAGGGGTATAGTTGGCTGGTCTCTGGTTTGAACAACTGGAAAAGGGAATCCTGTACCGCCATCCCATCACGCGGACGGTGACAGAAGCGGACAACATCTTGTTCTCGACCCTGACCCACAACGCCCAGCCGCTGCATATTGATCGGCACTTCGCCGCGGCGACGGAATGGGGACAACCCTTGATGAACTCCTACTTCACCTTGGGACTGATGGTGGGAATATCAGTCAACGACATTACGCTTGGCACGACCCATGCCAACCTTGGCATGACCGAGGTGCTTTTCCCGGCACCGCTGTTTCAGGGAGATACCGTGAACGTCACCAGTGAAGTGATTTCCAAGCGCGAGAGCCGCTCACACCCCCTGCGCGGAATTGTGGAGTTCCGGCACCAGGCCTTCAAGCAGACAGGCACGTTGGTTGCCACTTGCCTGCGGCAGGTCATGATCAACAAGAAGCCGGCGGCAACAACCTAAGCGGGCCGCTTCATCCGCCACAGCGGCGAAGCTGTAGCATAATCCGCATAACCGAGACGGGCGATCAATTGCATCGACGCGGTGTCAACCCGTCCGTCTCGGATGTGGGCGTCATCAATATGAATGCCGGCAACGCGGCCGATCACCATCCAGTTTTGCACGGAACCATCATCTCCGGGCAAATCCACAATCTGGTGCAACCGGCATTCGAGCACAGCAGGTGAAAGCTTGACGCGCGCGCAGGAAATGAGGCGGCAAGTCGTCTTCTCAAGCCCAGCCAGCTCAAACTCATCGACACCCGGTGGCACGCTGGAAGATGTAGTGTTCATTGCATCGCGCAGCGCCAAGGTTGCTGCATTGCAGGCAAATTCGCCTGTCTCGCGAATGTTGCTGAGGCTGTTCTTGCTGCCGCTTGAGCCGAAGGCCACATAGTGCGGCTGCTCCGAGAAGATGTTGAAGAAGCTGTAGGGTGCAAGATTGTCTGCGCCGCTTGCTGAACGTGAAGATATCCAGCCGATAGGACGTGGGCCGACGATGGCTTTGACCGGGTCTATGGCCATCCCGTGCGCATTGGACTTCGTGTCATAGAACATGGCTATCGCCCAAGCAGCAATGCCGGAAGCTCGGCAATGCTGGTGATGACATGGTCGGCCATGCCAGCCATATGCTCATGCGAAGCGCTTCCGCTCAGCACGCCGATGGCAAGCCCGGCCCCGCCTGCGCGCGCTTCTGCCAGGTCGTGTAGCGTATCGCCAACCATGGCGATGGACGATGCCGGAATTCCCGTGATAGTCGCAAAACTCCGGATCATGTCCCCCGATGGTTTGGGGGTAGCGACGGAATCGGCTCCCATCACCGAGTGAAAGAGATCAGCAACGCCAAGGTGGGTCAGCTGGCTGACCGCGGACTGATACGTATCATTTGTCGCGACCCCGACTTTCAGTCCGGCCTCGCGCAACAGGCCGATGAACGGCACGAGCGGAACGATTGGCCTGATGTGGGACAGCGCAACATCCGCAAATTCCGTGTCGAGCGTTGCAATCTTGTGGTTGATGGCGTCGTCATCAAGTTCCGGCCACCACAACTCGAACAGCTCCTTGGTGGTGCCGCTGGCCAACATGGAATTGGGAAGGAAGCGCTCTGTTTCGGGATCGTAGCCGGCCTGGCGCATTAGTTCGATACTATGCTCATGGCCCTGCGCTTTCTCTCGAGCCAGAAACGCCTTGTAGACAGGAACCCAAGTGCCATCGAGATCGATGAGCGTTCCATCCTTGTCGAAGAGGATACCCTGAACTTTCATCACACGCCCCAGCGCGTCAGCAAGGACAATGGGTTGGGCCGTGGGCGCTCCTCCAGCGGCGCGGATGCCTTGCCAACATAGACCAAGCCGGCAATCTGTTCCGCATCGGTGAGACCCATGGCGGTAAGGATGTTGCGATCATAGGCCGGCCAATCCGTCTGCCACTGGGCAGCAAAACCCAGTGCCGTAGCCGCCAGCACGATGTTGTAGCAGACGGCGGCAGACGACAGCTTCTGCTCCCATTCCGGTATCTTGGCATGCGCTGCCGCCGTTGAGACCACAGCGATGACAAGCGGAGCCCGGAGGAAAAGTCCTCGCATGAACTCCTGTGACTCCGCTCCATGCTCCGGATGCAACTCTTGCCAGCGTGACCGTAGAATATCTCCAAAACGAGCCCGCGCATCACCCTCGAAGAGGATGAAACGCCAGGGCGCAAGCTTGCCATGATCTGGAACCCGAACGGCGATATCGAGAATTTCCCGCAACTCGGCAGCCGAAGGTCCTGGACCTGTCATGGCCTTGGCCGAGCCGGATTTGCGGGTCTTGAGAAAGGTCAGAACGGAAGTCTGGTCATTGAAATCAGTCATGCCGGCTGAATGTGGCGAACCTGCCAGTAAAAGGCAATGCAGCTTGTTGCACGGCATTTCAGCAATTTTGTTAACCAAGCATTAAGGATAGTGTTGCGGCTCCCGCCCGCTGCTGCTCTTTTCAGCCCGTCGACCGAGAGGTTGGGGAGAACACAGGGGACGAAGCATGCACGATCTCAGCACCCGTGCATGGCAATACCGCCGCCAAGCAAGCGCAGTCATATGCAGCATGCTGGCGGCGGTTTTCATTTGGGTAGCCCCGCCCGGTCCACAAGCCCAGGCTGCTACTCTTCAGGAATTGGATGCCAGCAAGCCAAGCTCACTCGGTTTGACAGTGCAGAAACCAGCCCATGATATCGCCATAAGCATCGTTGGGCCGGGACAGGAAGGCATTCAACTATCGGCCCGGTTGGACCAGAACGGTGGAACAATAAACCGAGACATAGTCTGGAAGGTATTTGACGAGAACGGCGCTGTTGTCAGCGAGGATTCGTCGCCTGTCTCCAGCCTTGGTCTGTCTCCAGGCAGCTATCGGATCACGGCTTCCTATGGTTCCGCGCTTTTCGAACAGAGCGTTATGCTGGAGGCTGGCAAGCGTCTTAATATCAGTTTCCTGTTCAATGTCGGCGCGCTTCGGGTACTGGCGAGTCTTGAGGGCCTGCAACTCGAAAAGCCGGCGCGCAATTTCATCTATGCTACGTCAGGACCTGATCGTGGCAAGTTGATCACGATTTCAACGGTGCCTGGCGAGGTCTTGCGGCTGTTGTCAGGGTCATATCGTCTGGAAAGCAGGCTGGAACCAGGCAATGCCTTGGTAATTACTGACGTTGCCGTAAGGGCCGGCATCATGTCGTCTATCGAAGTGGCCCACAGGGCCGGCGTTGCCCGCCTGAGCTTGTCCGGGAGCAAATCACCGGAAGTGCACTGGCAAATTCTCGGCGACAGCGGAGAATTGCTGGCCTCCCTGCAGGGGCCTGTCGCCACTGCGGTACTTCTGGCCGGCTCTTATCGTGCTGAGGCACAGGTGGCAGGCCATGTCATGTCGGCCCGTTTTGAAGTTCGGGCTGGCACCCAGACCAACCTGGTTATAGGTCAGCAACCGTAACCCAAAAACTTGCGCCTGGCTTGCCGCAACCGTGCCGACGTGTCGATTGCCACTTCCCTCCCTTGTGAAAACTGTCACATTGCTGATTTAATGTCAGTTGCCGGAATGGGGGCCTTCGTGAACAAGCTGTCTCTGCTATTCAGTCCGCGTTATGTCATCCTGACACTGGTTGCACTGGGCATGTTAATCTGCCTGTGCGCTCTGCTTTTTGGGCTCGGGCCGTCGCTGCTCTTCGGCATCCCGCTGGTCGTGTTTGCAGGCCTCACAGCAATCGGCGTCCGCGACGTATTTCAGACTCGTCATGCCATTCTGCGCAACTACCCGCTCTCGGGCCACTTGCGCTTTATCCTTGAGAATGTCCGGCCGGAATTGCGTCAGTACTTTTTCGAGGGCGACATGGACGGCATGCCCTTCCCCCGCGACAAGCGGGCCATTGTATATCAGCGCGCCAAGCGCGCGCTCGACAAGCGACCCTTCGGAACCATGCATGATGTCTATGATACGCGCTTTGAGTGGCTCCACCATTCAATGACGCCGCAGCCAACAAATGCTGAGCCATTGCGCATCACGATTGGCGGACCTGAATGCAAGCAACCTTATTCGGCTTCGGTATTCAATATCTCGGCGATGAGTTATGGAGCGCTTTCGGCCAATGCCATCCGTTCCCTCAACAAGGGCGCCAAGATCGGCGGCTTCGCGCATGACACAGGCGAAGGCGCCATCAGCCCTTATCACAGCGAGTTTGGTGGCGACCTGATCTGGGAAATCGGGTCGGGATACTTTGGCTGCCGCAACAAGGATGGCAGCTTCTCGGCCGAACGCTTTGCTACGACTGCGAAGCTGGATCAGGTGAAGATGATTGAGATCAAGCTGTCACAAGGCGCCAAGCCTGGTCATGGCGGCGTGCTGCCAGCCGCCAAAGTGACTGAGGAGATTTCCAAGATTCGAGGTGTGGAGGCGGGCAAGGATTGCATCTCGCCAGCCCGTCATTCGGTTTTTTCCACTCCGCTCGGGCTTATCGAATTTATCCGTACGCTCCGCACGTTGTCCGGCGGCAAGCCCATCGGCTTCAAACTTTGCGTCGGTCACCACTGGGAATTTCTCGCCATCGTCAAGGCAATGCTGCAGACCGGCGTGACGCCGGATTTCATCGTGGTCGACGGCAAGGAGGGAGGCACCGGCGCGGCACCGCTTGAGTTCATGGACCACATCGGAACCCCGCTGCGCGATGGCCTTACCTTCGTCCATGCCTCGCTGATTGCGGCGGGCCTGCGCGATCAAGTAAAGATTGGCGTTTCCGGCAAAATCACTTCAGCCTTCGACATGGCCCGCGTCATGGCCATTGGCGCCGACTGGTGCAACGCCGCGCGCGGCTTCATGTTTGCGGTAGGCTGCATCCAGTCGCAGCATTGCCATACTGATCATTGCCCGACAGGCGTTGCCACTCAGGATCCGCTGCGCCAGCGCGCCATTGTTGTGCCCGACAAGGCAGAACGCGTGGCAAGCTTCCACCGAGAGACGGTCAAGGCGCTGGCCGAAATTATCGCTGCTGCAGGACTTTCGCATCCACGCGAATTGCTGCCGCAGCATTTCATGCAGCGTGCAGCGCCGGATCGCAGCGTGAGCTTCGCCGAACTCTATCCCTTGCCGCCGCCGCGATCATTGCTCAAGGGAAACGCTCCGCCTGCAATGCTCGCAGCATGGAACATGGCGTCAGCAGAGACCTTTGCGCCGAACATTCCTGCAACCTAAGGCCTGGCTCTTGGACGCACACGCGACAGGCCGCCATCGACGGCGAGTACCTGCCCTGTCACCCAGTCGTTAGCCGGATCAAGCAGGAAACTTACGGCGCGGGCGATGTCTAGCGGCTTGCCGAGCCTGCCAAGCGCATGCATACCCTCGGAGGCCTTGCGGGACGCTTCGCTCGACGTGAGAAACTGGGTCATTTGCGTTTCTACCAACCCAGGCGCCACGGCATTCACCCGGATATTGCTGGCCGCATATGTAGCCGCAGCAGACAATGTAAGCCCGATGATGCCTGCCTTGGCGGCGGCGATCGCTTCATGATTGGCGAACCCTGACATTGCGGCGGCGGATGACACCAGAACGACCGAACCGCCAGATTTCAGGTTCTTCGCGGCGGCGCGCATGGTGGCGAACGCGGTGGTCAGCGAAGCATCAACAACCTGCTGATACTGTTCCTTGCTGGTCATGTGTGCGGCTTTCAGCAACAGTACGCCGCTGAAATTGACAACACCATCGAGAGCGCCTGCTTGCTTAAAGACCTGATCGACAGCATCAAAATCTGTCGCCTCGAGCAGGAAATCCGGTTTGATCTTGCCGGCATCGCGGGCCGTGGTCAAAACCTCATGGCCATTTTCGCGCAAAAATGAAGCAGTCGCCTGCCCCATTCCGCTTGACGCAGCTACAACCAGATATCTCGCCATGTCTCTCAGTCCTCATTTCTCAGGAAGTGGAATAAAGTCTTTCTCGTCGCCAGGCACGACGCCGAACCGGCCGCGCCGCCAATCCTCCTTGGCAGCGTCAATGAGCTCTTTCGAGGATGACACGAAGTTCCACCAGATGTGGCGGGGCCCGTCCATCGGTTCGCCCCCCAGCATCATGAAGCGGCAGTCGCTCTTCGCCCTGATGGTTATCTCATCGCCCTCGCGGAACACCAGCAGACGCCCGGATTTATGCGTCTGGCCGGCGATCTCAAGCTCACCTTCTGCAATGTAGATGGCACGCTCCACATGCTCGGCAGGCAATGGAACAGCCGCGCCTGCCTTCAGCTTCACATCGGCATAGAACAGATCCGTGTGCGTCTTGACGGGAGACCTTGCGCCAAACAGTGAACCAGCTACAACACGCACTGACCGGCCACCGTCTTCCAAGAAAGGAAGATCGGCCAACGCTACATGCGCAAAATCAGGAGCAATGCTTTCAGCCGCCTTCGGCAATGCAACCCAGCTCTGCAAGCCGAAGACGTTGCGAGACTTGGCCAGTTCTGCAGGCGGTGTCCTTTCGGAATGCACGATGCCGCGGCCAGCAGTCATCCAATTGAGCGCACCAGGCGCAATTTCTTGCTGCGAGCCCAGGCTGTCACGATGATAAATGACGCCATCAAACAGCCATGTCACGGTCGACAGACCAATGTGGGGATGCGGGCGCACGTCGATGCCTTGCCCTGACTTCATCAATACAGGACCGAACTGGTCGAGGAAAATGAACGGCCCGACCATTTGCCGCTGCGCCGAAGGTAGCGCCCTGCGGACCTCGAACCCGCCGATGTCTTTCGCGCGCGGTACAATGACGGTTTCCAGCGCATCGACAGAGGCGGCATCGCCAAATCTGGGATCAGGAATGTGGGGTAATGTCATAGCAGCACCTCATCAATTACGGGGCCAGCCTGCGGCCGGATCATGCGATGGTGACAGCGCGGATGCGTGTCGCGACTTCACTGCCCAGCAATGCAATGGAACGCAACACCGCTTCGTGCGGCACGCTGCCAAGCGCCATCTGGACCAGCAATCTGTCCGGTTGGAATATGCGCTGCAGGCCCTTGATCTTGTCGGCCACTTCCTCTGGGCTGCCGACCAGAAGATTGCCGGACGGACCACACGCTTGGTCAAATTGCGCGCGGGTAAGCGGTGGCCAGCCACGCTCACGCCCGATGCGCGTCATGACTTCGGCATAACCAGGATAGAACTCATCCCTCGCCCGTTGCGATGTCTCGGCGATGAAACCATGCATGTTCAATGAAAACTTGAGTGCCTTGGGATCAATTCCTGCCTGACGCCCTGCATCGCGGTAGAGATCGGCGTGAGGCTTGAAACGCACTGGCTCTCCGCCAATAATGGCCAACGCTAATGGCAGGCCCAGCCGTGCTGCCCGCACGATTGATTGCGGCGTGCCGCCGACAGCGATCCAAATTGGCAGTTGGCGTTCATTACGGGGATAAACACCCGCATTGACGAGGGGAGTACGCAGCGTTCCATTCCACGTGACTTTCTCTTGGTCACGGATTTTCAACAACAGGTCGAGCCGCTCCGCAAAGAGCTGGTCATAATCATCGAGGTTGAACCCAAAGAGTGGAAATGACTCGATGAAGGATCCCCGGCCGACCATCACTTCTGCCCGTCCACCAGACAATAGATCAAGCGATGCGAATTGCTGATAGACGCGTACCGGATCGTCGGAGCTGAGCACCGTAACGGCTGATGTGAGCTTGATTTTGCTGGTAAGTACCGCTGCCGCCGCCAACAGCACAGCGGGAGCGGATGACGCATAGTCAGGCCTGTGGTGTTCACCAACGCCGAACACATCAAGCCCTGCAGACTCCGCAGCCACGACCTCTTCCAGCAGGTTGCGGATGCGTTGTCCCGGCGAAACGGCACCGCCCACATCAGCAAATGTATAGGTGCCCAGCTCCATCACGCGCTCCTGCATCAGGCGTATATGTAGCCGTCAGAATTACATTACAAGTACGTCAGTCATGCAGGTCAGGCGGCCTGGCCTCTTTGACCAAGCCTGCAATCGCATCAGCCAACGACATCGGCTTCTGGTCCTGCGATCCAAGTCTGCGCATGTTGACGGCGCGCTCCTCCATCTCGCGTTTGCCGACAACGAGGATGACAGGCACCTTAACTAGCGAATGCTCGCGGACCTTGTAGTTGATCTTCTCATTGCGAACGTCAGCCTCGGCACGCAGGCCGGCCTTGCGCAACGCATTTCGCACTTCAACAGCATACGCATCAGATTCAGACGTGATTGTTGCGACAACAACCTGTTGCGGCGACAGCCAAAGGGGAAAGTGACCGGAATAATTTTCGATGACGATGCCGAGCCAACGCTCCACCGAGCCTACAATAGCGCGATGAACCATCACGGGCTGCGTCTTCTCGCCATCGGAAGAGATGTAAAACGCCCCGAACCGTTCTGGCAGGTTGAAATCCACCTGTGTCGTTCCGCATTGCCATTCGCGGCCGATCGCGTCCCTTAACGTGTATTCGAACTTGGGGCCGTAGAATGTTCCCTCGCCCTCATTGATGCCGGTCTTGATGCGCCCGCCGGAATCAGCCGTCATCTTGGCAAGCACTTTTCTGAGTATGCCCTCTGCGTGATCCCACATGGCATCTGTGCCGACGCGCTTTTCAGGCCGAGTGGCCAGCTTCACCACAACTTCCTCAAATCCGAAGTCTCGATAGACCGACATCATCAGGTCATTGATCTTGAGGCACTCGTCTTCAAGCTGCTCCTCGGTGCAGAAGATGTGCGCATCATCCTGCGTGAAGCCGCGCACGCGCATGAGCCCATGCAGCGCGCCGGACGGTTCATAGCGGTGGACTGCTCCAAACTCCGCCAGCCTCACCGGCAGGTCACGGTAGCTCTTGAGGCCATGCTTGAATATCTGCACATGGCCAGGGCAATTCATCGGCTTCAGTGCAAAGACTTTCTGGTCAGCATCCTCATCCTTCGGGTTCATGAAGGCATAGGCTGACTTGGACGCAAACATGTTTTCCTGATACCAGCCCCAGTGACCGCTCGTTTCCCATAGCGACTTGTCGAGCAGTTGCGGCGCATTGACCTCCTGATAATCTAGATTGGCAAGGCGCCGGCGCATGTAGGCAATGAGTTGCTGAAAAATTGTCCAGCCCTTGGCATGCCAGAAGACAACGCCAGGACCTTCCTCCTGGAAATGGAACAAATCCATTTCACGGCCAAGCTTGCGATGATCGCGCTTCTCGGCCTCTTCAAGCGCCGTGATATACCCTTGCAAGTCCTTGTCACTCGCCCAGGCGGTGCCATAGATGCGTGTCAGCATCGGGTTCTTGGCATCGCCCCTCCAATAGGCGCCAGCAACCTTCATCAGCTTGAAGGCGCTGCCGATCTTGCCAGTTGAGGTCATGTGCGGTCCACGGCAAAGGTCTATCCAGCCGCCCTGGTCGTAGAACTTGATATCCTCGTTGCCGGGTATGGCATCAACGAGTTCAACCTTGAACAGTTCGCCTCTTGCCCGGAAGAATTCCTTGGCAGCTTCCCTGCTCTTCACCGACTTGGTGAACGGCTTGTCGCGCGCGATGATCTCCCGCATCTTCTTTTCAATCGGCGCGAAATCCTCCGGCGTGAAAGGCTCATTGCGGAAGAAGTCGTAGTAGAAACCGTTCTCGATGACAGGGCCAATTGTTACCTGCGTGCCCGGAAAAAGCTCTTGCACCGCTTCGGCCAGTACATGGGCGCAGTCATGCCGGATCAATTCAAGTGCTCGCGAATCTTCCCGCGTCACAATTTCGAGGCGCGCATCCCCGGTAATCGGATCATGAAGATCGACCAGCTCTCCGTTCACAACGGCAGCGACAGCTTTCTTTTCAAGTGATTTGGAAATGTTCGCGGCAACTGCGGCGGAACTTGTTCCCTGCTCTACCTGGCGCTGGGCGCCATCGGGAAACGTCAATGTAATCATTAGATTTTCCTCCCGCTCACTCCTGCAAACCCGGCAGGTAAGCAATACAATGTTCAAACTCAGTCAGTCCGCTATAGCCATTCACCATGCTTCGATCAAGCGAACGAATGCCACGAAAAAATCACAAGTCTTAACTGCGGATTAACCCATTTCTAACCCCGCATTAACCTTAACATTGCATGTTCGGACCTGACTTTCGTTAACTTGAGTTGGGTAGGCACATGAAAAAGATCGTTCTCGGAATTACTTTGGCCGCCGCTGCCGCGGTTCTGGCCGTCAATGCGGCGGCTGCTGATTTTGAACCGCCGCCGCCGGTTACAGACCTTCGCCCCGCGACCTATGACTGGTCCGGCCCCTATGCCGGCATCAAGTTCTCCGGCATCACGGAAACGGGCACCTACACAACAGCTTGCGTCGCCTGCGGAACGTCGGTCCGCGAGATGAACGGGCATGGCTGGAATGTTGGCGCCAACCTCGGCTGGAACTACCAGATGGACAGCATCGTCCTCGGTCTTGAAGGCAACTGGGCGTTCGGCGGCCATGTGGCCCGGAACCACGAGCCGGCTGAGATGACCGATCTCAAGTTCAAGAGCGTCGCGTCGTTGCGCGCTCGCGCCGGCGTGGCGTTTGACGATACTCTCGTCTACGCGACAGGCGGCGTCGCATTTGTTGACTCTCGCTTCTCGACCTCTGATTTCCCAACCGGTTCTGGCCTTGGCGCCGGCAGCAAGAAGTGGCTCACCGGCTTCGTTGTAGGTGGTGGCGTCGAGCACGCTTTCACCGACAGGATTTCCGGCCGGCTTGAATACACTTACATGGGCTTGCCAGATGCGACCTATTCTCTCGACAATGGTGCTGGTGGCATGGTCGACGTCGTACAGGCTTTCGACGGCATCCATGCGGTCACTGTCGGTCTTGAGTACAATTTTGGTTGGTAAGCATAAACCGCGTACCTGAAAAGGGGCCTTCAACGGCCCCTTTTCTTTTGCCGCCAATGCGGGCCATCATAGGCATCCGGCACAGGGTCAAATCCCTCCCCGCCCCATGGGTGACAGCGCTGAACTCTGGCCAAGGCCATCCAGAACCCGCGCCATGCGCCGAAACGATCTATCGCCGTCGCAGCATATTCGGAGCATGTCGGTAAATAGCGGCACTGCCGGCCAGTGACTGATGATATGGTCAACTGGTAAACCCGGATTAGGCCTTTCAGGATCCACTTTGCCATGCTGCCCAAGAAACCCAACATCCTCTTTGTAATTGCCGACCAATTGAAGGCCTCGGCCCTGCAAGCCTACGGCCATCCTCTGGTCAAAACACCTAATATCGACAGGCTTGCGGGGCAAGGCGTCGTTTTTGAGAACTGCTATTCCACCAGTCCGCTGTGTGCCCCTGCCCGGGCTACCATCATGAATGGTTTGCTGCCATCGCGCACCGGCGTTTATGACAATGCCGCTGAGTTCCCCTCAGCTATTCCCACATGGGCGCACTATCTGCGACTGCAGGGGTACAAGACGTGTCTTTCAGGAAAGATGCATTTTGTTGGCCCTGACCAACTTCACGGGCTGCAGGAACGGCTGACAACGGATATTTACCCTGCGGACTTCGGATGGACCCCCGACTGGCGCCTCCGGCAGGAGCGCATCGACTGGTGGTATCACAACATGACCAGCGTGCTGCAGCCGGGCATCGCCGAGATCACCAACCAGCTGGAGTTTGACGATGAAGTGGCGTTCCTCGCAACTCGCCGCATTTATGACCACGCACGCTACGACGCGAATGAGCCGCTATGCCTGATGGCATCCTTCACGCACCCGCATGATCCCTACGCCGCTCGTGAAAAATACTGGTCGCTCTACCGGGATGAGGACATCGACCTTCCGGCTGTTGGAACCATGTCCCACAACGAGCTCGATCCACATAGCCGTCGACTTTACGAGATGTCGGCTATGGACGACTACACTGTCACGGAAGCGGATCTCCGGGCAGCCCGCCACGGCTATTACGCCAACATCAGCTACGTCGATGAACTCATCGGCAAGCTTCTGAACGCCCTTGAGGCGACAGGGATGATTGATAACACGGTCGTTGTCCTGACCTCCGACCATGGCGACTTCCTTGGCGAACGCGGCCTCTGGTACAAGATGTCGTTCCTCGAACCATCGGCCCATGTTCCCCTGATCGTGTCCTGTCCAAGCCGCTTTAAGGCACGACGCGTGACCCAACCCGTGACGCTGGCCGATATCCTGCCGACATTCGTTGACATAGCTGCCGATGGGAACGCCGATCTGGTGCGCGAGGTTGACGGCTCCAGCCTCTATAAACTGCTCAACGGCGCCGCTGAAGAAGCGGACGCAACAGCCTGGGGCGAGTATCTGGCTGAAGGTACTGTTGCGCCCATGTACATGCTCAGACGCGGCCCCTGGAAGTTCATCCATTGCCCGACTGATCCGGACCAACTGTTCAATCTGGCGGATGATCCGCACGAACTTAACAATCTCGCCGCCAAACATCCTCTCGCCAAACGCATGCGGGCTGAAGTCGTGGCAAAATTCGACATCGAAAAAATCAATACGGATGTGTTGCGAAGTCAGCAGGCCAGGTTGATGATGTTCGAGGCACTGAAAAGCGGCGGACATTTCCCTTGGGATTTCCAGCCGTTGCGGGATGCCTCCGAGCAATATACGCGAAATCACATGAGCGTCACCGATCGGGACCTCAAATCAAGGTTTCCCCGTGCGCCGGAAATCGAGCAGAAGCGCACGCACAAGGATTGACCATGAGCGACAACCAGCAACCACACTGGATCTACAACCAGACAGTCAAGATGTTCGCAGCATCCGCCTCGCCGCCATTTGAGTCCGATAGCGAGTTGGAACGGAATTGGGGCCGCGTCTGGGGCCTGGACAATGATGTTGGCCGCATCAGGTCCATATTGGTGCATCGGCCCGGGCACGGAGATGAACATCGTCGATCCGGCGAAGCGCATTCCGGAGATCGGGTCATTCGGCGACCTCAAGGCAGGGTGGTACTTCCAGAGCGATACACCGCCGGACATTTCTGCAATGCAGGCCCAGCATGACGGCATGGTCAAAGCTTTCGCAGAGGCCGGAATAGAAGTGTTCTATCTCGATGGCGTTGACGAGACGCGGCTCAAATCCTGCTACACGCGCGATCCGTTCATCATGGTCAAAGGTGGCGCCATCGTTTGCCGCATGGGTGCGCAGATCAGGCGCGGCGAGGAACTTGCCATCACACGTACATTGGCAAAGATCGGCGTCCCCATCCTCCGCACTATCTCGGGAACGGGCGTAATGGAGGGCGGCAGCTTCGCCTGGATCAACGACAAGACTGCAGCGATCGGCGTTGGCGTGCGCGTCAATCGTGAGGGGGCGGAACAGGTTGGAGAAGTCCTGAAGCGGCAGGGCGTTGAACTGCTGATCGTCGAGCTTACTGGCTACGATATCCACATTGATGTCGCGTTTCTGATGATTGACAAGGACCTCGCGCTGGTCAATCCGTTCGGTCTTCCCTACTCCTTTATGGAGGACCTGAAAGCCAGGGGCATCCGGCTGGTCGAGATTGATCCCCTGGACGACCCATGGATCAACAATTCCCTCGCCCTGGCGCCGGGGCAGCTGCTCATGCCGGAAGGAGCCTCCAACAGAACGCTCGACCGTCTCGCCAAGCATGGTGTGTCGTGGAAAATTATTCCCTATGCAGCCGTGCACAAGAATGGCGGTGGCATCCACTGTTCAACCACGCCGCTGCGCCGCGATTCTGTTTAGAGTAGGCTAGTCCGACAGCGTGAGATGCGGCGCTACAACCTCCCGCGTCTCTTTGCTGGGAGAGCAGGTATGATCTCGAACTGAACTCCCACGCCACTGCAGGCACTATTCATGCAACAAGCGCAGGTCGTTGCAGCGCATCACTTGAAAACAGCGCGAGAAGTTGGGCTCGATCCAACTGTCAATGCATTCCAGCCCGTCAGCCAGTGAGCGTCCGCTATCCTGGACACATTGATAGATGGAAACCATGTCGCTGTTGCGAAAGCGCTCGATCACCATAAACAGCATGACTTGAAAACGCTCTGCTCTGTTGTCTATGCCTGCGGCGTTAAAAGGAACTGCCATCCTTGCGCGTCATGATGTACGTCCCGTCGACCTTCTTCGCTTTCATGTCGATGTCGGGGTATTCCACGCTCTCCGTACCGTAGCGCGTTCCGACTTCGACATAGGTTGCAGGCTGAGATGAACGGTTGACCAGGTGGTGCCCGTTGGCATCTCCGGATTTGAAGCCCGCGCAGTCTCCCGGCTTGAGGACATGCTCGCCATTGTTGTCTATGAGAATAAGTTCGCCATCAACCACATAGACGAATTCGTCTTCCTCCAAGTGCCAATGCCGGTGGGCCGACCAGGCGCCTGGTTCAAGTGTTGTCAGGTTGACGCCGAACTGTTTCAACCCGAAGCGATCACCAAGAATCCGCTTCGAACGTCCTTTCACCGCACTAACGTAAACGGCGGGATAGTTGCTGCCGCTTCGTGGTTCAACGTCCGCAGCTGTGATCTTGCTCGGCTTCGTCATGCAGGGACTGTTTGCTTGGCTTCGATTTGGTTGATCGCGTCCGTCACCGCATCGAACGTTAGCAGTGCAGAGGCATGCCGCGCTTTGAAATCCCGCACTGGGATAAAGGCTTCATAGTCGGACCACTTGCCGGAAGGCGGAGGACCATCTTCCTTGAGCATTTTGTACATGGTTTCGCGAAGTTGGCGCAGCTCCGCCGCTGTTGAGCCAATCACATGATGCCCCATGATGGATGATGATGCCTGTCCTAGAGCACAGGCCTTCACGTCCTGTCCGAAGCCAGTGACGACTGTACCTTCCATATTGAGGTCCACCGTCACTTTGGAGCCACAGAGACGCGAGTGGGCAATGGCCGTCGCGTCAGGCGCAGCCAACCTCTGCAGGTGTGGTATGTCCGCCGCAAACCCCAGGATTTTCTTGTTGTAAATGTCGTTAATCATGCACATTTCCCGAGTGGGTGATCCGCAGGAGCGGTCCCGCCGTTAATTGCTTCACCTTATACCCTGTGATATGGGATCGGCACATAGTTTCGTAAAGTCTAGGAAAATGGACGCTATAATCAAGAAATTGCATACGGAATCCGGCTCCAAGACGGTCAAGCGCCCGTCCCGCGATGAGGCTGAAGCAGCCGTCAGGACCCTGCTCTCGTGGGCTGGCGATGACCCGGCGCGCGAAGGCCTGCGCGATACACCGCGCCGTGTCGTCAAGGCATTCAGCGAGTATTTCGCCGGCTATGGAGAAGATCCTGCCGAAGCACTGTCGCGAACCTTCACCGATGTTGGCGGTTATGATGACATTGTCATGTTGCGAGACATTGAATTCAATTCGCATTGTGAACACCACATTGCGCCCTTTGTTGGCCGCGCCCATGTAGCTTACCTGCCGTCTGACGCCGTTGTCGGCATATCAAAGCTTGCCCGCGTTGTGGAGATCTATGCGCGCCGTCTCCAGACCCAGGAGACCATGACAGCACAGATCGCCAATGCGATCAGCCACAGCCTCAAGCCCAAAGGCGTGGCTGTCCTGCTGGAAGCAGTTCACACCTGCATGTCGATGCGCGGTATTGGCAAACGTAACGTGGCAACCATCACCACGCAGTTCGTTGGCGAGTTCAAGACCAATCCGGCCCTGCAATCGCGCTTCATGGAGCTGGTGCGTGCGCCGACCGGTGGCCTCTCCCTTTGACGGCCCAAGGAGCGGACGAGACTGCAGTAGCATCGCTCCGCTTTGACGGAAATGGACTGATCCCTGCCATCATCAGCCATGCTGGTGACGGGACCGTTCTTATGTTCGCTTACATGAACGATGAAGCTTTGAGGCTCACCGTTTCAACCGGGCTTGTGCACTTCTATTCACGCTCCCGGCAGAAGCTTTGGAAAAAGGGCGAGACGTCAGGCGAAATGTTTGCGGTAAAACAAGTCCTCGTGGATTGCGACCAGGACGTCCTCCTGGTGAAGGTCGAGCCGCTTGGCCAAGGAAACGCCTGCCACACCGGTCGCAGGTCGTGCTTCTACCGCGAGTTGAAGGGCGGTTCGCTGCGTTTTCTCTAGCCTATCATCAACCGGCAGTGGCGATATAGGACTTCATCTCTTCGGCTTCCCGTTCGATCGCCTCGATGCGATACTTGACCACGTCACCGATCGAGATCATCCCCGCAAGCTTTCCACCCTCGACCACCGGCAAGTGCCGAATGCGGTGTTGCGTCATCAGCACCATGAGTTCGGCCTCGCCGTCACCTACCTTGCAGGTGCGGACTTGCTTGGTCATCAAGTCACCGGCTTTGGTTGAAAGTGCGCTGCCACCTTGGGCCGCTAGGACGCGCACGATATCGCGCTCCGATATGATGCCCTGGATGACGCCAGCGCCATCGACGACGACGACCGCACCAATTCGGTTGCTGGCCAGTTTTTGAGCAACATCATGGACCGTGTCGCCAGACGCCGCAGTGATGACCGTGCGGCTCTTGCCGCCAAGGATGTGGGAAACTGCCATAAAGGTTCCTCCTTGGTTGTGGGTTGCCAGCCCTGAGCGCCATGATAACACGATTATGGGCGCCGTAAATCGCCCTTCATGTCGAGAAGGTAAAAGGCGGCCAATCCCGCAATGAAACCGCCCACATGGGCTTCCCAAGCGATCCGGGCCCCATCGGCAAAGGAGTTCCCTGCCCAGCCGCCGGCTGCCCCTGTGACCAGCGTGACGCCGAACCATACCAGCGTAAAGAACAGAGCTCGCCGGTCAGTGATGATTTCAGTCGGCCGCAACGGCATGAGATGCCTGAGATCCGCTGATTGAATATCACCAAAGGTTCGGCCCTTTGCGTACATGAGTGGGATTGCAGCCGCCATCAGGCCTGAAACCGAACCGGATGCCCCGATGAGGATGACATCCTGCCCCCAGTGCATGATGAGCATGGCCAGCGCGCCCGCTGCTGCCCCGGCAACGCATAGCAGCAAGAACCGAAACACCGGCAGTCTACGCGCTAAAATCGTCCCAAAAACCGTGAACCATAGGCTGTTGGAAATCAGGTGAAGCCAGCTCCCGTGCAGTAGCGCATAGGTCACAAACGACCAGACGCCTGATCCCGCCACACTGGGATAAGGCGCATCGCCGGAAATTCGCGCCGGAATGAATGCGAATAGGTAGAGGCTGAGGACCTGCCAGTTCTCGCCCGCCAGAAACAGACCAAGGTGAACGACCGCCAGCAGCCCCACCACTGCCAACACTACGGCTGGCACACGAAAAATCGGCTCTGGAGTTTGCAGGGCACCAAGCGGCCTGTCGTTCATTGCAACCTCGCGTATCAGGCGCTTGGCATAATCGCTGCAACACCGTTCAGCAAAGTTCACGATTGGCACAAAGCCAATCAGCGGCCTAAGGCCCGGGGTTAGACATGTTTGTTAGTGATATTAACCAATTAAGCCAAGTTGATTCGCAAATCCTGCATCCCGGAACGCGGCTGCTGTTTCGCCACTGGGAAACCGTGCGGGCAGAGCGTGCGGCCCCGAAACGGGACGATCTGGACCTCCGCCACATTCGAAGCCTGCTGCCCAACGTCCTCATTATCGAGCGAGAAGAAGGTGACGACAACTACAGGTGGCGTCTTGCAGGCACAGACTTGTGCCATATTTTCCGTCGCGAACTGACCGGCCAGGATGCGTTGGCTTTGGGCGACCGTTTTGAGCGCCAAACCATCCGCAAGCTTTATCAGAGCGTGATTACCAGCCTGCAGCCCTGCCTACTGCGCTACAAGCTGACAACTGACACAGGTGTAGTGATCGGAGTAGAGCAAGTCGGCCTACCGTTGCTCAATACGGCTGAAACCAAGGTTCATGTGTTCGGCGGGTTGTTTTCGTTCAACGACACGTCCAGCCTCAATTACCACGCAGTCGTGGGAATTGAGCTCGCCAGCGCAAGAACCATATGGACCGAGCATCTGCCGGGAGACAAGCTGGTCGAGCGCCTGACCCACCCCGCCAACAGTCCCCAGTGGCTACGCGTTATAGCTGGTGGCAAATCGGCCTGACGCAGCCTAATCCTTAACTTCCTCTTTACAGCCTGGCCGATAAATTCCGGGACAATGTCCGATTCCGGACCAGAACCGGACCAATGCTGGAAAGAGCGAGGATCAGCCGTGACCATTTCCGCTACCGTCCAGGAGACTGCCAACAGACCAGCGGCCCAGGGGCCAGTCTTGTTTGGCCGTTTCATGCTGCCTGACATGTCCGAGCATCCTTGCCAGGTGAGCGATCTCACAAGTTCTAGCGCTACTTTCCACTCGGAACATGTTCCGCCTGTGGGGCTGCCAATCGTGGCTTACCTTGAGGAGCTCGGACGGGTTGAGGCCCTTTCTGCCGAACCTGTGGAAGGTGGCTTCAAAATCGTGTTTTCACTCAAGGGTGCACGCCTCGAGAAACTGGAAACGCGCCTCAAGTGGCTAGGCCACAAACAAAAGGGAAACGAGGCGGAAGGGCGCAGACATGCTCGCTTTGAACCTCGTGACAGCAAGTCACAGATCACTCTGCCGGACGGCCGTGTTTACACCTGCGAAGTGCTCGACATTTCTGTTTCGGGCGCCGGCATTCGGGTTGAAGTAATGCCCAGCCTCGGCACCTACGTCATGTTGGGTAAGATGCGCGGAAGAGTCGTTCGCCACCTTGAGCATGGCCTGGCAATAGAGTTTGCAGGCCAGCTGGATAGTCATCAGTTGGGCAGCCTCGTCTAACACCTTGCAAGCTGGGAAACCCTGCTTAACGCAGCTGGATTTGTCATTCACTACCCACTCCTGTTACAGAGATTACAGGAGAAGCGATGCTGCGAGCACTACTGTTGTCATTTGCTCTTGGGTGTATGGCGCCAGCCTTGGCGCAGGAAACCGCCGCCTGGCAGTTCGGCACCGCTAACCAGCGCGACAGCCGCCAGCATATGGCAACTCTGAGCGCCAGAAATCTGCTCGCCGGCGGCGGCACCATCAACGACTATGCTCCGCTGTTCAGCGTCTCCTGCGTGGAGGGCGACCGGCAACACTGGCAACAACAGCTCATCCTGGAGGAGCCACTCACCAGCCGCGGCATTATAACAATCTGGGTTCGCATTGATGGAGATGACGTCCAAGAGCAGCAGTGGGTCGTCACCGGCAACAAGCGGGTGGCAACCAAGGTAGGCGTAGCTGATCTTGCGCGATTGAGCCGTGCAAGGCGCCTGGAGCTAGAGTGGAACTGGGGCTGGAGCTGGTTGTGGCTCTCCGACAAGGCAGTATTTGAACTTGCGGATATGCACACTGTTCTATTCGAACTCGGCAAGCGCTGCTCGGTGCCGACACCAGAATAGGATCAGAAGTCAGCAACGTCCTCGACACCGTTGATGGCCTTGATGGCACTCTTGATTTGCGGCGTCACCACGAACTTGTTGCCAAGCGATATTTCCACCTCGCGACCGGAGTCGAGATACAAGACCACCCTAACCGGGGCCTTGCCGCGGTCTGTCAGCCGCATTCCAAGCGAATCTAGAGGCTTGCTATCGCGCATATAAATTCTCAAGCCTGACGGCACCGAAGCAGCGACCTTCTCAAGTTCCTCAACCCCTTGCAACCGCAGCTTGACTTCCTCTCCGTCAACATCACATTCGACCCGTGCGATCACAGCCCGGCCAGGCTCAAGCAAATCCCTTGCGCTTGCCAGCAAGTCTGAAAAGCAGATCGCCTCAAATTGCCCGGTCGGGTCAGAGAACCCTACGAAAGCGAATTTGTTGCCCTGCTTCGACCTCCTCTCCTGCCGGTGCGTAACAGTGCCGGCCAGTTTCCCCGCGCTGACAATGCCATTCAGTGCCTTTGACTTGAAGCTAGCCCAGCTTTCAACCCCCACCTTGGAAAAGTGCTTCAGATAATCGTCAAGCGGGTGGCCTGAAAGGTAGAAGCCAACCGCCTCGAATTCCTGCGCAAGCCGTTCCATCGGAAGCCAAGCATCCCGATATGGCAGCACTACTTCTTCTGCCGCCGCCTCAGCGCCGCCAAACAGATCATTCTGGCCGGCCTCCTTCTCCGAGGCAGTCCGATTTGCAAAAGCCAGTATCGTTTCGACGCCGGCCAGAACTTGAGCACGGTTGGGGTTGAGGCAATCGAAACCGCCACCCTTGGCGATGCTCTCCAGAGCACGCTTGTTCAGATGCGATCCATGCACGCGGCGGGCAAAATCACCAATTGACGTAAAGGGGCCAGACTGCTTCCTCTCCGCGACCAGATGTTGTACTGCACCAACGCCGACGTTACGAAGCGCTGCGAGCGAATAGACAATGGCGCCATCGGCAACGGTGAAATCGACGATGCTCGTATTGATGCCCGGCGGCACGACGCGGATACCTAACCGCACTGCTTCATCCTTGAAAATCTGCAGCTTGTCGGTGTTGCCGCTATCCAGAGTCATCGAAGCCGCCAGGAATTCGACCGGATAGTTGGCCTTCAAATAAGCTGTCTGATAGCTGATATAGGCATACGGCGCAGAGTGTGATTTGTTGAACCCGTACTCCGCGAACTTTGCACACGCATCAAAAATCTGGATGGCAATGTTGCGATCAATGCCGCGCTCCGTCGCGCCGTCGAGAAAGCGCTCGCGCTGCGCATCCATCTCGGACTTTATCTTCTTGCCCATGGCGCGCCGCAGCAAGTCGGCTTCGGCAAGCGTATAGCCCGCCATGTCCTTGGCAATCTGCTGCACCTGTTCTTGATAGGTAATGACGCCAAATGTCTCCTTCAGGATTGGCTCGAGTTTGGGATGGAGATATTCGATTGCCTCCTTGCCCAGCTTGCGCGCGCAATAGACGGGGATGTTAGCCATTGGCCCTGGCCGATACAGGGCGACAAGCGCGATCAGATCCTCGAACCTGTCGGCTCGCATTTGGCGCACGGCATCGCGCATGCCAGAACTTTCCAACTGAAACACGCCGACTGTTTCACCTTGCGCCAGCATTTTGTAGGTATTTTGGTCATCGAGAGGTATGCGTGAGGCGTCGAAATTTTCCACCCGGCGGCGGACCAACTCCTGCGCCTTGTCAATGACTGTGAGTGTCTTCAGGCCAAGGAAATCGAACTTAACCAAGCCGGCCTTTTCAACATATTTCATGTTGAATTGGGTAGCTGGCAGTGTCGACCGCGGGTCACGGTAGAGTGGCACCAGTTCCTCAAGCGGCCGGTCGCCAATCACTACACCCGCCGCGTGGGTTGACGCATGCCGGTAAAGACCTTCGAGCTTGAGGCCGATTTCCAGCATGCGCCGCACGGTCGGGTCCCGGTCTCGCTCTTCCTGGATGCGCGGTTCACCATCTATGGCTTGCTTGAGCGTGACAGGATTGGCCGGATTCATGGGAATGAGTTTGGAAATCCGGTCCACCTGCCCATAGGGCATCTGAAGGACGCGGCCTACGTCGCGGCATACCGCCCTTGCCTGCAATTTTCCAAAGGTGATGATCTGCGCCACTTGTGCGCGGCCATAGCGCTGCTGCACATAGGCAATCACCTCATCCCGGCGATCCTGGCAGAAATCGATGTCGAAGTCCGGCATGGAGACGCGGTCCGGATTGAGGAAGCGCTCAAACAACAACTTGAAGCGGAGGGGATCGAGATCTGTGATAGTGAGCGAATAAGCAACAAGCGAACCCGCACCAGAACCGCGGCCCGGCCCAACAGGAATTCCTTGCTCCTTGGCCCATTTGATGAAATCCGCGACGATCAGGAAATAGCCGGGATAGCGCATCTTGATAATGACGCCGAGCTCGAAGTCGAGCCGCTCTTCATAATCCTGAACGCTATATCCTTCTGCCAAACCGCTTTGCGCTAACCTTCGCTTCAAGCCTTCCACGGCCTCTCGCCGCAGTAGTTCAGCCTCGTCACCATCGCCAAAGCGCGGCAAGATCGGTTTCAACCCATTCACCATGAAGGCGCAGCGTTGCGCGATCTCAACCGTGTTCTGAACCGCTTCAGGAAGGTCGGCGAACAGCGCAACCATTTCCTGTTGTGACTTGAAGTAATGCTCAGGAGTAACGCGCCGCCGCTCCTCTGCCGCCACTACCTGTCCGTCCGCGATGCAGAGAAGTGCATCATGGGCGGCGTAGTCATCTGGCTTTGCGAAATACACCTGGTTGGTGGCCACAAGCGGAATGCCAAGTTCATAGGCCAATTCCAACAATCCAGGCTCCGCCGCCCGCTCGGCAAGCGTGTTGTGCCGCTGCAATTCTATGTAAAGCCGATCCCCGAAAATATGCTTGAGCTGCTCGGCAAGTCTCTTTGCTAGCGGGCCTTGGCCTGCAACCAACGCATCATTGAGCGGTCCGTCGGGCCCGCCTGTCAGGCAAATCAGTCCATCAGACAACTGCTCAACCAGTTCGATACTGACATGGGCCGCCTCTGTCTCCTTGGTTTCCAGATAGGCCCGGCTCGAAAGCTTCATGAGGTTGCGGTAGCCCGCATCGGACTTGGCAAACAGTGCAATACTGCTGAGTTTGGGCGTAGTCTCAGAACCGAGCTGTTTTGCAGACCCGGCCGGAGGTCTGGGAACAGTTGAAACGCGAAGCGTACAGCCAATGATGGGCTGGATGCCCTTGTCGGCCAGGGCTTCCGAAAACTCCAATGCCCCGAACAAGTTGCCACTGTCGGCAATAGCCAGAGCCGGCATCGCCGCACCCAGCGCCAATGTGGCCATCTGTTTGATATGGAGTGCACCCTCCGCCAGCGAATAGGCGGAGTGGTTTCGCAAGTGAATGAATGAAGGCAGTTTGAGAGCCAGTGCAGAATCCATGGTGCGAATATAGACCAGTTGCAGGCAAATGCGACCTAAGCTGGCAGACCGTCCACAAGTTGCCCTTTGCGGAGCGTCACGACGCGGCTCATCCGCGATGCCAACTCAATGTTGTGAGTGGCAATCAGCGCACCGAGCCCTTCTTCACGAATGAGGCGCAGAAACTCGTCATGCACCCGCTGCGATGTCTCGGGATCAAGGTTGCCGGTCGGCTCGTCACCCAGCAATAGCAACGGCTTGTTGGCAATAGCCCTGGCAATCGCCACGCGTTGCTGCTCTCCGCCCGAAAGCTCAGCCGGCCTGTGCTGACCACGATCAGCAAGACCAAGCCGGTCCAGAAGATCACGGGCGCGCTTCTCGGCTGCAGCCCGGGGCGAACCCGCGATCAGCTGCGGAATGACTACATTCTCGATTGCCGTGAACTCCGGCAGAAGATGATGGAATTGATAAACAAAGCCAATCCCGATGCGGCGGATACGGGTGCGCGCATCGTCATCCAGCGCTGTGCAGTTCTGCCCTGCCACAAAAACACTTCCATCGGTTGGCGCTTCCAGTAGTCCCGCAATGTGGAGCAGTGAAGATTTGCCCGAGCCAGAGTGCCCAACCAGGGCCACGATTTCACCTGCATGGACAGTCAGCGAAAGATTGCGGAAAATCTCCAATTGCCCCGCACCTTCCTTGTAGACGCGGGAAACCCGTTGCAGCTCGAGCGCAGGCAACGTCATTCGTACCTCAACGCTTCCACGGGGTCGAGCTTCGCCGCACGCCAACTGGGATACAACGTCGCGAGGAAAGACAAGACAAGAGCCATGCCGACGACCCAATAGGTCTGGGCCGAGTTAATCTTCACCGGAACATGCGCGAGGTAATAGACTTCAGGGTTGAACACATCAACGCCGCTCACCCATTCAATGAATTTGCGAATACGGTCGGCGTTCCAACAGATGAGAACGCCAAGAACAAAGCCGCAAAGGGTGCCGACAACTCCAATGGCGGAGCCGCAAATGAAGAACACGCGCTGTATGCTGCCAGCTGTTGCCCCGATTGTGCGCAGGATGGCAATGTTGGAGCTCTTTGATCGCACCAGCATGATGAGTCCCGAAATGATGTTGAGCGCAGCAACTAGAACCACCATGCCAACGACCATGAACATCACATTGCGTTCCACCATGAGCCCCTGGAAGAAGGCCTGGTTGCGTTCCTGCCAAGTCTGCAGCCAGTAGCCCTCCCCGGCTACTGCTCTGATGCCTGGCACCTGCTCTGCAATCATGTCAGGATCAGCCACCATGATCTCCAACATCGAAACACTGCCTTCCGACTGGAAGAAGTCCTGGGCTTCTTCGAGCGGCAGATAGATGACGTTGTCATCATAGTCCGACATGCCAACTTTGAAGATGCCGACGACCGGATAATCACGCGAAGTTGGCGCCGTGCCCATGACGGTGTCGGGCCCCTCGGGAGACAACAACGAAATGCTGCTCCCCAGACCGAGTTGCAGGCGGCGCGCCATGCCCTCGCCGATAAGCGCTCCGCCGGACTTGCCGAAACCGGCAAGGCCTGCCACAGCATCTTCCGTTCCGGGATCCGCCATGGCCGTGTGCAAGTTCTTGTTGACTAGCCCTGGCATCTTCAAAATGTCTGTTTCCGAAACACCGCGTGCCAACGCTCCACGGCTCCCCTTGGCCGAGGAGGCGAGCACCTGGCCTTCGACGAATGACACAACCCGAATAATACCCTCCACGCCCTCAAGGCTTTTCTGCAGCGGCTGATACTCCTGTATCGGCGACAAGTCAGGATGATAGAGAGTTGCGTGCCCGGAAAAGCCGAGAATCTGATCGCGGAGTTCGATGCGAAAACCGTTGAGCACGGCCATGACCACGATCAGCGTGGCAACACCGAGCAAGATGCCGAGAAACGAAAAAATCGCCGTAACGGAAATGAAGCCTTCCTTGCGCTGTGGTCTCAAGTACCGGAGCGCCAGCATCCACTCGAAACCGGCGAAGGGCCTGGTGTCCGGGAGCGTCCTGTTCATTAGCCGCCAAACCGTTCCAAGATACGGTCAAGAGCCACGCTTTCACGCACGCCGGTCTTGCGGTATTTCACCTCGGCTACCCCATCCTTAAGGCCACGCGGCCCAATGATCACCTGCCAGGGCAAACCTATAAGATCCATGGCAGCGAACTTTGCGCCCGGCCCCGAGTCCTTGTCGTCATAGAGCACGTCCACGCCCTTCGCCATAAGGCCCGAATACACGCGTTCGCAAACGGCACTCGTCTCGGCATCTGATACCTTGAGGTTGATGAGGCCGACATCAAATGGCGCAACCGGCTCCGGCCAGATGATGCCCGCATTATCGTGACTGGCTTCGATGATGCCACCAACAAGCCGGGAAACCCCGATACCGTACGAACCAGATTGAACAGCAACCTTCTTGCCATCTGGGCCTTGCACTTCGCAGCCCAAAGGTTCCGAATACTTCGTGCCGAAGAAGAAGATGTGGCCAACCTCGATGCCGCGTCCGGACATGCGACTGCCTTCCGGCACGCGCTTTTCGAACTCAGCCACGTCATGCTTCTCGTCAGTGGCAGCATACTTTGAAGTGTAGGTGTCAACGACAGTTGCAACGGCATCCACGTCGTCGTAGTCGATGTCGAAGTGCTCCCAATCCATGTCGTGGAATGCACGGTCAAAGAACACGCCGCTTTCGCCTGTATCTGCCAGCACCAGGAATTCGTGGCTGTCCGAGCCACCAATGGGTCCCGTCTCGGCGCGCATCGGCACAGCCTTCAAGCCTAGTCTAGCGAAAGTACGTAGATAGCTCACGAACATCTTGTTGTAGGAGTGCTGTCCCGCTTCGCGCGTGAGGTCGAATGAATAGGCGTCCTTCATCAGGAACTCGCGGCCTCGCATCACCCCGAACCGGGGCCGCACCTCATCCCGGAATTTCCACTGGATATGGTAAAGATTGCGCGGCAGGTCCTTGTAGCTCTGCACTCCCTGCCGGAAAATGTCAGTGATCATCTCTTCATTAGTCGGCCCAAAGAGCATCTCTCGGTCATGCCTGTCCTTGATGCGCAGCATTTCCTTGCCATAGGCATCATACCGGCCAGACTTTTTCCACAACTCGGCAGGCTGGATAGTCGGCATCAGCACTTCGAGAGCCCCTGCCCGATCCTGTTCCTCCCGCACAATCTGCTCAATCTTCTTGAGGACGCGATAGCCGAGAGGCAACCAAGAGTAGTTTCCAGCCGCTTCTTGCCTGACCATCCCGGTCCGCAGCATTAGCCTGTGAGAAACGATTTCCGCCTCTTTCGGTTCATCGCGCAGGATCGGCATGAAATACTTCGAAAGACGCATTAGAATCTCTGTTTGGCTTAGGATTTCGCCCTTTTAAGGGAATGTTGCCAGAACACAAGGCGGCGGGTTCCGGGGACCCTACCGCAAGATCGTCATTTTTTTGCCTCGACAACAATGACAGTTGTGCTAGCTTCCGCCCCGCAAAGGGCCATAGCCGTCTGCTGACGATGCTCAGGTCTGGGTGAGGAAGTAATAGCAATAAAGCGCGGCTCAGCCGCCACAACGCTGACCCCCAAGAACAACCGGGCAGCTCAAACAGAGTAGATGCTGAAAGGCGGAGCGAGAGCTTCGCCTTTTATGCTTTTTGGAAATCATTATTTCAGCGGCCGACACGTTTGGCAAGCACCGGAGCATATTCATCATGCACCCGCCTCATGCCCTCAAAACGACCGGTTGGCTTTGACTTGCCTACGCCACGCACAATCGAAAAAAGTTCAACTACCGATTCATTAAGAACAGGTTTTGCGATCATGGGGTGCATGAGAGACTGGTATTCGAAACGCTCGGTCCTTGCGTTGTACACGGCTTGCAAAACGTAACCGTGGATTTCTGTTTTGCCTTTCATGGGACAACCTCCTGGCCACAACTGGCTGCGGCAAGCCTTCCCCCTACTGCCTCATGAGTAGTCGCGTAATGTTGGTGAGTCATCGGTAGCCATACCTATTTTTCGGGTCCGCCCGGCTTCGCAGGCTGACAAACAGCCTTGCAACACGGCAGAAGGACTGATCAAGTTGCCGCGAAACTTCAATAAAGGGTGGCCCATGAACCGTATCGACCTAGAGGGACAAGTTGCAGTTGTCACAGGTGGCGCACAAGGCATAGGTCTTGCTGCAGCGCGCAGGTTTATCGCCTCGGGAGCCAAAGTCGCGCTGTGGGACTTGGCGGAGGCGGAACTGGCTGCAGCAGCAAAGGCGTTGGGTGGCGCAACGTCTACCCATGTTGTCAATATTGCTGACCCGGAAGCGGTGGCACGAGCCCTCGCTCAGACCGAAGCGGCCATGGGGCCAGTTTCAATTCTGATCAATTCCGCAGGCATTGCGGGACCAAACCATACGCTTGATGCCTATCCGGTTGAGGAGTGGCAGCGTGTCATTAACATCAATCTCAATGGCACATTCTATGTCAATCGCGCAGTAGTTCCAGGCATGAAGCAACGCCGCTATGGCCGCATCGTCAATATTGCTTCGATCGCCGGCAAGGAGGGAAACCCCAATGCCTCGGCGTATTCGGCCGCCAAAGCCGGCGTCATCGGGCTCACCAAGTCCCTCGGCAAGGAATTGGCAGGCTATGACATTGCGGTGAACTGCATCACCCCAGCCACAGCACAGACGCGCATTCTCGAACAGCTCAAGCCTGAGTTCATTGAGTATATGCGTTCGAAGATTCCTCGCGGACGATTTGTCGAAGTCGAGGAAATCGCTTCTATGCTGGCATGGCTAGTGTCGAAGGAAAATAGCTTTACGACTGCGTCAGTATTTGATCTCTCCGGCGGCCGCGCTACTTACTAGGGCTAGATGGGCCAATGAACCAAAGGTCGTTCAAGGTCAGTATGTCTCCGCGGTAAAGCAACAACACGCCTGCAAAAACGGCAGCCGCTAGAAGGCTGGTCACCAGCGCCTTCTGCATCAGCAAGGGGCGAACTGGCGCCCCCGGCTCATTTCCTTCCTCCACAAGTTCACCAGCTTCATGCGAGTTGCGAACGCCAAATGGCAGCGCAATGAAGAGCATCAGCCACCAGATGATGAAATAGATGGCTATGGCGCTGTAGATGTTCATGCCTGCTCAAGCTCAATGAGAGTGCCGCTGAAGTCCTTGGGATGCAGGAACAGCACCGGTTTGCCGTGAGCACCAATCTTGGGTTCCCCAGAACCGATTATACGCGCGCCCTGCTGTTTCAGCCTGTCGCGTGCAGCCAAAATGTCACCCACCTCATAGCAAAGATGGTGCATGCCACCTGAAGGATTGCGCTCCAGGAATGACGCAATGGGTGAGTTGGCGCCATAGGCCTCAAGAAGTTCAATCTTGGTGTTGGGAAGATTGACGAACACCACGCGCACTCCATGCTCGGGCTCGATCTGCGGTTCAGTTACCATAGCGCCAAGCTGTTCGCGGTAGGTCCGCGCAGCCTGTTCAAGGTCAGGCACAACAATGGCAACATGGTTCAGGCGGCCAATCATGAAAAGCTCCAATCAGTAGGCGCGGCTTATGGCAAGGTAGCCACAGCGTCAATGCGCCCAATGGTCCAACCCGGCCAGCACCGTTTCACGCGCCTGAGGCATGGGCACGCCGCGCGGCTCGAAGACATGGCGATTGAGAAAATAGCCCGTCAAACGAAAGCCGGAGCCAATTTCACTTGCTTTGTCTGTGAGCTCCCCGCGCAGGAAACCAGGAAGCAGCAGCAGCTTGTCATGATAAGGCAGTCCAGCTGCCCGGCTGACAGCCCGCCCCGTGCGGGGCGAAACATAGGCCAAGTCGTCCCGCGTTCCCGTCGCTGCGCAGCGGGCGAGGTCAAGACCGAATCCAAGTTCCTCCAGCAATCCAAGTTCAAACCGGGCCAGCAGTGCGGGCCACACGGCATCTTCTTCCATGGCGGCAAGGACGATGCGAAACGCCGCATAAAGGCGCGGATGCGGCTCCCGCTCAGGAAGCACTTGTACAAGCGCAACCAGTGTTGAAAGACCAGCCAGTCTGAAGGAACTCTCCATCAGCGTTCCCGCACTCAGTTGCAGGGGTTCTACGGTGAAAATCCCCAAATGATCTTCGAGACGTGCACGCCAGGTAATGGCAACACGGTTGCCGGGCTGCAGTACCGGCCGTTGCTGTCGCGAACGCCCTCCCCTCACAAGTCCGGAGCAGTAGCCATGCTCGGCCGTTAGGACTTCGGCAATGGCAGCGCTTTCACCGTGGCGGCGTATACCCAGCACAACTCCCTCGTCGCGCCATTCCACCGCAGTTACTCCAGCAGGCCCATCATCCGCAGCCGCGCCGGATCATCCATCCAGTTCTCGCGGACCTTGACGAACAGCATCAAATGCACGCGCCGCTCCAGCATTTCTTCCAGTTCTTTTCGGGCCAGCTGTCCCAGCTGCTTGATCATCTGGCCACCTTTGCCAAGCACGATGGCTTTCTGGCTGTCCCGGGCAACATAGATGGTCTGGCTGATCTTGACCGAACCGTTTTTCTGTTCTTCCCAAGCCTCAGTCTCAACCGTCGAGGCGTACGGGAGCTCTTCATGCAGGCGCTCATAAATCTTCTCGCGCGTGACTTCCGACGCAATGAACCGCATCTGCACATCCGCCGCCTGGTCTGCCGGATAGAGCCATGGCCCCTCCGGCATGGCTGCCGCAACAACCCGGCGCAGGTCAGCAACTCCCGAACCTTTGAGGGCGCTGATCATGAAGGTCTGGGCGAAGGAATGCTCTTCATTAAATTCTTGCGCAGCCTTGAGCAGTGTTTCAGCCGGAACCAGGTCAATCTTGTTGAGTGCCAGCATTACGCTCGCATTCCTTCGACTTAATCCGGCAATGATGGTCTTGACTTCATCGCTCAGCCCAACGCGTACATCAGCAAGCAGCACGGTAATGTCAGCCTCGGCAGAGCCGCTCCAGGCTGCATCGACCATGGCCCGGTCAAGCTTGCGCTTTGGAGAAAAAATGCCTGGAGTGTCTACAACGATCACCTGGCTTTGCCCGTCGACAAAGATTGCGCGCAAACGCGACCGTGTGGTCTGAACCTTATGGCTGACTATGGAAACCTTGGTGCCAGCCAGCAGGTTGACGAGTGTAGACTTTCCCGCGTTCGGCGCACCGAGGACAGCACAGTATCCGCAGCGCTGCGACAGGCCGGCATCCGTGTCGGTCATGGTCTGATGCCCTCACGCCGCAAAAAATCCTCGGCGGCGGCCATTTCGGCCAATCGCTTGGATGTACCCGATCCCATGGAAGGTTCACAGTCCTTGATCTGGAGTTCAACTGTGAATACGGGGCTATGCTCAAGCCCTTCGCGCTTCAGCACCTTGTAGCCAGGTATGGGAAGGCCGCGCGCCAGTGACCATTCCTGCAGCAATGTCTTCGGATCCTTTGACACGGAGGTGCCTTCAGCTAGGCGCTTTGCCCAATTCTGCAATATGAACGCCCTGGCGGCTTCAAGCCCGCCATCCATGTAGATGCCGCCGATGAGGGCCTCGACGACATCTCCAACCACGGAATTGTTCAGGTTGATGCCCTTGCGGAGTTCACTTTGACCGACCGCAATGTAGTCTCCAAGCCCAAGGCTGCGGCCAACATCACCACAAACACCGCCGCGCACCAGATTGGAATGCATGTTAGCCATTGGTCCTTCGCGCAGTGAGGGGTTCTGCCGGTACAGTTCTTCAGCAATGACGAGCGCCAACACACGGTCGCCAAGAAACTCCAGCCGCTGGTAATCGGCCTGTGCTCTGGCCAGACTGGAATGCGTGAGAGCGTGCCGCAGCAACGACTTGTCCTTGAAGCCATACCCAAGCCTTTCGGCAAGCGCCGCATAGTCCTTTTGTGAAAAGCGGACCATGTTCAGCCCCTCAAAGGAGGTTCAGGAAACGGCTCCAGCGGATGGCAAATGGCCATTTCCAGACCTGCCACAAAGGCGTGTCACGCGAAATAGAGAAGAAGATGATGTCGGCGCGGCCAACAAAATTCTCGACCGGAACATAGCCAACTCCATCCTGAAACCGCGAGTCCTGCGAATTGTCGCGATTGTCGCCCATCATGAAGTAGTGGTTCGTGGGGACAACATACTCATCAGTGTTGTCTTCGGCTGTCTGTGCCAGGTCCAGCACTCGGTATGTTACGCCATTCGGAAGTGTTTCCATGAATTGCGCCACTGCATGGCCGCCCCCGGGTCCCTTCTCTTCCGAGTCAACGTAGTCTTCGACCCGATCCTTCTTGACGCCTTCGCCATTGATGTAGAGCATGCCTTCGCGCATCTGGATGCGGTCGCCTGGAAGACCGATGACGCGCTTGATGTAGTCGATGCGGGTATCGGAAGGGAGCTTGAACACCGCGACGTCGCCACGCTCCGGCACGTCTGCCAAAACGGTGCGGCCAGGAAATGTAAAGCTGCAGCAACTGACCCAAGGCTTCTCAGTCGGCCCCAGGGCGAAATTGAACGAATATTTGCTGTAGCCATAGGACAATTTTGAGACAAACAGATAGTCGCCAACTTTCAGGGTCGGGTACATCGATTCCGATGGAATGTTGAAAGGCTGGTAAAGGAACGTGCGCACCACGAAGGCGATAATCACCGCCTGAATGATGACCTTGATCGTTTCCCAGATGCCGTCCTCTGAAGTCTGTCGGGTATCTTGCCTCACTGCCATTTCACAACTTTCAAAAGCCTGACGCGGACGCCCTCCCCGCCGCTAACGCTATACGCTGCGCCATATATGTGTTGCAACAAAGCAGCATTCAAGCTTGGCAACTGTTGCCGTTTGACAACAGCCGCGCCACCGCTACGCCGGAATTCCCTCTATGATTACAAAGGCTTGCGCATAGGGCATGTCATCCGTGATGGTCAGATGCACGACCGCCCGGTAACCCGGCGGAGTGATTCTTTCGAGCTGCCGCAAGGCGCCGCCGGTCAATTCCATGGTAGGCTTGCCGGAAGGCAGGTTTACCACCCCCATGTCTTTCCAGAAAACACCGCGGTGAAAGCCGGTGCCCAGGGCCTTGGAACAGGCCTCCTTTGCCGCAAAGCGTTTCGCATAAGAAGCTGCCCTCTGCGTCCGCTTGTCTGACTTGGCACGCTCGGTTTCGGTGAATATCCGCTCCACAAAACGGGTCCCGAAGCGCACCAAGGTCGCTTCAATGCGGCGAATATCCACCATATCGTTGCCTATGCCTATGATCACTTGGCCAAGCCCCGGCTGCCGGGTTTGATTGCCGGTAAGCGCGCCAGTTCCGCAGGCAGTTTGTCAGCCTCATAGGCAGGTATATCAAGTCGCGTGAGCCCCACCAGCGGCACTCCGATATCGGCCTTGCCGTCCGACCGGTCTATGAGGCAGGCAGCCCCGACTGTTTCACCGCCCTCATCGGCAATACCGGCAATGCATTCGCGTGAAGAAAGGCCAGTGGTCACGATATCTTCAACCATCAAAACGCGCGTGCCCTTGGCGATGTTGAATCCGCGCCGGAGGGCAAGTTTACCCTCGACCCGCTCGAAGAATATTGCCGGCACCCCGAGCTGGCGGGCCATTTCATACCCAACAATAACGCCGCCCATGGCCGGCGAGGCTACGAGCTCGATTGGCGCGGCAATTGCCGCCCTCACCTTTCGCGCCAATTCGGCGCATAGCCGCTCAGCCCGCTTCGGATCCATCAGCACACGGGCGCATTGGAGGTAGCGAGAGCTGTGCAAGCCCGACGAAAGTATGAAATGACCCTCAAGCAGCGCTTCGGCTGCTCGGAATTCTTTCAGTACCGCTTCATGGTCCATGAGAAACTATCCTGTTGAGCGCAGAACGGTGCTCACCGCCGGCTTGGTTTTGAGGTCTGATATGATCTCGTTGAGATGGCGCGCGTCAAACACTTCAAGCATGATGTCGAGTTCAAAAACATCCCGCATGCCATGCCGGGCAATCATTTGAAGTTCATCGATGTTGGCGCCATGCTCACTGATCACCTGCGTGATCTGCGCAAGCGCCCCGACCTCATTGATGATGGTCAACCGGATTCGGGCTGGAAAACGCTGCCCATCGGAAGCCGTATCCCAAGCCAGGTCAACCCAGCGTTCCGGTTCACTGTCGAACTTTTCAAGCGCCCGCGCAAAGATCGGGTAGATGGTCACGCCTTCCCCCGGAACGGTGATACCTACGATGCGCTCGCCAGGCACAGCGCCCGTCTCAGGTGAAATTCGGAACGCAGCATTGGCAGCAAGTCCGCGAACTGGCACGGCGGAGCCTGACTGCTCATCCTTCTTGGTTTTCGACTTGCGGGAAGATTGCCTGAGCAGTTTTTCTTCGATAGCAATTCCCAGCGCCTTCAGCATGTCATAGCCCGATAGATCCCCGCGTCCTACAGCTGCAAGTGCATCTTCAAGGTTCTTGTGCCCAAGCCGGGGAACGGCAGAAGTCATTTCCTTGTCCGACCATTCTCGCCCATGGCGGAGAAGCAGACGCTCAACAATATCTTTTCCAAGCCCGGCAAATTGCTTGCGCTGGGCGGCGCGCGTCGCCCGCCTGATTGCCGCCCGCGCTTTGCCCGTAACTGCGATTGCTTCCCATGCTTGTGGCGGTACCTGCGCATTAGAGCGGATGATTTCCACCTCGTCACCATTGTGCAATTCAGCCACCAGCGGCGTGTGCCGGCCATTGACCTTGGCTCCGACGCAGCTGTCCCCGATCGAGGTATGCACCGCATAAGCAAAGTCGATAGGTGTTGCACCTTTCGGAAGGGCTATGAGCTGGCCCTTGGGTGAGAAGCAAAACACCTGGTCATGGAACAGTTCCAGCTTCGTGTGCTCAAGAAATTCTTTGGGGCTCTCCCCCTCCTGAAGCATATCCACCAGGCGCCGGAGCCAGCGGTAGGCATTGGATTCGGCAGCCGGTGGCCGGAAACCGTCAAGAGCCTCTTTTGCGTCAGGCGCGTCCTTGTAGAGCGCATGCGCCGCAACGCCGCGCTCGGCAATTTCGTGCATGAGCCGCGTTCGGATTTGCATTTCGACCCGCATGGAATGCGGTCCGATCACGATGGTGTGCAGCGACCTGTAGTCATTCTGTTTGGGAACTGAAATGTAATCCTTGAAGCGCCCAGGAATGGCGCGCCAGGTTCGGTGCACGATGCCAAGTGACCGGTAGCATTGGTCCACAGTTCCAACGATGACACGAAATCCGAAGATGTCTGACAGCTGGCCCAGCGACAGGTGCTTCCGCTCCATCTTGCTCCAGATGGAATAGGGCCGCTTCTCACGGCCAATCACTTCCGCCTTGATGCCGTTTTCCGCGAGCTTGGTAGCCAGTGCTTTCTCGATGTCACGAAGTGCATTGCCGCTTTCACGGTGCAATTGATGAAGACGTTCCTTGATGATCTTGGCTGCCTCGGGATTGATGACATCGAAGGAGATATCCTCCAGCTCGTCGCGGACTGTTTGCATGCCCATGCGCCCGGCCAATGGCGCGTAGATATCCATGGTCTCCTGGGCGATGCGCAGACGCTTGTCCGCAGGCATATGATCGATGGTCCGCATGTTGTGCAGCCTGTCAGCCAGCTTGACAAGAAGCACCCGCACGTCCTTCGCCATGGCCAATAGCAACTTGCGCAGATTCTCCGCCTGCGTTGCCTCTTTGGTGACGAGATCAAGTTTTTTGATCTTGGTCAGCCCGTCAACCAGGGCCGCGATCTCCGGCCCGAACTTCTCGGAGATTTCCTGCGGCGTTGCCAAAGTGTCTTCGATCGTATCATGCAGCAGGGCCGCGGCGATGGTCGCGTCATCCAATTTCATTTCCGTAAGGATCGCGGCCACTTCCAGTGGATGATTGAAATAGGCCTCGCCCGAAGCACGCTTCTGCGTGCCATGGGCCTTCATGGCATAGACATAGGCGCGATTCAGCAGATCCTCGTTTGTATCGGGGTTGTACTTTGTAACCCGCTCTACCAGTTCGTATTGCCGCATCATTCTGGCATACTACGATAAAAAAAGCCGGGCGCTACAGGCCCGGCTACAAATACGTTGAATTGGCGGAAAGCTCAGTATCCGTTGCGCTGGCTGCCAGGGCTCTCGGCCGGCGGCATGCCTTCAAGGCCGCGTAGAAGTTCTTCTTCCGTCATCTGCTCGAATTCAGCTTGGTCAGCGCCCTGCTCGGCCTCCGCACCGGCAGAGGCAACGCCCCCTGCCTGAGTGAGCAGCGGCATTTCGGTTGGTTCAGGCTCATCCACCTCGACGTGCTTCTGCATGGCATGGATGAATTCCTCGCGCAGATCATCTTTGTCTATGGTTTCGTCCGCGATTTCTCGCAGTGCAACAACCGGGTCCTTGTCGTTGTCGCGATCAAGGGTGATGGGTGCGCCTTGCGAAATGTTCCGCGCCCGGTGGGCCGAAAGCAGAACCAGCTCAAAGCGGTTGGGAAGCTTGTCGATGCAGTCTTCAATTGTAACGCGCGCCATGAAGCTCGTCGTCTCCTGAACATGCCAAAGGGAAGGTTTGCGCGGCTTCTAGGAGGATTGTGCCGAAAACGCAAGCAAAACGCGGCTCACCCGCCCGATCGGCTAACAAAACACCGATCTTAATCATTAAAATCAAATAGTTATGCCAAGGGGTGTGTCAGCCAAAAAGACGCAAGTCCGAGAAAAGCAGAGAATCCCACAATATCGGTCACGGTCGTCACAAAGGTTCCGGAAGCGACGGCGGGGTCAATGTCAAAATGATCAAGCGTCAAGGGCACGAGAATGCCTGCAAGGGCTGCTGCCAGCAAATTAATCACGATGGCAGCACCAATCACTCCACCAAGCACATCTGAACCGAACCACCACCACGAAAATCCGCCAAGAAAAATGGCGAACACCACGCCATTGATCAATCCAACAGTGCACTCGCGCAAAGTCACCCTCGCGGCATTGAACGGGCTTAGCTGCCGCGTGGCTAGTGCGCGGACAGCAACCGTCATGGTCTGCGTCCCGGCATTGCCGCCCATCGAAGCAACGATTGGCATGAGCACCGCCAGCGCCACCATCTGCTCAATCGTCCCATCAAACCATGAAATCACCCAGGAGGCTAGGATGGCCGTCAGCAGATTGACAAACAGCCAGGAAAATCGTGAGCGCGCAATCGTTCCGACAGTATCCGTAAGCGTTTCCTCACCTACTCCGCCAAGGTGCAAGAGATCCTCTTCTGCCTCTTCCTGGATGACCTCCACGACATCATCCACCATCAGCGAACCAACCAGCCTGCCATCCCCATCGACGACAGCCGCCGAAACCAGATTGTACTGCTCGAACTTAAAGGTGATTTCATCCCTGTCGGCGCCAACCGCAAAGACGACCTGTTCATCGTCCATGATTTCGGCCAGGCGCTTGGTGCCGCCGGCGCGCAACAAACGGGCGAGCGACAAAGTGCCTTTCAGGTGGAATGCAGGATCAACGATGTAGATCTCGACAAACTCTTCTGGAATATCTTTGCCTGAGCGGACAAAGTCGATTGCCTGCTGGACCGTCCAGAATTCTGGTGCGGCGACAAATTCCGTCTGCATGAGGCGGCCAGCCGTATCCTCTGGATAATCGAGCGCCCGGTTGAGCGCTGCCCGGTCAGATTTTGGCAACTTGGCGAGAATGTCCTCCTGTTCGCCGCGGTCCATGTCTTCAAGCAGGTAAACGGCATCATCCGTATCCAGCTTGCTGATGGCCGACGCGATCACCTGGTTCGGCAGCGCCTTCAGCAACTCATCGCGCACACCTTCGTCCAGTTCCGGTAGTGCCTCGACATCGAAACTGCTTCCCAGAACAGTAATCAGACGAATTCGGTTCTCCTGGTCCAGCGCCTCGATCAAGTCCGAAAGGTCTGCGGCATGCAATTCGCGCGTAGCCCGGCGCACGGCCTTGAGGTTGCTTTGCTCAAGCGCATTGGCCATAGAGGCCGCAAAGGCCGGAGCGATTGTCCCCCATTCGTCCCGCGGCAGTGACTGTTCATGAGGCTCTGGCATGCGATTGGTAATCCCGGCTTGGTGCGGCGGTCTGCACTCCCTCTCAAGAGGAATTGTTGCCCTCCCGCAAGTCCCAACGACATGAAGACAACAACGACAGCAAAACTGCTTGTGGCCTACTCCGGCATGGCCTGGGGCGTGTTCTGGATTCCCTTGCACAAGCTGCAGCAGGCCGGGCTTTCGCCGGTCGTGGCTGTCATTGTCTTCAATTTCATCCCGTCGTTGCTGGTCTTGCCTTGGGCCATCTTAAGATGGAGGTCGTTTGCCAACGGCAACTACAAGCATCTGATGGCTGCTGGCCTCGCCATGGGAACAACGCAGGTTTTCTATGCATTGTCGGTGCTCAATACAGATGTCGTCCGCGCCATCACGCTTTTTTACCTCAACCCGGTGTGGACAGCCCTGCTCGCCAGGGCATTGTTGGGTGAAAGACTTGGCAAAATGGGCATGCTTGCAATGGTGCTGGCATTCACCGGCATGGGGCTGGTGCTGCACACAGGCTTCAGCCTACCGTTACCCAGCAACAGCGGCGACTGGTACGCGGTCATCGCCAGCTTCGCCTGGGCAGCCTCCGTTATAATCCTACGCTATCAAAACGAGGGAAATGCAGTCGATCTCACAATTCACGCCCTGCTATGGACTGCCCTGATACTTGTTCCAGTAACCCTCTTTGCGAACGATAGTTTGTCTCAAACGCTTGCAATCACTTCAGGTGTCTTGTGGTGGCTGTTGCCATTCATCGTGCTGGTGCTGATGACCGGCGTCTTCGCGTCGATGTGGGCGGTTCCCAAGCTCTCACCCAATCTGGTGTCCCTGCTCTACATGACAGAAATCAGCACGGCGGCAATCAGCGCGGCCGTGCTGACCGATCAACCCTTCACTTGGAAGCACGGGCTCGGTGTGGCACTTATCGCGATAGCGGGAGCATTTGCTCCTTTGGTCACGGCCACGCAACGTCTCAGCGCCTCGCTGCGCCGTTAGAGTCAATCCATTTACCAAACAGGGAAAATGGTGCGGTCGAGAGGACTCGAACCTCCACGAGTTTCCCCGTTACCACCTCAAGGTAGTGCGTCTACCAATTCCGCCACGACCGCACGTCATTTCAGAATGTGAGGGAAATATCAGGGCGCTGTTTCGAAAGCAACCCCTGAACCCGAAGCCGACCACCAGCCATGTGGTTAACAACAGATCACCAATTACCCTATGATTTACATACACTTATACCAAAGGGCTGAACCCGAAAGAAATTCGCCTGCGCTACAGTGTCTTTCACAAGTAAAGGCATGGGGCTGCAAATGTTGTTCAGGACCGCTGCGGGAGCAGCGCTTGCTGCGGTGATTTGGGGAGGCGCGATGGCAGGCATCGCCAGCACTATCCCTGCGTCCGCCGAAACCAATGCCAGCAAGCCGCACGCAATCGAGTACGGCAAGACGCTGCCTCCTGTCGGCTTTGTAAAACTGTGTGCCAAGGATTCAGAACCATGCAGCTTCACGGCTCTGTCTCCGCCAAAATTTTTGACAGCGACTGCTGAGCGTTGGCAGCTGCTCAATGAGATCAACAGCTACGTCAATCACAAGATCGCCCCCATAAGCGACAAGGACCTTTATGGCGAGGCAGAGCGTTGGACCTATCCAGTCGATGCAGGTGACTGCGAAGACTACGTTCTGCTAAAGCAGCGATACCTGCAACGTCTTGGCCTCTCCGCCAGTGACCTGCTGATCACAGTGGTGCTTGACGAGAAGAAGGAAGGCCACGCCGTCCTCACCGTCACGACATCTGAGGGCGACTTTGTGCTCGACAACCGCAGCGACGAAATCAGGCGCTGGGACGAAACCGCCTACACATTTCTCAAGCGGCAATCGCGGCAGAATGCGCGCCAATGGATCGCGTTGGTCAAGGAAAAAGCAAGGAACCAATCAATCACCACTTCGAAGCGGTGAGCGAAACGGAAACAAGATAGGCCCGGTCGGCGTCCCCCCCAATCCCCAACCGCCGGGCTTCAGGAGCCGGTGCAGCCCCACCCTGCGCCGGCTCCACCCATTTCAGGGTGAGCAACTAGCCCTTGTTCTTGTAGTAAACGTCGAGGAACACGGCGAACATCAACACGGCGCCCTTGATCACCTGCTGCCAATCGATGCCGATGCCCATGATCGACATGCCGTTGTTCATGACGCCAATGATAAAGGCGCCGATTACCGCACCAACGATCTTACCAACACCGCCTGTTGTTGCAGCACCTCCGATGAAGCAGGCAGCAATGACTTCAAGCTCAAAACCGGCACCCGCCTTGGGAGTTGCAACGTTGAGGCGGGCCGCAAATACCAGACCTGCAAGGCCAGCCAGTGCTCCCATGATGACAAATATCCAGAACGTCAGTCGTTCCGTGTCGATGCCAGACAGCTTCGCCGCCTTCTCATTCCCGCCCAGCGCATAGACACGCCGCCCCATGGTGGTGCGCGTCGTGAGAAACACGAACAGCGTGATCAGCGCAAACATGACGATCAGAACGTTCGGCAGACCCTTGTAGCGCGCCATCAGGAACGAGAAGCCGAGGAATGCAACAGCGATCAAGACATTGCGGCCGATGAAGATAACATCGGGCTCTTCGGCCAGGCCGTGCACCTGTTGGTTACGCCGTTCCTGAATGTTGAAATAGATGATCAGAGCCGTCACCCCGGCGCCAATCAACATTGCAAGCAAGTTGAACGGGCCGCCAAACAGCGTCATGCTGAAAATATCCGGAACATAGCCAGAAGACAGTAACTGAAACGATTTCGGAAATGGCCCAACTGAAGCGCCACCCAGTACGGTAAGCGCCAAACCCTTGAAAATAAGCATGCCCGCAAGCGTCACGATAAATGCCGGGATCTTGTAATAGGCAGTGAAGTATCCCTGCACGCCGCCGATGACGGCGCCGAACGCAATGCAAACAACGGTCGTGGTCAGCGGATCAATTTTCTGGTTGACCATCATGACGGCCGCGACCGCACCGATGAACCCGGAGACTGACCCCACGGACAGGTCGATGTGACCGGCCACAATGATCAGCAGCATGCCGAGCGCCATGATGACGATGTAGCTGTTCTGCAGAATGATATTGGTCATGTTCACCGGCATGAAAAGCGTGCCGTTAGTGGTGAACTGGAAGAAAATCATGATCGCCAACAGCGAAAGCAACAACGCATAGTCGCGGATGTTTGCCTTGATGAAGCGCATGATGTCTGGTTTGGCTGCGGCTGTAGTGTCAGTCATCTTACTTGTCCCAGGACTTCATGATTGCCCGCATGATCTTTTCCTGCGTGGCTTCTTTGGCTGGCATTTCTGCCACGAACCTTCCCTCATTCATCACATAGATGCGATCGGTAATGCCGAGCAGTTCCGGCATTTCGGAGGAAATGACAATGACGGCTTTGCCTGCCTCAGCGAGTTGATTGATGATGCCATAGATTTCATACTTGGCGCCGACATCAATGCCCCGCGTCGGCTCATCGAGGATGAGCACATCCGGTCCCGAGAACAGCCATTTTGAAAGCACGACCTTCTGCTGGTTGCCGCCCGAAAGATTGACCGTTGTCTGGAAAACGGAAGAGCACCGGATGCCCAGGTCCTTTCGGTACTTGGTGGCGACCGACAATTCCCGAAGCTCGTCAATTACCGAATTTCTCGATACGCCTTCGAGGTTTGCGAGCGTGACATTGTGCTTGATGTGGTCAATCAGCACGAGGCCGAATGTCTTACGATCCTCCGTGACGTAAGCGAGACCCGCATCCATGGCTTTGGGGATGGTTGAAACATCCGCGGCCACTCCGTTGATCTTCACCCCGCCCGTGATCTTTTGTCCGTAGGCGCGGCCAAATATGGACATGGCAAATTCGGTTCGGCCGGCGCCCATCAGCCCGGCAATGCCCACAACCTCGCCTTTCCTCACATTGAGGCTGACATTCTTGATCATCTGACGGTCGGCGTGAAGCGGGTGGTAAACGTTCCAGTCGGAGACCTCGAAGATTGGTTCTCCAATAACTGCGTCGCGCGGCGGATAGCGATCTGTGAGTTCGCGCCCAACCATCGCTTTGATGATGCGGTCTTCGTTCACTTCGCCTGTTTTCACATCCATGGTATCGATGGTTTTGCCATCGCGGATCACGGTGATGCGGTCAGCAACCTTCATCACCTCGTTAAGCTTGTGAGTGATGAGGATGGAGGAGATGCCCTGGGCCCTGAAGCCCTTCAGCAACTCCAGCAGTGCATTTAAGTCCTTCTCGTTCAGGCTCGAAGTCGGCTCATCCAGAATGAGCAGCTTCACCTTCTTGTTCAGCGCCTTGGCTATTTCCACAAGTTGCTGCTTGCCCGTGCCGATATTGGTGATCAGCGTGTTCGGATGCTCATTGAGGCCCACCTTGGCGAGCAATTCCTTGGTGCGCCTGAAGGCCTCAAACCAATTGATTACACCGTTCCTTGCTGTCTCATGGCCAAGAAAAATGTTCTCGGCGATCGAGAGCAGGGGCACCAGCGCCAGTTCCTGGTGGATGATGATGATGCCGGTGTTCTCGCTGTCGGAAATCCTGCCGAACTTTCGTTCGCCGCCTTCGAAAACGATCTGCCCGTCATAAGAGCCATGCGGATAGACGCCAGACAACACCTTCATAAGTGTTGACTTGCCTGCCCCGTTCTCGCCAACGACGGCATGTATCTCGGCGGGCATAACCGTGAGATTGACGTCGCTCAAGGCCTTAACGCCCGGAAACGTCTTTGTAATTTGCCGCATTTCAAGGATGGGCTGCATTGCCCCCCGATCTCCCAACCCAACGTTCGGCAGGTTCGCCCTGCTCTTGCCTGCTGACTAGTTACACAAAAAAATGCGGGCCCTGCAACTCACATTGCCAGGGCCCGCACCCGATAATCATTACTTCAGGTCTTCGGCCTTGATGTAGCCGGAACCAACCAACATCTTTTCAATGTCGCCCTTGCCGACCGAGTAAGGCGTCAGCAGATAGGACGGCACGACCTTGACCTCATTGTTGTAGGTCTTGGTGTCGTTGATTTCCGGTTCCTTGCCGCCCATCACAGCGTCAACCATCTTGGCGGTGACCTTGGCGAGTTCTCGCGTGTCCTTGAACACGGTCGAGTACTGCTCATCAGCCATCATGGCCTTGACCGACGGAACTTCGGCGTCCTGTCCGGTGACGATTGGCATTTCGGCGCCCGGAGCATAACCCACGCCCTTGAGCGAGGAGATGATGCCACGAGACAGACCGTCATAAGGTGCCAGAACGCCATGCACCTTCTTGTCGGTGTAGTTGGCCGACAGTAGGTTATCCATACGTGCCTGTGCGACAGCACCGTCCCAACGGAGTGTGCCGACCTTGTCCATGCCCATCTGGCCAGACACGACGGCAATTTCGCCGGCGTCGATCATTGGCTTGAGGACTGACATCGCGCCATCGTAGAAATAGAACGCGTTGGTGTCGTCTGGCGATCCGCCGAAGAGTTCGACGTTCCATGGCTTCACGCTGGGGAAGCGTTCCTTGAGTCCGGCGACCAGCGAAGTCGCCTGCAAGACGCCGACACCGAAGTTGTCGAACGTGGTGTAGTAGTCAACATCGCCAGTTTTGGTGATCAGGCGGTCATAAGCAATGACCTTGGCCCCGGCCGCATGGGCCTTGCCCAAGATATCCGAAAGCGTAGAGCCGTCGATTGCCGCGATGATCAGCACCTTGGCGCCCTTGGTGACCATATTCTCGATCTGCGCCAGCTGGTTCGGAATATCGTCCTCGCCATACTGGAGGTCGGTTTCGTAGCCCATGGCGGTGAATTCCTTCACCATGGATTCGCCGTCCGAAATCCAGCGGGTGGAGGACTTGGTTGGCATCGAAATGCCCACAAGTCCCTTGCCTTCGGCCATTGCATGGCCGGCAGCAACCAAGGTGCCTGCTGCGGCAGCAGCGCCAACGATGATGAGTTTTCTGCGATTAATCATTCTGCATCTCCCAAAGCACAGAAAAAGTGTTTATTTTTGTTGCCCGGTTGAAGCCGGATGCCCATAACTACGAAATTGGGCACCACTTGGCAATCCTATTTGTATGACAATTCGTAGCAAAAGGTCTTCGAAGCCTTCGTCACTCCGGCAGGAGCGTGAGCGCACCAAGCCTGCCAATTTGCACGGAAAAGTGGCGGAATCTATAGGCAAGCAGATACTCAGGGGGATCTATGCACCGGGTGCCGTACTTCCCAACGAGGCCGACTGGTGCCGCATCTATGGCGCTTCCCGCACGACAGTCCGCGAAGCCGTCAAAACACTGAATGCCAAAGGACTTTTGACCTCGCGGACGAAAGTTGGTTCGCGCGTCGAGCCCAACGAAAGTTGGAACATGCTGGACCGCGACGTGCTGGCCTGGCAGATGGCGGCGCTCCCGCCTGAGACTTACCTGGCGGCCGTTCAGCAGGTCCGCAAGATGCTGGAGCCGGAAGTGGCGGCCCTGGCGGCCACCAACCGTACGCCGAAGCAGCTGCAAGCAATCAGGGAGGCCTTTGCCGCCATGCGTGTGGCAGGCACAGGGCGCGCCTCAATAGAGCCGGACGTACAATTTCATCTGTCATTGCTGGCAGCTGCCAACAATTTCCTGTTGACGCCATTTGGCGTCATGATCGAATTGGCCCTGAAGAACATGTTCAACTTTACGACCACCCATAACGACAGGCCCAAGTACTTCCTGCCCAGGCATGAAGCCATTCTCCGCGCAGTGGAAAGTTCCAATGCTTCGGTCGCGCGAAAAGCCACAATCGCCTTGCTGGAAGACACGGACAGGACTTTGGCGGGCTCGCGGCTCACAAAAGGAAGCAGCCGAAAAGTTCCGTCAAAACGCTGATTTCACACCTGCGTCAAACCGGATTTGAAGCGCTGCCAGTTCTTCACATAGCCCGCCGCTGAACGCAGCAGGCCTTCCACCGCCTTGTCGTCAAGCTCACGCACAACGCGCCCCGGCGCCCCCAAGACAAGCGAGCGGTCTGGAATGACTTTTCCCTCCGGGATGAGCGCATGCGCGCCGATCAAGCAATTCTTCCCGATGACAGCGCGGTTGAGGATAGTCGCGCCGATGCCAACAAGTGAACCCTCCCCGATCGTGCAGCCATGCAGCATGGCCTGGTGGCCAATAGTGCAATTCGCGCCGATGGTAAGGGGCGATCCCATGTCTGTGTGGAGCACGCAGCCATCCTGCACATTGCTGCCCTCGCCCACCAGGATCAGTTCATTGTCACCCCGCAGCACCGCCTGAAACCAGACGCTGGCATTCCGCTCCAGCTGCACGCGGCCCATGACGTTGGCGCTTTCGGCGATCCAGAATTGGCCGTCAGGAGGCAAGTCCGGCTTGCTGCCGTCCAACTGATACAGGGCCATTCCAACTCCTCGAAGGTCAGGTGATGCCGAAAACCTTGGTGAGGATAACCACGCCGAGGAAAAAGCTCCATCCCAAACTGAGCGCCAGGATCAGCATGGCCGCAAGCTTGCGGGTGCGCCATTTGCGCAGGCCCCAACCCAGCATGATGTCCGGCCCGCTTGCCATGACAGCCAAGGCCCGCAGCGGCTGGTACCTTCCGGGCTCGCGCAAATGCCGGTAGCCCAGCATTTCGCCGGTCAGCAGAACATAGATCCAACGCAGAAAACTAGCACCCGCAAAACCGAAGCAGATGGCGAGCGAGACAGCAAACAGGTGCAGTATCATGATAATCCCCAGGCAACGTGCCAGTTCGGCACAACTCAATTCCCCAATGGTGGTTGCGAGCAAGCCGTGGACCATGTGCGGGCGCATGCCTATAGTGCGAGCCCATGCAGAACCACCACGCCAGCTACCAGTTGAAGCGCGCCCGCGAGCGCTCGCTGGCCTACCTTGTGCTGTTTGTGGTCATGCTGTTCTTCGGATTGGCCGGAACCATCCTCGCTATCATGTTTGTGCCCCATCCCAGCCTGCTGTTCAGCCGCGGCGAAGTCGGCCAGCAGTCTGACGCGGTGGTTAATGTCAGCCTCGAAGACCTCAGCTTCAACATCCCTGAACCGGTGATAGCCGACGTGCAGAAAACGCTGCTCGGCCGCACCACCCGCATTGACCTGAAATGGCCCTGGCCGCTGGCGCGCCAGGAGCTGACCACCATTCGCGAACTGCCCTCCGACATCAATGATTGGCTGGTCGTCACCCTCGAACCGCGTGAAGGCAGGACGGGGCTGGAGGAACGCTTCGGGCCGATCTACAGCAACTTCTTCAAACCCGAAACGGCGCAGGAACAGGGGCTGACGCGCTACAGCTTCACCGAAGAATTCGACCTACGCGGAATCGGAATTGCTGGTGTCAAAGGACGGCAAGGTGATCCGCTGCGACAAGCGCCCTTCGGTTCTGGGGCCTGTCATCTGCGAGCGGCTGCTGCCCTATTCCGACAAGGTGATGGTGCGCATCCGCTTTGCACGAAAGCGTGCGGCCGAATGGCAGGATATGGAAACCACCGTTCTCACACTGCTGGCGCAATTCGCCGCCACCGGCAGCAGCTGAGCAAGCTCAGTCGAGGTCGATCTCGAGGATGGCCATCGAGAAGTGGTAGGACAATTCGCCGTCCTCCTCGTCCTTCGAGATGACGCCGATGAATTCCTCGCCGAGATAAACCTCGCAGCTGTCATGCTTCTGCGGGCGCTTCTTCACCGCGATCCCCGGATTGTTGAAGGTCTTGCGGAAATAGGCGGTCAGCTTGGTCAGTTCTTCGGGCTTCAACGGCGCTCTCCTGAAATCACGGGCGGGCTCTAGCCCTATTCAAGCATTTCCGCAACCGCATCGACCTGATGGTCCATGGTGCGGGCCGGCTCCTCGCAACCGGCAAAGCCGACAATGCGGGCCGGCACGCCAGCCACTGTGCGGTTGGGCGGCACGTCATGCAGCACGACAGAGCAGGCAGCAATGCGCGAGCAATAGCCGATCTCGATATTGCCAAGCACCTTGGCGCCAGCCCCGATCAGCACGCCGTGGCGCACCTTCGGATGCCGGTCGCCGCTTTCCTTGCCGGTGCCGCCAAGCGTCACCCCCTGCAGGATAGATACATTGTCTTCCACCACGCAGGTTTCGCCGATGACGATGTCATGCCCATGGTCAATCATGATGCCCTTGCCGATGACGGCAGCCGGATTGATGTCGACGCTCGAAATCATCGACGAGCGGCTCTGCAAATATTTGGCGAAATCGCGCCGCCCCATCTTGAGCAGCCGGTGCGCCATCCTGTGCGTCTGCATCGCCTGGTAGCCTTTGAAGTAGAGCAGCGGGTCGATGTAGCGGTTGATGGCGGGGTCACGCTCGAAGGTGGCGAGAATGTCGGCGCGCGCCGCAAGACCAATCTCCGGCTCCTCATCAAGCGCATCCTCGAACGCCTGCACCACGAGGTCGGCACTGACTTCGGCATTGCCGAGCCGCTGCGCCAGCCGGTGGATGAGCGCCTTCTCGAACGAGGCATGGCTGAGCACGGAAGCGAACACGAAGCCGCTGAGCGCCGGTTCAATCCGGGCGACTTCCTCGGCCTCGGACTTGATGCGGTCCCACACCGGATCAATCCGCTCGATAGTCTGCAATTTGGTCGATGAGCGCATGGGCTGTCTCCGTTGGCCTGCCACTATAGCTGATTTGGATGGATATGGGGAGTGCTTGCGGGATTGGCGAGGGGGAGAGTTAATGACGTGAAGGCCCCCTCCGCCCTTCGGCGTTCGCAAGGGCTCACCCCGCCAGCAAAGCTGAGGGAGGGCAATCGCCACCGCGCTCCCCCAACTTGATTGGGGGAGCTGTGCGAAGCACTGAGGTGGTTCTTGGTCAAGCGATTTTTGGCGTCCATGGTGTTTTGTCCCTGAGGATTGCGTTGAGGACAGTGAGGAGTTTTCTGGCGGCTGCCATCAGGACGACCATCTTGCTTATGCCAGCTTTGAGCAGGCGGAAGGAGAAGGCTTTGAGGTCAGGATTGTATCGTGTCGCCGAATGAGCTGCCGAGGAAGAGCACGGTGCAGGCACACGCTTCTGCCGCCGCCAATCATGCTTTTGCCGCGCCATTGTGCGGACTGGTGCGTCGAGCGTGCATGCCTGCGCGCGCTCCCGCCTGTCTCCGGTCGAGTTTGTCCGAGTTCCGGCATTTCTGCCAGCAGCGTTCTGGCAATGACCTTGCCAACACCTGGAACGGAGGTCAGCAGAACTTCCTTTTCGCGCCTCTGGGGCGCGCGTTTGACCGTAGTATCGTTATCGTTATCAAGACTTGCCCGTTACTCGTTCCCGGGCCCCGGTGAGTGCGGTCGATGCTCTCTGCAGGACCTGGTTGGCGGCCATGCGCAGCGCCCGGTTCTTCTCCGCCGTGATCATCTGCATGATTTGCCTGCGTCTGGCCATAAGATCTGCTATAGCAATTTTTTCTGTATCTTGCTAAATCCTGATTTCTTGCTTTGTGTCCTCCTTTTAGCGGGCGTTGACTGAGGCATTAATCGCCATGATCGCAGGCGCCGCTGTCTGAACCTGATGCTGGAACGCTGTACATCATCCCCTCCTTTGGTTCAGATGGAATGCAAATAGGCCTATATAGGAATAATGTCAAGAGGTAATGATCCCCCTCATGCTTCGATGGTTTCCCGGCAGCAGGGCTCGAGGATGCGTCGGACTCCGGCCACATCCCTCTCCTCAGGCTATGCCTGAGCACCCAGGGGAGCCCTTCTAAGTCACATCATCTCACGCCAATCGCCCCAACTGAAAAAAGTGAAGGGGAAGGCGATTTGGAGCTCTCTGTTCAGCTCTGCTTGCGGAGCCTATCATCCGCACACTGTCTGAAGGAAAATCACCATGAGATCGCTGTTGGCCGCCGCTGCATTCAGCCTCGCATGCGCCCTGCCCGCCGCCGCTGCCGACCTTCCGGCAATGGATGCGCCCGCCGCCGACCAAGCCAAAACCTGCACCGGCCCCGCCGAAGCCAAGTGCCGCATTGAGCTGCCGACCGGCATTTCCATGGCCTATTGGGAAACCGGCCCTGCCGATGGCCCGGTCATCATCTTCCTGCATGGCCTCACCGACACGGCCCGCTCATGGGCGGCGACCATGGCCTGGCTCAACCAGTACTATCCCAAGTATCATCTCATAGCGCTTGACCAGCGCGGCCATGGCGAAAGCTCGATGCCTTCAGCCGCCGCCTGCCCCGCCTCGCCCAAGAGCTGCTTTGCGCCCATTCACTTCGCCGCCGACCTGCGCGCCTTCATGAATGCCAAGGGCATCGAGAAGGCAACGCTCGCCGGCCACTCCATGGGCTCTGTCGTGGCGCAGCAGGCGGCGCTGGATTTCCCGCAGCGGGTGGAACGCATCATTCTGCTGGCGACCACCAATTCCTCGAAGGACAATGCCGTGCTGCGTGACTATGTGCTGAAGGAGCCTGTCATGGGGGCATGGAAGAAGGGGCTCGACGCCAAGGGCATTACCTCGCCGGAAGCTGTGTGGAACGCCACGCCGCGCGATGCCGACCCCAAGGCCGAGGAGTGGATATCCAAGAACTGGACGGTGGACATGTTCGCCGAGCCTGCGCTCATCACCGCCATCACGCCGGAAACCGCCAGCGTGAAGATGGGCACCTGGATCGGCGCCAGCGAAGCGCTGCTGGAGTTTGACAATACCGCGCGCCTTGCCGCGCTCACCGTGCCGACGCTGGTGATCTGGGGCACGCAGGATGCGATCTTCTATAAAGCGCCGGATCAGGACGGCTTGCTGGCAGCGCTGAAATCATCGAAGGCGAAATGGTTCTGGAAGCAATATGGCAAGGTGGCCCTGCCCGCCTCCGGCTTTCAGGAAAGCGACATCGGCCACAACGTGCAATGGGAAGTGCCAGCAGCGGTGGGTGACGACATCGCCGCCTTCATTGCAACGGGCCAACCTTCGGACTCGAACTATTCGATGGTGAAGGACGGCGCTGGCTGGAAGCTGGACACCGGCGTGGGTGCTACGGTTGTGAAGTCGCGAGTTAAACGGCCACCGCCCCTCACACCTTCCTCATGACTCGGGCTTACCCGGTCATCTTCTTTCCGGGTCCAAACCAGCTGATGCCCGTGATCGAGTCCGGGCATGAGGGAATTTTAGAGCTCATCACACCAGTCACGGTCGTACTACTGCATGACGCCATCCCCACATTCCATCATGACCGGGCTTGAACCCAGGTCATCCTCTTTGACGCCAATTGCGAATGGCTTCAGGCTTCTTGTCTATATGCAATGACGTAACAGGCCGCGCGGCATTCTCAATGTCGGCGTGACGAAAGACCTTGCACGCCGCGCCTACGAGCACCAGCATGGGAACTGTCGAAGGCTTTACTAGCCGCTATGGACTGACACGAGTTAGGCCACTATCGAAGAATTTCCCATGGTCATGGACGCAGTGCAGCGGGAGAAGAACATCAAGCACTGGTCCACGCCAGTGGAAGATCGCCTGATCGAGAATTCCGATCCGGACTGGAATGATCTTATGATCAACTGGCTTGAAGAAGATGCCCGGATCAAGTCCGGGCATGAGGAGAATTATAGAACTCTACTGGGACAGCCACTGCAACCTGCAGCTTAAGTACCCATACATTCTTCATGCGACTTGCCGACCCGGTCATCTAGCGCTCTTTCTTGCCTCATCCAATGGCAGATGCTCGATCAAGTCGCAAGGGCATGCAGGAAGAAGTAGCTTCTCATGTCGCCTCAATGCATAGAGCCCCATTATTGAAAGTGACGTACATGGCTGTCTGGACATGACATCGCAGGCAGACAACCATAGGATCGTTCGCAAGTCAATTCATGAGCAGTGAGCAACTCGACCAACATAGACGACACGATCTGGCTGCAGACAATGTCATTCTATCGAAGCTATCTGGCCAGGTTGGAATTCCGAGTGCTTAGAATCATTCGACGGCTGCATAACCATTCTCAAAGAGAGTTCGATCGAGAAATGGCTTCTAGCGAGCGTTAGCACTGAGTTCGTCTGAAACCATCTGACGCCTTCATTGATACCGCAATATTGCCCAGTTCGGCTCTATTGCTCATCGATCACCGCTTCAATCTCATTCCCCCTGAAAAACTCCACCACCTTCGCCTTGTACGTCTTGTCCCCCACGGCGTTCATGTGGTTCTTCTCCGGCAGCGTGAGGCCCACCGCGCCCGGGATCGCCGCCACCAGTGGCTCCACCGTTCCCGAAACCGTATCAGCCCCGCCCGCCACCACCAGCACCGGCACATTGAATTGTCGCCAGCATCTCCGCCGTGATCTTCACCCGTGACGAGCGGATGCAGGCGGCGAGCGCCTTGAGGTCGCTCTTGGTCAGTTCCGCGAAATAGCGGAACGCGCGCGCTTCGGGCTTTGACACATCGGCCATGGCGGGCGCTTCCATCGCTTCCGCAATGTCGGCCCCGCCCGGCACGCCGGTGATCATGTTCGATGCCAGCCCCGCGAACACTGCGTCCCTCACGCATTCAGGATGGTTGATGGTGAGGAAGGCCGCAACGCGCGCACCCATCGAATAGCCCATGACATGCGCCTGCCCGATGCCGAGATGCTTGCAGCAGCCGCCGCGCATCCTCTGCCATTTCAGCCGCCGGATATTTCGCCGGATCATAAAGCTTCTCGCTCTCGCCATGGCCGCGATTGTCGATGGTGATGACGCGGAAACCTTCCGCCGCCAGATGCCGCACCCAGCCGGTTTCCACCCAGTTCACCCGCCCGTTGGAGGCAAAGCCGTGGATGAGCAGCACAGGCTCGCCCGTGCCCGCCTCGTCAAAGGCGATTTGCACGCCGTCCGAATTGAATTTTTGCATGGGCGCCAAAATATGCTAATTCGGCGTGATCACAAGAGGACCGTAGATTCCATGGCCGCCGGCGCAATTCCCCACTTCCACAACAGCATGGGCCTTGCCTCGATCGAGGTCGGCTCCCACACCTTCATGTGCATGGGGGCGCTGCCGCCGTTCGACCATCCGCATGTGTTCCTCACCATGGGCGCGGGCCATGACGTGATCTGCCCCTATTGCTCGACGCACTTACAAGCACAATGCCGCACTTGCTGCGGGCAGTTCCAAACCCGCTGCCGCGCGCTATCATTTCGAGGCGGCATAAGCCCCTCCCCCACCATCCGCGAATACCGCGACAGCGACGAGGCTGCCGTGCTCGCCCTTATCCGCGAATTGCAGGCGTTCGAGATGCCGATGAACCCTTATCTCAGGCCGCCTGCCGGCATCGGCACCCCTTACCTCGATGAAACCCGCAACTGGTGCGCCAAGAGCGGCGGCGTCATGCTGGTGTCGGAAGGGCCGCAAGGCTTGAGCGGCTATGCCTGCGTGCTCACCGCTTGCGAGGAGGAAGGCAAGGACAGCGAAGTGCCCTATCTCTATGGGCTGGTGGCTGATCTCGTCGTCACCTCCAATTTGCGCGGGCAAGGCATCGGCACGGCGCTGCTGCGGGAATGCGAGCGTCTGTGCCGCGACAAGGGCAGAAGCGTTTTCCGCATCGGCGTCATGGCGCAAAACCATGCGGCGCGCGCTGCCTACGCCAAGTTCGGCTTTGCCGACCGCCACTACACCCTCGAAAAGATTTTGACATGAAAGCCTCGATCTCCATCGCCGAGGCGCGCCGCGTGGCATTGGCAGCGCAAGGCTTCGTGCAGCAGGAGCGGCAGGCCAAAGCCAATTGGGCCACGGTCAAGCCGCATATCGGCCGCATGCAGCTGTTGCAGATTGACAGCGTCAACGTGCTCACCCGCTCGCACTACCTGCCGGTGTTCTCGCGCGCCGGCACCTATGCGCAGTCGATGCTGGATGAGCGCACCTTCGGCAACAAGAAGCGCGCCATGTTTGAATGCTGGGCCCATGTAGCGAGCCTCGTGCCGCTTGAAATGCATCCGCTGATGCGCTGGCGCATGGAGCGCGCCCGCAAAGGCGACGGCATCTATGGGCAGATGGACAGTTTCGGGCGTGACAACAAAGCCTATCTCAAGGCTGTGCTCAAGCATGTGCGCGAGCATGGGCCGACAGCGGTTTCCGACTTTCCGGACAGTGGCAAGGGCGAAGGCGGCTGGTGGGGCTGGAGCAAGGGCAAGATCGCGCTTGAAACCCTGTTCGACCAGGGGCTGGTGACAACTGCGGCGCGCCCCGCCTTCGAGCGCATTTATGATCTGCCGGAGCGCGTCATCCCCGCCGATATCCTCAACCTGCCGACGCCGAAGGAAGCCGAAACCTTCCGTACACTGATGGAAATGGCGGCGCGCGCGCATGGCGTGGCGACCGAGTTTGACTTGCGCGATTACTTCCGCCTGCCGGTGGCGGAAACCAAAGTCGCGCTGAAGCAGCTGGTGGAGGACGGAACGCTCATCCCCGTCAAGGTCGGGGACTGGAAGCATCAGGCCTACCTGCATCGTGACGCCAAGATTCCCCGCAAGGCAGGAGGTTCCGCCCTGCTCTCGCCTTTTGATCCGCTGGTGTGGGAGCGTAATCGTACTGAGCGCCTGTTCAACTTTCACTACAGGATCGAGATCTATACCCCCGCACCCAAACGCAAATTCGGCTATTACGTGCTGCCCTTCCTGATGGGAGACAGGATTGCGGCACGGCTCTGCCTCAAGTCCGACCGGCAGGAAGGATGCTTGCGCGTCAACACCGCGCATCTGGAGCCGCATGCCGATGTGGGCGAAACTGCCGAAGCGTTGGCCGCGGAACTCGCCCGCATGGCCACATGGCTCAGCCTCGGCGGGGTGAAAATCCTTGCGCGAGGCCAACTTGCGGACAAGATCGGAAGAAAATTGTGAGCGATATCGTCAGCGAGCGACTGGTGCTGCGGCTGGTGCCGCTGGCAGCGCTCGCCGCCACCGCCAAGGGCAACCGCAAGGCGGCCGCCAAAATCATCGGCGCTGAGCTGCCGCCTGAATGGCAGGACCTCGATTGGGTATTCCAGCTGCGCCATGACCAATGGCTGGAAGACCCGAGCTTCGCCCCTTGGTCAATCCGCGCCATCGCGCTCAAGACGACAGGCGAAGTCGTCGGCTCGATGAATTGCCATCACAAGCCAATGCCCTTCATCATGAACGGGCAGGAAACCGCGGGCGTCGAACTCGGCTACACCATTTTCCAGCCGCACCGCCGCAAGGGCTATGCGACGGAAACCATCAAGGCCTTCACCGGCTGGGCAGGCCAGCTCGGCGTCTCAACCTTCATCCTCTCGATCTCGCCCGCCAATGTGCCCTCAATCGCGCTGGCCGAAAAACTCGGGGCCGAGGAAATGGGCCGCCAGATGGATGAGAAGGATGGCGAGGAAATCATCTTCGCCTTTCAGCGCGTGCTGCCATCCAGGAGCGCCTTGTAGCGCACGAGGAAAGATTCGAGCCCGGCCAGCAGCTTGCCTTCCTCTACATCACTGACAGCCAGCGACAGCGCGATGAAGCCGCGCTCGGCGATATAAACGCCCTGCTCCACCAGATGCAGGAACAGCAATCGCTTCAACCGCACATCCGCCTTCTGCGCCTGCTCCGGCGTCGTGATCTCGCCCGCCAGCGGATGAATGGTCAGCATTGAACCCAGACCCGCCGCCTGCATCGGCGCCTGATAGCGCATGAACAGCTCGTTGATCTTCTGCCGCAAGCTGTCGCCGCGCGCATTGAGGGCAACGCAGGCGTCCGGCGTATAAACCTTGGTGAGGCCGGCAAGACCGGATGTCATGGTCAGCGTGTTGTTGTTGAAGGTGCCGGCATGCGGCAACGCATCGGGCCGCGAGGGATCAAACTGGTCCATGATGTCGGCCCGCCCGCCGAAGGCGCCGAAGCTCATGCCGCCGCCCACATATTTGCCGAGCGTCTTGAGATCGGGCTCCACGCCCAGCACTGATGAATATCCGCCGGGCGCCAGCCGCGAGGTCATTACCTCGTCGAAGATCAGCAGGATGCCGCGCTTTGCCGTCTCCTCCCGCAGCATGGCGATGAAGTCCGCCGTTGCAGCGATGCAACCAGCCCCGCCCAGCATCGGTTCAAGGATGACGCAGGCCATTGTCGCTGGCATGTGCAGCAATCAGTTTGCGCGTCGTTTCGACGTCATTGAACCTGCCCAGCACATGCGGAAACGGCGCATTCACAGGCGATGTGCCAGATGCATAATACAACGTGCCGCCATGATATCCGCCATACATGGGCATGATCATGTCACGCTTCGTAAAGCAGCGCGCCGCCGCAATCGCCATCATGTTGGCTTCGGTGCCGGAGTTGGTGAAGCGCACGCGCGGCAGTGAAAAGCGCCGGCAAACTTCTTCCGCGAATTCCACCTCGCCCACATGCTGGCCGCCAAGATTGATGCCCTGCTCAAGCGCCTGCGCCACCGCCTGCTTCAGAACCGGATGCGAGTGGCCATAAATGCCTGCCGAATATTCGCCTAGAAAATCGGCATAGACGAAGCCGTCCACATCGGTGAGCGTTGCGCCCGCGCCTTTCTCAACACGAATGGGAAACGGCGCAGTGAACAGAACCGTGCGCGTATTGCCGCCCGGCATCACCGCGCAGGCGCGCTTGTGCATTGCAGCAGAATGCGGCCGCTTTTTCGCAAACTCCACAATCGCTTCATTCAAAGCGGTTTCAATTGTGATCATGCGATCCATCATCAATCCCAGTCTTGCTGCACCCGCAATTGATCATACAATTGAGCATGGCGGAATACCATGAACGCTGTTGACGCATGAAGACTCCCGGCGCAAGTTTTTCCCGCGGCCAACTCTCGGGAGGAAAAAACTATGCGTGCTTATACAAGACGCCTGTTCTTGGCGAGTACCCTCGCCCTTACTGTTGTCATGCCAACGGCGGCACTCGCTGAGGACAAGATTCTGGCTTCGGTGCCGGGCCTCACATTCCCGTTCTTCGTTCACATGATGAATGCCTTCAAGGCGGAAGGCGCCAAGCAGGGCTTCGGCGTCATCGAGAGCGATGGGCAAGTTTCATCGCCGAAGCAGACAGCGGATGTTGAAGCCGCCATCACGCAAGGTGTGAAAGGCATCGTCATCAGCCCGAATGAGGTGGACGCCATGGCCCCTGCCCTGCAGCAGGCTGTTGAAGCCGGCATTCCTGTCGTAACGGTTGACCGGCGCGTGGCGCAGGTCGAAGGCATTCTCGCTCATGTCGGCGCTGATAACGTCAAGGGCGGCGAAGCCCAGGGCAACCTCATCCTGCAGATGTTCCCTGATGGCGCGACCATCATCAACTTGCAGGGCCAATCCGGCGCATCGCCGGCGATTGACCGTAACAAGGGCCTGCACAATGTGCTGGACGGCAAGGACACCTACAAGATCGTGTTCGAGCAGACCGCGGGCTTCGACCGCGCCAAGGGACTTGCGGTAACGGAAGCAGCGCTCGCCGGCATGGCAGAACCGCCGAAGGTGATCGTGGCCGCTAACGACGATATGGCGCTCGGCGCCATGGAAGCGGTGAAGGCACGCAGCCTCTCCGGCATCGTCATCATCGGCTTTGACGCTTTGCCTGAAGCTTTGGCCCAGGTGCGTGATGGCGGCTTGACCGCCACCATCGAGCAGTTCCCCGGCCAGCAAAGCGCCAAGGGCGTGCAGATCCTCTCGGACTTCATCAAGAGCGGAACCAAGCCTGCGGAAAGCCTTGTTCTGCTGACGCCGGTTGCCATTACCAAGGACAACCTGAAAGAAGCCGAGCGGCTTGGAGAAGTGAAGTAACTGACGGCGAGAAGCGCGCCCGGAGGTTAACCCCCCTCGCACTCCGGGCGCGATTAGTTTGCTGACCACCCATGGCTGTGACCCAACCGCTGCTCCGCATGACCGGGATTTCCAAGTCTTTTCCCGGCGTGAAGGCGCTTGCGCAGGTCAACTTTGAAGTCGCTGAAGCGGAAGTGCATGCCTTCCTCGGCGAGAATGGCGCTGGCAAGTCAACGCTGCTGAAAATCCTGTCAGGCGCCCAGCCTCCGGATGCAGGCACAATCGAATTTGGCGGCCAGCAGGTGAGCTTTGCCAGCCCGCAGGCTGCGCAGGCGGCAGGCATCGTCACCATCTATCAGGAATTCACCCTCGCTCCGGACATGACGATTGCGGAGAACATTTTCATTGGCCGCGAGCCGGGCTCGCGCCTGTTCGTCAGCCGCAGCCGCATGGATGACGAAAGCCGCGCGCTGATGAAGCGCATCGGCCTTGACCGCAATCCGCGCGCGCTGGTGCGCGATCTCTCGGTTGCCGAGCAGCAGATGGTGGAGATCGCCCGCGCCCTTTCCATGCGTTCGCGCATCATCGTCATGGATGAGCCGACATCGGCGCTCAGCCGCTCCGAAGTGAAGAAACTGTTCGACATCATCCGCGGCCTGCAGCGCGATGGCATCGCCACCGTATTCGTCACCCACAGGCTGGAGGAAGTGTTCGAAATCTGCGACCGCTTTACCGTTCTCCGGGATGGCAAGTTTGCTGGCGCCGGAAACGTCGCCGACACGGACATGGACCAGATCATTCGCCTCATGGTGGGCCGCGAGATCGACAAGCTCACGCATCGCGAAGCCTCCAAGGCGCAAGGCGAAACCGCGCTGGAAGTGCGCCACCTCACGCGCCGCCGCAAGGCCACGGATGCCAGCGCCATCGAACTGCATGATGTGTCTTTCAGCGTGCAGAAGGGCGAAATCCTTGGGCTAGCCGGCCTAGTCGGCGCTGGCCGCACCGAAACGGCGCGCGCCATCTTCGGCGCTGACGCAATCGACTCCGGTGAAATCCTCATCGCGGGAAAACCAGTCAGCATCCACACACCGCGCGCGGCAATCAGCCATGGCATCGGCCTGGTGCCGGAGGATCGCAAGCAGCAAGCCCTGTTTCTGGCGCTCGCCATCCGCACCAATTTGTCGATCACTTCGCATGAGCGCATCTCCAGCCTGCGCTGGTTCATCAGCAGTTCGAAGGAAGAAGCGCTGGTTGATGAATACAAGAAGCTGCTCAACATCCGCATGGCATCGCCTGACCAGCTGGTCGGCAACCTGTCCGGCGGCAACCAGCAGAAGGTGGTGCTGGCGCGCTGGCTGGCGCTTCGCCCAAGGGTGTTGATCGTCGATGAGCCGACGCGCGGCATTGATGTTGGCGCAAAAGTCGAGGTGCATAACCTGCTGTTCAAGCTTGCCGAGGCGGGCATTGCCGTCATTGTCATATCGTCGGAACTGCCGGAGGTGATGACGCTGGCCAACCGCATCATCACCATGCGTGAAGGCCGTGTCACTGGTGAAGTGCTGCGCGACGCGGCAACGCAGGAACAGCTGATGACGCTGATGACCATCGGGCCGGACGTGAGGAAGGCGGGGTGATGGCGGCCTTAGCTGCAATTTCCCCCTCCGCCCTTCGGGCACCTCCCCCAGCAAAGCTGAGGGAGGGCATTTCCGTTCGCGCTCCCCCAACTTGTTTGGGGGAGATAGTTCAACCGCGCTCCCCCAACTTGTTGGGGAAGCATGGCATTAAGAAATTCACCTTCCCCCAACTTGTTGGGGGAAGTGCCCGAAGGGCGAAGGGGGCGCAATGACCGACACAACCGCCAAGACTGACACCCAAGGCTTTGACGCCTTCACATTCCTCGCGCGCTTTGCGCCGCTCATTTTCCTGCTGGTGCTGATGGGCGTGTTCGCCATCATGGAGCCGCGTTTCCTCTCCTCCATCAACCTGTTCAACGTCATGCGGCAGATTTCCATCACCGGACTTCTCGCCATCGGCATGACCTTCGTCATCCTCACCGCAGGCATTGATCTTTCCGTCGGCTCGCTGCTCGCCTTCTGCGGGCTCGTCGCCGCAGCCGTCGCCAAGGGCGGCATGCAGGACCGGTTCACCGTCGGCGATGCGTCGATCGGCTATGGCTGGCCGCTGGCTGCGCTTGCCGCCATCATCGTCGGCGTCATCTGCGGCTATCTGCAGGGCATTTCGATCACCAAGCTCAAGGTGCCGGCCTTCGTCGTCACTTTGGGCGGCATGTCGGTATTCCGCGGTGCGGCCCTGCTATTTGCGGCAGGCGGGCCGATCTCGGGTTTCCAGCCGGATTTCGCCTGGTGGGGCCAGGGCAAGATCTTCAGCGTGCCGGTGCCGGTCATCATCTTCCTCTTCTGCGCCGTCATCGCCCACATCGTTCTCCGCTACACGCGTTACGGCAGGCAGGTCTATGCCGTGGGCGGCAATCCGGAAGCCGCCCGCCTTGCGGGCCTCAACGTCAACACCATCATCACCAGCGTCTATGTCATCATGGGCTTCTTCGCCGGCCTCGGCTCCTTCGTGCTGGCGGCAAGGCTCAACTCGGCGGAAGCCGTGGCAGGCACCGGCTATGAACTCACCGTCATCGCCTCGGTGGTGATCGGCGGCACCAGTCTTTTCGGCGGCGCAGGCTCGATCCTCGGCACCGTCATCGGCGCCATGCTCATCGGCGTGCTGCTCAATGGCCTCGTGCTGATGAACGTCAACAGCTACATCCAGCAGATCATCATCGGCGTCATCATCGTACTGGCGGTGGCGTTTGATACCTTTGCGAAGGCGAGGCGGAGGAAGGTGTAGAAGCGGCTAATATTCTGAGACGACGACGTGAAAATTCTGCGCGCAAAAACGCCGCAACTAGGGCTTGAAGGTTAGCCTGTCGATCACGTCACTGACCACTCCTTGCTCGCTTTCATCTAACGAGTCGTCACTCAGCACAAGTTCGGCCATTCGACCTGCAAAATGATTGACGACTTTGGGATTTTTCAACCAGTCAACAATCAGGTTAATCAGGCTCTCCGACATAAATCCATTCCACCTCTTCGCAACGCGGCTGGGAAATGGTGAGTGGTAGACAAACGAAGCAAAGTGCAGCACTGCAGATCTCAGATTCCGACAGCAGCCACATATCGAGCAGATTGCTCATATCAATGGGCGTCACATCCAACATCGCAAGGTGTCCATCCATCTCAAATGGCGTCGGGTCGCGGCTCAGATAATCCTTGAAGAATTCCTTTCCAAACTCCTCGATTATGCTTCGTTCTGCTGCAGTGAAATCCGCCGACGCGTAATAGCGAAAGCTCTTGAGCGAAAAGGCCTCTTCGTATGCAGGGTGCTGATGCCTCGCTGTAAGTTCCAGCATCCTAGGCAAGAAGTGTTTGAGCTCATTTAAGTTTGGGCTGTCTGGTTTCGCGGCGAGATTGCCAGTCTGACATTAGACTCTTGCGGAATGCTCCGGACGTTGAGACGAACGAGTTGTGCTTCCACCTCCTCAGTAATGCAACAGACCGTGCAGACATCGAGCGGAACTTGCACACGGTAGAGTGCAAATTCTTCGTAGGCTCTCTCAATGACTTGCTGCAGTCGCGTGTTCATAATCCCGGGACAATCTCCTAAGCCCTTGATCGTGGCGAAGGCTTCGCGTCAGGCTGCGATCCTCCAAGCGACGCGAGCCTGCGGGCGCTCTCGCGTGAGACAAGGGCCGTCAAAGCTTCGTGCACCAAGACATGTCTTGTTCTCGATCCCCGAGTAGTAAACACGCCCTTGCAACGAGCTCATCATCGAGGTCTATCGTAGTTCGTACGCGCTTTGCCATTCGAAGAGACCATTCTCACTTTGATCAACTGGTCCGGGCGGCCGGACTCGAACCGGCGCGGGATTTCTCCATGGATTCTAAGTTCATTTGCCACACACGCAAGTCGAAAAACTCAAATCCAATGTCCCTCGAACAAGCCCTCCAGCCGCCGGTTTCGGAACTATTCGGAACAATTCGGCCCGTATTTTAAGACCCCGAAGCCAGTAAAGCACAGTGTCTCCTTGCGCCCCGGAATAGCGGGCAAACCAAAAGGAGACTAACATGCTTACGACATTTGAAACCCGCCTGCGTTTCTTCCGCGTTACGGCCTGCTTCGTCCTTGGCTTCGCTGGAAGCAGCTCTTGTTCATGCCAACCCGGAGAAAGATCCACTGACTGGCCGTGATATTTCATCCGATCAGATGCAGAACACCACGACCGAAACCTTCGCTCTCCAGGTGATCATGCCGGCGGCTACGGCGAGCTGACAGCAGCGGGGTGCAGCCACTTCCGCCATACCATGGCCGCTTCCTCAACATCCAGAACAGGGATGAAAACCGCCGCTAGGAGATTGCGCCTCCTCTCCATGGCAGGGCTGCTCCAAAGGCCCGTCATGGAGAGCGCATATTGGTGCGGGCGGTGGGACTCGAACCCACACGGGATTTCTCCCAACGGATTTTAAGTCCGTTGCGGCTACCATTACGCCACGCCCGCAGAATTGCTCCCTGCTTAGCGGCGTTTCGCCCGCTTGTTAACAAGGCTTTCAGCCACCGCCGCCTGCAGCACTGATTGAAGATCGGTCGCGCTCGCGGCGGCAAGGTTCACGCTGGTCCAGCCTAATGGCCCCCAGCCGCCCGGCACCGGCGATAACCAGGCAGGCGCAGCCTCGCACATGGTCTTCTGCAGGTCTGTTGGCAGCATGACATTCAGCGTGCCGTCCGCATCCCGCAGCGTGGCGAATATGCGCCCGCCAGCGCGATAGGCATTGCGGTCCATATGGCGGGCAGCAGCGGATTTAGGGATCGCCAGCAGAATCTTGCGGGCTTCAGCAGAGGTGAGCGGCATGGCTCAAGCCTTGGCACCATCGCGTAAAGGCGGGGTAAACTGCAGTCCCATGTCCCATGGCAGGTAAATCCAGGTGTCCTGGCTCACCTCGGTCACGAAGGTATCAACCAGCGGCCGGCCCTGAGGCTTGGCATAGACGGTGGCGAAATGCGCCTTGGGCAGGATTTCGCGAACAACCTTGGCCGTAGCCCCGGTATCAACAAGGTCATCGACGATCAAAATGCCCTCGCCGCCCTTGCCCCTGAGGCTCTCCCCGATGCTCTTGAGAACCTGAATTTCACCTTGTTTTTCATAATCATAGGAGGCGATGCAGACGGTCTCGATGATGCGCACGCCAAGCTCGCGGGCAACCACCGCCGCAGGCACCAGCCCGCCGCGCGTCACCGCCACGATGGCCTCAAACGGCCCGGCCGCCGACAACCGCCAGGCCAATGCGCGCGCATCCCGGTGGAACTGGTCCCACGAAACCGGGAAACTTTTCTGCCATTTTTCATCCATGAGTCGTGCCTCCTGCCCCGCTAACCTTATGCCGTCTGGGCCGATTTGGCGCAATGCTGAGGCTTCGCATCAACCCTTGGTTCACACTTTCCCGGCAAAACTCATCGCCACACCAGTCGCCAACCCTGCCCGGAGCCGCCTCCCCGATGTCAGTTACAACCAGCCCGATCTCGCAGATCATGCATGCGTTTGAACTGGCCAACCTTGAGGCCATAGCCATTGCGCTGCCGGATGCGACGGTGCGTGATGTCACCACCGCGACGCTGCGCAAATGGAACTGCGCCCGCAGCGACATTCTCGGCAAGCAGCTGCTGAAATTCGGAACCGGCATGCTTTCGGCCCGCTATACGGGTGACGATGGCCAGGCCGCAGGCGCCAATGTCGAAGTCTGCTATTCGCCGCCGCTCGCCGTGCAGCGCTCCGCCACTTTCCGCCAGCAGCGCTGGAAGGATGGCGAGCGCGAATTCATGATCCTCATCGGCCAGCATGCGAGCGAGGAACAGGCCAACCAGGCAATCCAGAACGAGCAGCGCCTCAACCTGGCGCTGCGCTCCGGCGGCTATGCCGTGTGGGACTATGACTACGTCACCGACGAGACCTACAACTCGCCCGAGATGTACGACATCCTCGGCCTTGACCGCACCAGCACGGAACTTGACTTCCATTCCTTCAATGCCCGCATCCACCCCGAAGATGCCGACAAGACCATCGAGAGCAAGGTCTCATCCGCCAAGTTCGGCTCGGAGTTTTTCCATACGCGTTACCGCGTTCGCATGATGAACAACGAATATTCCTGGATCGAGTCGATTGCCTGTGTGGTGCGCGATCCCGCCACCGGCAAGCCGGTGAAATGCGTTGGCCTCTGCCGCAACGTCAACGACCAGATGGCGGCGCTCGAGCGCCTGCGCAATTCCGAGCGCAACCTCAAGCGCACGCAGGAGCTCGCCAAACTCGGCTCGTTCTCGCTGCGTGTTGAAACCAACGTCTCTCGGCTTTCGACTGAAATGGCCTCGCTCATCGGCATGGAGGATGCGCTCGTGCATCCCAACCTGACGACTTTCATGAGCATGATCGACCCGGCCGACAAGGGCCGCTTCGCCGAATGCCTGGAGCTTGCCAAGCTCGGCCAGCATATCGCCGATCTCGAAATCGCCGTGAAGCTGAAATCCGGCGAAACCGAATATTTCCAGTGCACCATCGAGCCGGAGCGCAACAGCAAGGGCGAAGTGGAGACCATATTCGGCTCCTGCCAGTGCGTGACCGAGCGCAAGGCCCTGGAGCGCAAGTTCCTGCAAGCCCAGAAGATGGAGGCTGTCGGCCAATTGACCGGTGGCGTGGCGCACGACTTCAACAACCTGCTCATGGTCGTCATGGGCAACCTGCAGCTTGTCGAACAGCTGGTGAAGCATGACGAGCGCGCCTCGAAGCGCATCCGCGCAGCACTTGAAGCGGCCGACAAGGGTTCCGACCTCACCCGCCGCATGCTCGCCTTCTCGCGCCAGCAGACATTGCAGAACAAGGAACTCTCCACCAACGAGCTGGTCTCCAAGATGGAGGACATGCTCCAGCACGCGATCAGCGCCACGGTGGAATTGAAGTTCATTCCGGGCACGGACGTCTGGCCCATCAAGGCCGACCAGACCATGCTGGAAACGGCGATCCTCAACCTCGCCATCAACGCGCGCGACGCCATGAAGCAACAGAATGGCGGCACGCTCATCATCGAAACCGCCAACCGCCATCTCGACCAGACCTATTGCCAGAGCCACGAGGACGTGATGATCGGCGATTATGTTGAGATCGCAGTGAGTGACTTCAGGCTCCGGCATCGCGCCCGAAAATCTTGAAAAGGTGTTCCAGCCCTTCTTCACCACCAAGGGCCCGGAGGCGGGTTCCGGCCTTGGCCTCTCCATGATCTATGGCTTCGTCAAGCAATCGCAAGGCCATGTGAAGATCTATTCCGAAGTGGGCCACGGCACCACCGTCAAGATTTACCTGCCGCGCCTCAAGAATGCTGCCGCGCCAGCGCCGGTTGTCGCAGAACCCGCCGACCTCCGCCAGCAAGTGGCGCGCGAACTGGGTGTGCCCGCTCAGGACGCCTCGGCGCCTCCCGCCAAGCGCCAGATCGTGCTGGTGGTCGAGGACAATCCCTCGGTTCGCGATATCGCTGCCGCCATGATCGAGGACATGGGCTTTGATACGCTGGTTGCCTCCTCCGGCCCTGAAGGACTCGACATCATCACATTGCGAGATGACCTGGCGCTGGTGCTCTCCGACGTCATCATGGCAGGCGGCATGAACGGGCCGGAACTCGCAGCCCGCGCCCTCAAGATCAGGCCGGACCTCAAGATTCTCTTCATGTCGGGTTATACCGCAGGCAGCGCCCGCCAGATGCAGGACCTGCCCGAGACAATCGAGCTGGTGAACAAGCCCTTCACCAAGCACGATCTCACCGAAAAGGTCATGCGCGCGTTGGCGGCGTGATCACTAACGCCGCGGCGCCCAGCTCCTGCTGGCCTGCGCGATCATCATGTATTCCGCAATATTCTCGAGCGTCATGATGCCCTTGATGTGGCCATCCAGGTCGTGAACGCCGATCAACGGTTTGGCGCTCGCACGCAGCAGCCGGATGGCTTCCGGCAGTGGCGCGTGGCAACTGATCTCCGGTACGTCGCGTTCCATCACGTCGACAACGGGCGTCAGCGGACCGCCTTGCGCCAGCGCCTTGATGATGCCGTCGCGCGTTAACACTCCACGCAGGCGTTCACTGCCATCAATGACCGGAAACTCGTGCTGGCTGGTGGCCAGCAGCATGCTCACCGCATCGCCGACGGTCGCTTGCATACCGAGCGTTGAAAAGGCCGTTACAGTGGCGCTGCCCGTCAGGTCATGGCGGGCCGCTTCGTCAAGCTCCACCGCGTAGGCTTCCTGACCCGCCGCAAGGAACACAAACAGGGCGATGAAAAGAAGCATCGGATTTCCGAACAAGCCGAGGAAGCCCAGCCCGAAGGCAAACAGCTGGCCGATCGTCGCGGCAATGCGCGTGGCCTTGCCCCGCGGCATTGCCATTGCCAGAAGGGCGCGCAACACCCGTCCGCCATCCATCGGGAATGCGGGCAGAATGTTGAACAGCACCAGCATGATGTTCACCACTGCCAGCCGCTCCAGGAAGCCTGCCGCTTCCCATAGCTGCACGCTGCTCAGATTGCTGGCGTCGATGCTGACTCCCAGACCTGCAATAAGCACGAGCGCAATGACCACGTTGACCGCCGGACCCGCGAGGGCGACCAATAGCTCCTGCCCCGGCTTCTCAGGCAGCCTTTCCATGCTGGCCAGCCCGCCAATCGGCAACAGAGTGATGTCCCGTGTTGCGATGCCAAACCGGCGCGCCATCAGCACATGGCCGAACTCATGAGCGAGCACGCAGGCGAAGACTGCGACGATGAAGGCTATGGAATCCACCGCCGCCGGGCCACCAGCGGTCAACCCGGCGGAGATGCCAAACCATGCAAGAAGAAGAAAAAAGGTGACATGGATGCGTACTTCTGTGCCCGCAATCCTTCCAAGCGGCAAGGACCAACCCATCAGTGACCTCCATTCATGTAAGACGTACTTGCAACGTGGTATGCTGGACGGCATTCGTCAATGATCGTAGCTTATCCGCCACACCCTGCCCGCGCCATCATCGCTGAGCAGCAGCGAGCCGTCCTTCATCATCACGAGATCAACCGGGCGGCCAGAGACAGCCTCGCCGTTAAGGAACCCGGTTAGGAAGTCAGCGACCTGGCCTGTAGCGGGATCGACCGTCACCACCTTGTATCCCACCTTCTTGGCTGGCACCCAGCTGCCATGCTGAGCCACGAACAACTTGCCGCGATACTCCGCCGGGAACTGCGTGCCCGTGTAGTGCGCCAGCCCCAAGGGTGCGGCGTGCGCATCGAAGGTGGCAATGGGCATCTCCGCCGTTGCGCAGATCGCTGGTGTCTTCTTGCCAATCGACGCATCATAGGCCTGCGGTTTCGCCGCCTCAGTCACATAGCAATAGGGCCAGCCATGAAAACCCTGCGGCTTGAGGCGAAACAACGCCTCGCGTGGCAGGTCATCGCCCAGATGATCGACGCCGTTCGATGTGGCATAGAGGGCGCCACCCGCAAATGCGATACCGACGGAATTGCGCAGGCCTAAGGCAAACAGCGTGCCGTTCTTGCCATCAGCATCATAGGACCAGACGGCGGCGCGCAGCGGGTCAGTCTCCTCGTCAGCATTGCCGGTGCTGCCGACCGACACATACATCCGCCCATCGGGCCCAAACACAATGGTGCGCGAGGCATGGCCGCCTGCGGGAAGCTTCACCAGTGTCTCTGGCGGCCCTTGCGCTTCCGTGTCACCCTCCTTGTAGGAAAAGCGCAGCACCGCATCAGTGTTTGCCACATAGAGATAGCCGTCGCGGAAGGCGAGGCCATGCGGCGCATTCAATCCGGAGGCAAAAGTCTTGGGCGCTTCCGTAATGCCACCCCCCGTGTCACGCAACACCACAACCTTGCCCGCTCCCATGTCCGACAGGAACACATCGCCATTGGCCGCAACAGCCATGAAACGCGGCTGCGCAAAGCCTTCGGCGAACACGGAAGCTTTGAAGCCAGCCGGCAATGTCAGGCCGGAGGCCTCGGCCATGCGTTGCTTGCCGAAATAGGTTACGGCCGCGAGAATGACAAGCGCCGCCAGCAGCAGCGTAGGAGCGAGACGTTTCATCGCCTTAATATGTGCGCGGCGAGGGAATTGTTCCAGTGTTGCTCGCAGGCTTGCGTTCTAACTCCTGCTCCAGCCCCTGCCCTTGCCCTGCCCGCACAAGTCAGCGACCGCCTGCTCGACCTCGCGCGTGGCGGCCTCAACCTCGGCCGCGTCACGCCCGCGCACCACGAGATTGGTGGCAAAGCCTTGCGGGCTTTCGTAAGGGTATGAGCCGAGTGAGAGGCCCGGATACTTGTCCTGAATGGAGCCGAGCGGCTTTGCCACGTCACCCTCGCCGCCCTGGAAATTGACCGTCATGGAGATGACTGGGGCACCTTTGGTGAGTTGCGGGGCAATGGCATCCATCATCGCCTGCATGACCTTGGGCACGCCTGCCATGACGAACACATTCCCGACGCGAAACCCCGGCGCCTTTGAAACCGCATTCTCGATCAGGCTGGCGCCTACCGGCATGCGCGCCATGCGCAGTCGCGCCTCGTTCGCCTCGCGCCCTATCTCCTTGAAGTAGTCGAGCAGGATCTGTTTGGCGCGTGGATCGTGATCCACCATCAAGCCAAAGGCCTTGCCGATGGCATCCGCCGTAATGTCATCATGCGTCGGGCCAATGCCGCCAGTTGTGAACACATAAGTGTAGCGCGCCCGCAGCGCATTGACGGCGGCGGCGATGTCGCCCTCATCATCCGCCACCACGCGGGCTTCCATGAGGTCAATGCCCATCGCCGTCATATAGTCGGCGATGAAGCCAAGGTTCTTGTCCTTGGTGCGGCCGGATAGCACCTCATTGCCGATAAGCAGCACGGCGGCGGTCGGATTGTCGGGCATTGCATTAACCTCTGGTGGAGGTGACATGTGCCATGGGCTGCCAAGCCTGTCAAAGTTCACAACTTCGCAGGGCTTGAAGCCCCGCCCCGCACCTGCCAAATTAGGTGTGAACTGAGAAACATCCACGAGTTCTCGCGCCAGGACGGACATGAACGAGCAAGCCACCCATAGCCGCAGCCCCAAGATCAAGCTGCATGGCCCTGAAGATTTCGCGAGCATGCGCAAGGCCGGCCGCATGACGGCTGATGCTCTCGATCTCATCACGCCGCTGGTGCAACCCGGCGTCACCACAGAGGAACTGGATGATTTCGTCGTCCAGTACGCGCGCGACCACAAGGCGGTGCCCGCAACGCTGAACTATCGCGGCTACACCAAGTCGAGCTGCACCTCGATCAACCATGTCGTCTGCCACGGCATTCCCGGCCTCACGGCGCTGCGCGAAGGCGATATCGTCAATATCGACATCACGCTCATCGTCGATGGCTGGTATGGCGATTCAAGCCGCATGTATCAGGTGGGAGAAGTCTCCCGCAAAGCTGAGCGCCTCGTTGAAGTGACTTATGAGTGCCTGATGCGCGGCATTGCCATGGTGAAGCCGGGCGCGCATCTTGGCGACATCGGCTATGCCATCCAGACTCATGCCGAAGCCGAACGCTGCTCCGTCGTGCGCGATTTCTGCGGCCATGGCTTGGGCCGCGTCTTCCATGATCATCCCAACGTGCTGCATTATGGCCGCATGGGCGAAGGCGTGGTGCTGAAGGAAGGCATGTTCTTTACGATCGAGCCGATGATCAACCTCGGCAAGCCGCATGTGAAGGTGCTGCCGGATGGTTGGACCGCAGTGACGCGTGACCGCTCGCTCTCAGCCCAGTTCGAACACACGATCGGCATCACCGCCACCGGCAGCGAGATATTCACGCTGTCGCCGCGCGGCCTGCACCACCCGCCTTACGTGGCCTGACATGGCCAAAGGCTTTGGCGAAGCGCCGATCAAGCCGCACTTTCTCGGCCACCGCGAGAGGCTGCGCGAGCGCTTTGTCGAAAGCGGGCCAGAATCGCTGCCCGACTATGAGCTGCTCGAAATGATCCTGTTCCGCACCATCAGGCGTGGCGACACCAAACCCTTGGCCAAGGTTCTGCTGGCGCGCTTTGGAACCTTTGCCGAGGTGTTGAGCGCTTCGCGCGAGCGCCTGTTGGAAACGCCGGGCGTTGGCGAGGCGGTGACCACCGAGTTGCAGCTGATCCGCGCGGCAGCCTTGCGGCTGATGAAGGGTGAGGTGGCCAAGCGCCCGGCGCTCGATTCATGGACTGGCATTCTGGACTATTGCCGCGCCGCCATGGCCTTCAATGAGAAGGAGCAGTTCCGCATCCTGTTCCTCGACAAGAAGAACAATCTGATGGCGGACGAAGTGCAGCAGGAGGGAACTGTCGACCATACGCCGGTCTACACCCGCGAGGTGATGAAGCGCTCGCTGGAGCTTGGAGCCTCGGCCATCATCCTCGTCCATAACCATCCGTCAGGCGATCCGACGCCATCGCTCGCCGACATCGACATGACGCGCAGGATCGTCGATGCTGGATCAAAACTCGGCATTGGCATCGTTGATCACGTCATCATCGGCCGCAAGGGCCATGTCAGCTTCAAAGGCTCAAAGCTGATCTAGGGCGCCTGGAGCTAACTCCACAGTTGTAACCCCCTCAGTCCTTCGGACAGCTCCCCCTACAAGTAGGGGAGCGTGAAATCCTTTACCCTCCCTCAGCTCTGCTGGCGGGAGCTTGCGCGCGAAGCGCGGAGGGGGCTCAACTTGATTGCTCCACCGCCGCTCTGATTGCTGCCAGCGCCTCCGGCGTATCGGCATCGCGCAGCACGCCGTCGCTGGCAACCGCAACCTCGGCAACTTCATCTGCTTGTTCTTCAATCAGGGCTCGTCCGCCCTGATCGCCCGTTACAGCCATGAGTGCTGCGAACTGTTGCCGCCCCCACAGCACAGGATTGCCGCGCCGCCCTTCGAATGTGGGGATGCAGATGCTGCGATGCTCCGCCGGATTGAACGCCGCCACCAGCCGGTTCAGCGTGGCAGCATCGACCAAAGGCATGTCAGCAAGGCAAATGAAGGCTGCATCAATATCGGCAGGCAGCGCTGAAAGGCCTGCGCGCAGTGAAGTGGAAAGACCTATCGCGTAATCCGCGTTGTGAACAATCCGAGCGCCGGCCACAGCCTTCGACACCTCCTCCGCATCATGGCCGGTGACGACGACGATATCTTCCAGCGCCGCCTGCCTGAGCGTAGCCAGCACATGGGAGAGTAAGGGCTTGCCGCCCGCTTGCGCCAGCAGCTTGTTGTAGCCCATGCGGCTGGAAAGACCTGCAGCCAATACAACGGCTGCCACCTTCGGTGCGCGCTGCGGAGCTGACCTGCCTTCCCGCGGCAAGGGCCGCGTCGGGATTTCGGCAAGCAGGCCGCCTGCCCCCATTTCCATGATGTCGAGTGGCGTCACCGTAAGCCCGGCGAGCAGCCGCTCCAGCACCCAGTCAAAACCGTTGACCTTGGGTGAGCGCGCGCAGCTTGGCACGCCGATCACGTCCAACCCGTCCCACTTGCCGAGCATGAGCAAATTACCGGGGTCAACCGGCATGCCGAGATGCTTGACTTCGCCGCCTGCTTCGACAAGTGCCGCTGGCAGCACGTCACCGCGATCAACGATTGCCGAAGCTCCAAACAGCAGGATGGGTGAACAACCCTTGCCCTTCAACTCCTGTAGCGCCGCTGCCACCGCGTCCTTCCGGTGCGGCGTGCGAATGACATGCGCAAGCCTGCTGCCCGTAGCCTCGATGCGAACCCGCATCGCCTCCTCGGCCTTGGCCACAAGCGATGCCTTGCCGCCCGCAACCTCGGTGATGACAAGCCCTACCTCTTGCGGCTGGAATGCTGCGACCGTTATCACCGGCCCGCCAGCTGCTGCGGCGAGAACCTGCTCCAGCACAGCACGCTTCACCGCGTAGGGAATGATCTTGATGGTGGCTGCCATCTGCCGTTCCGCCAGCCTTGCAAACGGTGGCACCGTTGCGAGTGTGATGCTTTCATGCACGCGGTTGATGGCTCGCACGCGCTCAGCATCCACAAGGCAAACGCCAGCAGCCTGCGCGTGCGCATTGACGCGGCCCGTGAATGGCGCTTGCTGCACCAGCCCTGCTCCGCAAAGGCTTTCGGCGATGAGGCGTGCTGCTTCATCCTCCGCCACATCATCAGCTTCGAGCCTAACCGCTGTTACAGCCCCGATGTTGGCGGCTTGCAGCAATGCCACGTCAGCGGCACTCAGAACCCTGCCTTTCTTGAGAACGCCAGATCCATGCGCCACGCTGTGAGCCAGAATACAGCCCTCGGCATCTTTCACTGGCACATCGGCAAAGATCACGGCTTCAGTTTCCCAGCCGCAGTACGCGAGTCATTTCAGCCATGATGGAAATGGCAATTTCCGGCGCGCCCTTGGCGCCGATGGCAAGACCGATGGGACCATGGATGCGGGCAAGCGAAGTGGCATCGAAACCCGCAGCCGTGAGCCGCTCAGCCCGTGAGGCTTGCGTCTTCTTCGAGCCCAGCGCGCCGATGTAAAATACGTCAGACCTGAGCGCGAGGTGCAGCGCCGGATCATCAATCTTCGGATCATGCGTCAACGCCAGCAGTGCGGTGCGCGCATCAAGCCCGAGTTTGGGCAGCACATCCTCCGGCCATTCGGCATGCAATGAAATGTCCGGAAAGCGTGCGCCCGTCGCAAAGGCTCCGCGCGGGTCCACAACCGTCACGTCATAGCCCGCCATCTGCGCCATGGGGATGACGCTTTGCGCGATATGCACCGCGCCAATGATGACAAGTCTCAAAGCCGGATTATGGATCTGGACGAAATGCCCGTCATGCATGCCGGACTGGTCAAACCGGAAAGCCTGTTCGAGAACTGAAGCGAGCGGATCGCCTGCCGCACCATCACGGTGCACAAGCCGCTGCTCGCCATCCGCAAGCCGGGTGACGAGGGCCACAGGCAGCCTCGCTGCACGCGCCGCAAGCACGGCGTTGAGCAAGTCTCGCTTCATGCGGCGACCGGCTCCACATAAATGCTGATGCGGCCACCGCAGGCGAGGCCAACTTTCCAGGCTGTCTCGTCCGCGACGCCGAACTGCAGCAACTTTGGCTTGCCGGTGCCGATGGCTTCCAGCGCCTCGGTCACCACCGCACCTTCCACGCAGCCGCCGGACACCGATCCCTCGAAATTGCCATCGCCATCGATTGCCAATTGGCTGCCAACAGGTTGCGGCGCCGAACCCCAGGTTTCCACCACGGTGGCGAGCGCAACGCTTCTTCCTTCACCCAGCCAGCGGGCCGCCGTTTCAAGAACCCCGGACATTTCACCCGGCATGGCGTTTCTCCTTCATCCACTCCGCCGCACTGTGTGCAACGCCGCCGCGCCCACCCAGCGCCGCCGCAAGGTCAATCAGCGAATTGAGGCTGTGGACGGGGCGAAACTCATCCACCAGCGGCATCATAGCGCGGATGCCCGCCGCCTGCGGCTCAAACCGATCATAGCGCAAAAGCGGATTGAGCCAAACAATGCGCCGTGACGAAAGCCGCAACCGCTTCATTTCGTGGGCGAGCTGATCAAGATCGCCGCGCTCCAGCCCATCCGTCATCAGCAGCACTTCCGCGCCTTGCGTCAGCACGCGCCGGCTCCACAGCCGGTTGAAGTCATGCAAGGCAGCACCAATGCGCGTGCCGCCCGACCAATCCTTGACCGCACCCGAGACGCGCTTCACCGCATCATCAACGTCCCGCCGCGTCAATTCCCGCGTCACGTTCGTAAGCCGCGTGCCGAACAGGAACACATGCACGCGCATGCGGTCATTGGCCAGCGCATGCAGGAAATGCAGGAACATGCGGCTGTAGTTGGAGCACGAACCCGAAATGTCACACAGCACAACGAGCGGCGGAATGCGCGTTTGCTGCTTGCGGCGCTTCAGTTCAATCAAGCCGCCTGACCGCAGCGATGCCTGCAAGGTGCGCCGCATGTCGATAGAATGGCCACGGCTGGAGCGCTCAAACCGCCGCGTGCGAATTTCCCTGATCGTCAATCGCATCAGACCTATGGCGCGCTTTGCTTCTTTTTGCTCTTCGCCCGACATCAACTCAAAATCCTTGGCGCGAAGCTGTTCCGTAGCGGATGCCGAGAAGGCTGCATCTAGCTCCAGCGCATCTGCCGGTTGCTGCCGCGCAGGCGCGTTGACTTTGTCGAACATGGCATCCGCCAGCCGCCGGTAGCCAGCCTGCTTGGCCTGTTCGCCGGCGCCGCGTGCGATCTGATGGAACATCAGCTTCATCAGCTGTTCCAGCATCTTCGGCTTCTGCCAGAACACATGGAAGGCCTGGTCAAACAGATCGCGCTGTTCGCGCCGTTTGACGAAGATGCAATGCAGCGTCCAATAGAAGTCATCCGAGGTGCGAAGCCCGCCGCATTGCGCCGCATCAATGGCATCCAGCACAGAAGCTGGGCCTACCGGCAGGCCTGCCTGCCGCAGCACCCGGCCAAAATGCATGATGTTGGCGGCAAGCTTGCCGCCTTCACGTGCTATCATGGCCCACGCACCGCCTTGGCCGTGCGCACTTCATCCTTGATCTGGTCGAGGATGCGCTTGGCTTCGGAACCCTCCATCCGCACAATGTCGTCCTGATACTTCAGCAGCACGCCCAGCGTGTCATTCACCGTGGCAGGATCAAGCGACACATGGTCAAGCTCATGCAGCGCGGTGACCCAATCCAGTGTTTCGGCAACGCCCGGCGCCTTGAAAAGGTCAACGCCGCGCAATGCCTGCACGAACGCCACAACCTCGCGCGCCAGCGCCTCACCCGCCTGCGGCCGCTTGCGCCGGAGGATTTCAAGCTCACGCGCGGCATCAGGATAGCCAACCCAGTGATAGAGACAGCGCCGCTTCAACGCATCGTGGATCTCGCGCGTGCGGTTGGAGGTGACGATGACGATGGGTGGCTCCACCGCCTTCACAGTGCCGATCTCGGGGATGGTGACCTGAAATTCCGAAAGCACTTCCAGCAGGTAGGCCTCAAAAGCCTCATCCGTCCGGTCCAGCTCGTCAATGAGCAGGACAGGCGCGCCACCCTCGCTTACCTCCAGCGCCTGCAGCAATGGCCGCTTGATGAGAAAGCGCTCCGAGAAGATGTCGCGGCTGATGCGTGAACGGTCCACCGTGCCTTCGGCTTCCGCCAGCCGCACCTCGATCATCTGCGCCGCATAATTCCACTCATAGACGGCCGAGCTGATGTCGAGCCCTTCATAGCATTGCAGGCGGATGAGCTTGCGGCCCAGCGCTGCCGCCAGCACCTTGGCCACCTCCGTCTTGCCGACGCCGGCTTCGCCCTCCAGAAACAGCGGCCGGCCCATGCGCAAGCTGAGGAACACCACCGTTGCCAGGTCGCGCCCTGCCACATAGCCCTCCGCAGTCAGCAGCTTCTGTGTTTCGTCAATTGAAGTGGGGACTGAGGTCATGGACTACTCATAAATTTACAGCCGGCTATCTCAACCTCGTCATGCCAGCGAAGGCTGGCATCCCGCTTATCTCCGCCAGAAGCGGGACCCGAACCTTCGCTGGGCGACGGACAGTATTTATAACGAAAAACCCGCAAGGTTGCCCTTGCGGGTCCGTTCACTTTTAATGACTTTACTTCGCAGCTTCCACCGCGCGCTTGGCCAGCACGCCGATCAAGTGTGCGCGGTAGTCTGCCGTGGCGTGGATGTCGCTGTTCAGGCCGCGCGCGGGCACCTTGATGCCCTTGAGCGCCGCAGGCGAGAAGTTGGCCGAGAGTGCTGCCTCCATCTCCGCCACGCGGAACACTTTGGGCCCCGCCCCTGTCACTGCCACGCGCGCCTTGCCTGCCTTGTCCTGTGACACGACAACGCCAACCAACGAGTAACGTGATGCCGGGTTGGGAAACTTCCAATGCGCAGATTTCTTCGGGATCGGGAAGCTCACCGCCGTGATGATTTCACCCGGCTTGAGCGCCGTCTGGAACATGCCAGTGAAAAACGCATCCGCCGCGATCTTGCGCTTGTCGGTGATGATCGTGGCGCCAAGGCCGAGGCAGGCAGACGGATAATCCGCCGCCGGATCATTGTTGGCGACGGAGCCTCCGATGGTGCCCCGGTGGCGCACATGCACATCGCCGATCTTGGAGGCCAACTCGGCCAGCGCCGGGATGGCCTTCTTGACCAGCGAAGAGCCCGCCACCTCCGCATGCGTGGTGCCAGCCTTGATGACGACCGCCGTCTTCGACGCGCTGATGCCGGAGAAACCCTTGATCGCCGTCAGGTCCACCAGGTCGCTTGGCTTGTTGAGGCCAAGCTTCATGGTAGGCAGCAGCGTGTGGCCGCCGGCGAGATACATGCCGTCCTTGGCTTTCTTGAGCATCGCCGCAGCAGCCTTGAGTGTCGCGGGCCGGTGATAGTTGAAGTTATCCATGATGTGTTCTCCCCGTCCCTATTCCGCTGCCTTGCGCATTGGCTGCATTGCATTCCACACGGTTTGCGCCGTGGCCGGCATGGCAATTTCACGCACCCCGATGGCATCCGTGATGGCGTTGATCACGGCAGGCGGCGAAGCGATTGCCCCTGCCTCACCGCAGCCCTTGATGCCCAGCGGGTTCGACGGACATTTGGTGACCGTGAAGCCGAGCTTGAAGTTTTCGATGAGCGGCATGTTGCTGGCGCGCGGCATGGTGTAGTCCATGAGCGAGCCGGTGAGCAGCTGGCCTGATTCATCGTCGTAAGTGCAGCCCTCATAGAGCGCCTGCCCGATGCCCTGGGCGACGCCGCCCTGCACCTGGCCTTCGACGATCATCGGGTTGATGATGGTGCCGAAATCATCCACCGCCGTGTAGCTCGCGACCTTGGTGACGCCGGTATCGGCATCAACTTCCACTTCGCAGATATGCACACCGGCCGGGAACACGAAGTTCGACGGATCGTGAAATGCGCTTTCCTTGAGGCCGATCTCGATTTCCGACGAGTTGAACTTGTGGCCGATGTAGGCCTGCAGAGCCACTTCGCCGAACGCCATCTTCTTGTCAGTGCCCTTGACCGTGAAGGTGCCGTTCTTGAAGTCAACGTCATCAACCGATGCTTCCATCACGGCAGCGGCGACACGCTTGGCCTTGGCCTCGATCTTTTCGAGCGCCTTGAAAATCGCCGTCATGCCGACAGCGCCTGAGCGTGAGCCGTAGGTGCCCATGCCCATCTGCACCTTGTCGGTGTCGCCATGGACAATGTTGACGGAATTTATGTCGATGCCGAGCTTCTCGGATACGAGCTGGGCAAAAGTCGTCTCATGCCCCTGCCCGTGGCTGTGAGAACCGGTCAGCACTTCAACCGTTCCAACCGGATTGACGCGAACCTCCGCCGACTCCCACAGGCCGACGCCTGCGCCAAGCGAGCCGACAGCCGCCGAAGGCGCAATGCCGCAGGCCTCGATGTAAGCCGAGAAGCCAATGCCGCGCAGCTTGCCATTTTTGGCGGAGGCTGCCTTGCGCGAGGCAAAGTTCTTGTAGTCGGAAAGTTCCAGCGCCTTGTCCATCGCCGCGCCATAATCGCCGGCGTCATAGCACATGATGACAGGCGTCTGGTGCGGGAAGCTCTGGATGAAGTTGCGGCGGCGGAACTCCGCCGGGTCCATCTTCAGTTCGCGCGCTGCGGTTTCCACCAGCCGTTCGACAACGTAGGTCGCCTCGGGGCGCCCGGCGCCGCGATAGGCGTCAACCGGTGCGGTGTTGGTGTAAACTGCATCAACCTCGGCATAGATCGCCGGGATGTTGTACTGGCCCGACAGCAGCGTGGCGTAGAGATAGGTCGGCACGCAGGATGAGAAGGTCGAGAGATAGGCCCCCATCGACGCGATGGTGTGGACGCGCAGGGCGGTGATCTTGCCGGATGCATCCACGGCAAGTTCGGCCTTGGTCACATGGTCGCGGCCATGCGCATCGGACACAAACGATTCGCTGCGGTCCGCCACCCATTTGATAGGGCGGCCGACACGCTTGGAAGCCCATACGCAGACAACTTCTTCGGCATAGACGAAAATCTTCGAGCCGAAGCCGCCGCCAACATCGGGGGCGATGACGCGCAGCTTGTTTTCCGGCGCCAGGCCATGGAAAGCCGAGATGATGAGCCGCGCCACATGCGGGTTCTGGCTCGTGGTGTAGAGCGTGTAATTTTCCGTGCCGGTGTCATAGGCGCCAATCGCCGCGCGCGGTTCTATGGCGTTGGGGATCAACCGGTTGTTGACGATGTCCAGTTTCGTCACATGCGCGGCGCTCTTGAACGCCGCCGCAGTTGCCGCCTCATCGCCCAGTCCCCAATTGTAGACGCGGTTGTCGGAGCGCCACCTCATGGATCTGGATCTTGCTCTTCATGGTCTTGGCGGCATCCACCACATGCGGCAACACGCCGTAGGTGACCGCCACCGCATCCGCGGCGGCCCTCGCCTGGTTTTTCGTCTCGGCGATCACCACCGCCACATGGTCACCCACATAACGCACCTTGCCATCAGCCAGGATGGGATGCGGGCCCGCTTTCATGCCTGAACCATCCTTGGAATGGATCATCCAGCCGCAGATCAGCCCTCCGATCTTGTCCTCCTTCACTTCCTTGGATGTGAAGATCGCCAGCACGCCCGGCATCTTCATCGCCTTGGCGGTGTTGATGGACTTGATCGTTGCGTGCGCATGGGGCGAGCGGACGAAGCAGGCGTAGGTTTGCCCTTGCAGGTTGATGTCATCCGTATAGCGGCCCTTGCCTGTGATGAACCGCTGGTCTTCCTTGCGCCTGACGCTGGCGCCAATGCCGGTCTCTGTCATGTTCAGGCTCCCTTACATCTTTTCCGCGCCAGCCTGGATGGCGGCGACAATGTTGTGATAGCCGGTGCAGCGGCAGATGTTGCTGTGCAGCTGGCGGCGAATGGTTTCCTCGGACAATTTCTTGCCGTTGCGCTTGACGATATCGACGCCCGCCATGATCATGCCGGGACTGCAGAAGCCGCATTGCAGGCCGTGATGTTCGCGGAAGGCTTCCTGCATCGGATGCAGCTTGCCGTTCTTGGCCAGGCCTTCGATGGTCGTCACCTCCATCCCTTCGCAGGAAACCGCCAGCGCCGTGCAGGACTTGATGGCCTTGCCATTGAGATGCACCGTGCAGGCGCCGCACTGGCTGGTATCGCAGCCGACATGCGTGCCGGTCAGGTTCAGATGCTCCCGGATGAATTCGACGAGCAGCGTTCGCGCTTCGACCTCCGCGCTCACGGCCTTGCCGTTCACTTTCATCGTCACTTTGGGCATCGCTGCATCCTCCCTGTCTCGCATTTTATTGAACCGCTTTGCGGAACTTGTTGTTTCTTGAGGGTTAACTCATAGCAGTTTGCGCTGCAGGTCAAGCGCTGCCAAAGTTCAAATCGTCGCAACAAAAAAATACTTCGTCATGTTGCAATGCACAAGGAAACTCTCTGCTGCTTTCCTGCGTATCGGCAATAGGAGGTAACCCATCATGACCCGGTTTTTGATCACATTGTTACTTTTCTTTGGCCTTGCATCGTTTGCGCATGCACAGGCCGTTTCCGATGCCGAAAGCGCCGAGTTCCAGAAAATCATCACGGCCCAGATTGACGCATTCAAGTCTGACGATGGCCAGGCGGCCTATAGTTTCGCCGCACCCAACATCCGGATGATCTTTCCCTCTGCCGATCTGTTCATGGGCATGGTGAAGAACGGCTATCCGCAGGTCTATCGCCCGCGCTCCTACAAGTTCACCGGCGCTGTCATTGATCCTGCCGGAAGGCCTTCGCAGAAGGTGCTGTTCATCGGGCCGGACGGCAGGGCCTATACCGCCATCTACACCATGGAGAAGCAGCCGGACGGCTCCTGGAAAATCGCCGCCTGCGCCATCTTGCGCGAAGTTGGCATGGACGCTTGATGCGCTGATCGGCGATGACGGGCGGATGCACCGCACGGCCTGGGCGGCGGCGGGCTGCGCCGTGCTGTTCATCGATGCCGATGGCAGCGGCGGCATTTCCGAGGCGAAGGAGTATGTGTTCACCAAATGGGACCCGACGGCTGGCGGCGATCTGGAGGCCATCCGCTCGGTGTTCGACAGTAATGGCGACGGCAAGCTGACAGCGGCTGACGCGGCGTTTTCGCAGTTCAAGCTGGAAGTCACCAACGCCGATGGCTCAACCTCGGTGATGACGCTGGCGCAGGCCGGCATTACGTCGATCAACCTGACGGCGGATGCCACCAGCATCGAACTGCCGGATGGCTCTGTGATCACCGGGCAGACGACATTCACCACTGCCAGTGGCTCAACCGGCACGGTGGCCAACACCACGCTTGCCACGGCGACGCAGGGCTATGCCACCACCCAGACGGTGAGCGTCGATGGCAGCGGCACCCGCACCGTCGTCACCAAGGGCTTTGACGGATCAGGCGCGCTGGCGTTTGTCTATTCGTCAACCAGCAGCGCCAACGGCTATTGGGTCAGCAACAGCTATGACGACAATGGCGATGGCGTCATTGACCGCATCCAAAGCATCAGCACCAGCGTGACTAACGGCGTCAAGACCGAGACCGTCAGCAACTATGACGGGGGCTACATTCTCGAAAACCAGACCACGACGGTGACGTTGGCGGACGGCAATGCGGCGAATGACAATTGCAGGCACAGCAGGCGGTGTGTTGCTTGACTCAGCCAGTGGTTGTGTATTGTATTGTGTATTGTATATTGAGGTGAAAGCGGAAGCAGTTCCATTGCCGGGGGTTAGATGGACATGTTTGATGACACGGTGCCACGGAAATCAGTGTTCGACTTTGAGCCAGTGCGTGCCAGCTTTGTGGTGCAATGCCTGTCCCGGAAAATTTCCTTTCATTTACTCAGTTCTTTCAGGCGCGGCGTGATGTTCAAGCCTCACGCGTTGGGAGCAATGTTCTGGGTAAGCACTTGCTCAAATGCAGAGATGAATTGAATGCACCGTAATTTTATTTCGTGGAGCTTACTCGCTAGGCGGTGGCGAGCGAAGGTAGAAAAGTTGCTGCTAAGCGACTATAGCAGATTGCGATCTTCCCAATGGATTTGTTTTTCAGTCGCTTTTGCGATGTTCGTCACTTCTGCCACTGCCGAAGTAGGAATCCTACAAAGCGAGATGAGCAAGAGTTGGGCGGCAAGCTACAAGGCAGCAGCAGCAGAGCAGGATTCTCGGCGCTCCATTCAATTGCTGGGCGTCTTGATTTCCAATGCCCAGAAGAACGGTATCAATTATCCTCCGGCTCAATATTTGCGCATGCGACGTTTGACATATCAGGCTCGAAAAGATGCTTTAGACGATGCTGCCAACCAAAACGACTTGGACTATGCAAACGCAATTCAATCGGGGATATTGAATGCTGCCCTTCTAGCTCCCGATCTGTCGGATATTACTAACGATGAGCGAAGAACATTCATATATGAGAGATCGTTAAAACTTCTCCGTGAACTTTCTTCCACAGGAAGCTACACCGTCCCATTGGCGTTACAGAGCTTTATCGCAACGAACAAGGGAAGGATACCTTTAGGAGGATACAGCAGTCTCTATTTCGATTATGCGCCGGAGGCGCTTGAAGCAGGCAGTCCACTGGCGTCATCCTTGGCTATTATTGGCAAGACACCTGGTCCAGCCATTTCAAAACTCTGCAAAAATCTAAGCATAATAGGATCCATTGCTCGCTTTAAAGATTGCCGCAACGTGAAACTCTCGCAAGAGCAAACGCCTCTACCAGAGGACTTACTAAAGTACATGCAAACTACACAGCGGCTTCTCGGCAGTCACTTTGCAAGTGCGAAAGAAATTGCGTGCAACGAATTTGTGCCACCCTACAGTGAAGGTGTTCTTTGCTATGACACATTGCGTGCAATAGCCGCCGCATGCTTTTTTAGATCTGAAACTAGGGCCTATCCGGATTTAGAAGGGTTCTTCGACTGTAATTTTTTGGATCAAAAAGAAGCTGCTAGAGGCGTAGTTAAGGTGCTGGAAAAGGCCCTAGAAGTCAAATTGCTGAAAGACGAAAGCGAATGAATATCGTTTGAACTAATTTCCGGGGGATAATGCGATGACGATGAAGGGCAAGTCGGCTGGCGAACAATTTAGCGAAATGTTTAAAGAAATATTGGGGGAAGCAACCCCAAAAGGAATTACGGTGACACGTCACTTAATTAACAAGAATTACGGTGACACGGAATTACGGTGACACGTCACTTAATTAACAAAATTACGACGACAGTACACTCAACTCGCCATATAATCTGTACACTGATTAAATCTCCAAGCCGCCTTGATGCCTTTCAGCGCGCCGACCTTTTACGGCGAGGCGGCACGGATTTGATTGCCTTTGCAGGTCCCGGCAGTTCCCGCGCCCACGCTAATAGTCCTTGACAGGTGATTGTTTTCCGTTTTATCGTTCCTGTTATGTTCTTTTCACAGGAAATGCCATGGACTGGGCCGCAGCCATCGACCGCAACCGCAACGCGCTGATCGCTGTCGTCGAAACTCTCTTCAGGATGCTGGGCCTTGCGGGCGATGCCACGCTTGCGCGGCTGCAACCCCATCTGCGGCGCAAGGTGCTGCGCCTGCTCAGGCCTGCTGAATCCGCCTGCCGCCGTTTGATCGTCATTGCAGCCCGGGGTCTGGCGTTGCCGCCGCCGCCCGTCGTCCGCGTCAAGCCTCTGGCCAAAACAGGCAAGGCGCCTCCTGCGCCGGGCCGCTCAATCGTGCGGCGCCCTGCCTTCAAGCTCTATGACCCGCGCAAGCGCTTGGCTTACGCCCGCTGCCACCGTAGCCCTGGTCCCCGCATTACCGTCCTCTCCTATGACCCGCGCGTCGTGGCCCTGCCGCGCCCGTTCCGGCCCGCAGCCAAGTCCGCATCGCGGGATGATGACGGCCTCATGAATGCCCAGCCTCTATGCCGCAGGCTGCAGGCGCTCCAGTCCGCGCTTCAGGATATGCCGCGTCAAGCCCTCCGCCTCATGCGCTGGCGGGCGAGACGCGAGCGCCAGCAGGAGCTGCGCCCTGTCTTCACCTCGCCGCTCCGCCCCGGCCGTCCGCCCGGCCATCGCAGCAAGCCCACTCACGACGTCGATGACGTTCTCATCGCCTGCCATGGCCTCGCCTTCGATGCGATGAAGCCCGACACCTCCTGAAAATTTTGCCCGCTGTTGCGCGAGACCCGTCCATGCCATGCTGGGCGCGATGACGGCTGATTCACTGAAGACAGACAAACTCAACCTGTTCGGTTATGCCGCAGCGCTTGCCGCGGTCATCGCCGCCGGGCTCATTCTCTTTGCCTTCGGCCGCAATCTCATCTGCAAATGCGGATATGTAAAAATCTGGCACGGCGTGGTGATGAGTTCCGAGAACTCGCAGCACATCGCCGACTGGTACAGCTTCTCGCATATCATCCATGGCTTCATCTTCTTCGGCCTGCTCTGGTGGCTGGCGCGCGGGCTGCCCTTCGGCTGGCGGCTGTTCATCGCGGTGCTGGTGGAAAGCGCCTGGGAGCTGTTCGAAAACTCCGACTTCATCATCAACCGCTACCGTGAGGCGACCATCGCACTCGACTACTACGGCGACAGCGTCCTCAACTCCGTGGCCGATGTGGCCATGATGGTGGCTGGCTTCTTCATCGCCGCGCGACTGCCATGGAAGGTGACGCTGGCGCTCGCCATCATCATGGAACTGGCCGTCGGCTACCTGATCCGCGACAACTTGATGCTCAACATCATCATGCTGCTCTACCCGCTCGACGCCATCAAAGCCTGGCAGCAGGGCGTTTAGGGTGCAGGCTTCGTATCTCATGCCAGGGCAAAGGTTCGAAATCATGAGCGAGACGACTGAAATTGATGCCTACACCCTGACTTGTCTGAAACAGATAACTGGAAAAGGCACAGACACCGATTTCGAAGTAGCACGCGAGCTCCGTCAACTCTTCGGAACTGAATTCCCGACCGTTATGCGCGTGCTTTATCAGACTAGTTCAAAGCTCGGAGCGCGAGCTGCTGCGATCTACTTCAGCTTCAGTTTTGCCTCTACCAGTCGTGCGGCGCGGGAGATGGCATTGGAAGCACTCGCTGACAAGTCCGGGATAGTGCGATATCGAGCATGTCAGTTGCTCGCCTTTGGCCAAGATAAATCATTGCTGCCACAAATGTACTCGGCCCGAAAAACAATTGCTGCCAAAAGCTTGCCTGATCTTGACGCTGCCCTTGATGCGGTAGCAAATGCTAACCAGCATTACTTCGTTGATCGAAAGCACACAGGGAAGACATTCATGGGAATTAGCTAACAACCCCGATTACAACTGACAGCGTTATAATTCACGGCCCGTGTGATAGCGCCGCTGTTCCGGCGGCGGGCCTGACCGGCTCCACCATTTCGTAAGTCCACAGCGAAACATACTTCTCGCCATAGGCCAGCACGCGGCAGATATTGCCGTCAACCGAAGTGACCGGCCCTTCACGCCCGTCGGGGATCATCACCATCTGGCCGACCTGACACCAATTGTCAGAGTTCGGGCTGCCGGTTATCACCAGCCCGGTCATCAGTGCCAGAAATGCAAAGCGTGCCGACTCCATGCGCCATTCGTACAAATGGAAACTGTTAATTTCAAGCCCGTTCAACGCTGCCGCCAGGCGGATGGCGCCATGCCGTAGCGGCTGCGAAAGGCCCGCGAAAAGGCAGGCAGCGAGGCAAATCCGGTGGCCACCGCCACTTCCTGAACTTTGAGCGAAGAGTAGGACAGCAACCTCTCGGCCCGTTCAAGCCTGATCCCCAGATAGAAAGTAACCGGACGCTGGCCCAGCTTCTGCTGGAACAGCCGTTCAAATTGACGCTGCGAAAGCCCGGATGCATCCGAGAGGTCGTGCGCGCCGCATGGGTCTTCGATTTGCTCCTCCATCAGCCGGATGGCGGCGAGCAGCCGCTGGTCATCCACCCCGAAACGCGATGCGGCAGGCACGCGCTGCACTTCCTGGCCCTCCTGGGCGCGGCTGTGCACCAGCTGGTCGGCCACGGTTGCAGCGATGCCATTGCCGAGCCTCGCCCGGAGCCAGGCCAGCATCATGTCGATGGAGGACGAACCTCCGGCGCAGGTCATGCGGTCACCGTCAATCTCGAACAGCGATTGCACGCAAGTGACGCGCGGGAAACTCTCGCGAAAACCGGGGAAGCTCTCCCAGTGGCAGGTGGCGCGGCAGCCATCCAGCACGCCTGCCCAGCCGAGGAAGAACGGCCCGGTATCAATGCCCGCCAATTGCACCTTGGCGGCGGCCAGCTTGTGGATGGCATTGAGAATGGGTTTGCGCGCCGGTTTCTCAGGATTGTAACTGGCGCAGATGGTGACCACGGCAGGCTTCTTCACATCAGCCAGCCGCCCCCCTACCGAAACCGGAATGTCGTTGGAGGCGGCAACCGGCTGCCCGTCGAGCGAGGTGAATACCCATTCAAAACTGCCGGGCGCAAAACGGTTGGCGATGCGCAACGGCTCTAGCGCGCCATAGAGCGAGATCATCGAAAAGCGCGGCACCAGGTGGAAAACGACAGTCGCAGGGCTCATGGCGAAAAACATCAAACAGATGGCGAAATTTGTCAAACGCTGCTTTTCAGCTTGGCTAACCTCGTGGGGCCTGTTCGGAGGATCACAATGCAGCCCAAAGTCATCATCACCTGTGCCGTCACCGGTTCCGGAGACACTGTCGGCAAGAGCCCGCATGTGCCTGTCACGCCGGAGCAGATCGCCAACGCGGCGCTCGAAGCTGCATCGGCAGGCGCTGCCGTAGTGCATTGCCATGTGCGCGATCTCAAAACCGGCAAGGGCACGCGCAATGTTGCCCTCTACCGCGAGGTGATGGAGCGCATCCGGGCCAAGAACACCAATGTCATCATCAACCTCACCGCCGGCATGGGCGGCGATGTGGTGGTGGGTGACGGCGAGAAGCCGCTTGAGTTTGGCCCCGGCACCGATTGCGTCGGCCCGCTCGAGCGCCTCATCCATGTCAAGGAACTGCGGCCCGAAATCTGCACGCTCGATTGCGGCACGCTGAACTTTGGCGATGGCCAGTCGATCGTGGTGCAGACGCCGACGCAGCTGCGCCAGCAGGCAGCGCTCATCAAGTCCTATGGCGTCAAGCCGGAAATGGAAATCTTCGACAGTGGCAATCTCTGGTTTGCCAACCAGCTGGTGAAGGAGGAGCTGATTGACGGCCCGCCGCTGTACCAGCTCTGCCTCGGCATTCCGTGGGGTGCGCCTTACAATACCGAGACCATGGCCTATCAGAAATCGCAATTGCCGGAAGGCGCGGTGTGGGCTTCCTTCGGCATCGGCCGCAACCAATTCCCTGCCGTGGCGCAGGCCGTGCTGCTCGGCGGCCATGTGCGCGTCGGGCTGGAAGACAATCTCTGGCTCGAAAAAGGCGTGCATGCCACCAACGGCCAATTGGTCGAGAAAGCGGTGAAGCTCATCCATCTTGCTCGGCACCGGCATCGCCACGCCGGATGAAGCGCGCGCCATCCTCAAGCTGAAAGCGCGGAGCTAGGACGATGGCCAAGATCAAGACCGTCGGCATCGCCGGCACCGGCCTCATTGGCGCTGGCTGGGCGGCGCGCCTGCTCATTCGCGGCTTTGATGTCATTGCCTATGACGTGCAGCCCGCAGCCGAAGCCAAACTGCGAGCGGCGATTGATGTGGCCTGGCCTTCCATGGCGAAGCTTCTTGGCGCAGTCGGCAAGAAGGGCAAGCTCTCCTTCACCACCGACTTGGCCGAGATGGCCTCGAAAGCCGACTTCGTGCATGAGGCTGCACCCGAACGTGAAGACCTCAAGATAAAACTGTTCCGCGATATTGATGCCATCGCACGCCCCGATGTAATCATCTCATCATCATCTTCCGGCTTCCTGCCATCGCGCCTGCAATCGAATGCGCGCGGCATCCCGAACGCGTCATCATCGGCCACCCGTTCAACCCGGTGTACCTGCTGCCGCTGGTTGAAACCGTGCCGGGCGACAAGACCTCCAGCGAGGCCATGGACCGCGCCGGCGAATATTTCGAAGCCATCGGCATGCATGTGCTGCGCCTGAAGAAGGAGATTGACGGTTACATCTGCGACCGCCTGCAGGAAGCCCTGTGGCGCGAGGCGCTCCACATCCTCAACAAGGATGTTGGCACAACCGGCGATATTGATGATTCCATTATCTATTCCGCTGGCATGCGCTGGGCCTTCATGGGTTCGTTCCTCACCTACCATGTGGCAGGCGGCCCCGGCGGCATGCGCCATTTCATCTCGCAGTTTGACCCTACCCTCGAATTGCCGTGGACCGACCTTAAATATCCCAAGTGGAACGAGGAGTTGGAGAAACGTCTTATAGAAGGGTGTGAAGCCCAGGCCGGTGGCCAGACGGTGGCCGAGATCGAAGCCAAGCGCAACGACGTGCTGGTCGACATGATGCGGCTGTTCAAGCACCATGGCATTGCCGCAGGCAACGTGTTGGCGCGCGAGGAAGCCCGCCAGGGTGCCAAGGCCAAGCGCTGGAAGAAGTGCTGACAAGCTCGATGCGCCAGTGAAGCTTCACAAGGGCGAAGTGCTCTCCGCCTGGCTCGACTACAACGGCCATATGACGGATGCCGCCTACCTCACCGCCTTTGGTGACGGGCTTGATGCCTTCTTCCGCTACATCGGCGATGATGAAGCCTACCGTGCTTCCGGCAACACCTTCTTTACCGCCGAAACGCATCTCAACTACTACAAGGAAATGAAAGTCGGCGATCCCTTCTGGATCGAGACGCAAGTGCTGGGCGCCGATGAAAAGCGCATGCACCTGTTCCACCGCATGTATCATGGCAAGACCAAGGAACTGGCCGGCACCAATGAGATCATGCAGCTTCATGTCAACCAGAAGGAAGGCCGCGTTGCCCCCATGGGCGCAAAACTCTGGGAAGCCCTGTCGTCAATTGCAAAGGCCCACAAGAAGTTGAAGAAGCCGAAGGAAATGGGCTCCACCATGGCGGTGAAGCGCAAGAAAAAGTAGCGGAGGAAACGCTGTGCAGCAACGTGTGATGATTACCGCAGCGGCCACCGGCATCGGCCGCGCCATTGCCAAAGCCTTCGCCGATGATGGCGCCAAGGTCCATATCTGCGATGTCAATGAGCAGGCTCTTGCCGCCTTCCGCGACGAGTTTCCGGAAATCGCCGCAACGCATGTGAATGTGGCCAACGAGGCGGAAGTCGATGCCTGGTTCGATGATGCGCTGGAAGATTTGGGCGGCCTCGACGTGATGGTCAACAACGCCGGCATCAAGGGCCCGACAGCGCCTGTCGACGACATTGAATATGCCGAATGGAAGGAATGCCTCGCCATCTGCCTCGACAGTCAGTTTCTCTGCGCAAGGCGCGCCGCACCGGTGATGAAGGCGCAAGGCTCAGGCTCCATCATCAACCTGTCATCAACGGCGGGGCTTTACGGCTTCGGCAACCGTACGCCCTATGCCGCCGCCAAATGGGCGGTCATCGGCCTCACCAAGTCGCTCGCCATCGAGCTTGGCCCGCACAACGTGCGCTGCAATGCCATCTGCCCCGGCGCTGTGCGCGGTGACCGCATCAACCGCGTCATCGAGGGCGAGGCCGAAATTCGCGGCGTTTCATTTGAAGCCATCGCCAAGGAAATGACCTGGTCGCAATCCATTCCCCGCTTTGTCGAGCCGGAGGAGATTGCCGACATGTGCCTCTTCCTCGCCTCCCCCGCCGCCAAGATGGTCAATGGCCAGGCTATCGCCGTCGATGGCCACCTCGAAACCATGCACATCCGATAAGTCTGCCACATGGCATCAAGCGCACAAGAGAAGTCACGGCCCAACGTCATCCTCATCCTCGTGGACGACATGGGCTTTGCTGACCTCGGCATCATGGGTTCAGAAATCAAGACCCCCAATATTGATGCTCTCGCCCGCAGCGGACTGCTGTTTTCATCCATGTACAATTGCGCCCGCTGCTGCCCAACGCGCGCTGCGCTGTTGACCGGCCTTTACCCCCACAATGCGGGCATCGGCCACATGGGCGCCAATCTCGGCACGCCTGCCTATCAAGGTTACCTGCGCAATGACGCTGCAACTATCGCCTAGCTCATGCGCCTCGGCGGCTACCGCACGCTGATGTCCGGCAAATGGCATGTGGGCGGCGATTTCTGGGCCCGGCTTGTTGATACCTGGCGTGTTGGCGACGTTGACAGGCCGACACCGCGCCAGCGCGGCTTCGACAAGTTCTACGGCATCATCGACGGCGTCACCCATTTCTTCTCACCGCACTTCATCATGGAGGATGATGCGCGCGCAGAAGTCTCCCCCACCGATTTCTATTTCACTGACAAGATCACCGACAAGGCGATCACCATGATTGAGGAAAGCACGGCGGCCAACCAGCCGTTCTTTCTCTATCTCGCCCACGCCGCGCCGCATTGGCCGTTGCATGCGCATGAACAGGATATTGCAAAGTATGACGGCGTCTATTCCAAGGGCTGGGACAAGATACGCACGGCCCGCCACGAGGAAATGCTGGCGCGCGGTGTGCTCCAGCACAAATGGGATATCTCGCCCCGCGATGCTGAAGCGCCGGCATGGGGCGATGTGAAAACGGGTGACTGGGAAGCCAGCCGCATGGCCGTCTATGCCGCCATGGTCGATAGGCTCGACCAGTCTATCGGCCGCGTCATGGACAGACTGAAGCAGCTTGGCATCGGCGACGACACCATGGTGCTCTTCCTCTCCGACAACGGCGGCTGTGCCGAGTTCATGGCGGAAGATGGCTGGGCCAAGTTTATGCCTGACATTCACAATGATGGCCGCAAGATAGAAATGGGCAACCGGCCTAGCTTGCGCCCCGGCGGCCCCCTCACCTACATGAGCTATGATCTTCCGTGGGCCAATGTCTCTAACGCTCCGTTCCGCCTGTTCAAGCATTGGGTGCATGAAGGCGGCATTTCAACGCCGATGATCGCCCATTGGCCCAAGCGCATCAGGCAGCACCGGAAAATCCATACGCCGTGCCATGTCATTGACCTGCTGCCTACCATCCTGGAAGCCTGCGGCGTGAAGTACCCTGCTGAATTCGGTGGCGCCGCCATTCAAGCCGTTGATGGCGAAAGCCTCATGCCGTTGATGGATGGCCGGGACTGGTCACGCGAACGCCCGCTGTTCTGGGAACATGAGGGCAATGCCGCTATCCGAATTGGCAACTACAAACTGGTCCGCAAGTTTAACCAGCCCTGGGAACTGTATGACATGGAGGCTGACCGCACTGAACTGAACAACCTGATGGGTAGGAACGACCCTCTCACCCAAAAACTGACACGCGAGTATGCGGGCTGGGCGGAAAAGTCAGGCGTCATGGATTGGAATGTTGCCCTGCCGACACTGCTCAAACTTTGGCAAATGGAAGACGCGCACGGATAGGATATTGCGAAGTACGACAGGGTCTATTCGAAAGGCTGGGACAAGATACGCACAGCCCGCCACGAGGAAATGCTGTCGCGCAGCGTGCTCCAGCATAAATGGGATATCTCGCCCCGCGATGCTGAAGCGCCAGACTGGGTGACGTGAAAACCAGCGACTGGAAGCCAGCCGCATGGTCGTCTATGCCGCCATGTTGACCGCCTCGATCAGTCCATCGGACGCGTCATGGACAGCTGAAGCAGCTTGGCATCAACGATGACACCATGGTGTTGTTTCTTTCCGACAATGGCGGCTGCGCCGAATTCATGGCGGAGGATGGCTGGGCCAAGTTCATGCCAGACATTCACAATGATGGCCGCAAGATAGAAATGGGAAACCGGCCAAACCTTCGGCCAGGTGGCCCGCTTACCTACATGAGCTATGATCTGCCGTGGGCCAATGTTTCCAACGCTCCGTTCCGCCTGTTCAAGCATTGGGTGCATGAAGGCGCATCTCAACGCCGATGATCGCCCATTGGCCCAAGCGCATCAGGCAGCACCGCAAGTCCATGCGCCGTGCCACGTCATTGATCTCCTGCCACCATTCTGGAAGCCTGCGCGTGAAGTACCCCGCTGAATTCGGCGGCTCCGCCATACAAGCGCTTGACGTGAAAGCCTGATGCCGCTGATGAGGCAAGGACTGTCACGCGACGCCCGCTGTTCTGGAGCATGAGGCAATGCTGCAATTCGCATTGCAACTTCAAGCTTCCGCAAGTTCAACCAACCATAACTGTATACATGAGCTGACACCAACTAACAACCTGATCAAAAACGATCCCCTCACCCAAAGACTACCGCATATGCGTCCGAGAAATCAGCGTCATGATAAGTGCCCTGCCGAAGCTCTTAAGATGTGCAAATAGAAGACGCCACGGTAGCAACGCACATGGATTTCTCCCTCTACCGAAGAACAGCAGATGATCATCAAGACGACGCGCGATTTCGTCGCCGCCGAGCTTTATCCGCATGAAGCGGAGGTCGAGGAGACGGGCCGCCTGCGCCCTGAGCTGCGTGACGAGATCAAGCACAAGGCCATCCAGGCGGGGCTCTATGCCGCCAATATGCCAGCCGAGGCAGGCGGCGCCGGCCTCGATACGCTGACCTGGGTTCTGTACGAAAAGGAACTGGGCCGCGCCAACTATGCGCTGCATTGGAATTGCGTGTCGCGCCCTTCCAACATCCTCATGGCCTGCGTGGGCGAGCAGCGCGAGAAATACCTGTTCCCATCGGTGACGGGCGAGAAGATTGATTGCCTCGCGATGACTGAGCCGGGCGTCGGCTCCGACGTGCGCGGCATGAAGACCTTCGCCAAGCAGGACGGCGATGATTTCGTCATCAATGGCACCAAGCATTTCATCAGCCATGCCGATGAAGCGCATTTCGTCATCCTGTTTGCCGCAACCGGCGAGGAAGAAACGCCGCGCGGCAAGAAGAAGCTGATCACCGCCTTCCTCATCGACAAGGGCACCAAGGGCTACACGGTGCGCGATGGCTACAAGAACGTTTCGCACCGGGGCTACCAGAACTGCATTCTCGAATTCATGGATTGCCGCGTGCACAAATCCCAGGTGCTGGGCGAAGTGCACAAGGGCTTCGAGGTTGCCAATGAATGGCTGGGCGCAACGCGCCTGCAGGTGGCCGCAACTTGCCTGGGCCGGGCCGAGCGCGCCATGGAGCATGCCAAGCAATATGCGGTGGACCGTCATCAGTTCGGCCAGCAGATCGGCAAGTTTCAGGGCGTTTCCTTCAAGCTCGCCGACATGGCGGTGGAACTGAAGGCGGCGGAATTGCTGACGCTGGAAGCCGCCTGGAAGTTCGACCAGAAAACGGTGACCGACATGGACATGGCGATGGCCAAGCTCAAGGCCACCGAAATGCTGGCCTTTGTGGCTGATGAGGCGATCCAGATTCACGGCGGCATGGGCCTGATGAGCGACCTGCCGCTGGAGCGCATCTGGCGCGATGCCCGCGTCGAACGCATCTGGGAAGGCACCAGCGAAATCCAGCGCCATATCATCACGCGCGCGCTTGCTGCGGCCGCTGGGGGGATGACCCGGATGAAATGCCCCCTCCGCCCTTCGGGCACCTCCCCCAGCATAGCTGAGGGAGCGGTGTATTCAAAACGCGCTCCCCCAACTTGTTGGGGGAGCTGTCCGAAGGACTGAGGGGGCCCTGCGCAGCACCATGAAATCCCTCACCCGCCTCCTCCACCCGCAATCCGCCATCGCCTTCATCGGCGGGGCGGAATGCGATATCGCCATCACCCGCACGCGCGAATTGGGCTTTGCCGGCAAAATCTGGGCCGTGCATCCCAAGCGCGAGCATCTGGGTGGCATTCCCGACCATCAAGTCAATCGACGAGATCACCGGCCCGATTGATGCCGCCTTCATTGCCGTCAAGCGCGAGCCGACAATCGACATCGTCCGTGCACTGAAGGCCAAGGGCTGCGGCGGCGCGGTGATCTATGCAAGCGGCTTTGCTGAGACTGGCGACAGTCACTTGCAGGAGGAACTGATCAAGGCAGCAGACGGCATGCCGCTGCTCGGCCCCAACTGCTATGGCTATGTCAACGGCCTCTCGCGCTGCGCCTTGTGGCCGGATGAACATGGCATCGAGCCTTGCGACACAGGCGTCGTCATCGTCACGCAATCCGGCAACATTGCCTGCAACTTCACCTTCACCATGCGCGCCCTGCCTCTCGCAGGTGTCTTCGCCATCGGCAACCAGGCGGATGTCGATATGGCGCAGATGGTGGCGGCCATGGCGGCGGACCCGCGCATGACCGCAATCGGCCTCCACATCGAAGGCCTGCCGGATGCCGCAGGCTTCGCCGCCGCCGCAGCGGCAGCGCGCGCTGCCCGCAAGCCCATCGTCGCGCTCAAGACTGGCCGCTCCGAGCAAGGCGCCAAGGTGGCGCTCAGCCACACATCGTCGCTCGCTGGCGCCGATACACTCTATGACGCGCTGTTCGAGCGCTACGGCATTGCGCGCGCCACCTCGATCACCTCCTTCGTGGAAACCCTCAAGCTGCTGCACCATGGCGGTCCGCTTAAGGGCAACCGGCTTGTGTCGATGAGTTGCTCAGGCGGCGAGGCGGCGCTGGTGTCAGACATGGCCATGGGCCGAAATGTTGTGTTTCCGCCCTTCCCCGCTGAGCACAAGCCGAAGATTGCGGCAACGCTCAATGAGTTCGTCACCATCGACAACCCGCTCGACTACCACACCTTCATCTGGAACCAGGAGGAGAAGCAGACCGCCACCTACTCCGCCGTGCTGGCGTGCCAATTCGATGCGGCGATGCTGATCCTTGATACGCCGGTCAACCCCAAGATGAACAATGCCAGCTGGCGCAAGGCGGCCAGCGCGCTTGTTGCCGCCTCCAAGGCCACAGGCGCGCGCGCGGCAATCGTCTCCTCGCTCCCCGAAGGCATGCCGCAGGATCTGGCCGAACAAGTTGCGAGCCACGGCGTTACCCCGCTCATCGGGCTTGACGATGCGTTCTCTGCCTTCGAGGCCGCCGCCATGATCGGTGAGAATTGGGCGCGGACCGAACCGCTGCCGGTTCTCGCTCAACCGGTTGCGAGCAGCGGCGAGGTCACCCTGCTCTCCGAAGTCGGAAGGCAAGGCGCTGCTGAAATCCTATGGCTTGCCGGTGCCTGAGGGCCGCGTATGCAAGACAGACGAAGCTGCTGGCGTGGCGGCGGAGATCGGCTTTCCCGTCACCATCAAGACCGCAGCCGCCCACATTGCCCACAAGACGGAAGCCGGCGGCGTTGCCCTCAACATCAAGACTGCAGAAGAAGCGGAAGCCGCCGCCGCCCGCATGGCAGGCCTCGGCCCCGACGTGCTGGTCGAACGCATGGTCACAGGTGTGGTGGCGGAGCTGATCATCGGCCTCACCCGCGATCCGCAATTCGGCCTCGCGCTTGTCATCGGCGCTGGCGGCATCCTCACCGAACTGTTGAAGGACAGCGTCACGCTTCTGCTGCCGACCTCGCGCCAAGAAGTCACCCGCGCCGTGCAACGCTTGAAAGTGTGGAAGCTGGTTGAAGGCTTTCGCGGCAAGTCGGGCGATGCGAAGTCCGTCATCGACGCCATCATGGCGGTTGCTCGCTTCGCCGATGCCAATGGCGCCACGATTGAAGAACTGGATATCAACCCGCTGCTCGTGCTGCCGCAAGGGGCCGTGGCGGTTGATGCGCTTGTGAGGATCAGGTGAAGCGCCTATATTCATTGTTCGAAAGCGAGGCATCCATGAATCGCACGTTTCACGTCAAGCCAGTTTGGGACGAAGAAGCCAAGGTTTTCTACGCGGAATCAGACATAATTGGTCTTCATATCGAAGCGGCAACTATCGGTGAGTTCGATGCACTAGTGAGTGACTTGGCGGCCGAGCTTATCGTCGCCAACCATTTGAGCGCCCGTGATATCGCCGAAACACCCTTGAAAGATCTGTTGCCTGCCATTGTGTTGCAGCAGCCGGATGCACCCAAAGTTCCCGCCTGATGCCCGATGGGTACTACAAGTCCGTGATCAAGGAATTGAAGGGGCTTGGATTTGAATTTCTGTCTCCAGCAAAAGGTTCGCATGAAAAATAGTGGAGGCCTGAAACTGGCATTATTCTGATTGTTCCGCGAAATCTCGCAAGTCGCCACACGGCCAATGCTCTCCTCAAGAACGCCGGCAGCAGCAAGAAGTTCTGAATGACAAACTCTCCCATCGAAACCCGGCGCAACGGGCGCATTCTCGAAGTCACTATCAACCGGCCCAAGGCCAATGCCATCGATGCCGCAACCTCGCGCATCATGGGCGAAACCTTTGCCGCCTTCCGCGATGATCCGGAGTTACGCGTCGCCATTCTCACCGCAGCGGGCGAGAAATTCTTCTGCCCTGGCTGGGACCTGAAGGCCGCAGCCGAAGGCGAAACGCCGGATTCGGACTACGGCGTCGGCGGTTTCGGCGGCCTGCAGGAGTTGCCCGGCCTCAACAAGCCGGTGATTGCAGCGGTGAATGGCCTCGCCTTCGGCGGCGGCTTCGAGATCATGATCTCGGCGGACATCATCATCGCTGCCGAGCACGCAACCTTCGCGCTGCCGGAAATCAATTCAGGCACGCTGGCGGATGCCGCCACAATCAAGCTGCCGCGCTACCTGCCTTATCATGTGGCGACCGAATTGCTGTTCACCGGCCGCCGCTTTGATGCGAACGAAGCCAAGCACTGGGGCATCATCAACGAGATCGTCCCCGCCGCGCAGTTGATGAGCCGTGCGAGAGAAGTGGCGGCATTGCTCGCCGATGGTCCGCCGCTGGTGTTTGCAGCCATCAAGGAAACGCTGCGCGAAACCCTGCACCTGCCCGTCCAGGAAGCCTTCAACCGGGTGACGAAGCGCAAGCTGCCAACGGTGGACAGGCTCTATTCCAGCGAGGACCAGCTGGAAGGCGCCCGCGCCTTTGCCGAAAAGCGCAAGCCCCAGTGGAAGGGCCGCTGATCAAACTTGCCGAGGATCAGATGCCCCAAAGGCGGGAGCTGAGGCTCACCTGCACATGAGTGCGGCTGAGGAAGAGGTCGGTCTTCTCGTCAATCGTGAGAATATTGAGGATGGACTGCGAGGCGCGGGCGAGGAAGCGGTTCATGAGGATTAATCTTTCATTAGTAATTGTTGATGATCCTAAGATAGTGCATTGCGCTGACTTTGAAAAACGACTAATCCTCGTGTGATCTTATACTTTAATTTGAAGATCAGGTGATTTTGCCATGATTGACCTGTTCCCGGGACTGCGCTCGCTCAGGGCATTTGACGCCGCCGCCCGGCATTTGAGCTTCACCCGCGCTGCTGACGATATGAATGTGACGCCTGCCGCCATCAGCCACCAGATCCGCGAACTGGAGGACCAGATCGGAGCCGCACTGTTCACCCGCACCAGCCGCACCATGCGGCTGACGCGCGAGGGCGAGATCCTGCGCGTCGCCGCTGCGGAATCGCTCGAGACGCTCACCCGCTCGCTGCAGCGCATCCGCAAGCTCAAGAACCAGCAGCAGCTCAAGGTCTCGGCTTCGCCATCAGTTGGAGCCAAGTGGCTCGTTCCCCGGTTGGAGCGTTTCATGGCGGCCATGCCTGGCGCCGAAGTGCGGCTCGATGTGTCGTCGGCACTCATGGATTTTGACCGTGACGATGTTGATATCGCCATCCGCTTCGGCAAGGGCAATTACCCCGGCCTCAAGGTCGATCTGCTGTTCCACGACCATGTGTTTCCTGTCTGCAGCCCCAAGCTGATGGCGGGCGCAAAGCCGCTGAAGACGCCGCGTGACCTGCTCAAGCACCAATTGATTCATTTGGACTGGGAAGCCCAGGGCCTGCCCTGGCCCAACTGGCGCATGTGGATGCTGGCCGCTGGCGTCACCGACTTTGATGATTCCTCCGGCCTGCACTTCGGCCAGACTTCGCTCGCCGTGCAGGCGGCAATTGACGGGCTTGGCGTAGCATTGGGCGATTCCAACCTGGTGGCGGATGATCTGGCTGCCGGCAGGCTGGTGAAGCCCTTCGAGCTTTCGTTGCGGGCGCCGCCGCAGTTTTCCTACTACATCATTTCTCCGTTGGAGACGGCGGATTCTCCCATGGTGAAAGCCTTCCGCGAATGGGCGCTGAAGGAAGCGGAGCTCACGAGCCTTCATCAATGAACCGTCGCGGCTTCTTCAAATGGCTGGCCCGCCTTACGGCCGCGGGCGCTGTAGCGGGCACATACGGCTTCATCATCGAGCCCGGCTTCTTGCTGCGCACGCAAGTCTATCGCTTTACGCCGCCACGCTGGACGCCGGGACTGAAACTCCGCCTTGCTTTGATCGCCGACCCGCATCTCGCCGAGCCCTACATGCCGGTCTCACGCTTCCGCCGCATCATAGAGGCTGCCAATGCGCTGCAGCCTGACGCACACTTGATGCTGGGTGACTACGCGACCTCGCACCGCTTTGTGACCGGGCGCGTTTCTGCTGCCGATATGGCAACCGCAGCCACCGCGCTCAAGTCACCTCTTGGGACATTCGCCATCATGGGCAATCATGATTGGTGGGCGGACCGGGCGGTTCAGCGTGCCCAGAAAGGCCCGACAGACGGCCAGAAGGCGCTGGAGGATGCAGGCATCCCGGTGCTTGAAAACCGCGCTGCAAGGCTGCTGAAGGACAATCTGCCGTTCTGGCTTTCCGGCACTTCCAGCATCATCGCCCTGTGGAGGCGCGGCCACGGCCTGCATGGGCTGGATGACCTGCCAGGCACCCTCGCGCAAGTGACGGATGATGCACCGATCATCCACCTCGCGCATGAGCCTGACTTGTTTCTCAATGTGCCGGAACGCGTCTCGCTGACGCTTTCCGGCCACACCCATGGCGGGCAAGTGCGCATCTTGGGCTATTCGCCTATCGTGCCGTCATCCTATGGCAACCGCTTTGCCTACGGTCATGTGGTGGAGAATGGCCGCCATCTTGTTGTATCCGGCGGGCTTGGCTGTTCCATGCTGCCGGTGCGCTTCGGCATGCCGCCGGAAATCGTGCTGCTGGAATTGGGTTGAAGTCAGCTAGCAGCGGCTGTTGCGCCAGTTCGAGCAGCTTGACGCAGGTGTTCCAGTTTCGCGCCGTGCCCACTCAACCCAGTGCCTTTTCGAAGAAGCTTGGCTGTGAGCGCTGAATGCTCCTGCCCCGCCCACATAGTCGACATAAACATGCGCCTCGACCCGCCGCACGACGTTCCGGCCCTTTGTAACTGGTCAGCATCAGGTCAGCATCTTCTTTCGGTGTGCCTGCCATGAAGTGCACATGCAAGAACTGCGGCGCGTGGCGGGCGCTCTCGGGAAATGGGTTTTGGTTGATCGCGCGTTGTAATTCTTCCGGCGTTCGAAGCACCACGCGATTTGCGGAGAGGCCGAAATCCCGCTCCAAAATCTCTTGCAATCGGCTTGCAGTGTCTTCACGACTGGCCTCTGTGCCGAACAGCAGATTGCCGGAGTTGATGTAGCTCTCGACGTCGCGAAATCCTGCCGCCTCGCAGGCCTTGCAAAGGTCAGCCATGCCAACTTTTCCGGTGCGCCCGACATTGACGGCGCGCAACAAGGCAATGAATCGCGTCATTCCGGCGCCAGTGCCGGATGTGCATCGAACACGCCGACTGGCATCTGCTCGAAATCAATGACCGCACCATTCATCATCTGCGCTGACGGCGAGATCAGATAGGCGCACAGATCAGCAATGTCGGAAGGCACGATCAGCCGTCCGGCTGGCATGCGTTTGCCGATATGCTCGGCCCAGTCTTGCGGCATCTTGTGGAAGCCGGTCTGCAGGGCATGCTCGCCATCGGTCAGTGTCCAGCCAAGGTTGATGGCGAAGGCCCTGATCCCCTGCCGCTTCCAGCTGTTGGCGGCATTGCGGGTGAGCGTGTTTAACGCAGACTTGGAAGCCGAATAGATTGCAAGGTTGGGCGGACCGCCATAAGCCAGCATGCTGGAAACATTGATCATCACGCCGCGCCCCTGCTCCAGCATCGGCTTTGCAGCCTCCTGCATGAGAAACAGCGGCGCGCGAACATTGATGTCAAACAGGCGGGAAAAGCTGTCAGGCGTAACATCCGCAATGCCGCAACGCTCGGTATTGCCGGCGGCATTGATTAACACATCGATACGCCCCGCTTGATTGACTAGCTGTCCGACGGCGTGCGCCGCCAACGCAGTGTCGCGCAAATCACCTGCTAGCACCGAGCAGCAAGAACCAAGGCGTGATTGCGTTTCGGCAAGCTTCACCTCGTTCCGGTCAACTAGCAGCACATGGGCAAAACCATCGGCCAGGAAACGCTCGGCAACGGCCGCGCCAATGCCCTGCGCGCCGCCGGTGATGAGCGCTGTACGCCCCTTGTTGTCAGCCATTCGGTGACTCCGACTCCGCCAGGGCTTTGAGCTTCTTCAGGCCCTTCTCGTAATCCGGCCCAGCGAATTGTTCCATCATCAACCCAAGCCAGCGATTCATCACGCCGTCGAGCTTCATCTGAAACGACCAGGTGGCCAATGTTCCACTCCCCTCCGGCTTGAACTCCCAACCGGACTGCGATTGTCCCATCTCGCCGAAATCAAGCGCGATGCCAAGCCGCGATGGCGGCTCATGCGCAGTGACGCGCATCGAGCCCTTGCCGACATTGGCGTCATTGGAAGCCCAGGCGAGCATCGCGCCAACGCCTTCGGCCGGGCCGCTGCGGCTATAGCTGGTTGTAGGATCAAGCTCAGCCCACGGCGACCACTCGTTGAAGCGGTCGAAGTTGGAAACGATGGCAAACACCTTGTCAGGTGGCGCATTGATCTGCAGCGAGCGCGTGAAGGATGCCTCTCCCGGCAGCAGGAAGGCGCCGCCAACCACCAGCAGGACCAGTGCCGCGATGATGCCAACCAGATACTTGATGAACTTGAGCATGCCAACCTCTCGAAAAGAGTTGCATGGCGCAACTCTTGTCCGAGGTTACATCAGGGTCAGCTTGAGGTGAAGCAGTCTCAGTTCACAATGGTGATGCGCACGCCACGCGGTCCATATTGCTGCACAAGCGAGTAGAGCTGTGCGGCATTGGAAGGATGCAGACGGACGCAGCCATGCGAAGCCGGACGCCCCAGTGAACGGATATGATTGCTGCCATGAATGGCATAGCCGCCGTGAAAGAACACCGAATTCGGCATCGGTGCATTGTCGTACTTGCGCGAATAGTAAACCCGCGCCGTGCGCTGCACGCCGAAATTGCCGCGTGGAGTGTAATAGCCGCTGCGCGCCGTTGAAACCTTCCAGCTCGCCCAATGCCAGCCGTTCACCCGAACCGCCATGGACTGCGAAGAGATGTCAATGATGACATTGACAGGTTTCTTGGCTTTAGGTGTTTTTGCCTCGGCTACCGCCACCGCGGCGACCATACTCAACGCCAAACCAATGCCGGCAACAAGTTTCTTGATCATGACTCAGCCCTCGAAGGCCCCCATTCAGATCAATCACACTAGCAGAAATTTTTCAAGCTGACTCGCGAACCATGCACCGCTGGTTAATCGAAGAGAAATTCCCGGCCGATCTTCACGCGCCGCTCGCCACCGTAGGAAATGATATCAGCGGTTGCATAGGTCTCGTTCAGCGTCGCCGGCAGGAAGCTGCCCGTTCCAACCAGGTTAATGGGCGCCCGCGCCGCGCCCATGACCTGGCACTTCTGCGCGTCAAAGCCGGACGAGGCCACGATCAAGGCGTCCTTGAAGCCCGCCTTGTCGAGCGCACGCCGCACATGGATGACGGAGGCGACAGAGACACCCTTGCCGAACAGGATGCGGCGCACCTTGTCAACCAGGATGTTGCTGGGGTCGAGCTGGAAGGCGCGCCCGCCGAGCACCTGCTCGACGATGTTGTATTCGCCCGGCACGCCCAGCCAATGGCCGACAGTTTCAACCGAGCGTTCATAATCAAGCCCTTCGGCGAAGCGCCCGCCATGGGTGTCGAGCCGCACACCAAATGTCTTGCCATGGCTATCGAGCTTTTCGTCCTCGTAGAACCATTTGGCGCAGCGCAACGAATCGGTGATTTCCTCGCCCGTGTAATCGACCAGCGCGATCAGGCTCATGGCCTCGGGAATGGTGCGCGCAAACATCTTCATCGCTTCCAGCACATCGCCGCCCGCATAGCCAACGAGCGCATGCGGCATGGTTCCCATGCCGGCCTTGGCGCCAAACAGGGGCGCCGTCAGATCCTGCGACGAGCCGACGAAACCCTTCACCTTGGAATCCGCCCGCCGTGCCGCCGCGCTGCCAACAGCCGCCCCATAGGAGGCAAGAATATTCATCTCCGCGCCGCTTGCATGGCGGGCATGCATGTCCATGAAGCCGGCATCGGGAATGGCGCGGCACATTTCATAGGCATTGTTGGCGGAAACGCAGGGAAAGCCGGTCTTCTGCAGGAACACCGTTTCGCACTCCGACAGCCGCGCCATAGGCCCGGTGATTTCCATGATCTTGCTTTCGGAGGGAACCACGTCCCCCTCTTCATAGAAGCGGCGCACGCTGGCTTCCGGCACCAGCTTCTTCACCATGCGGATCGTCGGTTCGAGCGCTGCCACCACGCGCCTGCGCATGAACACCGCAAATGTGACTTCGGTATCGCCATTGGCGGCAACGATGCGGCTGGTGTTGGTGAAGTACTTGTCGGTCTGCGCCGGAATGGGGCCTGCCGCGAGGCAGATATCCACCAGCCGGTCGAGAATGTCTTCATAACCTTCAAGCAGGGGTGCGCGTTGTTCCATGGCCTGTCCTTGATGCAGGCCGAAGCCTAGCTGGATTTCAACTCTGCTGCCAAGGCCTGTGCGCCGGCCCGCATCATGTCGACATCAACCGCCGCCGCCATGAACTTGTAGCCCATGGCCTTGTAGGCCTTGATGACTTCTGCCGTGCCGGCAAAGGCCCCGGCGACAAGACCGTTCTTCTCGCAGGCTGCCGCAATGCGCTTCATCGCTGTCAGCGTGGCTTCTGATGTCCGGTTCAACTCGCCGCCATTTGAAAGTGCTATAGAAAGATCGGACGGTCCAACAAACAATCCGTCCAGCCCCGGAACGGCGGCAATTTCTTCAACCGCGTCAAGTGCAGCGCGCGTCTCGATCATCGCGAACACCAGCGTCAGGTCATTGGCCTGGCGCAGATAGTCCACCGGCGTCAGGCCAGCCGCCTGCACCATGCCGTAGCCGCCCCAGCTGCGTCCGCCGAGCGGCGGATACTTGGTGGCCTTGACCAGCGCTACGGCTTCGGCCCGGCTGTTCACCATGGGCGCAATCACAGCGCTGGCGCCTGCATCCAGAACTTGCCCGGTGAGGCCAGGCTCGTTCCACAGCACACGCACGATCGACGGCTTTCCGACCGCGTTGATGGCGGCGATCATGGCGGCAGCTTCGCTGAAACCGATCATGCCATGCTGCATGTCAAGGCAGACGCCGTCGAACGGCAGGCGCGCTGCCTGGCCCGCAAGCTGGGCGCTGGCAACCGACATCCAGGAAAACAGGAAGGGCTCGCCGCCGGCCCGCAGCTGCTGGCGCAACGTGAAGCGCGAATCAGCCACTCAGCCCGCCCTTACCTGGGTGATCGCTTCCGCCATTTTTTCATCCATGACGCGGCGGATCTGGTGGTCGGACTGGTCAACCTTCTTCGCATCAAGGTCAGCCCTGATCTTGCGGAACAGGTCTTCTTCGCCAACTTCCGCAAGGTCTGCCGCCACCACCGTCTTGGCATAGGCATCAGCTTCGGCGCCGGAAAGGCCCATTTTTTCGGCGGCCCACTGGCCCACCAGCTTGGCGCGGCGTACCCCGGCCTTGAACTGTAATTCCTCGTCATGGGCGAACTTGCGTTCAAAGCCCTTTTCGCGATCTTCAAGCGCCATGGAAAACTCCTTCTTTCCTGCGTTAACTCAAATAGCTAGTCACCCCCCGCAAATCAACCTTTCAAAGCCATTGTGCAGCGCAAAAGCATCTTGTAGAACCGCGCCCGGAAGCGCACTGGCGCAATATTGTCGAAACATGTGAACTTAGGCAGCCTTGCACTGGTTTTTGCCAAGCGGGCTCGATATGGGTTTTGATGAGGATTATCCCCATGAATAGCAGGCGCACCAAGATCTACGAGGGCAAGGCCAAGATTCTCTATGAGGGTCCGGAGCCGGGAACCGTGATCGTCCACTTCAAGGATGATGCCACCGCCTTCAACGCCCAGAAAAAGGCGGTGATCGAAGGCAAGGGTGTGCTCAACCAGCGCATTTCGGAATACATCTTCACCCGCCTCAACGAACTGGGCATCCCGACGCACTTCCTGCGCTCGCTCAATGTGCGCGAGCAGCTGGTGCGCGAGGTTGAGATCGTTCCGCTCGAAGTCATCGTCCGCAACGTGGCCGCAGGCTCGCTCGCCAAGCGCCTCGGGCTCGAGGAAGGCACGCCGCTGCCGCGCTCCATCATCGAGTTCTGCTACAAGAACGATGCGCTCGGCGACCCGATGGTGTCGGAAGAACACATAACGGCTTTCGGCTGGGCCACGCCGCAGGAAATCGACGACATCATGCACATGTCGATCCGCATCAATGATTTCCTCACCGGGCTGTTCCTCGGCATCGGCATCAAGCTGGTCGACTTCAAGATCGAGTTCGGCCGCTTCTACGAGAACGAGATGGTGCGCATCGTGTTGGCGGACGAGATCAGCCCCAACTCATGCCGCCTGTGGGACATCAAGACCAACGACAAGCTGGACAAGGACCGCTTCCGCCGCGACATGGGCGGCCTCATCGAGGCTTACCAGGAAGTGGCCAAGCGCCTCGGCATCATCGGCGAGAACGAGAAGCTGGAGCGTTCGCGCCCCAAGCTGGTGAAGAGCGACAAGTAATGAAGGCAAGGATCACCGTCACCCTGAAGAACGGCGTGTTGGACCCGCAGGGCAAGGCCATCGAAGGCGCGCTCGGCCATCTGGGCTTTGATGGCGTCGGCTCAGTCCGCCAGGGCAAGTATTTCGAGATCGAACTGGCGGAGAAGGACAAGGCCAAGGCCGAAGCCACCCTCAAGGCCATGTGCGAGAAGCTCATTGCCAACACCGTGATCGAGAATTACTCTATCGTCTTGGTTTAAAGCACATGCCAAACGTTACCAACGAACTGATCTTTGAAGTTCTGAAGCAGGTCCAGCGGACGTTGCGCAAATCAAGGGAGATTTGCGTGATGTGAAGGTGCGGATCACGTCCGTCGAGGAAGCGTTGGCAGGCGTCAATCGCCGCATCGACCGTGTGGATGACCGCCTGGAGCGGTTGGAAACGCGTGTCGGGCTGGTTGATAATTAACCACCTATGAAATCCGCCGTCGTCCTCTTTCCCGGCATCAACCGCGAGCGTGACATGGCGCTGGCGCTCGAAAGCGTCACCGGCCATAAGCCCATAATCGTCTGGCACACCGAAACTGAACTGCCGAAAGTTGATCTCGTGGCGGTGCCCGGCGGTTTTTCCTACGGCGACTATCTGCGCTGTGGCGCCATCGCCGCACGCTCACCCATCATGGAAGATATTCGCGCCAAGGCCGCGAAAGGGCTCAAGGTTCTGGCGGTCTGCAACGGCTTCCAGATCGCCACCGAAGCTGGCCTCCTGCCCGGCGCGCTGGTGCGCAATGCGCATCTGCACTTCGTCTGCCGCGAGGTGAAGCTGCGGGTCGAGAACAACTCAACCTTCTTCACCAACAAGGTCGCCAAGGGTACGACCGTCTCCTGCCCCGTGGCGCATGGCGAAGGCAACTACATCTGCGATGCCGAAACGCTTAAAGCACTGGAAGGCGAAGGCCGCGTTGTGTTCCGCTATGCCGATGGCACCAACCCCAATGGCGCGATGCATGATATTGCCGGCATCTGCAACGAAGCGGGCAACGTCATCGGCATGATGCCGCACCCCGAAAACATGATCGAACCGCTGCACGGCAAAACCGATTGCCGCCCGCTGTTCGAAAGCCTGCTGGCGGCTTAGGCCTAACCCCCCGATTGTCATCGCCGGGTTCATCCCGGCGACCCATTTCTGACCCAGCGCGATGGCTGATCGATGGGTCCCCGCAACAAGTGCGAGGATGACATTGTTTTGTGAATCCGGAATTGGGAGCGGTTATCTAAAACTCTATCGATCCCGTTTACGGGCTGTTGATCGCGATCATCCTTAACGATGGATTGAATGCGCAAAATCGACGACACTGGTGACACGTCGTTAAGGACGTGAACAGCACAAGTTCGAGGACGGCCACATGCTCAAGTCGCTTTTCAAGAAGAAGAACGAAGGTCCAACCCCAGAAGAAATCCTGCAGATTGCCGCAGCGCGCAACGCGCTTGTGGGCCGCATGGACAATATCCTGAGCAGCGCAGGCATGTTTGATCGCCAGCAGCCCGCTTCCCGCCCGGTTTTCTCCAACCCGCTCGAACAGGCGGCCTGAAGCCTCGGCTGAGGTCGTTTCCGCCTTCCGCGCTGACGTTTACGCTCTTCCGGCAAGAGCCGGGTGAGCGTAAACCCTGTTGAGGTGAACTTTTCTCAACAGGCCAGTAAATGACCGATTCCGCCCCTGCCCCTGCAACCCGCCGCGCCCGTGGTGGCGCTGACGCCCGCCGCGCGGCCCGCACCTCCACAACCGTCAAGCAGGCTGGCTTCATCCGCCGCAACATCAAGACCTATGAGCCCTACAGTGACGAGCAGCTGGAGCTGATCGAACGCAATGCCGAAACGGTGCTGCAGGAAACCGGCATTGACTTCTATGAAGACGAAGAAGCCGTGCAGATGTGGAAGGAAGCCGGAGCCGACATCAAGGTTTCTGCGACTGACCCTCGCCGCTTCCGCGTGCGCTTTCCAAAGGGCCTCGTCCGCTCACTGATCAAGACCGCGCCGCGCGAATATGTGCAGCATGCGCGCAACCCCGCCAACAGCGTCACCATCGGCGGCAACAACACGGTGTTCGCGCCCGGTGTACGGCCCACCCTTCATCCGCAATCTCGATGAAGGCCGCCGCTACGCCACGATCGAGGATTTCCGCAACTTCGCAAAACTCGTCTACATGCTGCCGAGCCTGCATCATGCTGGTGGCACGCTATGCGAACCGGTTGATATCCCGGTGGCCAAGCGCCACCTCGACATGATCTACAGCCACATCAAGTACAGCGACAAACCCTTCATGGCCTCGGTCACGGCGGGCGAGCGTTCCGCGGATTCCGTTGCCATGGCGGAACTTGTCTTCGGCAAGGAGTTCGTTGACCAGAACTGCGTGATGACCTCGCTCATCAACGCCAACTCGCCCATGGTGTGGGATGGCGTCATGCTCGGCGCGCTCAAGGTTCTCGCCCGCGCCAACCAGGCTTGCGTCATCTCGCCCTTCATCGTGGCGGGCGCCATGTCGCCCACCACCACAGTCGGCACGCTCACCCAAATTCTCGCCGAAGCTTCCGTTGGCATTGCCTTCACGCAGTTGTGCCGCCCCGGCGCGCCAGTTGTGTTCGGCACCTTTGCCGCTTCCATGTCCATGCAGTCGGGCGCTCCAACGTTCGGCACGCCGGAACCAGCGCACGTCACCTTTGGTGCAGCCCAGCTTGCCCGCCGCATGGGCGTTCCCTTCCGCTCCGGCGGCGGCCTCTGCGGCTCCAAGGTGCCGGACGCGCAGGCGGCTTACGAAACGTCCAACACGCTATGGTCAACCATTCTCTCGGGCGTCAATTTCTGCCTCCATGCCGCAGGCTGGCTGGAAGGCGGTTTGGCTTCCGGTTACGAGAAACTGATCATGGATGCCGACCAGCTCTCCATGTTCCAGAAGTTTGCTGAAGGCGTGGACTTCTCGGAGAACGGCCAGGCGATGGATGCCATCCGCGAGGTTGGCCCCGGCTCGCATTATCTCGGCGCCACCCATACGCGCTCCAACTTCGAAACCGCCTTCTGGCGCTCCGGGCTGGCCGACAACAACTCATTCGAGCAGTGGCGCGATGACGGCGAGAAGGACATCGTCGTGCGCGCCAACGCCCAGTGGAAAAAGATGCTGCGCGAATATGAAGCGCCGCCGCTCGACCCCGGCATTGACGAAAGCCTGCTGGCCTTCATGGCCAAGCGCAAGGAAGTGCTGCCGGATACGGTGAGCTGAACTCTACACCAACCCCTTCCGCCCTTCGGCACCTTCCCCTGCCGAGCAGGGGAAGGGAAGCATTGCTCAGCTCGCCCTCCCTCAACTTGTCGGGGGAGGTGGCCAACGGCCGGAGGGGGTTCAGCCTTCCGGCAAATTCAGCCGGATATGCAACTCGCGCAGCTGCTTCGGCGTCGCCTCGGCAGGTGCGCCCATCAGCAAATCCTGCGCCTGCTGGTTCATCGGGAACAGCACCACCTCGCGGATGTTGGGCTCGTTGCACAGAAGCATGACGATGCGGTCCACCCCCGGCGCGATGCCGCCGTGCGGTGGCGCGCCATACTGGAAGGCGCGGTACATGCCGCCGAACTTCGCCTCCAGCACATCCTCGCCATAGCCTGCGAGCTCGAACGCCTTCTTCATGATGTCCGGCCGATGGTTGCGGATGGCGCCGGACGACAGCTCGACGCCATTGCAGACGATGTCATACTGGTAGGCCAGAATGTCGAGCGGGTCCTTCGTCGTCAGCGCTTCGAGCCCGCCCTGCGGCATCGAGAACGGATTGTGCGAGAAGTCGATCTTCTTCTCATCCTCGTTCCACTCATACATCGGGAAATCGACGATCCAGCAGAACTCGAACTTGTCCTTGGCGATGAGGTTCAATTCCTCGCCCACGCGCGTACGTGCCTCGCCTGCGAACTTGTAGAACTTCTCAGGCCTACCAGCGACAAAGAAAGCGGCATCGCCTACATTCAAGTCCAAGCTTTTGCCGGATGGCTCTCGACCACGTTCAGGCCCGATGTTCTTGGCGATCGGCCCAGCGCCACGCTTCATCGCCACCATCTCCGAAAATAATGTAGCCAAGACCCGGCTGGCCTTGCTTTGCGCCCAGCTAGTTCATGCGGTCACAGAACGCGCGGCAGCCGCCCTTCGGTGCGGGAATGGCCCACACTTCCACCTTCGGGTCGTTGGCGATCATGCCCGCGAACACCTTGAAGCCGGAACCCGGAAAATGCTCGCGTCACATCCTGCATCTTGATCGGGTTGCGCAAGTCCGGCTTGTCGGTGCCATACATGCGGACCGAGTCCCTGAACGCAATGTGCGGGAACTTCTGCGTCACCGGCAGGCCGCCGCCGAACTCTTCGAACACGCCGCGCAGCACCGGCTCCACCGCGTTGAACACATCTTCCTGGGTGACGAAGCTCATCTCTATATCGAGCTGGTAGAATTCGCCGGGCGAACGGTCGGCGCGCGCATCCTCATCGCGGAAGCAGGGCGCAATCTGGAAATAGCGGTCAAACCCGCTCATCATGATCAGCTGCTTGAACTGCTGCGGCGCCTGCGGCAGCGCATAGAACTTGCCGGGGTGAACGCGGCTGGGCACGAGATAATCGCGCGCGCCTTCTGGCGATGACGCCGTGAGAATTGGCGTCTGGAATTCGAAGAAGCCCTGCTCCACCATGCGGCGGCGCAGCGAGTTGATGATGGCGCCGCGCTTCATGATGTTGGCGTGAATGCGGTCACGCCGCAAATCGAGGAAGCGGTACTTGAGGCGAATGTCTTCCGGATATTCGGTGTCGCCGAACACCGGCAGCGGCAGCTCCTTGGCTTCCGACAACACTTCGATCTCGGTGGCGTAGACTTCGATCAACCCGGTCGGCATCTCGGCATTTTCGGTGCCAGCCGGGCGCGGGCGCACCTTGCCGTCAATCCGCACCACCCATTCCGAGCGCAGCTTTTCCGCCATCTTGAAGGCGGGTGAATCCGGGTCCGCCACCACCTGCGTCATGCCGTAATGATCGCGCAGGTCGATGAACAGCACGCCGCCATGGTCACGCACCCGGTGCACCCAGCCGGAAAGCCGCGTTTCGCCTCCCGCATGGTCGGCGCGGAGTTGGCCGCAGCTGTGGCTGCGATAGGCATGCGTCATGTCATAAATCCTCGAATTTGCGCCGGAAAAGCGCATGCGAGGCCCGATTTGTCAAGCTGTTTGGCGGTTTAGCCGTTGCCAAAGCTGCCGAAAAACTTCGGCTTCTTCTTGAACTTGCGCTTGATCTTCTTCACCGTCTTGTCAACCTCGGCATCGAAGTCGTCAAAGCTGTCGCCAAAGCCGCCGTCAAAGAAACCGCCCCGCAGCGTGATGGTGGTATTCTTGAAACCGGCTTTCTGCACCAGGCCGAACAGCGTGGCGGCATTCTGCGGCGCCAACCGCACGCAGCCGTGGCTGGCGCGGCGGCCCAGGCTCTTCACATAGAAGCTGCCGTGAATGGCGTGGCCGCGCGCGGTGAAGAACACCGAATGCGGCATCGGCGCGTCATCCCATTCCTTCGAGAAGTGCTCCTTCTCCAGCCGGAATGGCTTGAACTTCCCCGACGGTGTTTCATATCCAGCCGCACCCGTTGAAACCGGCCAGACATACTTCCGCTTCCCATCGACCTTGACGGTCATCTTCTGGGAAATCTTGCTGATGGTGACATCGAGCACCATGCCCGTCGCTGCCGAAGCTTCTCCAACCAAGCCGAATACGCCGGTAGCCATAAGCCCTGTGAGAAGTTGACGCCGCTTCATGCTGTTCCCTGACTCGTTCCCGAAACTCTTGGGCAAAATAGGTTATTGTTTCAGTCCGGTCGAGTACCTCCAGCCAGCATGGCGCCAATTCACAAACATGTGTTGCTTTTCAGCCGGGCCGCCCCCTAACTTTCCAGAAAACACGGGGTTTGGGACGGACCGGCATGCCAGGCTCGATTTTCACCAACGACTTCAAGGCCAAACCCTTCTGGTGGGAGGCCTATGCACCGCAAGCCATTGCAGAAAAGCCGCTACCGAAGGAGTGCCGTGTCGTCATCGTCGGCGCAGGTTATGCAGGCCTCTCCGCGGCCCTTGAACTGCACGCCCAGGGGCTGGACTGCGTGGTGCTGGACGCAGCCGAACCCGGCTTCGGCGGCTCCACCCGCAATGGCGGCATGGTCTCCGCCGGCGCCAATGTCGGCAAACGCTACATGTCAGGCCCGATGCCGGATGAACAGGCCGCCCCCTTCCTTGCCGATGCGGGTGACGCTTTCGCCCTCATCGAGACGCTGATCGAGCGGGAGAAGATTGAGTGCGGCTGGCACCGCGCAGGATACTTCCTCGGCGCCTGGTGCAGGAAGCACTTCAACGAACTCGCCCACAAGGTGGAGCTGCTCAATGCTGCAGGCCCTTCCGGCTGCTATGTCGTGCCGCCCGAACGCCAGCGTGAGGAAATCGGTTCCGACTATTATCGCGGCGGCATGGTGGTGGAGCGTTCCGGCCATCTGCACCCGGCCCTGTTCTTCAAGGGCTTGCTGGCGGCATGCGAGCGCGTTGGCGCCAACATTCATTCCAAGACGGAAGTGACGAAGCTCACCGAGGTACAAGGCGGCTGGCAGGTGGAAACGCCGCGCGGAACGATCAAGGCGGGTGACGTCATCATCGCCACCAACGGCTATACCGGCAATGTGACGCCGCAACTCAAACGCCGTGTCGTGCCCGTCGGCTCCTACATCATCGCCACCGAGGAGCTTGATCCCGCGCTCGCAAAGTCATTGAGCCCGAAAAACCGGGCGATTGCCGATACGCGCCGCGTGCTCACTTATTATCGCCTGTCGCCTGATGGCAAGCGCATGATCTTCGGCGGCCGCGCCAAGTTCGGCCATACTGACCCGGTGGAAACCGCGCCTATCCTCTACCGCTTCATGACTGACCGTTTCCCGCAATTGAAAGGCACCAAGATCACCCATGCATGGACAGGCAATGTCGCCTTCACGCTGGATGAACTGCCGCACATGGGCAAGTTCGAAAACCTGCATTACGCGCTGGGCTGCAACGGCTCCGGCATCGCCATGATGACCTATCTCGGCCAGCAGACCGCCCGCAAGATCGCCGGCCGCGCCAACCGCCAATGCGCCTTCGACCAGCCGGAATTTCCAAGCCACCCGCTCTATACCGGCAACACCTGGTTCCTGCCGTGGATCGGAAGCTATTTCCGGACGCGGGACTGGATTGACAGAAGGATAAACTGAGTGAACGCGAATTTAATCCTTGACAGCGTACGGTGAAAAAGCTATAAAGCGCTATCCTCCAGAATTGCGATAGCAGCATTAGCCACAAGTTGCCCATATGGCAGCAAACCAGAACCGTTGTCGCGCATTCTGAGTGCATGCCTCAAGCCATTGAAGGAAGTGCCAATGCAGATATCATCACGCGAATTCCGGTTGCCGTTCCTGCTCTTCATGCTGACGTTCCTTGCAATCCTTGCCTGCATCACGCGGCTGGTTGTTCTGGAAACAGTTCGTTTCTGATCTTGACGGCTTGACAGCGCTACAACGTGAACTCCTTGGCGACGGCGCTTCACGTCTTGCCAGGTCTGATTTTCCTGTTGATCGGACTTGTGCAATTCATGCCGGCCATTCGCAGGCGCGCAATCACCTGCATCGCTTCGGATGGAGGTAGAGTATTCATCTCGTCAGTTGCCTTGTTTCCGGCTTTGCAGACAGCTATTGGGCTCTGCCTACAGTTTGGCCAGCCACCTGGGAGGCAGCCATCTATTCGCATCGGGTCTGGGTGTTCACTTCAGTCCGCACAGAACTGAACCCTCATCATTGCCTGGCTGTTGCGGAAGACATCTGACAAAGCGACCGCGCACTTCCGCAAGATCCGGTCCGACGAATGTGGTCATCGTTCGCTGCCACCGCGGTGTGGGTCATATCGCCAACTTGGTTCGCGTTGTCGCCACCGTGCTTGGGAAGCTTGGCTGGCCGCATGATGCTCTGGCTTCGACTTCGCTTTCGACGCGAACTTGATTCATTCACCGTGGATGATAAGCTGAATGTCCATGGCTTCGGAAACTTCCGCTGATCTTCCAGCGCTTGGGGTTGGGATAGTCTGCGCTGCAATTGAACCGCTCTGGGCAGTCGGCCTCTATGTTACTCCACATGATTGGTGCGGAACTCGACTGCTTTCACGCTGGCAAGTGGTTCGCATGATCACCGCCGGTGAATTGTTCTCTCGTAGGACGCCTCCGGAGGAGGATCTGGTTTGAACAGCTGATGAGCTTTGACCACTGGCAGCGTTGGCATCCTATCGCTGTAGTTGCAATCGAGATCTGATTTCTCGCCTAGGGTTTTCTACGTGTTCAAGCGCCGCTGCCAAGGCATCGCCCATCTGAACTCGGCGCTGCGGCCAATGAGTGGCTACCGGTGCGTGCGTAGCTATTAAACGCTTTTCATTGAAATACCGACTGTTTGTCGCAGAGCACGCGACCAACAGAAATGGATGAGTGCGCGTGTCTGCAATGGTCAGACGAACCGGCAAGGGATGGCGATCCAATGTCCAAGTTCTCAACTGGCATTTTGCCATGAAGAAGCATGTCGAGTTGTTCATGTGGGCGGCGGCGCTTGTGCTGTTCCTGTTTTTCCTTCCGCAGCTGTCCGGTCTCGATGTCGATACGCGGCTCGCGGGCGCTTTCCTGCTCGGCGCTGCTGGCCCTGACGTGTCTGCTCACAGCAAGCGGATCAACGCACTTGCTACCGAGATTGCACATCTGAAGAACTCGCTTCAGCGCTTCGGACAATCTGAAAAGCCAATCACCGTCTCGCCAACGACAATGACAAAACGTCGAGCCGAGAAACTAGGCCGTCAATCCGACCGGAACACTACCCACACATCGCCTTCAAGTCCCACTTGCCGCCGGCATAAGCTAGGCGTGCCCTGCAAGCGGCCGCGCTTCGGATCGGGCATGAGTAATAGCCGAGCGCCGATGTGGCAATGTTGATGGCATCCTGCTTGTTGTTTGGCCCCAAGCCTGAAACCTTCATGTCAAACAGCGACTGCCCCGGATTGTAGACATAATCGAGCTGGTAGGTCTTGCCATTGTAGAATATCGGCTCGGAGCGTGAGTTGGTCTGGATCTCCGGCTCGCTCCGCTTCACATCCACCTTGGGCTTTGAGGCACAGGCGCCGAGTGCTGCGATGAGGACAATCAGGACAATGGCTTTTTTCATGGCCCCTTATGCCGTGCGAGGCTCGACGGCACAAGCGCGCCGTGGCATATGCGGAAGCCATCATGAGCAGCTTTGATCCCGCCTCCCTCCTCGTTCCCCGCGCCATGGCCGCCGATGAAGGCGCCATCATCCGCATGGCTCAAAAAACCCGCGATCTTCGTGCCGCTGGCGCCGACATTGTAAGCCTCACGGTCGGCGAGCCGGATTTCGATACGCCGGATAATATCCAGCAGGCGGCAACGGCGGCCATGAAGGCTGGCTTCACGCACTACTCGCCGGTTGCCGGCATTCCGGAATTGCGTGCGGCGCTATCAAAGAAACTTAAGGCCGAGAACGACCTCGACTATACGCCCGCCGAAATCGTTCTCACCAATGGCGCCAAGCAGGCGATTGCCAATGCCATGCTCGCCATCATCGACGAGGGCGATGAGGTGATCATGCTGGCGCCCTTCTGGGTGTCGTACGAGACCACAGTGCGCTATGCGGGCGGCACGCCCGTCGTGCTGCACGCCAGCATCGCGGAAGACTACAAGGTGCCGGCGTCGCGCATTGCCGCCGCCATCACGCCACGCACCAAGCTGCTGGTGCTCAACTCGCCCTGCAATCCTTCCGGTGCTGTGTGGACCCGCAAGGAACTGGAAGAGATCGCAACCCTCGTGCAGGCGCACCCGAAGATGATGGTGATGTCGGACGAAATCTACGAATACATCGTCTTCGAAGGCGAAATGGTCTCCATCGGTTCGCTGCCGGGCATGAAACAGCGCACCATCACGGTCAACGGCTTCTCCAAGAGCTTCGCCATGACAGGCTGGCGCTTGGGATACACTGCGGCGCCCGATGCGCTGAGCAAGGCGATGATGCGCATTCAAAGCACCATCACCACTGGCGCCAACCAGTTCGTGCAGCGTGCCGCCATCGAAGCGCTGGAAGGTCCGCGTGACGCGGTTGAGATGATGCGCAGCCGCTACCGCGGGCGGCGCGACATGGTGTTGACAGCGCTCCGCGCCATGCCGGGCGTCAAGATTGGCGACATTCCAGCCACCTTTTATGCCCTGCCCGATGTCTCCGGCCTGCTCGGCAAGCGCGCCGGCAATCATGTGATCGATACGCCCGAAGCGCTGTGCGACTGGCTGGTGGAACATCACGGTGTCGCCATGGTGCCGGGCACCGCCTTTGGCGCACCAACATCCATCCGCCTGTCGTTTGCGGCTAGCGAGGATGACATTGCCAAGGCGATGGAACGGCTGGCCAAGGCGTTGGCGGAGCTGCGTTGACGGCTATTCCGCCGCGAGCTTCAGCTTCGGCTTCTTGGCGACCGAAGCGACAATCTCTTCCACCTTGTCCTGCACGCCTCCAATGTCCTCTCCAAGCTGTTCAACAGCTTCGCGGGTTTCAGCAACCTCGCGCCGCACCGCCTCAAGCTCTTCGTTCACCACTTCCGGCTCATCGGTGCGTCCGACAAAGCGGGCGAACATCCAGTGCGTCAGCTTGGCAAGATCATCCATGACCAGATAGAACGACGGCACGAACACGAGGCTGAGGAAGGTTGCCGCAATCAATCCGCCAATCACCGCGATAGCCATGGGCGAGCGGAAAGTGCCACCCTCGCCGATGCCATAGGCTGAAGGCAGCATGCCAGCCGCCATGGCGATGGTGGTCATCACGATAGGCCGCGCGCGCTTGCGTCCGCATCAATGATGGCATCCATCCGGTCCATGTTGTGCTTGACGCGTTCGACCGCGAAGTCGATCAGCATGATGGCATTCTTCGCCACGATGCCGATGAGCATCAGCATGCCGATGGTCACCGGCATGGAGAAGGCCTTGTTGGTGATGAGCAGCGCCACCACGACGCCGCCAATCGACAATGGCAGCGACAGGATGATGGCAAAAGGCTGGAACACGTTGCCGAGCAGCAACACCAGCACCGCCAGCATGAGAATGACGCCGAGCGATATGGCCTTGACGAACTCGGTATTCACCTCGCCCTGGATTTCGGCATCGCCGCTCTCGGCAATCTTGACCGACGCCGGCAGGTTCAATCCCTTCGCGACCTCTATGATGCGGGCCGAGGCCTCTCCCAGCTCAACACCGGGCACGATGTCAGCGCCGAGCGTGGCCTGCCGCTGCCGGTCAAACCGTTTGATCGAACTTGGCCCGCGCGAGAATTCAACATCTGCCACAGTTGATAGCGGCACGGACTGCCCGGTATTCGTCATAACCCGCAGGTTGACGATTTCACTCCAGCTGGCGCGCGTCTTTTCCGGCACCTGCACGCGGATCGGCAACAGCCGGTCGCCGGCATTGTACTTGGCCAAGGCCGGACCGAAATCACCGATCATGGCGACACGCACGGCTTCTGATATCTGCTGGGCGGTGATGCCGAGTTTCGAGGCTTCATCCTTCTTCGGCGTGATCTTGATTTCAGGCCGCAGCAGACCGCCCTGCGCCGAGGCCGACCGTAGCTTCGTCTCCGACCGCAACGCTACTTCCAGCTTGCCGACCGCCTGCTCCAGCGCATCGGGATCATTCGACAGCATGTTGAATTCGATCTCACGGGTTCCGCGCTCGGTGATCTTGGCCCAACGGATATCCGGGATGTTGGAGAGCTTGGGCAGGATTTCGTCTTCCACATCCCACTGCGCCTTGACGCGCCCCTCGACCGGCACAGTCGGCAGGGACAAGCCGAGTGCATTGTTGACCCAGCCAATCGGCGGGTTGAGCATGCCCTGCATCAGGCTGGTATCGCGATGCTTGAGGTTGACGAAGATCGAGCCGAAGCGTGGTTCAAGCGTTCCGGTGGGCGATGAGCCTCCGAGCACGAACACATGGCTTACCTCCGGGTTGGCGCGCACCATGGCCGCCATCTTCTCAGTAGTCTTCAGCGTGTCCTCAAGGCGCGAACCCGGCGGCAGTTCAACCGCCAGGACAAAGCGCGATTCATCTCCACGCGGAATGAAGCCGGTCGGCAGATAGGGGAACAGCAGCGTTGAGCCGAACAGGATGAGGAATGAACCGGCGACCGTCACATAGCTCATGAAGCGCGGCCGCACGTCATGCTCAACCGCATTGCCCTCGGCATCGGTGCTCGAAGCACCGCGGAAGCTGACGCTCCACTCGCGCCGGAAGCGCCACAAGGCCCGTGCAATGAGCAGCACAGCACCAACGCCCGCAGCTGCCAGCATGAGCCCGGCAACAGCGCCAAGCCCGCTGAGCAAGATGGCCGGCACATGACCCGTTGCGCCAAGCAGCATCCAGAAGCCGCCCACTGTCAGGCCTCCAACCAGTGCGGAGATGACCTTGGTCCAATAGCCTTCGATCTTTGAATTGACCGGCATGCGCCGCGACATGTGCGGCCCCCAGTTCAACACATGCAGCAACCACACATACGAGTGCATTAACATGCCATGGGGAATTTCACGGTGCTTGTGGTCACGCAACAGGTAAGCCGCCATCATCGGCGTGATGAGGCGCGCCACCAGCAGCGAAAAGCCGACCGCCACAGCTACCGTAAGGCCGAACTGCTTGAAATACTGGCCGACAACGCCGCCCATGAACGACACGGGCACGAACACTGCGATGATGGTGAAGGTGATGGCGATGACGGCAAGGCCGATCTCGTCCGCCGCTTCCAGCGAGGCGCGGTACGGCGACTTGCCCATCTTCATGTGCCGCGCAATGTTCTCGATTTCGACGATCGCGTCATCGACGAGAATGCCGGTCGCCAGCGTGATGCCGAGCATGGAGACGAGGTTGAGCGAGAAGCCCATCACGCTCATCGCCCAGAATGTCGGGATGGCAGAAAGCGGAAGTGCTATCGCTGAAATCAGCGTGGCGCGCCAATCACGCAGGAAGATCAGAACCACCAGCACGGCCAGCAACGCACCCTCGATGAGAGTTGCCATCGCAGCCTGATAGTTGCCGTGGATGAAATAAACCGTGTCATCGACCAGCGAGTAGGTCACGTCGGGATTGCGTTCGGAAAGCTCCTTGACCTTGGCTGCAACCCTGTCGCCAGCGCCCGTGGCGCTTGCCCCCTTGGAGCGGAAGATGGCGAACGTCACCACCTGGTCGCCATTGTAGCGGGCAAAAGTGCGCGGTTCCTTGATGCTGTCCGCAATGCTGGCAACATCTTCCAGCCGCACTTGACGGTCACCCGGCAGCGCAATCTTGGTTTCCCGGAGAGCCTGCAGAGAGCGGGCGCCGCCGAGCGTGCGGATTGCCTGTTCGCGGCCGCCGATCTCGCCACGGCCAGCGCCAAGGTCGGTGTTGGTCATGCTGATCTGGCGGTTGACATCCGCTGCGGTCACGCCCAACGCCTGCAGCTTGGCAGGATCGAGGTCGACGCGGATTTCGCGGTCAACCCCGCCATAGCGCTCCACACGGCCGACGCCGGGCAGGCCCTGCAGTTCGCGCTTCACCACATCGTCGACGTACCAGGACAATTCCTCAAGCGTCATGCCCTTGGCGGAAGCGGCGTAAGTCTGGATCGACTGGCCTTCCACATCGATGCGCTGGATGATCGGCTCATCCACCCCGCCCGGCAGGTCGGAGCGGATCTTGGTGACCGCATCCTTCACGTCTTCGAGCGCCTTGTCTGTCGGGATTTCCAGGCGGAATTCGATCAGCGTTTGCGAATTGCCGTCGGTCATCGTCGATACGATATGCTTGACGCCAGTGATCGCCGACACCGCGTCTTCGACTTTTTTGGTGATCTGGGTTTCAAGCTCGGCGGGAGCGGCTCCCGACTGCGAAACCGATACAGCAATCAGCGGAACGTCGATGTTGGGAAACTGCGTGATGGGCAGCCGCAGAAAGCTGGTGACGCCGAGCATGCACAACACGACGAACAGAAGGATCGACGGAACAGGATTGCGGATAGACCAGGCTGAAAAATTGAAATTCATTACGGACGTCTCATTGCTCGGCGCTTGAGAGATTGACAGGAGTAACCATGTCGCCATCCCGGACGAACGTGCCGGCGCGCGCCACCACGGCTTCACCGGCCGCAACGCCGCCGGTGATCTCGATGTCATCGGTGCCGACAAGCCCGGTGATCACCTTGCGAACTTCCACCTTGCCTTCCTTGACGATCTGCACAGTCGGACCGTCCTCTCCGAACGTCACAGCAGTCAGCGGCAGCGAAACGCCGGTTGTTTCCGCAAGAGCGATTTCGGCCCGCCCAAAGCTGCCAAGTGGAATGCGCTCGCCATCGGCGACTCGGATGTGAACGAGGCCGATGCGCGTCTTCTCATCAACCTCGGGGGAAATGAGTTTCACCTCGCCCGTGATCTTCCGGTCCATGCCGTTGATCGAAATCTGCGCCTGTTGGCCAAGCTTGACCTTGGGCAGATCAAACTCAGCCACTTCCGCCACCAGCTTGACGATGCCTTTGGCCACGATGTTGTACATGGGATCTCGACTGGCGGCTGCAATGCCGCCCACCTGCACGGTGCGGCGGCTGATATAGCCATCAACCGGCGCCTTGATTTCGGTGCGGGCCTTGCGCAAGTCGAGTTCCGCCATGTGCGCTTCTTCCGCCTGCAGGTCGGCTTCTGCCACTGCAAGGCCAAGTTTGGCGGACTCTAGCTGCGAATAGGCCAGATTGTAGTCAGCTTGCCGCTGGTCAAACTGCTCCACCGAGCTGACGCCGCTCGAACGCAGCTTCTTGGTGCGGTTTAAATCCGCCGCGGAGCGCGACTCGGTAATTTTGGCTTGCTCGATCAGGTTCTTGGCGCGCGCAATCGCGGCCTGCTTGCTGGCGAGGCTGGCTCTAGACTTGAGGATGTCTATGTCGACTTGCGCCGCCGAAAGCCGCGCCAGCACCTGGCCCGCCTTCACCGCATCGCCCTCTTCCGCAAGGAACTCGGTAACCGCAAGCCCTTCAACCTCCGGCGAGACAAGAACCATCTCGCCCGCATTGAAGCTGCCTGTCACCGTCAGCGTGGCGGCGATGGGTTTCTTCTCCGCGATCAAGACGGAAATTGTCGGCGCAGCTGTTGTTGCAGCAACCGCAGGTGTCGCGGCCTCCTCCGGCAATGCCGGCACCACAAGTGCAGCCATGGCGACGAGCGACGCTGCAACTGCAACCAGGCCATTTCGTGAAACGCATTTGTTCGGCATTTTCATGCAAGTTTCCCTATTCGGCCGCTTTTGGCATCTGCGGCAAGTCTTCGATTTTCTTCTTCGCCTTGCGTCGTGCAGGCAGCTGAGTCACGCTGGCAGAAACAGGTTGGGCCGTTTCGTCATGCGTTGCAGCCAGCGCCATGCCGCGCCGGTCGCGCGCAACGTACGAATAAATGGCTGGGGTGATGAACAGCGTGAACAGCGTGCCGATGGACATGCCAGCCGCAATCACCACGCCGATGTCAAAGCGGCTCTTGGCGCCCGCGCCATCCGCAATGAGAAGCGGAACAACGCCGATCACCATCGCTGCCGTCGTCATCAGGATGGGACGGAGACGAACCGCCGCCGCTTCCTTGATGGCAGTGTTTTTGTCCAACCCTTGCGTTTCCTGCAGCTTGTTGGCGAATTCCACCATCAGGATGCCGTGCTTCGCAATGAGGCCGATGAGCGTCACAAGCCCGATCTGCGTGTAGATGTTGATGGTGCCGGAGCCGATGTTGAACGGCGGATTGTTCTGCATCATGCCATTGACGTTGCCCAATATCCACAGCACGAACAGCGCGCCGAACAGAGTGGCCGGAAGACCGATGAGAATGATGAACGGATCACGGAAGCTTTCAAACTGCGCCGCCAGCACGAGGTAAATCAGCAGCAGCGCAAACCCGAACGTCACAGCCAACGCATTGCCTTCCTTTACGAACTGGCGGCTTTCTCCCTTGAAGTCGTAAGCCATGCCGTGCGGAAACATTTCATCCGCCTTCTGCTGCAGGAAGGTGACGGCCTCGCCCACCGTGCGCCCCGGGAACGGCACACCCTGAAGCGTGGCAGAGTTCAACTGCTGGAAAGTCTTGAGGCTGTTGGGTTGCACCGTTTGCCCCAGGCTGATGAAGGAAGATAGCGGAACCATTTCCCCGTTTGTCGCCCGTACCCTGTACTGCAGTATCCTCTCGGTCGTGGCGCGCTCGCCGCGTGGCACCTGCGGGATCACCTGATAGCTGCGGCCCTGCACAGCAAACCGGTTCACGTCATTGCCGCCGAGCAATGTGGCTAGCGTGGCGCCAACATCCTGCATGGTGACGCCAAGCTGGTTGGCGCGGTCCTTGTCGATGATCAGTTCTGCTTGCGGCGTCTGGAATCGCAAGTCGGCATTAGTGAAGATGAACAGGCCGCTCTTCTTGGCCTCGGCATCGATTGCATCAAGCGAAGCGGCAAGCTGGGTGTAGTCACCGGGATAGGTGATGACGAATTCGACCGGCATTTCGCCAGCACCGACGGGGATGGCCGAAGGCGCCGTGGCAAAGGCGCTCACCCCCGCCACGCCCATGAATTTGCCCTGCAGTTCACCCAGCACCGAAAGGTCAGACCGGGTGCGCTCGCCCCACGGCTTCAGGATCAGCCCCATGAAGGCGCCATGCGGAGTTGGAAATCCATTGATCGCGAAAAGGTTCTGCCGTTCCGGCACATCCATGAAGATGCCGGTGAGTTGATCGGTGTAGGTCGTCAGGTAATCAAGGTTCGTGTGCTCAGGCGCATTGATGAAGGCAAAGATCACACCCTGGTCTTCGGCAGGCGCCAGTTCACGCTTGATGGCGCTATAGAGCACGCCGGAAAGAACGACCGTAAGCACCGCCACCCAGGCAAACACTGAACGCTGCTTGATCGTGCCATCGAGTCTCCGCCTGTAGAAACGCTGCAGAGCGCCGAAGACGCGTTCCACCAGCCGCCCAAACCAGCTCAACTGTTCATGCGGTTTTAGCAGCTTCGACGTCATCATTGGAGAAAGCGTGAGCGCTACCACGCCTGATACGACCACCGCTCCAGCCAGCGTAAAGGCAAACTCGCGGAACAGCGCACCAGTCAAGCCGCTGGTGAAACCGATGGGCGCGTAGACCGCCGCCAGCGTGATGGTCATGGCGATAACGGGACCGGTGATCTCGCGCGCGCCACGGATGGCCGCATCGTACGGCGTCATCCCATCCTCAATATGGCGGTGGATATTTTCAACCACGACGATGGCATCGTCGACGACGAGGCCGATTGCCAGCACCAGGGCAAGCAACGTCAGCAGGTTTATGGAATAGCCAAGCGCCACCAGAATGAGTGTGACGCCGACCAGCGACAGTGGAATGGTGACGACCGGAATAAACGTGGATCGCAGGTTGCCAAGAAACAGGAAGATGACGACGATGACGATGAGGCCCGCCTCGAGCAGCGTCTTGCCCACTTCCCAGATCGAACTCGTTTATAAACTCGGTTGCATCATAGGCAATGTTGGATTCAAGGCCCTCGGGGAGGCCACGCTGGATTTCGGGCATCTGGTCGCGCACTGCCTTGATGACCGTGAGCGGATTGGCGTCGGGCGTCGCCTGGACGCCCATGAACACCGCCTTCACGCCATCGAAGGCTGCCGCGAAGCTGTTGTTTTCAGGGCCTAGCTGAACCGTGGCAACCTGCCCGAGGCGGATGATCGTCTCGCCGCGCGTGGCGACGACAAGTTGTTCGAACTGCTCAGGCTTCTCCAGCGATGTCTGGGCATTGATATTCTTCTGCGTGAATTCGGCCTTCACTTCGCCTGCAGCGGTGGTGAAGTTGTTGGCCGCGAGCGCAGATCGGACATCGAGCGGCGTAATGCCGAGCGAGGCCATCTTGTCCGGGTCGAGCCAGACACGCATGGCGAAGGTAGAACCGCCGAGGATTTCCGCCGAAGCAACGCCGTTGATTGCCTGCAGGCGCGGCTTGACCACGCGGTCGAGATAGTCGCTGATCTGCGGTGGTGTCATCTGCTCGCTCTTGAAGCTGATGTACATGAGGGCAAAGCCCGCACCCGTGGTGCGCTTCACCACCGGATCGCTCGCCGCCTCCGGCAGCACGCCTTTCACTTCATTCACCTTGGACAACACGTCTGCCAACGCGCGGTCGGCGTTGGCGTCAAGCCGCAGCTTGATGGTGATGGTCGATACGTTCTGCCCCGAGGATGACTCGATTGTGTCAACGCCTTCGGTCGAAGCTACTGCTTGCTGCAGCGGCGTGGTGATGAAACCCTTGATTTGGTCAGCATTGGCGCCGGGATAAACTGTCTGAATCTCGATCTTGGTGTCGGATACTTCCGGATACTGCCGGATCGGCAGCTTGAAGAAAGCCTGCAAGCCAGCCAGCAGGATGAGCAGGCTCACCACCGTGGCGAGGACCGGACGCTTGACGAATATGTCGGTGAAATGCATCGCGTGAGCCCTACTGCATCGTCGCGCTGTCGGTTTGGCGCAGCGCGACCGAATTATCGATGCGGACAAGCGATCCCTGGTCGACCTTGTTGTGCCCCGCCGTCACCACCTGGTCGCCCGGCTTGAGCCCGCTGACGATCTGCACCTGGCCATTGCGCATCGGACCCGCCTTGACGAAACGGCGCTCTATCTCGAGCTGCTTTTCCTTATTGTTGGGGTCAGGTTTCTTGGCAGGCACAACCACCAGCACGTTGTCGCCATAGAGGGAATAGACCACCGCCGTCTGAGGGACAGTCACAATCTGTTGTGGTTGCCCCGAGGCAACCGAGACATTGGCATACATGCCGGGCAACAGCAGGCCATCGGCATTTTCAAGGCTTGCCCGCACTGTTATAGTGCGGCTTGCTTCCGACAGGCGCGAGTCGGTAGTGACAATGCTGCCGCTGAACGTGCGGGCCGGCCAGGCTGCGAAAGCGGCCGTCACCTTCTGGCCCATCGCAATGCGGCCAAAATCTTCCTCCGTCACCTGGAAGTCGGCAAAGATCGGGCTTGTCTTCTGCAGGCGAACAACCTTCTGTCCCGCCGCTACATAGCTACCGACAGAAATATCGCGGAGGCCAAGTGCGCCATCCCACGGCGCCAAGACCGACTTCTGCGCGATCACTGCCTCAACGCGTTCAATGCTGGCCAGCAACTGGTCGCGCGAGGAGCGCAATCTGTCCAGATCGGCGCGCGCTGCATAGCCGCGATCAAATACTTTTTGCTTGCGATCAAGCTCGGATTCAGAATTGGCCAATTGCACGCGCAGATTCTTGAGGTCGGCCTCATCGGTGGCCGTGTCAAGCTGGACAAGCTTATCGCCCTTTTTCACCTTGGCGCCTGAATCGAAACTCAGATGCTGCACGACGCCGCCCACTTGCGGCGCAATGTCGATACCTTCAGAAGCTGTCAGTGTGCCGATGCCGTTGACCTGCGGTTGCCAGCTTTCAGTCGTGGCTTCGGCGGCAGATACAGTCTGCACCGGCGGTGGCGAGCTCATGATTGATGTCGCGATCATTTCCGGCAGCGCCTTGAAGGACCAGAAGGCAATGCCTCCCGCAAGTCCGCCGAGCACAACAGTGACCAATACAAAATAGAATATGCGACGTATCATGCGATCAGGCTCCGACTACTATTCCGCCGCTGCGACTGCGACTGATAGGACGAGTGTCATTTTCTTATGCTCCAGGAATGTGACAGCAGCTGTCAGCACTGCCCGGCCATAGCCTGCGACAAACTCGCCGCCTGGTGACACTTGGCCCTTGCTCTGGCATTCTTCAATACAGGCTAGATCTTCGCGCAGATCACTGAGCTGCTTTTCAATTGCAGCCTGAAGACTGCCGGTGGACAACAAATCCTGGAACAGCATCTGGAACAGGAATTCGGACTTGTACTTGTCCTTGGCCGGGAGATCCGCAATTGAACGCGCCAGCGCGGCGCGGCCCCGCTCGGTGATGGCATAAACCTTCTTGTCAGGTTTGCCGGCTTGCTCAAATTCCTCGACTGTCACTAGACCATCGGTCGCCAGCTGGCTGAGTGCAGGATAGATCGAACCGTAGCTGGCGTCGATAAAGTGGCTGAAAAGTCCCTCCTCGACGTCTTTTTTGATTTCGTATCCCGTGGCGTTGCGCAGTGACAGCAGGCCGAGGCAGAGGGTTTTTATATTCATTATGGTTGTCCGATATATAACAGTCCGGCATATCTATATATCAGACCGATACAAAAGCAAGATTTTATTGCACTGCAAACAAGCTGAGTATTGTCATGGTGACATGTTTCGTCACCAGCCTTGTCTCGGCAGCGCGAAGGCCTTATGACCAAGTCCAAGCGGCATCGGATAGACCGCGATCAGGGCGACGCAAAATAGGGGCGATGATGGAGTATTTTCTCCAGCAACTCATCAACGGCATTACACTCGGTTCCATCTACGGTCTCATCGCCATCGGCTACACGATGGTTTACGGCATCATCGGCATGATCAATTTCGCTCATGGTGACGTGTTCATGATCGGCTCGATGGTGGCCTTCATTCTTCTGCTGATGTTCGGCATCACCGGCGGCTCTGGCGCCTTCCTCATCATTCTTGCGTTGGCGCTGGTTATCGTCATCGCCATGTTGACCGCCTCCGTCTACAACTGGAGCATTGAGCGGGTTGCCTACAAACCATTGCGTGGCTCATTTCGCCTCGCACCGCTGATTTCCGCCATCGGCATGTCCATCGTGCTGCAGGAATTCGTCCGCATCGCGCAGGAAGGGCGTCCAAAGCCGATCCAGCCGATCATCACCGGCAGATACGAAATCGTCCACCGCGCCACCGAGCTGGGCGAATTCGTGGTGACGATCTCCAACATGCAGATCCTCATCATCCTGTCGACGCTCGCCTTGATGGCTGCTTTTACCACGCTGATCGCCCGCACATCGCTAGGCCGCGCCCAGCGCGCCTGTGAGCAGGACCAGAAGATGGCGGCCCTCCTCGGCATCAATGTTGACCGTACCATTTCCGTCACCTTCATTCTCGGCGCAATACTTGCCGCCTTCGCCGGCTTCATGTTCTTCATGTATTACAATGTCACCGGCTTCTCCGTCGGCTTCCTCGCCGGCATCAAGGCTTTCACCGCCGCCGTGCTCGGCGGCATCGGCTCCATTCCCGGCGCCATGCTCGGCGGCATGATCATTGGCCTCATCGAGGTTTTCTGGTCAGCCTACTTCTCGGTCGAGTATAAAGACGTGGCCGCCTTCACCATTCTCGTCATCGTGTTGATCTTCATGCCGCAGGGCCTGCTCGGCCGGCCTGAAGTCGAAAAGGTTTGATCATGGCCGGCGCGGCAAAAGACACCTCGTTCAAAACGGAATCGAAGCGGCTCGACGGCGCAGACTTGGCCAAGGACCTGGCAGGCGCTGGCATTATCACGCTGCTGTTGCTGATCCCGATCGTCTCCTACAAGACCATCATGAACCAGGGCACGCTGTTCCTCGACACGCGCTGGGCCCTGGTGTTCGGCTTGACTGCCGCCGTGGTCATCGGCCGCCTGCTGCTGCATCTCTTTGTCTGGCACCGCGCACCACGCGCTGGCCGCGTCAAGGCCGTAAGCTCGTCCGAGTGGCAAGAAAATGCTGCGAAGTGGGTGGGGCCTGCCATGCTGGTGCTCGCACTGCTGCTGCCGATCATTGTGCAATACATTCCCGGCTGGGAACGGCGCGGCCTCGGCATCGCCATCTACATCCTCTCCTACATCATGCTGGCCTGGGGACTGAACATCGTCGTCGGCCTCGCAGGCCTGCTCGACCTCGGTTACGTGGCCTTCTACGCGGTGGGCGCTTACGCCTATGCCCTGCTCACCACCAAATACATGCCGTTCTGGTTCGGTGACTGGATCGTGCCATGGACCTTCTACATCGTGCTGCCAGTCGCGGGCCTTCTCGCCGCTCTCTGGGGGGTCATTCTTGGCTTTCCGGTTTTGCGATTGCGAGGTGACTACCTCGCCATCGTGACGCTGGCTTTTGGCGAAATCATCCGCCTTGTGCTGATAAACTGGTTCTCCTTCACCAATGGTCCGCAAGGCATCAATGTGCCGAAAGCCTCCTTCTTCGGCCTGCCGTTCGAAGACAAGCCTGGCGGCTTCGCCGATTTCTTCGGCATTCCCTATAACCGGCTGCATTTCTTCTTCTTCCTCTACTATACCATCCTGGCGCTGGCGCTGGCGACCTATGTGGCCACCAACCGCTTGCGCCGCCTACCGGTAGGCCGAGCCTGGGAGGCATTGCGCGAGGATGAAATCGCCTGCCGCGCCCTTGGCATCAACACGACGACGACCAAGCTCACCGCATTTGCCATCGGTGCAATGTTCGGCGGCTTTGCCGGATCGTTCTTTGCGGCCCGGCAAGGCTTCGTGTCGCCGGAGTCGTTCGTCTACATCGAGTCCGCGCTGGTACTCGCCATCGTCGTGCTCGGTGGTCTCGGCTCGCAGCTTGGCATTGTCTTTGCCGCCATCCTGATCATGGGTTCATTCGAGCTGTTCCGCGAACTTGGCTTCCTCGAAGCCGTCCTGCCGGATGGCGTCGATCCCATCCAGTTCCGCATGCTATGCGTCGGCCTAGGCATGGTTCTGATGATGCGCTGGCGTCCGCGCGGATTGGTGACGCGGCGTGAACCCACAATATTCCTCAAGGAGAAGAAGGCTGTGTCAGCCGACCTCGTTTCGCAGGGGCACGGCTAATGTCTGACGCCTGGTCCAAGGACCCGGAACTCCGGGTCGAACACCTTACCATGCGCTTCGGCGGCCTCACCGCCATTGGTGACCTGTCATTCGATGCAGGCCGCAAGCAGATCACCGCATTGATCGGCCCCAATGGCGCCGGCAAGACCACCGTATTCAACTGCATCACCGGCTTCTACAAGCCGACCGAGGGCAGCATCACGCACCGCCACCCCGGCGGCAAAGAGTTCATGCTCGAACGCATGGATGACTTCATCATCACACAACGCTCGAAGGTCGCCCGAACCTTCCAAAACATTCGCTTGTTCCCCGGCATGACGGCGCTCGAAAACCTCATGGTGGCGCAGCACAACGAACTGATGAATGCCTCGGGCTGGACCATCGGCGGCCTGTTCGGCAGCGGGCGTTTCCGCCGCCGCGAGAAGGAGGCGGTCAATACCGCTATCTATTGGCTTGAAAAGACCGGACTGCTGGAGCGGGCTGATGACCCGGCTGGTGACTTCCCTTATGGCGCCCAGCGGCGCCTCGAAATTGCCCGCGCCATGTGCACCGGCCCTCGCCTGCTCTGCCTGGATGAGCCAGCGGCCGGCCTCAACCCGCGTGAATCGGAAGAACTCAACAAGCTGCTGATTTCGATCCGTGATGACCATGACATGGCGATATTGTTGATCGAGCATGACATGAGCGTGGTCATGGGAATTTCTGATCATATCGTCGTGCTCGATTACGGCCGCAAGATTTCAGATGGCACGCCAGACCAAGTGAAGAACGACCCGAACGTCATCCGCGCCTATCTTGGCGTCGAAGAGGATGCCGAACCGCCGGAAGTTGCAAAGCTCATAGAAGAAGGCCTGGAAGTGCATGGCGCCACCATAAAGCCTGCACGCAAGCAGCCTGCAAAGAAGCCGCCACCAGCCAGCAAGGTAAATGGGAGGCGCAAATGAACGACGTTCTCCTGCACGGCACTGGCGTTGAGACATTCTATGGCAAGATCCAGGCGCTCAAGGGCATCGACTTTGAAGTCCGCAAGGGCGAGATCGCCACGCTGATCGGCTCGAACGGGGCCGGCAAGTCCACCCTGATGATGACCATCTGCGGCACGCCGCAGGCGCGCAGCGGCACCATCACCTTCGATGGCAAAGACATTACCAAACTGCCGACCCACGAAATTGCGCAGCTTGGCATTGCCCAATCGCCCGAGGGTCGCCGCATATTCCCGCGCATGACGGTTTTCGAGAACCTGCAAATGGGCGCAACCGTCACCAAGCTTGCCCACTTCGACGAAGACCTTGCCAGGATATACAAACTGTTTCCCCTTCTCGAGCAGCGCAAGGGACAGCGCGCCGGAACGCTCTCAGGCGGCGAACAGCAGATGCTGGCCATCGGCCGGGCTCTCATGGCACGCCCCAAGCTGCTGCTGCTCGATGAGCCTTCGCTCGGCCTTGCGCCCATCATTGTCCGCGGCATTTTCGCAGCCATCAAGGAGCTGAACGAAAAGGAAGGCCTCACCGTGTTCCTGGTCGAGCAGAACGCGTTCCACGCCCTCAAGCTGGCGCACCGGGCTTACGTCATGGTGAACGGCCGCATCACCATCAAGGGCACCGGCAAGGAGTTGCTGGCGAGCCCCGAGGTGCGCGCCGCCTACCTCGAAGGAGGCCACTGATGTCACTGTTTGTCGAAGACTCCTGGAAGGTGTTCCTCGTCCTCACCCTGATCCTGGGCGGCGGCGCGGCCTTCATGGCGGGGCGCTCGCTCGCCCGCGGCTGGCAACCAGTCTGGAAGGTGCTGATGTACATGGTTCCATTCACTGCTGGCCTGCGTTTCCTGCACTACGCGCTGTTTCAGGCCGAACTGACGTCGCTCCACTATTTCCTGAGCGATGGCTTGCTAATGTCGGCAATTGCGCTTCTGAGCTACCGCATGACTCGGGTGAGCCAGATGGTCACCCAATACCCATGGCTTTACGAACGGCAGGGACCCCTCTCCTGGAGGTCCCGGTCTTAACCCTATTGCGAAGGGAGAATGCTGATTTCCTCTTCCCAATGCCGATCCTTTGGGCTTGAATGCGGCCCAAGGGTTTCGTCCGAAACCCAAGATAATCTTCAGGGAGAATTTGAATGAAGAAGATCCTACTCTCCGGTATTGCGATGAGCTTTGCCGCTGCCTTGAGCGCAACGACTGCGCTGGCTGACATCACTGTCGCAACCGTCGGGCCGATCACCGGCGACCTCGCCGCCCTCGGCGAACAATACAAGCAAGGCGCCACATTGGCCGTTGCTGACATCAACGCCGCTGGCGGCGTTCTGGGTGAGAAACTGGTCCTTGAGATTGGTGACGATGCTTGCGTTCCTGAGCAGGCCACGCGCGTTGCCGAACAGATGGCTTCCAAGGGCGTACAGTTCGTCGCCGGCCACCTGTGCTCGGGTTCCTCGATCCCGGCTTCCAAGGTCTATGGCGAAGAAGGCATCCTGCAGATCAGCCCGGCTTCCACCAACCCGAAGTTCACTGACGAAGGCGGCTGGAATACTCACCGCGTTTGCGGCCGTGACGATGCCCAGGGCGCTGTCGCTGGTGCCTTCATGGCCAAGACCTATGCTGGCAAGAAGGTCGCCATCATTGACGACAAGTCGGCTTACGGCAAAGGTCTGGCAGATGAAACCGCCAAGGCCATGAAGGCCGCCGGTCTCGAGGCCGCCATCTCGGAATCGATCAATCCTGGTGAAAAAGACTATACTGCACTCGTCTCCAAGCTGAAGGACGCTGGCATTGAAGCCATCTACTTCGGCGGCTACCACCCGGAAGGCGCGCTCATCCTCAAGCAGATGCGCGAACAGGGCTCCAAGGCCCAGATGCTCTCTGGCGACTCGATGAACAACGTCGAGTTCTGGACCATCGCTGGCGAAGCAGCCGAAGGCATGATCTTCACCTTCGCGCCTGAGCCACGCAACTTCCCCGAAGCCAAGGAAATCGTCGGAAAGTTCAAGGCCGGCGGTTACGATCCTGAAGGCTACACGCTCTACACCTACGCTGCCTTCCAGATGTACAAGCAGGCAGCAGAAGGCGCAGGCACCAAGGACAACAAGAAGATTGCCGAATGGCTGCGTGCTGGCAACCCGATGAAGACCGTTCTCGGCGAGCTGAAGCTTGACGCCAAGGGCGACCTCGTTGGCGCCAAGTACGTCTGGTACAAGTTCTCCGGCGGCAAATACGCTGAAGACCTGTCGATCCAGTAAGCGGACCTGAACTGTTTGACCGCGCGGGGAGCAACCCTTCCCGCGCGGTTTTCTTTTGCGCCTTGTGAGGCGTGACCAATCTCTCTAATAACCTGCCATGCGCTGGCCGTTTGCCGCTTTCCTTACGCTGTCGTTGCTCGCCTTCGCGCCCGGAGGTTTGCGGGCCGAAATTCTCATCGCAACGGCAGGGCCCATGAAGGGCCAATACGCTACGCTCGGCGACCAGCTACGGCAGGGCGCGCAACTCGCCGTGAGCGACATCAATGCGGCAGGCGGCATCAATGGCGAAACGCTGGCGCTTGCTGTTGAGGATGACAACTGCGACCCCAAGCAGGCGGTGAGCTGTAGCCCAATCACTTGTTACGCGCAGCGCAAGGCTTGTCGTCGGCCATTACTGCTCGGGAGCATCTCTCGCCGCCGCCGCCACTTATGCCGATGCCGGCATCCTGATGCTGAGCCCCTCCTCCACTTCACCCAAATTCACTGATGAGGGATACTGGAACACTAACCGGCTGGCGCCGCGCGATGATGCGCAAGGATCTTTTGCCGGCGTCGCCGTCGCTCGCGCCTTTGCAGCCAAGAACATCGCCATTCTCAATGATGGATCGGTCCTCGGTGCAGGCCTTGCCGCACAATTCAAGAAAGCGCTCAATGCTGGCGGCGTGACCGAGAAACTTCTCCTCGCCTACAAGCCGGGCCAGAATGACTATGAAGAACAGGTCAACGCCATGCTGGCGGCGGACATTGATCTCGTCTACGTCGGCGGCTACCCCGCCGAAGCGGGCACCATCATCCGCCGCATGCGCGAGTTGGCCTCATCGGCCATTCTGGTGGGTGCAGACCCCCTGCTCGTCGAACAGTTCTGGTCGGTTGCGGGCACTTCAGGCGACGGCGCCTATGCCACCTTCATGCGCGATCCGCTCAAGATTGAAACGGCAAAGCCACTGGCCGCCCGCCTCGCTTCCGCAGGTTCGACAACAGACGGTTTCACCATTCATGCCTACGCCGCCGTGCAGGCCTATGCGGCGGCAGCCCGCGCCACCGGAGGTTTTGACGGGCGCAAGATCAGCGCCTGGCTGCGCGCCGGCAATCCGGTTGAGACGATCCTCGGCAGCATCGCCCTGGATGCGCAAGGAGACACGAAGAACCCGGTCTTTGCATGGTACAAATGGAGCGCTGGCAGCTTCTCCGAAACTGAAACCTTTCCCTGAACAGGACAACGTGCATGAAAACATTCTACGTGCAGATCAAATGCGAGCTTGGCCAGTCCTACAAGGTGGCGACAGCGCTTGCCGACAAGGAAATCGCCTCCGAAATCTACTCGACTGCTGGGGCCTATGACCTCATTGCCAAATTCTATCTCGATGATGACAAGGACACTGGCCACTTCGTCGCAGACCAGGTGCAATCAATCCCCGGCATCCGCGACACTCTCACCATGATCACCTTCCGCGCATTTTCACACTAGACGGCTGCCCATGATCCCGCGTTATTCACGACCTGAAATGACCGCCATTTGGGAGCCGCAGACGCGCTTCCGCATCTGGTTCGAAATCGAGGCGCACGCTGCTGACGCCATGGCGGAGATTGGCATCATCCCGAAAGAAGCCGCCCGCATCATCTGGGACAAGGGCGGAAACGCCACATTTGATGTGGCGCGCATTGATGCGATCGAAGCTGAAACCAGGCACGATGTCATCGCCTTTCTCACCCATCTTGCCGAGATCGTGGGGCCGGAGGCGCGCTTTGTGCACCAGGGCATGACCTCGTCCGATGTGCTCGACACCTGCTTCAACATCCAGCTCAAACGCGCCGCCGATATTCTCATCGCTGATGTCGATGCCCTGCTCGCCGCCCTCAAGCGCCGCGCACTTGAACACCGCGATACGCCCACCATCGGCCGCAGCCACGGCATTCACGCCGAACCCACGACATTCGGCCTCAAGCTGGCGCACGCCTATGCGGAGTTCGATCGCTGCCGTGCAAGACTGGTCGCGGCGCGCGAGGAAGTATCAACCTGCGCCATTTCCGGCGCGGTCGGCACTTTCGCCAACATCGACCCGCGCGTTGAAGCCCATGTCGCCGCAAAGCTTGGTCTCCGCGTCGAACCGGTATCGACGCAGGTTATCCCGCGTGATCGCCACGCTATGTACTTTGCAACGCTCGGCGTCGTCGCCAGCTGCATCGAACGGCTGGCCACCGAAATCCGCCACCTGCAGCGGAGCGAAGTGCTGGAGGCGGAGGAATATTTCGCGCCGGGCCAAAAGGGTTCTTCCGCCATGCCGCACAAGCGCAACCCGGTGCTGACAGAAAATCTCACCGGCCTCGCCCGCCTCGTCCGCTCGGCCGCCATGCCGGCGATGGAGAATGTCGCCCTTTGGCATGAGCGCGATATTTCGCACTCATCGGTGGAGCGCGGCATCGGCCCGGACGCCACCGTGCATCTCGACTTTGCCTTGAAACGCCTCACCGGCGTCATCGACAAGCTGTTGGTCTATCCAGAGAACATGCGCCGCAATCTCGACAAGCTGGGTGGCCTTGTGCATTCCCAGCGCATCCTCCTCGCCCTCACGCAGAAGGGCATGAGCCGCGAGCAGGCCTATGCGACGGTGCAGCGCAACGCCATGCCCGTGTGGCGCGGCGAAGGGGCGTTTCTCGATCTGCTGCTGAAGGATAAGGACGTCATGGCCTGCCTTTCCGCCGAAGAGCTGAGATCCTTGTTCAATCTGGATTACCACACCAAGCATGTGCAGACGGTGTTCGATCGGGTTTTCGGACAAAGTTCATAGAACGCTCTAAAGGTTTTCCTTAACCCTTTGACAGAAATATATATTTTTTGGCAGGAAGACTTTTTGTTGCTGCGCCGGGTTGACCTTGCCCCTCGACTCTGGCGAGGTAAGCCTCATGACCTTGATCACTGATACGGAACAGCTGGCTGAACTCTGTGCTGCGCTGGCCGGGGACGAATTTGTTACTGTCGACACTGAGTTCATGCGCGAGCAGACCTATTGGCCGGTGCTCTGCCTGATCCAGATTGCGGGCAAGGAGCGCGCCGGCCTGATCGACCCTATGGCCAAGGGCATCGACCTCGCACCCTTCTTTGAACTGATGAACAATCCGCGCATCCTCAAGGTGTTTCATGCTGCCAGGCAGGATGTCGAAATCATGGTGCATCTTGCCGGCATCGTGCCGCATCCGATTTTCGATACGCAGATTGCCGCCATGGTCTGCGGTTTCGGCGACCAGGTGAGTTACGAAGCCATCGTCCGCAAGCTCGCCAAGGCGCAGATCGACAAGTCTTCCCGGTTTACCGATTGGTCGCGGCGGCCGTTGACCGAAAAGCAGCTGGCCTATGCGCTCTCGGACGTCACCCACCTCCGCGTGGTCTATGAAAAGCTCAAGGCGGAGCTTGATTCCACCGGGCGTGAGCCATGGCTCGAACAGGAAATGGATATCCTCACTGCTATCGAAACCTACCGCCTCGCCCCCGAAGATGCCTGGGAGCGGCTGCGCGTCAGGCTCCGTTCTCGCAAACAGCTTGCTGTGTTGGTGTCGGTTGCCGCCTGGCGCGAGCGCGAGGCGCAGGACAAGAATGTGCCGCGCTCACGCATCATCAAGGATGATGCGGTGACCGAAATCGCCACCCAGATGCCGCAGAACAAGCAGGCCCTCGAACAGCTCCGGGCGCTGCCGCGCGGCATGGCCAATTCGCGCCTGGCGGACGTGCTGCTGAAAGCTGTGGCGGATGGCCTGGAGCGTGATCCAGCAACGTTGCCTAACATGCCTGGCGAACGCGACAAGGCGTCCGACCAGACCCAGGCTGCAGGTGAAATCCTCAAACTGGCGCTCAAGGTTGTTTGCGAGGCAAAGAACCTGGCGCCGAAGCTCGTCGCCTCATCATCTGATATTGACGCGCTGGCGGAGAATGACGCCGCCAACATACCCCTCCTGCAGGGCTGGCGGCGTGAAGTGTTCGGCAATCTTGCCCTCGACATCAAGCACGGCAAGGCCATGATCGGCTTCAAGGATGGCCGCGTTGTGATCGCACCCGTCAGTTGATTTCGATGCGCGGGATGCGGTTTATTTCAAGCGCCAGGCTTGCGAGCCGCTTTTCCACCCGCTCGCCCAGCAGATCCTTGAGCTTGTCCGGCATCGATAGCACCAGTGTCTTGCCCTCGCCAAGTTTGAGCCCTATGCGCGGCAGCAATCCCGGCATCGCGGCGGACAGGATGTAGGCCAGCCTGAAGATGCTGGACAGGAGATGGGCGCGCTCCATCTGGCTTTCGTCAATGAGGTTGGAAAGATTGTCCTCCAGCTTCTCGCCCTCGTAGCGGTAGAACACTGTGAGCGCCAGGAACACGCGTCCCGGATGGTCAATGCCGACAAAGGCTGCCTGCGAGATCATGCTGAGAGAACGCTCGGCGCGGTAATCGGGGTGCGCCCGCCAGCCAATGTCGGCCAGCAGGCAGGCCGCATAGCGCAAGCGCCGCTCGACATCGGTTTCCTTGAATCCCTTCTGTCCGAAAATCTGGTCGGTCCAGTCACATAGTTCAAGCTCATGCGCTGGCGAGCGCGCATAGCGGCGGGCGAAATCCCAGCATGAAGCGAGCAGCGCATCAGACTCCATCTTGCGGCGCGGCAGCTTGGAGAACAACAGCCCTTCCCGCACGCCGAACACCGAGGCAACAACATTCTTGGGCTTGCCGCGTTGCAGCAGTTCCTCGAGCACAAGCGCGCCACCGGGCAGCGTGTCATAGCGGCTGCGCGAAACTGTCCGCACGTCCTTGAGCGTTGAGGCCGAAAGGCCGGAGACGAGATCGGCAACTCCCATCGCCTGCCCCGAGGTCATGGTATAGTAGTGCAGCACGTGCAGCGGATATTTGCTCTGCGCCATGTGCATGCGCGCCAGGTTTCGCCAGGTGCCGCCCACCGCGTAGAAGGTTCTGCCATGCAGGTTCTTGAGTATCTTGGCGTTGTCGAGGTATTCCCCGACAATCGCCTTGGCCCGCTTCTGCGACCCGCCCGACATGTCGATGAGCCGCAGAGGCCCAAGCGGCAGGGTGACACCATCACGCAACGTGCCATCTTTCACATCAATAAGCTCCAGCGAGCCGCCGCCAAGATCACCGACGATGCCGTCTGCTTCTGGAATGCCGGCAATGACGCCAAGCGCCGCAAAGCGTGCTTCTTCCTTGCCAGTGAGCACGCTGATCCGCTCTCCGATAGCGCCCTCTGCGAGCTTGATGAATTCCTTGCCATTGCTGGCCTCGCGCGCTGCAGCGGTGGCGACCACGAACACTTCCTTGACGCCAATCTGGTGGCAGAGGGCTCGGAAGCGGCGCAGCGACGAGAGCGCACGCGCAATGCCTTCATCGGCAAGTCGCCCGGTGAGCGCCACGCCCTTGCCGAGACCGCACAATACCTTTTCGTTGAATACAGGCGTCGGCGAACGGCGCAGCCCGTCATAGACCACCAGTCGCACCGAGTTGGAGCCGATGTCGACAACTGCAACCGGTTTGTAGGTTGGCGGCTCGGTCTTGAATCCCTTATGCCAACTCACTTGCGCGCCCCGGACCTGGATTTTCTGGTTTTGGCGGCAGGTCGCTGATCAGGCTCGTTGAGCGACTTTCCGCGGCCGGAAAGCGATGGGTTGTTCATGAAATACTCATGCGCGTTAAAAGCTGCTTCGCCTGCGCCGGGCGACAGCCTGCGCGATGAACCATCGGGGAGGATTTCCCAACTCTGCTGGTTGTCCTTCAGGTTCACCACCATGATCTGGTCAAGTATCTGTTCATGAACGGTCGGATTCTCTATCGGGATCAGTGTTTCAACCCGCCGGTGCAGATTGCGCGGCATGAGGTCCGCCGACCCGATATAGACGGCTGCCTTGTCGTGCGGAAGCCCATGGCCGCCACCAAAGCAGATGATGCGCGAATGCTCGAGAAAGCGCCCGACGATGCTCTTCACCCGGATGTTTTCCGAGAGACCGGGAACCTGCGGCCTGAGGCAGCAAATGCCGCGGATCACCAGGTTGATTTTCACGCCTGCCTGGCTTGCCTTGTAGAAGGCGTCAATGATCTCGGGGTCAACCAGTGAGTTGAACTTGCCCCAGATTTCGCCAGGCCGGCCAGCTTTCACATGGGCGATTTCGTCATCAATATGCCAAAGCAAGCGAGGCTTGAGATTGATTGGCGAGAGCGAGAGCTTCTCAAGGTCCTCAGGCCGCGCATAGCCTGAGATGAAGTTGAACAGCCGCGCGGCATCCCGGCACAGCGCCGGATCGCAGGTGAAGAACGACAGGTCGGTATAAACCTTGGCAGTGATCGGATGATAGTTGCCGGTGCCATAGTGGACGTAGCTCCGCATGCTGCCGCCTTCGCGCCGCACCACCATGGAAACTTTGGCATGCGTTTTGAGTTCAATGAAACCGAACACCACCTGCACCCCGGCGCGCTCAAGGTCACGCGCCCACTGAATGTTGGCTTCCTCATCAAAGCGCGCCTTCAACTCAACCAGCGCCATGACGGACTTTCCAGCTTCAGCAGCCTTGGCGAGCGCGGCGACAATCGGCGAGTTTTTGGAGGTGCGGTACAGCGTCTGCTTGATCGCCACCACATTGGGATCGCTTGCCGCCTGCAGCACGAACTGCACGACGACATCAAAGGACTCGTAAGGATGATGGACGACGAAATCCTTCTGCCGGATGGCGGCAAAGCAATCGCCGCCATGGTCGCGCACACGCTCGGGAAAACGCGCCACATAGGGAGGAAACAGCAGGTCCGTGCGGTCCGAAAGAATAAGCTGCCGCGTATCCGCGTAACCCACGAGGCCCGCGCAAACAACGATGACATCCTCTGAAACGTCAAGCTGGTCGGCAATGAAGCTCCGCAGGTAGGCCGGGCATTCCGAATCCACCTCCATGCGGATCACATGGCCGCGCCGCCTGCGCTTCAATGCGGATTCGAATACCCGCACCAGGTCTTCCGCCTCCTCTTCGATTTCGATGTCACTGTCACGGATGATGCGGAACAGGCCATCGCCTAGAACTTCGTATCCAGGAAACAATTTTGGCAGATACATCTGCAGCATGTTTTCGAGCGCCATGAAGCGGGCGCCTGGCCCCGGCAAGCGGATGAAGCGCTCCAACTGCGGCGGGATGGGAATGAGGGCGTTCATCGTGCCGCCGTCGCTCTTGCGCCGCAGCTCCAGCGCAATGATGAAGCCACGGTTGAGGATGAATGGAAACGGATGGGCGGGATCGATGGCAATCGGCGTTACGATTGGCAGGATATGCTCAAGAAAGCGCTGGTCGAGCCAGGCGTGTTCTCCCTCAACCAGTTCGCGCTCGCCAACCAGCGATATGCCGCTGTCAACCAGTTCGCCACGCAGCTGAAGCCAGCGCCGGTCCTGCTCCGCCATCAGCACCTGGGCCATCTTGTGGATGCGCTCAAGTTGCTGGCCAGCGCTCAACCCGTCAGGACTGATTTCGACAACACTTTCGCGTAACTGCCCGGCAAGCCCCGCGACCCGCACCATGATGAATTCATCAAGATTGCTGCCTGAAATGGACAGGAAGCGCAGCCGTTCAAGCAGTGGGTGAGTCGGATTGCGCGCCTCTTCGAGAACCCGCAGATTGAAGTTCAGCCAGGAAAGTTCGCGGTTATAGAAGCGGCTCGGGTCGTCCATGCCGGTGACCTTGAAGGCGTTCGTTCCGGGCAACTCGTTCATCGCGTATCCTCTTTGCCTTTTTTAGCGCCGGAACGGGCCATTTGCACGGCCCTTATTCCTCCGGCGCGAAGAGGTCCCTGCTAGAAAATTCCTGTAACAATCTTGCAACAAATGGTCGTGTGACCTCTGCCCTTTCGGTTAACGCGCGCTGGTCAATGGCCGAAACCAGCGTGCGCGCCGCCTCCAGCGATCGTGGCATGCGCGACAGCAGGAATGAGATCACCTCTTCGCTGGCAGCGAGCTGCCTGTCGGTGAAAAGTTTGACGAGTACGGCCCGCAACAGCACATCGTCCGGCGCTCCGAGTTCGACAACCGCAAAGGTCTTGAGACGGGATGCGAGATCCGGCAGGCGCACCTCCCAGCTTTCGGGCCGCCGTTCGGCTGTCACCAGCAGACCAGCGTCCTGCTGGCGCGCCAGGTTGATCAGGTGGAAGAAGTCGCGCTCATCAATTTGGCCAGGCCCCGCATTCTCCAACACCAGTGCGCCTGGGGCTATGAGTTCCGGCGCCGCTTCGATGCTGAAGTCTCGCGCCTCAATGGCATTGGCCCCAGTCTGCTGCCGCCAGACGGCGGCAAGGTGGCTCTTGCCACTGCCACGGGTGCCGCACAACAGCACTTGCCGGACAGGCCAGTTCGGCCACATGTCGATCATGGCCACGGCGGATTGATTGGAAGGCGTCACAAAGAAATCGTCACGCCCAAGCGCCTCCCGGTGCGGCAGGTCGAGCACAAGCTGCGCAGGCGTTGGTCTCATTTTTTGCGGCGTCGCCCGGTCGCCGGTTTATCGAGCGGCGCGGATCGCGGCATTGGCACCTCGTCATAGAGTTTGCTGCCGAGGTATTGCCCAATGGCGAAACGCACCAGCACCCCTGCAGCGGCTGCTAGCGGAACTGCAAGCAGCAGGCCCGCAAAGCCGAACAGATAACCGAATGCCAGCAGCGCGAACATGAGCCACACCGGATGCAGCCCGATGCTGCCGCCAACAAGTTTGGGAGACAGGAAGTTGCCTTCCAAAAATTGCCCCACTGCAAAGATGCCGGCGATGATGAGAACGCTCGAATAGTCCGGCCAGAATTGCACCAGGCCAACGCCAATCGCCACGATGCCGCCGAGCAGCGCACCAACGTATGGGATGAAGGTGAGTGCGCCCGCGAACACTCCTATAGCCAGCCCGAATTTCAGTCCGGCAAATGAAAGGGCGACCGCATAGAACAATCCGAGAAGCAGGCAAACTGTTCCCTGCCCGCGAATGAATCCTGCCATCGCTGAATCAATGTCGCGTGCAATGGTGCGGACTGTTTCGGCGTGCTCGCGCGGCAGCAGCGCGTCAATGCGCGCCACCATGCGGTCCCAATCCGCCAGCATGTAGAATGCAACAACCGGCGTCACCACCATCAGCGACACAATGTTGACGAGCGCCAGTCCGCCGGACCACACAGACGCCACCACCGCCGCCGCCCATCCCGAAGCTGAACCTGCCACATTGGCGACAGAGCCCTGCACATCAATGCCGGAATTCTGCAGCCAGTCCTTGAGCGATTGCGGGGCAACGTCATTGATGCGTTGAACCAGCGCCTTGATCAGTGCCGGAAGGTCTCCCACAAAGCTGATAAGCTGGGAGCCCAGCACCGGCACCACCATCAGGATGAGGAGCACGAGAACAACCAGACTGGCAATCAGGATAACGCTGGTGGCTGCCAGCCGGTTGAGGCCACGCCGTTCGAGATAGTCAGCAACAGGATCGAGAAAATAGGCCAGCACCATGCCGGCGAGGAATGGCAGCAGAATGGGGCTCAGAATCCACAACAGCAGAACGAACAAGAAAAGAGCCATGAGCCAGATCATGTATTGGCGTTGCAAGGTCATGCCGGTGGCTCCTGTCTCCCATGCGCCATGTGCCGCATCCACAGGCTCATGTAAACAGCCCCCGATGCAAGTGTCAGCATGCCGACCGCAGCATAGCCGAATTGCAGCAGGCGGGCCACATGCACCTCCAGCGCCATAAGTCCGAGAACGGTGACCGCCAGCACGATCTGCGCGACCGTATTGACCTTGCTCAGCATGTGCGGCGCCATCACCAGCGGCCTGCCAAGCAGCCAGCACAACACAACTGCCGCGATGATCAGCAGGTCACGCGAGACGACGAGGATGACCAGCCAGGATGGCATGAGCTTGAGGAAACCTAGCGTCACGTAGATGGAAACCAGCAGCGCCTTGTCGGCTATGGCATCGAGATGAGCGCCGAAATCCGTGGTCAGCTTGAAACGCCGCGCCAGATAGCCATCCAGGCCGTCGCTGATGCCGGCCGCGATCAATGCGCCGAAGGCAAGGTCGAATTGCTGCTCCAGCAGGCACCACACGATGAATGGCACAAGCAGGATGCGGATAATGGTGATGGCGGTCGGCGCGTTCATTGGGTCATCAAAGCTGCTGTATGACCCAAGCGCCGCCATACTGGGCGAGCGACAAGCCGGTTGCCTGGATCGAATTCTGCATGTCGCGGACGTCCCCCACAAACATCAGTCGAATAATGGCGCCATCCGCGGCAAGGCTTGTCACATCAACCCCGATGACGCCCGGCGTGGATAAGATGCGCGCCCGCAGACTGTTCCATTGTGAAGGCGAGCCAAACGGCACGCTGACAGGAATGGAATGCGAGGTCGCCGCGTCCGCCGCCGCTTTCGCGGCAGCAGCAGCTGCCGCCGCCTTCTGCTTATCGCTCTTGTATTTCTCCACCATGACGGCGTGGAACCGTTGTGCCGCGAGCGCCGCCGAGCTTTCGAGCCGCGCGTCGTCGGCGGTATAAACCTTGTCAAAGGTGATCTTGCCCAGTTCCGAAGTGCCGGTCATTACTGCGCGCACGCCGCCGCCTTCAACCGGCTCGGCAGTTGCAATGAGCATGGTCTTGACATCATAGCGGCGTTTCAGCGCCTCCAGCTTGACGCCATCGAGTTTTTCCACATCCTCCGCCGTCAGCAGCGTTGTATCGTCCGTATCGCCCAGCGGGATGATGATCGGCACCTGATCCTGCTCCAGCCGCAGGTCGCGCCAGGCCTTGATCCAGATGTTGTCGTCCCACAGTTTGGTGGCGCCCGCCTCATCTTTCCACACAGGCAGCAGCAGCAGCGGCTTTGCCTGCTCCCCGGCTATTCTTACGCCATAGCGCGAAAACAGGCTCTGTATCTTGGCTGGCTGGAACCGCACGGTGAATTTGCCGATATAGCGGCCGGGGGCCGTGCTCTCCTGTTCGATCGACAGTGACTTGAGCAGCGGCAGCACATCCTTGCTTTCCAGCTTGGCGATTTCCGTCGCCATCTCCTCATTGCCGAGTTTCTGCGCCAACAGCAGGATGGCCTTCATCTGCACGTCAACCAGCGCCTTGTTCTTGGCGCTTGCAGCATCTTTCTCGGAGACATCGACATCAACGCCCTGAACCGCGAATACGGATGTCTCGACAGGCCCTGCGGCACGCGCCGCAAGGCTCGCAAGCGCGAGCCATGCGGCAACCCCCAGCAGCCACAGAATGCGCCGACCCATGCCTTCAATTTCTCCAATCTTCCGGTAGGAAGCTGCTCAAAAGAGCCCCCGCCATGCTTTATTCCGCCCCCGCTTCGGGCTATGAGCCGTCATCGTCCAGAATAAGGGCAAACTAGCGGCATGACCGACGTCAAACAAGCAAAACGAAACGGCCTCACCTACGCCTCCGCCGGTGTTGATATTTCAGCCGGCAATGCCCTTGTCGAGGCCATCAAGCCCCTGGCGCGGGCGACGCGCAGGAAAGGCGCCGATTCGGCGTTGGGTGGCTTTGGCGGGTTGTTTGACCTCAAGGCCTGCGGCTACCGCGATCCGGTGCTGGTAGCCGCCAATGACGGCGTGGGAACCAAACTCAGGCTCGCAATCGATGCAGGCCAGCATCATGGCGTCGGCATTGATCTCGTCGCCATGTCGGTCAACGACCTTGTCGTGCAGGGCGCTGAGCCGCTTTTCTTTCTCGATTATTTTGCCACCGGCAAGCTGGACGTTGCAGCCGCACGAGACGTGATTGCCGGCATTGCCGATGGCTGCCGCCAGGCTGGTTGCGCCTTGATCGGCGGCGAAACGGCTGAAATGCCCGGCATGTATCACGGCAACGATTATGATCTTGCCGGCTTTGCCGTAGGTGCTGTGGAACGCAAGAAAATCCTCCCCGCCAAGTCGGTGAAGGCGGGCGACGTCATCCTCGGTCTTGCTTCTTCCGGTCCGCATTCCAACGGCTACTCGCTCATCCGCAAGCTGGTGGAGGTAAGCGGCTGCAAACTTGCGGACCCAGCCCCATTCGACAAGCGCCAAAGCCTTGCCAGTGCCCTGCTCACGCCGACCCGCATTTATGTGAAGCCGCTGCTCAAGGTGTTGCGCAAGAATGCGGCGGTAAAGGCGCTGGCCCACATCACCGGCGGCGGCTTCCTTGAAAATATCCCACGCGTGCTGCCGAAAGGCACGGTGGCTGAGATAGACCTTGCAACGATTCCCTATCTGCCGGTGTTCGAATGGCTGCAAGCGGCTGGAAATGTCGATCAGCGCGAAATGCTGCGCACCTTTAACTGCGGCGTCGGCATGATTGTTGTGGTGGCGGCGAAGGACGCAAAGGCCGTTGCTACTGATCTCCGCCGTGCTGGTGAAAAAGTGGTGACGCTCGGCACGTTGCGCAAACGCAATGGACCCGAGCCACAAGTTGCGGTTTCTGGCGCGCTCACGGTCGCATGAAGCGCAAGCGCGTAGGCGTGCTCATCTCAGGCAGGGGCTCCAACATGGCGGCCCTTGTCGCGGCGGCGCGTGATCCTGACTATCCTGCCGAGATCGTCTGTGTGGCCTCCAACCGGCCGGAGGCGGCAGGGCTGGAGTTTGCCCGCTCTCATGGAATTGAAGCCAAAGCGATTGACCACAAGCAGTTTGCCTCGCGCGAGGCGTTTGATGCAGCGCTCAATGACTACCTGCAATCAATGAACCTCGACATTATTGCCTGCGCCGGCTTCATGCGCATCATGACGCCGGTTCTGATTGCGCCTTGGGCTGGCCGCATGATCAACATCCACCCTTCGCTGCTGCCGCTCTACAAGGGCTTGCACACGCATGAGCGGGCTTTGGCCAACGGCGACAAGGAGCACGGCTGCACGGTGCACTACGTGTCGGATGAATTGGATGGCGGCCCCATCATCATGCAGGCGCGCGTCCCCGTGCTGGCTGACGACACGCCCGATACGCTGGCGGCCCGCGTTCTCGTCGAGGAGCACAAGCTTTACCCCGCAGCATTGGCCAAGGTCGCCCTTACGTTATCACATCAAGCGTAGGCCGGCCCGTCTCCTCACGCACCAGTTCCTGCCAGCGCTTCAGCAACACCTTGCGCCGCTCTGGGTATTTCTCCGGCAATGGCAGCATGGAGAGCATCCGGTCTGTCCGGAACGAACGGAAGCCGTTGCGCAACTCACACCAGCCGATGATGAGGCGGCGTGCATCAAAATACGAAACCGCAATCGGCCAGATGACGCGCTCCGTCTCGCTGCCATCCTCGGCGCGGTAGGAAATGCGTGCCTTGCGCCCATCGCGAATGGCGGCGCGCAAACCTGCAACATCCACCAGCTCCTCGCGACCGCCGTTCATAAATGGCGAAATCAGCAACGCCGCATCAAACAGGAATGGCCGCGTCTTCTCGGGGATGACAGCGCCGATCTTGGCCACGCAATCCAGCGCGGCGCGTGACAGGTCAGGGTCGCCCTGCCGCGCTACCCAGCGCAAGCCAAGCATCACCGATTCCAAGTTCGTCAATTGTGAACATCAGCGGTGGCAGGTCATAACCTTCGCCCAGTACATAACCAACGCCAGCCTCGCCGCGGATTGGCACGCCATCCGTCATCAGGTCGGCAATGTCGCGGTAGATGGTGCGGAGCGAGACCTCAAGCTCGCGCGCCATGATATCACCCGTCACCGGCCGGCGGTGGCGGCGCAGGATCTGGATTAGGCGCAACAATCGGTCAGCTCTTCTCATGCTTTGCTTCTAGCCAAAACCTGCTGACAACATGCTGTCAGCAGCATGTCAGTATGATAGTCTTCATTGCAAGGAGATGCACGCCGTGATCACGCTTTACAGCTCAGGCCCCAACTTCGGACTGCCCGACGCGAGCCCTTTCGTCATCAAGGCGGAATTGCTGTTCAAGCTTTCCGGCTTGCCGTTCAACCGGGCCAGAATGAGCTTCAGGCAAGCGCCCAAGGGCAAGATTCCTTATATCGAAGATGGCGGAGCCTTCATCGGCGATTCCCACTTCATCATGCGCCACCTGGAAAACCAGCATGGTATCGATTTCTCGGGCGGATATGATGCCTCCCAGCTTGCCGTTGGTTGGGCCGCCTCCAGAATGATGGAGGAGCATTTTTATTTTCTCAATGTTCACCAGCGCTGGATGGATGATGAGAACTTCAATGCTGGCCCCCGCGTCTTCTTCAACGCGGCGCCTGCGCCGATCCGTCCGCTCGTTCGCGCCATGATCAGGAAACGGGTTGCACGCATGCTGCATGGACAGGGGCTTGGCCGCCATACGCAAGCGGAGCGCGCCGAACTGGCGCGCGTTGATGTGCAGGCCATTGCCGATATTGTTGGCGACCGGCCCTACCTGCTCGGCAAGAGAGTAAGTGGCGCGGATGCTGGCGTCTTCCCTTTCCTGTGGTCAGGTGCCTGCACTCTATTCAAGGGGCCAGTCGGTGAAGCTGTTCGCAACAATGAAGTTGCCTACTCTTATGTCCGGCGCATGGTCGATGAATTTTTCCCGGAGTTTGCGAATGCCTGAGCCGCGCTTTCACGACAAGGCAGTCAAGGCGGCCTACTGGGCAATGCCGCCGTTGCAGCGCAGCCTGGCTTTGACCTTGCGGAGATTGGTTCTGGATACTGCCCGCGCAACCAAAGGCGTTGGCCGGATAGAGGAAGCCTTGCGCTGGCAGCAACCCAGCTATCTGACTTCTGAAACCGGCAGCGGCAGCACCATCCGCATTGATGCCGTCAAGGGCAGCGCAACCGAAGTTGCCTTGTATTTTCATTGCCAAACCGGCCTCGTGGATCAGTTCAGGCAGCGCTATGCCAACGGTTTCAGGTACGAGGGCAACCGCGCCATTGTGTTTGACATCAATGAAATATTGACCGAGAAGTCAATTTCTCATTGCATCGCCATCGCGCTCACTTATCATTTGCGCAAGAAGAAACGAGATTAGCTCCCCATGCCATCCATGCCCGTGATCATCGATACTGACCCCGGGCAAGATGATGCCGTGGCGATTCTCATGGCGTTTGCGTCTCCGGAAATTGAGGTTCTCGGCATAACTGCTGTGGCAGGCAATGTTCCGCTGGCGCTAACTGAACTCAACGCCCGCAAGATTTGCGAACTGGCCGGCCGCCATGATGCCAAGGTCTTCGCCGGCCATGACAGGCCGCTGCAACGTGAACTGGTAACGGCTGAAAACGTGCATGGCCGCACCGGCCTTGACGGGCCCGACCTGCCAGACCCGAAGCTGAGGCTGCAGCAGCAGCACGGCGTCGATTTCATTGTCGAAACGCTGATGCAGCGGGAAGCCGGAACCGTCACCATCTGCGCTCTCGGACCATTGACCAACATTGCCTCTGCCCTGCAGCGTGAACCGGCGATCGGCCCCCGCATCAAGCGCATCGTCGCCATGGGCGGCGGATTTTTCGAAGGCGGGAATGTGACGCCGGCTGCTGAATTCAACATCTATGTCGATCCGCAGGCGGCCGAGATCGTATTTGCAAGTGGCATCCCCATCACGCTGGTCCCGCTCGATTGTACGCACCAGGCGCTCACTACCTCGGCCCGCGTCAAGGCCTTCTGGGCCATGCGCAATGCGGCAGGCCCCGCAGTTGCCTCAATGCTTGAATTCTTCGAGCGCTTCGACGAACAGAAATACGGCACCGATGGCGGGCCGCTGCATGACCCCTGCGTCATCGCCTGGCTGTTGGAGCCCGGCATGTTTCAATCACGCGAAGTGAATGTGAGTGTTGAAACCCAGTCAGAACTCACCATGGGCATGACGGTGATTGACTGGTGGCGGGTTTCCAACCGCAAGCCCAATGCAACTGTTTGCCGTTCAGTTGATTCAGACAGATTCTTCACGCTGCTGACCGACAGGATCAGCAAACTCCCCTAAGCGCTAGGCTATCAGGGCGACGGGGGCGAGCGTTGCCAGAGCCAGCGCCGCTGCCATCAGCAGCATCACCGACTGTCCGTGCAACTCCCCATGCTGGGCGCGAGTTTTCATGGGTGTCATCCTCAGGCGATTCTCACTGGCGGAAAATGATTCTTTTCAAGGGCTTGCCTCGCACGGACTCAAATCCGTTAACGAAAGCTGAATCGCTGCATTCACCGCGTATAGTTGGGCGCGCGAATGAACAGCTTGAGGCGCGCGTGGCGGATGGAAACCAGCTGCAGATTTGCGCTAGCCGCATTCAGACCGGGCAGCTTGCGGGGCGCTGCATCTGCCGCAGGTACGGCGGCTACCGCGGCAGTGGCAGCAATCAGCAGGGCAATCAGGCTTTTCATTGTCGTATCCTCTCGGGGGCAAGCATTGAACTTGCATGCACACTAGAAGGTTCCAGGTGAGCCCAGCCTGAAGGCCCTGTTCATCCCCGATTCATCCGCATGGCCGAAATCAGGCAGGCTTCAGCCACACCCGGTTATCGTGGAAGGCGCCGCCAGCTGCGGGCGCCGGCTGGTCGCACCCCGTCAACGTGTTGATGCCGCAGCCGTCTTCATAGGCTTCATTAGGCCATATGCCTTCGGCAATCAGTACGCCGCGCCGCTGCCCTTCCGCCGCCTTGGCGTAGAGAGTTACAACGCCACGCGCATTGCCGAGCCGCACCTTGGCGCCATCATTCACGCCGAGCTCTGCAAGGTCCTGCGGGTGCACGAGCACCGTCGGCCTGCCCTCGCGCTTCCGTGACGATGGCGTTTCGTTGAACGTCGAGTTCAGAAAAGTGCGCGCCGGGCTGGTGGCCAACCGGAACGGATGTTCAGCAGTCGCCTCCTCGATCACATTCCAATGATCCGGCAGCGGCGGAATGTCATCAATGGGACCGAGCGCTCCGCTGGGTGAGAGGCTCGCCGCAAACCGCCAATTGGCGCGAAAGCGGAACTTGCCGTCCGGGAAGCCGAAGCCATTGAGGAAATGCGCCGTCTCGAAATCAGGCTGCACGTCAATCCAGTTCTTTTCTTCCAGCTCGTCGAACCCCGCCCGCTTCGAGGTCCGCAGCGTTTCCGCGATAAGCTCCTTCGGTTGCATCGTGAAGCCGCGATGCTCCGCGCCGACGCGCTTGGCGATTTCGCACACCACGTCATGGTTGGTGCGGCATTCGCCCGGCGCGTTCACCTGCTTGCCGCCGTACATGATGTGGCTGTGGCCGCCGCCCTGGTACATGTCATCATGTTCGAGGAACATGGTGGCGGGCAGCACGATATCGGCATACCTCGCCGTCTCGGTCATGAACTGCTCGTGCACGCAGAGGAACAGGTCCTCGCGCGCAAGTCCGCGCTTCACCAGCGTCTGGTCCGGCGCCACCGAAGCCGGGTTGGTGCTCTGCATCAGCATGGCGGTCACCGGCGGGCCTCCCGCAAGATCATGCGGGTCACCCAGCAGCACCGGGCCAATGCGGCTCTGGTCGAGGCTGCGCCCCCTGCCCTTGGGCGCATCACGCCCTTCGATCAGCGTCTTGTTCCAGCGATACATGCCGCTGTTGGAATGCAGCGCACCTCCGCCTTCATGCTGCCAGGCGCCGGTGATCACCGGCAGGCACGTCACCGCATGCATGTTGACAGCGCCATTGCGCGAACGCGCAAAGCCGTAGCCGATGCGGAAGAATGTGCGCGGCGTTTCGCCGATGAGCTTGGCGAAAGCTTCAATGTCAGCAACCGGAACATCGCAGATCTTCGAAGCCCACTCAGGCGTGCGCGTCGCAAGATGCTGCTCAAACTCCTCCGGACAATCACTATACTTCTTGAGATAATCCCGATCAGCATGGCTGTCGCGAAACAGGATGTGCGCAATGGCGCAAGCCAGCGCCCCATCGGTGCCGGGCCTGATCAGCAGCTTGATGTCGGCCTGCTGCATGGTGCCGGTGTTGTAGATGTCGACGCACGCCAGCTTGGCGCCGCGTTCCTTGCGCGCCTTCTGCACATGCGTCATCACGTTGACCTGGGTGTTCACCGGGTTTCCACCCCACACAACAATGAGGTCCGACTTCTGCATTTCGCGGGGGTCAGCGCCCGTAACTTTGCCCATGCCTGCCAACACTCCTGCCCATGACAGCGTGATGCAGAAGGTGCCGTACATGTGGGAATAGCCTTTTGCGGAGGTCAGCCGCTCGATCCCATCCCGCATGACGAGCCCCATGGTGCCCGCATAAAAATACGGCCACACGGCTTCCGGCCCATGCTCTGCTTCGGCCTTGCGGAAGGCCGCGCCAACCTCATTCAGCGCCTCGTCCCACGAAATGCGCTTAAACTGGCCGCTGCCCTTTGGCCCAATTCGCTTTAGCGGATGGGTGAGCCGGTCAGGATGGTGAATGCGCTCGGCATAGCGCGCCACCTTCTCGCAGATGACGCCGAGCGTATAGCTGTTGTCCTTGGCGCCGCGCACCCGGCCGATGGTGTTTTCATCCAAAACTTCCACTTCCAGCGCGCAGGCTGATGGGCAGTCATGCGGACAAACCGAGCGGCCGATTTTCATGTTAGGGCGGATATTCATCCCAGCATTTTAGCCGAGTCCCGTCGCAATTGCCATGAGCGGACAGAAAGCCCGCTTCCATGGCCGCTTCCATGGCGGCGGCCGCCATGCTAACGTCAACGCAGAGGGGAAAAATTCATGCGGTGGAGACTGCCATGGCTGATCCGTCTTCTGAACCCTCTCCTCTAACGCCCTCAAAGTTCCAGCCTCTCATCGATGAACTGCGCATGGCATTTCCCAAGGCGAAGTTTGAGTTGACCGATGATGCAGCCATTCTGGCGAACCAGATCAGCAGGCATGTACCTGAAGCCGAACGCGCTCGCTGGTATCGCTACCTGCTGAAAGATGCTGCAGACTTTGGCAAAGCCGCAGGGTTTTGGAGCCGGCTCACTGGAAACTTGGGCATAGTCGTTCTGGCGATCGCTGCACTCATGGTGATGATCGGTCTCCTTGCCGGCCTGCTGCTGCCAAGCCTCGGTTTTCGCAACGACATGGCAAACCATGCGGTTGCAAGGGGTGTCATTACCTTTCTCTTCGCGTTCGGCACGATTTCCATTGCCCTGCTCATTGCAGCAGCCAGCTACTGGGTGCGCGACGGTGAGGAGCTCAAGGCAAGGTTTGGTTATGCCAAAGACATCCTGATGGTTCTGATCGGCATTCTCGGTACCATCATCGGCTTTTACTTCGGCACGCAGGACAACGTGCCAGCTACGCAGCCACAATCGCAGCAAACGGAGCAGGCTCCAGCCGCGGGTCAGTAAGGTTCCGGTGGCGGCGCCTTCTGGATGCAGCGCAAATAGCTCACCCCAGGTGATGCACCTTCGGCATGCCGTAAACCGGCGTCTTGATGCCTTCCATGCGCGCCTTCAGTTGCAGGGCGAGATACTTCGAATTGAAGCGTGACTGGTGCAGGTTGCCGCCGTGGAACCACAACGCCTGCTGCTGCGTCGGCTTCCACATGTTGCGCGGCTCACCTTCCCACGGCCCTGGGTCCTTGGTGGTGTTGGAGCCGATGCCCCAGCATTTGCCCACCTTGTCCGCCACCTCCTGCGAAATGAGTTTCGCCGCCCAGCCATTCATTGAGCCATAGCCCGTTGCGTAGACAATAAGATCGGCTTTCAACTCGCTGCCATCCGAGAACACAACGGATTTCGGCTTGATCTGCTTCACCTCGACTCTGGTTTTCAGCTTGATGCTGCCATTGATGACCAGTTCGGATGCGCCAACGTCGATATAGTAGCCGGAGCCGCGACGGATGTATTTCACATGCAGGCCCGAGCCATCATCGCCCCAGTCATGCATGAAGCCGCTCTTCTCCAGCCGCGCATAGAAATCCGCATCGCGCCGTGCAATTTCCTTGTAGACTTCGATCATGCCAATCGCCTGCAGCTTGTAGGGCGTTGCGGCGTAAAGCATGTCCGCCTTGTTTACGTCGATGCCGCGCGCCACGGCTGCTTCCGAGTAAAGCGGACCGGCTTCAAGCTCCATCAGCGTGGCAGACCTTGCTATGTGGGTGGAAGAACGCTGCACCATGGTGACATCAGCCCCGGTTTCCCAAAGTGCTGCGCAGATATCATGCGCCGAATTATTGGAGCCGATGACAACGACTTTCTTGCCCTTGTACTTGTCAGGCCCCGGATGCTGGCTCGAATGGTGCTGTTCGCCCTTGAATGTCGAAGCGCCGGGGAATTTCGGAATATTGGGAAAGGCAGATAAGCCGGTTGCCAGCACCAGCTGCTTGGGTTTGAGCGTGATGGTCTTGCCCTTGCGCACGACCTTGACCGTCCACTCCTTCTTCTTGGCGTCATACTTGGCGCTCTTGCACTCGGTCGAGCCCCAGTAATTGAGCTCCATCACCTTCGTGTACATTTCCAGCCAGTCGCCGATCTTGTCCTTGGGCGAGAATACCGGCCAGTCATCCGGGAACGGAATGTAGGGCATGTGGTCGTACCACACCGGGTCATGCAGGCAGAGAGACTTGTAGCGCTTGCGCCAGGCGTCACCCGGCTTGTCATTCTTGTCGATGATGATGGTGGGCACGCCTAGCCGCCGCAGCCTGGCGCCCAAGCCAATGCCGCCCTGCCCGCCGCCAATGATCAGGCAATAGGGCTGCAGCTTGGAGCCCAGCTCCTTTACTTCTTGTTCGCGCCGTTCAAGCCAGGTCTTGCGGGTTTTCGATGCGCCATGGACAACGCCCATATCGCGCCGCGGACCCTTCTTTTCCTCATGGCCCTTGAGCTCTTCCATGGTGGTCAGCAACACCCAGGCCTTGCCATGCCGCAGCCGCACTACCCCCAACCCGCGCGCCACGCCTGTTTCAAAGGTGAACCAGGCTTCCGTCAGCGCTTCGTCGCCTGTTGCTTCCGTTAGCTTGAAGTTGGTGGGCTTGGCCTGCCCCACCGTGGCCTTGGCCATGTCGCGGATTTCGTTTTTTCCCTCAACCGTCTTGAGGTTCCAGCTGTAGGACACGAGATCGCGCCAGAAACACTCTTCACCGAACAGGGCGGCAATCGCATCCGCATCGCCAGACACTTGCGCGGCTTCGAAGTTCCCTAACCACTCGGTGGCACGTTCTGCAGCAGACGTCATGACAAGTCCTCCAACTGTTACTTTTGGCGTAGTGTTTGCACAATTGTTCAGGGATTCAAGTCGAAAGCTTGTTTGCACCCCCGAACAAGGCTAGCTCTCTGCGCATGCTGCCTATTACCAGTTTGCAGAACCCGACGATCAAGCTCATTCGCTCACTCGATGAGCGAAAGGAACGGCGCGAGCGCGGCCTGTTTGTGGCCGAAGGTCTCGCCATGCTGGAGCGCGCATTGGCGCTCGATTGGAAACCGGAATTCCTGCTCGCCACCAAGCCGCCGATGCTGTGGGATGATGTGAAGCCGCTGATCGTGGTGGACAAGGTGATGGCCGCCATCTCCGCTCAGAACAATCCGCATGAAGTGCTGGCCGTGTTCAAGACGCGTTACGAACGCGGCGTCACTCCCTCCGGCGTCTGGCTGGCGCTGGAAGATATCCGCGATCCCGGCAATCTCGGTACTATCCTGCGCACGGCGGAAGCAGCTGGCGTAACCGGTGTTGTGCTCGCTGGCGATTGCTGTGATCCCTACTCGCCGGAAGCTGTCCGTGCTTCCACCGGCTCAATCTTCAATTCCACAATCGCCCATATGCCGGCCGTCAAGCTGGTCGATCTCATCAAGGGCTGGCCGGGAGACGTGGTCGGAACGGCAATGACTGCCAGCCAGGATTTCCGCACACCTACAAGGCGCCAACACTCATCGTCATGGGGTCAGAAGCACGCGGATTGTCGCCCGCCGTTTCAGCTGCCTGCAAAAAGCTGGTCCGCATTCCGATGGCCAAGGGCGTCGAAAGCCTCAATGTGGCGACGGCGACAGCGCTCATGCTTTACGAAGTGCAGCGGTCCAGCTTGTAAGATTTACGGGCAATCGCTGTCACGAACGAAGCGCGCTCTCACCCAGCCGCGCCGCGTACCGCCGCCGTCATAGACCGTAACCCTGCACCAGCGCTGCCCCCAGGGCTTTGAACGCGGCGAGCATGGCGCATCAAGATGGATGATGCCGTGTTCGCCCGGCACCAACCCGGCAACGATGCGGGAGGAGGCATTGGGCCTTGCCCGCATATTCAGCACATCGTCATAGGCAACATTGACAACGCGCAGGCAGCCCGGCCCGCTTGTTGCGTTGGCACTGGCGGCAGTTGCCACCAACATGGCGGCGGCGATCAGCAATTTTTGCATATGGCACCTCCCTGGTGAGCACTGTTCACCGGGCTGACCAACTGGCACACCCGGTGGCGGCGCACAGGAACTCAGCCTAGACTGGTGCTGTAGCTGGAGGGAAGACATGAAATCTCATGCAAGGGTGGTGATTGTTGGCGGCGGCGTCATGGGCGTTGGCCTGCTCTACCATCTGGCGCTCGAAGGCTGGACCGACGTTGTGCTGGTCGAGAAAGGTGAGCTGACGTCCGGCTCCACTTGGCATGCGGCTGGCCAATGCCCGCACTTCAACGGCTCGCTCAACCTCTCCAAGGTTCACCTCTACGGCACGCAGCTTTACCCGCAGCTGGAGAAGCTCACCGGCCAAGCCGTGTCCTGGCATGGCTGCGGCGGCCTGCGGCTCGCCATCACCGAGGAAGAGGTCAACTGGTTCAAATATGTCCACGGCGTCTCGAAACTAGCCGGCTATGACTGTGAAATCATTGGTCCATCCGAAATCAAGCAGTATCACCCCTATCTCGAAACCTTCGGCGTCAAGGCCGCCTTCCACACCATCAATGATGGTCATGTGGCCCCTGCCGACATCACCAACGCCATGGCTGCCGGCGCGCGCAAGCTTGGTGCTGAAATCTATCGCCGCACCCGCGTCGACGGACATCAAGCAGCAAGCCAATGGCGAATGGAAAGTGTTCACCGACAATGGCGACATCACCTGCGAGCATGTGGTGAATTCCGCCGGTTCATATTGCGACGTGGTGGGTTCATGGACCGGCCACAATGTGCCCATCGTCAACATGCTGCACCACTACATGATCACCGAACCGATCAAGGAACTGGTTGACCTCGAAATGGAATTGCCGGTGGTGCGCGACCCTTACTCCCATGCCTACCTGCGCGAGGAAACCAATGGCGTGCTGATCGGCCCTTATGAAACGGCAACCGCCCATGTGTGCTGGGATGGCCAGCCGCCAGCCTGGGATTTCGAGAGCGAGCTCATCGCCCCGGAACTCGATAGGCTCACCCCTTGGCTTGAAAAGGCAACTGAGCGCTTTCCGCTGTTTGGCAATGCAGGCCTAAAGTCCATCATATCAGGCGCCATCACCCACACGCCGGACGGCACTTACCTGTCAGGCCCGGCGCCGGGTCCGAAGAACTACTGGATGCATTGCGGCGCTTCAATCGGCATCGCGCAAGGCGGCGGCGCCGGAAAATATCTGGCGCAGTGGATGGTGCATGGCCAATCCGAAATCAACATGCGCGAGTTTGACCCGCGCCGCTTCGGCAACTGGGCGACGAAGGATTACACCACCGAAGTCTCCATCGCCGACTATCATCACATGTATTACTGCTACAAGCCGGGCGAGCAGCACACTGTGGGCCGCGATCTTCGCAAATCCTCGCTCTATGACACGCTGAAAGCAGAGGGCGCGCAGTTTTCGCAGATCTTCGGCTGGGAGCGTCCGCGCTGGTACGACAAGTCCGGCAAAGGCGAGCAATTCTCCTTCCTGCGTTCCAACTGGTTCGAAGCGGTGCGCGTAGAAGCCCTCGCGGTGCGAGAGCGTGTCGGCCTCATGGACCTTTCAACCTTCTCCAAGTTCGAAGTAACAGGTGCGGACGCACATGCCTTCCTTGATCGCATCTGCGCCAACAAGGTCCCTGCCAAGGATGGCGGCATCATCCTCGGCCACCTGCTCAACGTCAACGGCTTTATCGAGTCTGAGCTCACCATCACCCGGCTCGCGGCGGATCACTTCTATGTGCTCTCCGCCGCCGTTGCCCAGATGCACGACATGGACCAACTGCAATGGCGAAAACTACCTGGCGAGCAGGTGATGATCACTGACGTCACCGATGACCGCGGCGTTCTGGTTCTGGCCGGACCTAAGGCGCGGGATGTTCTTTCGGCTTGCACCGCAACCAGCCTCGACAACGCGGACTTCCCATGGCTCACCGCGCAGATCGCAATGGTTGGCAGGTGTCGATGACGTACGCCTGTTGCGCGTCAACTATGTTGGCGAACTGGGGTGGGAATTGCATGTGCCGATGGCGCATATGCCGCAGGTTTACGACGCCCTGCGCAAGGCAGGCAAGCCACACGGCCTCGCGCTGTTCGGCACTTACGCCATGAATGCGCTCCGCATGGAGAAGTCCTATCGCGGCTGGGGTTCGGAACTGACAACCGAGATTGACATGTTCGAAGCTTCGATGGAGCGTTTCATCCGCCTGTCGAAACCGGATTTCATCGGCAAGACCGCAAGCCTGTCTCGCCAGCAGCAAGGCGCGCGCATGAAGTTGGTCACGCTCAAGGTCGCCAACACGGCAAGCGATTGTATGGGCAACGAACCCGTTTATCAGGGTGACACCCGCGTTGGCCTCACCACTTCCGGTGCTTATGGTTTTGCGGTCGGCGCCATCCTCGCCATGGCCTATCTCGATCCCGCCCTTGTCAGCATCCGGCACGAAGCTGGAAGTGCTGGTGATGGGTGAACGCCGCGCCGCAGAAGTCATTGCCGATAGTCCGTGGGACCCGCAGAACGCGCGCCTCAAGGCATGAGGCAAAACACGCTCACCGGCGTGGCGCTGATGATCGCCGCCATGGTGGTGCTTGCCGTTTCTGGATTTCTGCGCCAAGGTGCTGGGCCAGCAGGGCATCAACCCATTGCAGATCGTCTGGGGCCGCGTGTTCTTTGGAACGCTGCTCACGCTTCCCCTGCTGCTGCGTCAAACAGGCCCTGCCGGCATCATCCCCAATATGCCGGTCATGCATGCTGTCCGCGCCTCGCTCCTGGTCACCGCGACGGCCTGCTTCTTTGCCGCCCTGCACTATCTTCCGGTTGCCGATACGCTGGCCATCTTCTTTGTGCAGCCGTTGGTCACTACCATGCTATCGCCGCTTCGTGCTGGGTGAAAAGGTCGGTTGGCGGCGCTGGCTCGCCGTAATCATCGGCTTTGCCGGAACGCTGATCATCATCCGTCCCGGCTTCAAGGAACTGAACCCCGGCGTGTTTCTGGCGCTGGCATCCGGCGTGGCGCTGTCGATTTACATGATGCTGACCAAAAAGATCGCTGGCCGCGCACCCGCCATCGTCACCAATTTTCAAACCAACTTCTTGGGTGCGCATCATATCGTTCTGCATCGTGCCGTTTGTCTGGCAATGGCCAAACGCCACGCAATGGCTGCTCATGATCGGCGTCGCCATCATCGCGACGACACGGCCATTTCATGGTCGATCAAAGCCTTCGACCATGCCGATGCTTCGCTGCTGGCGCCGCTGGCCTATACTGAAATGATCACTGCCGTTCTCGGCGGCTGGTATTTCTTCGGTGACTTTCCCGGATCGCTGGACATTCGTCGGCGTTGCCATCCTCATCGCCTGCGCCGCCTTCATTTCCTGGCGCGAACGCACGCAGAAGTCAGACATCAGGAATAGGCCGCGAGTTCGAGCAGCCGTGAACTCTGGCAAACTCAGAATGCCTTCGGCAACCCTGCCTGCTTCAGCACCACATTCGCCATATGGGCTCCGGCAGCCGCGATTTCGAGCAGCCGTGATCAGCCCTTGCTGGTTAGTGCCTTCTCGATGCGCCGGTCGGGAACGAACCATATCAGCGCGACAGCTGCTGCAAACCCGACGCCAAGCCAAGGTGACAGGAAACTGGCCGCTATCCCCGCAACATAACCGGCGAGCGACAGCTTGCCCTTGAGATCAGAGCCAACGGCACGCGCCAGCTCCGACTGTTGCCCGCCATGCACGGCCTCTATGCGCAGCGCCAGAATGGTATAGGCAACCGCTGCCATAAGCATGTTGGCGAGATAAAGCACGACCGGCCAATGAGCGAAATGGTTTTCTCCCATCCATCCGGTGGTGAATGGCACAAGCGACAGCCAAAACAGCAGATGCAGGTTGGCCCACATGATGGAGCCCGACACATGCTTGACGGTATGAAGCAGGTGGTGATGGTTATTCCAATAGATGCCGATATAAATGAAGCTCAGCACATAGCTCAGGAATATCGGCAAGAGCCCGGCAACATCTGAAAGCTCCGCGCCATGCGGCACCTTCAGCTCCAGCACCATGATGGTGATGATAATGGCGAGCACGCCATCGCTGAACGCCTCTAGCCGAGTCTTGCCCATGCCCTACCCTTTATCCTGCGACCGCCGGTTGCTGTTCCATGCGCAGCTTGAGAATGTACCAGACGATGGCCACGCCCAAAGCCTTGCTCAGCACTTCGGTGGTGAAAGCGGCAGGCGTGAGGTAGCCCGCCAGGTGTTGAAAGGCCAGAGTATCAACCGGAACTGCAAACAGGCTGGAGAGCAGGATGCGTGATTGCAGCGGCCGCTTGGTGAACGAGTAAATGGCCCAGTCGGTGAGTTCCGACAGCGTGAAGGCAATGACGCTGGCAATGGCGATTGCCGGATCAACCATCATGTAGGTGATGGCGCCCGCCGCCAGCGTGGCCAGAAGAATGCTGTGGCCCAGCACGCGCTGCGCATAATCCCGCAGTACGAACACCAGTCCCACCACAACATTGGCAAGGTACAGGTCGCCAAACGGCGTGGTCCAGGTCGTCACCCCTGGCACCAGCTGCGCCGGAGCGAACAGCCAGTTGACCAGCAGGATGGCGGCCACATAGGCCGCAACCGGCAAACCGTTGCGCAAGAGGGCTGGCATCAGCCGACGATCTCGCTCGCCTTGAAGTTCATCTTGATTTCCTTCTTGGCGTTCTCGAGGCTGTCCGAGCCATGCACCGAATTGGCTTCGATCGACTCGGCAAATTCCTTGCGGATGGTGCCGGCATCGGCATTTGCCGGGTTGGTGGCGCCCATCACTTCACGATACTTGGCAACCGCATTGTTGCCTTCCAGCACCTGCAGCACCACCGGACCGGAGGTCATGAACTTCACCAGGTCCTTGTAGAACGGGCGCTTGGCATGCACGGCATAGAACTTCTTGGCGTCCGCCTGCTTCCACTTGACGCGCTTCTGCGCAACAATGCGAAGCCCCGCCTTTTCAATCGTGGCGTTGATGGCGCCCGTCAGGTTGCGCCGCGTTGCGTCCGGCTTGATGATGGAGAAGGTGCGTTCGGTAGCCATAAGTCTCAGTCCCTCATTGAATGGAATGGGCCGCGTTTTAGACGCGGCCCAGCCATCATGCAAGACAGGTTAGGCTATTTATTGCAGCTGGCCAATCACGTCGGTCGCCCTGCCAACCGAGACGCGCCGGTTTTCACCTTCAGCCTCCGCTGTCGGTATCTTCAGGTAGCGCTCGCCATAACCCACAGTGCGCAATGCCCGCGACGGGATGATGTAGTAGGTGGTAAGCGCTTTCTTTACGGCCTCGGCCCGCTTGCGCGACAACGCCAGGTTGGCAGCGTCGGAACCCACCGCATCGGTATGCCCTTCGATCAGGAACACCTCTCCCGGGTTCTTGCGCAGGATGCGCTCAAGGATTTCACCAATGCGGTCCAGCTTGTCGATTTCCTCCGGCCGCACGAAAGCCTCGTTGAAGCCGAAGCGAACCGTGTCAACCTCAACTCGCGGCAACGCTGCGCGCACCTCCTCGTTTTGCTCGATCTCCTCAATGGTGAAGCGGCGGTTGAACTTGCGGCGCGGTTTGGCGATCAGCACATCCTGCAGCTGTTCATCATCAACCTCGGCAGCGAAAACATCCTCGTCAGGGGCGCGGCCGATGCCGATTTCGAAGTCGAGCGAATTATCGTCGTAAACATCGTCGATCTGCGCCTGCCGTTTGCGCCGCAGTTCAACGAGGCGAAGCTGCAGCACATACTGGTCACGCGCGATGACCGCCCGCCAGTACTCGCGGTAGTCTGGCGCGTAACGTTTATCAGCGGTTGCCTGGCGATAAATCTCGATGCGGCGGCGCAGCTCATAAGTCTGCAGGTCCTCCGAGCGGCGGCGGTCATTGAGCGCATCCCTGGCGCTCCATGCCCAGTCGGAGGGCGCTTCCTCGGACCAGTAGCGGTTCTGCGGGCGTTGCTTCTTCTGCTCCTTGCGCAAGCGGTCAGCTTCCACGGCAGCGACACGATCACGCAGGATCTCGCGCTCGGTGTTCAACTGCCTGCGCAGTTCGCGTTCCATACCGGGCGAAAGCTCGTTGGTTGCAAGCACTGAACGCACTTGGTCCAGGTGCTGGCGCAAGTCATCGTCGCTCCAGCGTTGCAGGGTGTCAGCATCTACCATCAGGTCCTTGGCGCGGCGTTCTGTTTCGGGGTCGGCCTGGTTGGCATCAAGCTGCTGCACATCTCCCTTGTCAGCCGCAGGCGGCGGTGCGACAGGGGCAGCTGCGGTGCAGGAGCCTCAGCCACTGGCGGCTTGGGTGGTTGCGGCGGTGCTCCGGGTTGCGGCGGTGGCGGAGGAGCATCCGCTACTGGCGGCTGCGGTGCCGCTTCCGGCTGCGGGGCTGGCGCAGGCTGGCTTTGCGCCTGCTGGCGCTGCACCAGCTCCTGCTCCGCTTCGCCCCTCATGGCCCGCAATTGGTTGGCTGCATCGGGTGGCAGGCTGTCCATTCCTTCGAATTTGCGCAAGCGGCTCATCCGGCGTTCCAGCTGCTCGTCATTCAGGCTGCTGGCAGGCCGATTGTCGCCAAGCATTTCAACGACTGCTGGCGGAATGGCACCTCCCCCTGTGCTGTCTAGGCCTTCGCCACTTGAACGCTTTCGCCTTTTGGGCTGGTTCAACGGCTAGTTTCTGGCTGCTGGGCCGGTTCTTCAGCTTTCGCTGCGGCTGATCTGTCTGCTGGGCCGGTTCTTCAGTTTTGGCGGCAGGCTGCTCAGCCGGCTGCGCCTGCTGTTCGCGTGCTGCCAATTCGCCGCGCGCATCCTTAGCCATCGCTGCAAGCTGCTGCTGGATATCCGGCGAAATCCCCTCCATGCGAGAAAATTGCCGTGCCTGGGAGAAGCGTGCTTTCAGTTCATCCGCCGAAAGCTCGCTGGCCGGACGCGAGTCACCTAGCAAAGCCATGACCTCAGGCGGCAGCGCCGCCGGGGTTTCAGGTGCCGGTACTGCCTCGGCGCCAGGCGCTTCCTGTCCCGGTGGCTGCTCCTGTTGAGGCGCACCAACGTCTTGCGGCTGATCCTGAGCCAGTGCCGTCGCGGCAAACAGACCGAGTGCCAGCAGGCTTGCGGCAATTAGATTGCTTCTCATTTGGGTAGTCTCCTCGTCCCTGAACGCTGGGGCAACTTGCCACTCACGTTGATTCCGGCGCGGTACATAGTATCCGTATGCGGCGGATTTAAGAGGCATTATGGCGACTTCGCCACAAGCCTGAATAATCGCTGACGACAAGAAAAGTTCCAGCCTCAGAGCCGCCCGGCCTCAATGATGCGCTTGAGGAAGCCCTGGGTGCGCTCGGCCTTGGGAGCGCCGAATATCTGTTCGGGCGGCCCTTCCTCATGCACTACACCCTCATGCAGGAAGCAAACCTTGGAAGCCACTTCGCGGGCAAAGCCCATCTCGTGGGTGGCCAGCAGCATGGTCATGCCCTGGGCTGCAAGATCACGCACGATGTTGAGAACTTCGGACACCAGCTCTGGATCAAGCGCCGAGGTGATCTCGTCCAGCAGCATGAGTTCCGGTTCCATCGCCAGCGCTCGCACGATGGCGACGCGCTGCTGCTGGCCGCCCGAAAGCCGGTCGGGATAGTCCCGCGCCTTGGCTTCCATGCCAATGCGCTTGAGCAGCTGCATCGCCTTGTCTTCCGCCTCGTCCGTGCTCAGCCCCAGCACCTTGGTGGGCGCGAGCGTCACATTCTCCAGCACTGTCATGTGCGGAAACAGGTTGAAGCTCTGAAACACGATGCCGACTTTCTGGCGCAAGCGGTTGACATCCACCCCCGGCCCGGAAACCCGGTCATCCTGCAGGCGGATTTCGCCGTCCTGGATCGGCTCAAGCTGGTTGATGCAGCGCAGCAGCGTTGACTTGCCGCAACCGGATGGCCCGATCAGACACACCACCTGGTGTTCCTTGACCGACAGGTTGACGCCGCGCAGAACATGAACGGGTCCATAGTGCTTGTGGACGTTGATGATGTCGAGGAAGGCCATTCTATCTCACCCTCCCGACTTCATGCGCGCTGCATCCCGCTCGGCCAGCCAATCCACCAGGCGCGCCTGCGGGATGGTGACGAGCACGAACAGAATGGCGACGATGGTGACCGCAGACAGATTGAAGGCGTTGGCGGCAATGCCGCGTGACTGGTTGAAGGCATCGACGAGGCCGAGGATCTGCACCAGCGCCGTATCCTTCTGCAAGCCGATGAAGTCGTTGAGCAGCGGCGCAACCACCCGGCGCACCGCCTGCGGCACGACAACGTAACGCATGGTCTGCAGGTACGAGAGGCCAAGCGAGCGCGCCGCTGAAACCTGGCTCCAGTGAATGCTTTCGATGCCGGCGCGGTAAACTTCTGCTACATAGGCGCCATAGGTAAGCGTCAGCGCCAGGATGCACCAGTAGATCACCGGGATGCGGGACAGGTCGCGCAGCGCCCGCACATCCATGCCGGACGTGTCAACGAACAGGCCGTAGATCTTCGGAATGATCAGTTCCGGAATGCCGGACGTGGGAATGCCGAAGCCGATGAGATAGAGCGTCACGATGGCAGGCAGCCCGCGGAACACATCGCAGTAAAGCGTTGCGAGAAAGCGTATCGGCTGTCCGGCTGGCCCCGGCATCATGCGCGCAAGCGCGACGACGAGCCCCCAGACCAGCACCAGAATTTCGGCCACGACAAAGGTGACGATGTTGACCGAGACGAATTTGACCGTCACCTGCCACCATTTGTCCACCAGCAGCGGCAGCAGGAAGAAGGTTTTGCCGACAGCGGCATTGTTCATGAAGATGAAGCAGAAGAAGGCGAGCACCAGCAATGCGAACACGCCCCAGCCGAAGGTGATGGCTGACTGGTCGCGCGAGGCGGCGGTGGCGATGCGCACCGCAACCACGTCATTGGCGGCGCGCGCCGCAGCAGCGCTTCGCGCCAGCCGCCAGGCCTTGCTCGCCGGCCACAGCAGCAGTGCCGCAGCAGCGACAACCAGAATGATGATGATCTCGAAACTGACGCTGGAAGCGCCGAGCCCGGCTATGGCGTTGCGCACCAACGCCGTTGCGCCGAAAGCCGCCAGCAATGCAGATGATGGCGAAGACAAGGGCGGCAATCGCCAGCCTGTCAGGCGGTTTGGGGAGTGATGGGTTTGTGCGCGTCATCTGGGCCGTCACTCCGGTGCGCCGCGAGTGCGCACTGAACTTCTAGACAGGGTCAAAGGAAATGGGGCCACCCTTTACGGGCAGCCCCTATCGACTAGGGATTGAAGTAGGGAATGCTGGCAGGGTCCTTGCCCCAGCCTGCGGCAAGATACTTGGCGCCCAGCTTCGTCATCGTGCCGTCATCAACCATCGACTGGATGATCTTGCTGACCGCTTCGTTGTTGGCATTGCCCTTCTGCATGATGCCGCCGTAGGTCTCTCCGGTCTTGTACTGGCCGACGACGACGGACTTTCCTTCCGCCGCCTTTTCTTCAGCCAGCGTGATCGATGTGTCGGTGATGGCAGCATCCACCTGCCCTGCCCGCAGGGCGGCAAACATCGAACCCTGGTCGTCAAAAATCTGCGGTTCCTTCACGCCGAGCTTTTCCTGCGCGAAGGCAGCACCGGTGGTGCCCTGCTGGAGCCCGACCTTCACCGTCTTGATGCTCTTCTCGTCAACCGGCGCATCGGCGCGCGCGATCACGCCCATGTCCGAACTGAAATAAGGCGTGGTAAAGTCAAACACCTTCTTGCGTTCGTCAGTGATCGAGGTTTGCGCGAAGCCAACGTCATAGCCGGTGGCCTGGTTGCCGATGAAGGCTTCCCAGGAGGTGTTGACGATTTCCAGCTTGTCATAGCCGGCACGCCAGGCGATTTCCGCCGCCATGCAATACTCCATGCCGTCCTTGACGTTCTCGACAGCATCGCCGTTCCACCAGATGGGAGCAGGCAGCGATGTCAGCACGGTGAGCTGGCCGGCCTTGGCCGGGCTCGCGATCGGGATCGAGCCCTTCTGCCCACTCACTTCACAGTTGCCGATCATGTCGGCGGCGTATGCCGAACCCGACATCATCACCGCGGCGGCGAGCGTCAGAATTCCCCTCTTCGTAAATGCCATTGTCATCTCCCTGTTTGGCGTTGGTTATTGTAATCATACACCTAAATGGCATCGCCTAGGCAAGTGACAAAAACGGCAGTCCACCGGGCGGGCCCAAATGGCCGCCTTTGAGCCAAGCTGGCAGGCCGTTGCACAAAATGGTCACTCAATAACCCCGCCAGCGCCCCATTCTCTACCCACCTGTATTGTTGTCTGCATGATGCAGATGCGCACCAAGCGTGCGCCAAACCCAACTCACCAATCTAACGACAGGAGGTCCACATGAACTGGGATCGTATTGAAGGAAATTGGAAGCAGTTCTCCGGCAAGGTGAAGGAGAAATGGGGTGATCTCAGCAATGACGATATCGCCGCCGTAAGCGGCAAGCGCGAGCAGCTCGAAGGCCGCCTGCAGGAACGCTACGGCTACTCGAAGGACAAGGCCCGCAGCTGAAATCGACAGCTGGTTGTCCGGCATCTAGCACAAGGTCAGGGCGGGCGCTGCCGATGCATGCGTCCGCCCGCTTGCCCCGAATTATGCGGACGGCAACTTTCAACTCTAAGGTGATACCATGAGTGACTATAGCAAGCAGCCAAGCCACGAACTGCACACGCCACGGCACGAAACGTCATCCCAGGGATGGCTATGGGGCGGCATTGCCGCACTTATAGCGGTCATTGCCATTGCATGGTTCATGACCAGCGGCACTGACACGGCAACGACCACGAGTGCGCCACCGGCAGTAACGCAGGAAGCACCAGCACCAGCTCCCGCAGCGCCTGCTGCGGAACCCGCCCCTGCAACGCCGCCTGCAACCGGCAGCGGCACCACGACCACACCGCAGTAACCAGTGACAGTTGGAATGAGCAGCCCCGGCGCAATCCGGGGCTGTTTCCTTTTGCGCCTTCCAGAGCAGAATTACCGTGTCTCACTCAAGGGATGCATGTCTTCATTTATGCACTCAGAGCAGCGGGCCGTGTAATCCTGGAAGCATCCCCACCTCTCCATCACCGGCCTTGAGCCGGTGACCCAGACTTTCAACCGACTTGCTGCTGGAAAGTCTGGATCGGCGGGTCAAGCCACGCCGATGGAGAGTTTTGCAGACAAAGGCTTCACTGACCGGCCGATGCTCTAAGCAAATAGTCCTTGACAGGTGATTGTTTTCCGTTTTATCGTTCATGTTATGTTCTTTTTACAGGAAATGCCATGGACTGGGCCGCAGCCATCGACCGCAACCGCAACGCGCTGATTGCTGTCGTCGAAACTCTCTTCAGGATGCTCGGGCTTGCGGGTGATGCCACGCTTGCGCGGCTGCAACCCCATCTGCGGCGCAAGGTGCTGCGCCTGCTCAGGCCTGCTGAATCCGCCTGCCGCCGCTTGATCGTCATTGCAGCCCGGGGTCTGGCGCTTCAGCCTCTGCCCGCCGCCCGCCCCAAGCCTCTGGCCAAAACAGGCAAGGCGCCCCCTGCGCCGGGCCGCGTCAATCGTGCGGCGCCCGGCCTTCAAGCTCTATGACCCGCGCAAGCGCTTGGCTTACGCCCGCTGCCACCGCAGCCCTGGTCCCCGCATCACCGTCCTCTCCTATGACCCGCGCGTCGTCGCCCTGCCGCGCCCGTTCCGGCCGGCAGCCCCTTCCGCACCACCGGTTGATGACGGCCTGATCAACGCCCAGCCTCTTTGCCGCAGGCTGCAGGCCCTCAAATCCGCGCTTGCGGATGTGCCGCGGCAAGCCCTCCGCCTCATGCGGTGGCGGGCGAGACGCGAGCGCCAGCAGGAGCTGCGCCCTGTCTTCACCTCGCCGCTCCGCCCCGGCCGTGCCGCCCGGCCACCGCCGCAAGCCCACTCACGACGTCGATGATATTCTCATCGCCTGCCACGGCCTCGCCTTCGATGCGATGAAGCCCGACACCTCCTGAATTGCGGGACCAGCTCATTCGGGCCTGAACCGTCAGTATACTGATCATATGGCGGGAGCAATCGCTTGGCGCTTGCCTTGCCTCGTTCGGATTACCGGGGCAGTGCATTCAACTCCTCTTGCCCGGACGCGATCCGGGCATCTTCTTCCCTCACCCCGTCCAGCCCAGCCCCTGCGCCACGCAGTTCATCGTCATCAGCAGCGGCATGTTGAACGAGGCATCGCCGCCCTTGGCTTCGCGCGTTTCGCGCAGGAGCTGCACCTGCCAGATGTTGGCGCGGTCAACCATCGGGCGGACGCGCTCGAAGCGCCGCCTGAAACCATGAAAGCGTTCGCACAGCACCGGCGCACCCGTCAGCTCCAGCACGGCGCGGCTGGTTCGCCGATGCTCATGGCTGATCATCGCAAACACCCGCTCGGCGTTGGTGCGGTCCGGCACCAGCCCGGCATAGCGCTCAGCCACCGCCATGTCGGCGAGATAGAGCGACTTCTCGACTTCATCGACAGCGAGGCGGAAGCCGCGCGACTTGTTGAACATGTCACGCAGCAGCTTGAGGCCCGGCTCGCCGCGCGCTGCCAGAAAATCCTCCAGCGCATAGCCAAGCCCGTACCAGCCGGTCAGCAGATGCCTATTCTGGCTCCAGGCGAACACCCAGGGAATGGCGCGCAGGTCCTGAATGCCCTTGGCGCCAAAACGGCGCGCCGGGCGCGAGCCGAGTTTTAGCAGCGCAAGCTCTTCGACCGGGCTGGCCGAATGGAAGTAGGCCAGCAGCGCCCTGTCTTCCGCCAGCTTGCGGTAGGCTTTGAAGGAGAGGCTGGCGATCTCCTCCACCGCCTTCTGATGTTCGGGGTTGATGCGCAGTTCCGGCTCCTCGGCCGACTTCAACGTATGCACCAGCACGCTGGCGGTAAGCACTTCGAGATTGTTGAGCGCGGTGCCACGATTGGCGAACTTGGAGGAGACCACCTCGCCCTGCTCCGTCACCCGCATCTGGCCGTTGATGGTGCCTGCCGGCTGCGCCGCGATGGCGCGGCCCGTGGGCGCTCCGCCCCGGCTCACCGAGCCGCCGCGGCCATGGAAGAACTTGATCTCGACGCCGCATTCCTTGGCCACGCGGACGAGCCGCCGCTGCGCCTCGAACAGCTCGAAGCTGGCGCAGAAGAAGCCGCCATCCTTGTTGGAGTCGGAATAGCCCAGCATGATTTCCTGCCGCCGGCCATGCGCGGCGAGCGAGCCGCGCACAACTTCATGCGACAGCAAATCCTTCATGATGGCAGGCGCGGCGCGCAGGTCATCAATGGTTTCGAACAGCGGCACGATGGCGAGCTTGCAGGTGCTGGTGCGCGTCTCGTCGGTGAACAGGCCGCAATATTTGGCGAGCAGGTAAAGCCCGAGCACATCGGCGGCGCAGGTCGTCATCGACAGGATGAAGGTGCCGATGGCGCGCTGGTCGGGACCATTGAGCGTGTCGCGGATGAGCACCAGCAGGTCCAGCAACTCGCGCGCTTCATCAGAGACGGCAATGAACTGCGGCAGGAAGCCAAGCGGCTTGCGCAATTCATCGTTGATCCATTGCAGCATGGCATCGGTACCGGGCTCCGGCGGCGCTTCAGCTGAAACCGGATTGAGCTTGCGCCAGATTTCCTGCAGCACGCGGTTGATCACCGTCGTGTTCTGCCGCACGTCGAGGCTTGCGGTGCGCGCGCCGAAAATCTCCACTTCCCAGATCACCGGGCGCAACAGGCTGCGCGCAATGCCGGAACCGCCAATTTCGTGCAACGCACTTTCCGCCAGTTGCAGTGCTGCGAGAAACTCTGCGATGTTGGCGAACGGCTTGGCCTTCGATGGCTTCCGCGCCACGCCGCCAGACGGACCTTGAGCGCGCTGAAATACTGGCGGAACGGTTCGACCGGATTGCGCTCGGCAAGCACGGCCGCCTCGCCCGAAAGATGAAGCTCGGCAGCGACTGCTGAAAGGAATGCCTGCGGCAGCGCCACTTCCTCGCTGCTGATGGAGGCAAGGTGGACCAACTCGCCCAGCCGCTTGTCGAGACGCTCAAGTGCGGCTCGCCGGTTTTCGGCCAAGGCCTGCCGCGTCACATCGACGGTGACGAAGGGGTTGCCGTCCCGGTCGCCGCCAATCCAGGTGGCGAACGAGAGCGGCGGAATGACCTGGCTCCGCACTTCTGGGAAAGTGGCGGCGCAAAGCTGCATCCAGCAGGTCGCATAACAGCGCCGTGCGGTCAAACAACGCCTCGCGGAAAAAGTGCAGGCCCCAGGAGATTTCGGATTCGACGGTCGGTTTCTGCAGGCGGATTTCGCCGGTCAACCACAACAGGTCAATCTCGCTCTTGAGCAGCGTCATCAGGCCTTCGCGCTCGCGCGGCGTCCAGCGCGGGCTCTCCAGCTCATAGAGCTTGAGGTAGATGCGGCGGTGGATTTCCAGCACGGTGACGCGCTTGGCTTCCGTCGGATGCGCGGTGATCGTCGGCTGCACGTCAATGGCGGCCAGTGCCTGCTCAACCGTGCGCGGCGTAACGCCTGCGGCCGCGACGACAGAAAACGCATGCGAGAATGAGCCCAGCACCTCGTCAGGTCCGCCCAGCTTTTCCACCTGCCGCCGGGAGCGGATGGCGGAATTTTCTTCCGCGATGTTGAGGAGCTGCAGCCAGATGCCGATCACCTGCAACGCATGCTCGATGAGATGCGGCGGGATGCCCGATGCCGCTTCCGGATCATCGAGGACGGGGAGCACCGCAGGCTCACGCTGGCGGATGACCTGGCGCAGCAGGTCACGCAGCATCGCCGTGACTTCCTCGATGTAGGTTCCGTCTTCGGCGAGCGGTTGCAGGGGCTTGTTCATCTGTCCTCCGCCCGAGGGGCGCACATCATTCCTTGATTTGTGCAGCGCAACATGAGGAGAGTCAACGGCTAAAGCTGGTTGCACCGGTCTTGCTGCAAGGGCTAAGAGGCTCCCATGTTGCAAATCACCGACCTCAGCTACCGCATTGGCGGCAGGCTCCTGCTTGATGGGGCCAGCGCCAGCATTCCCGACGGCCACAAGGTTGGCCTCGTCGGCCGCAATGGCACGGGCAAATCAACCCTGTTCCGGCTCATCCTTGGCGAGGCCATATCGGAATCCGGTAGTTGCAGCGTGCCGCGTAATGCCCGCATCGGGTCCGTCGCCCAGGAAGCGCCAGGCGGCGAGGAAAGCCTGCTGGAAACCGTGCTGGCCGGCGACAAGGAGCGCACCGCCCTTCTCGCTGAAGCTGAACACGCAACTGACCCGCACAGAATTGCCGAAATCCAAATCCGGCTTGCCGACATCAACTCGCACTCGGCGCCTGCGCGCGCCGCCACCATTCTCTCCGGCCTCGGCTTTTCCGAGGAACAGCAGAATGGCCCCTGCTCCGCCCTTTCCGGCGGCTGGCGCATGCGCGTGGCGTTGGCGGCTGCGCTGTTCGGCGCGCCCGACGTGCTGCTGCTCGACGAGCCCACCAACTATCTCGATCTCGAAGGCACCATCTGGCTGCAAAGCTACATCCGCGACTATCCGCATACCATTGTGCTGATCAGCCATGACCGTGACCTGCTGAATGAAGCTGTGGATTCGATCCTGCATCTCGACCAGTTGAAGCTCACCTTCTACACCGGCAACTACGACAACTTCGAACGCACCCGGCGCGAAAAGCAGGCGCTGCAGTCGAAGATGAAGAAGAAGCAGGATGAGCAGCGCGCCCACATGCAGGCCTATGTTGACCGCTTCCGCTACAAGGCTTCCAAGGCGCGGCAGGCGCAGAGCCGCCTCAAGGCGCTGGCGCGGCTCGAGCCTGTGGCCGAAATGGTCGACAATCACGTCGCCCCGTTCATCTTCCCCAATCCGGAAAGGGCGCTGGCGCCGCCGATCATAACCATGAACAAGGCTGTCGTCGGCTACGCGGCAGGAAAACCGGTTCTGCGCAACATCACGCTGCGCCTCGACCCGGATGATCGCATTGCGCTTCTCGGCTCCAACGGCAACGGCAAGTCAACCTTCGCCAAGCTCTTGTGCGGCAAGCTCAAGCCGCAAGCGGGAGACATGCACGCAGCATCGCGCCTCACCTTCGGCTATTTCGCCCAGCACCAGCTTGATGAGCTGGATGAAGACGCAACGCCTTACGAATACATCAGCCGCTTGATGCCGGACGCGACCATGGCCAAGCGCCGCGCCCGCATCGGCGCCTGCGGCTTTGGCGCGCATCTGGCCGATTCGAAATGCTCAACGCTTTCCGGCGGCGAAAAGGCGCGCCTCCTCTTCATGCTGGCAACCTTCAATGCGCCGCATGTGCTCATCCTCGACGAACCGACCAACCATCTCGACATCGACAGCCGCGAAGCGCTGATCATGGCGATCAACGATTATGAAGGCGCCGTCATCCTCATCAGCCATGACCGCCACATCATCGAAACCAGCGTTGACGCGCTCTGGCTGGTGCGGGATGGCACGGTGCAGCCTTTCGACGGCGACATGGATGACTACACCCGGCTTGTGCTCGGCAAGGCGCCAGCGCCACAGCCGCAAGCCGCTTCAGCCGCTCCGCGCGCTGCTGCCAAGCCGCCCACGGCCGCAGTTAAGAAACTCATTCAACAATCCGACCTCAACATCCTGAAAATAAAAGATAAGATCGCCGTCCTTGACGCTGCCCTGGCAGACCCGGCCATTTACCGGGAGGAGCCGAAAAAAGCTGCTGATTTCAGCAAGCTGCGCAGCAAGCTTCAAGCTGATTTGGAACGAGAGGAAAACCGCTGGCTGGAACTGCATGAAGGCTTTGCCGATGCTTGATCTGACGCACAGCTGGTTTGGCTATCTCAGCTTGCTCATTTTTGTTGCCGCCTATGTGCTGGTCATTTTCGAAGAAGCAACATCACTGCGCAAGTCAAAGCCCGTGTTGCTCGCCGCCGGCCTCATCTGGGCGCTGATCGGCATGGCCTATACGGCACGCGGTCTGGGTGCTGCGGGTGAAGAGAGAGCCTTTCATACAATAGGTGAGTTCGCCGAACTGTTCCTCTTCCTTTTAGTGGCCATCACCTACGTCAACACGCTTGAGGAGCGCCGCGTCTTCGAGGTGTTGCGCGCCCGCCTCGTCAACATGAACCTCAGTTACCGCAAGCTGTTCTGGCTAACCGGCATCCTCGCATTCTTCCTTTCCGCAGTGCTCGACAATCTGACGACGGCGCTGGTCATGGGCGCAGTGGTGCTGGCAATCGGCGCCAAGTCGCCCCGCTTTGTCGCCATTGGCTGCGTCAACATCGTCGTGGCAGCCAACGCAGGCGGCGCCTTCTCGCCGTTTGGCGACATCACCACGCTGATGGTCTGGCAGGCTGGTAAGCTGCAGTTCTGGGAATTCTTCGTCCTCTTCATGCCGTCGTTCGTCAACTGGCTGGTGCCTGCAACGCTCATGCATTTTGGCATTCCCCAGACAGCGCCCGAGAAAACCGAAGAACGCGTGCGCCTGAAAGCCGGAGCTTACGGTGTTGTCCTGCTGTTTGCATTGACCATCGCAACCGCCGTCGCCTTCCGCAATTTCCTGCACATGCCGCCGGCGCTCGGCATGATGTTGGGTCTTGGCTATCTGCAGGCCTACTCCTACGTGCTTGCAGCGGCGCAGCGCCCGGTTGGCCGATGACGACATGATGCTGCATTCGTTCAAGCAGATCGAGCGGGTGGAGTGGGATACCATGCTGTTCTTCTTCGGTATCATTTTCGCCGTCAGCGGCCTCGGCGTTCTCGGCTACCTCGAAGCCGCCAGCACTCTTCTGTATGACGGCTGGGGCGCAACGACGGCCAACATCGTGATCGGCGTCATGTCTGCCATCGTCGACAACATTCCCCTCATGTTCGCTGTGCTGACCATGAACCCGACGATGAGCGAGGGACAGTGGCTGCTCATCACGCTCACGGCCGGCGTCGGCGGTAGCCTGCTGTCGATAGGCTCGGCCGCCGGCGTTGCCCTCATGGGCCAGGCGCAGGGCCGCTACACATTCATGAGCCACCTGAAATGGTCATGGGCCGTGGCATTGGGTTACATCGCCAGCATCGCCGTTCATTTGCTCATCAACCGCAGTTCGTTCTAGCCTCCGCCCATGGCAGGCCAATCCGCAATCCAGCGCTTCATCCACCACGAAACGACGGCCGGCGGCATTCTCGTCGTGGCGGCCATAGCAGCGATGATCGTTAGCAATAGCCCGTTCTCTTATCTCTATCAGACGTTCCTCCACCTGCCGGTATCGGTTGGCGTTGGCCCGCTCACCCTCAACAAATCGCTGGAGCACTTCATCAACGACGGGCTGATGGCGGTTTTCTTTTTTCTCGTCGGCCTTGAGATCAAGCGCGAGGTGCTGGAAGGCAACCTGTCTGAGCGTGAGCAGCTGATGCTGCCGGCGATCGCTGCGCTTGGAGGCATGGCGGTTCCAGCGCTGGTCTTCGCCTGGTTCAACTGGTCGCTTCCTTCCATTTCGGGCTGGGCCATTCCTGCAGCCACAGATATCGCCTTCGCGCTTGGCGCTCTGTCATTGGCGGGGCCGCGTGTGCCGGTCTCGCTCAAGGTTTTTCTGTTGACGCTCGCAACACTGGATGACCTCGGCGCCATCATCATCATCGCCATGTTCTATACTTCCGATATTTCGGCCGTGGGGTTGATGCTTGCGGTCGCCTGCCTGCTGCTGCTGATTGCTCTCAACCGGCTGAAGGTTGACAGGTTGGCGCTTTACATTCTCATCGGCTTCGTCATGTGGGTGTGCGTGCTCAAGTCGGGAGTTCACGCTACACTTTCGGGCGTGTTGTTGGCATTCTGCATACCGCTGAAGCGCAACGACGGCAGGCCGTTGATCCGCACCTTGGAGGAAGCGCTGCACCCTTATGTCGCCTTCTTGATCCTCCCAGTATTTGCCTTCGCCAATGCCGGCGTGCCGCTGTCTGGTCTATCGCTTGCGACATTTGCCCAGCCGTTGCCGCTGGGCATCGCTGCCGGACTTGCGTTGGGGAAGCCGGTGGGCATCATCGTTGCTGTTGCTCTGGCTGTCTTGGCTGGCTTCGCCCGCCTGCCTGCCGGCAGCAATTGGGGCCACATCATCGGCATCGGCTGCCTTGCCGGCATCGGCTTCACCATGAGCCTGTTCATCGGCGGTCTCGCCTTCAGCGCAACCGAGATGGATTCAGTCAGGATCGGCGTCATCGCCGGTTCGGTGATATCGCTGGCACTCGGTCTCGCGATGCTGATGCTGGCCCCGCGCGCGCGGCCCGCGGCATCCCCTTAGCCGGTATTCTGCGAGCGATCCTGCCAACGCAGGTTTTCATCCTGCTGCCAATAGGAAATCACATGGCCCTCGGCCTTGAAACGCTTCCAGTCCGAGCGCGCCCGCTCGACAGCGGCGGAGTCCGCGCCGTCAAACAGCACGACTGCCCGAGCAAGCGAGGATACATCGCCAACATTTGCGCCTTCGATGAAGAAACGCACCGTTGCGCCATTCGGCGTTTCGTCTCCGGCCGTGAGCCAAACCGGCTGGCGCGCGCCCTGCCCGTCCGCCGCTGAGCCATGAGTCAGGAAACTGTCTTCCGGCAAACTCAACCATAAGGCTTCCGATACGCCTTCCACCCGTTCTGCAGTTCCAACCTGTACAACAGCGCGCCAGCCGCGCTCCAGCGTGGATGTAATCAATTTCGGCAGCACTTGTTCCCAGGGCTTGTGCTCAAGGTGATAGAAAAGGATCTCGGCCATGGAATTCCTATTTGTCGTTGGCATGATCGTAGAATGCCTTCATGACGATCTGCCATTTCCCATCATGCTTGATCAGGGTGAGATAATCCGTCCACGTTGTTCCAAAGCAATCATCAGACAGCTTGACCGCGGCGATATCACCCGTAACGTCTATTGACTTGATATTGGACAAGTACGGCGTTGCAGGGTCTTGCGGCGTCTCGGTCTTGATTGCCTCGATGAACTCGTCGCGCGGAAGAAACTCGTACTGCCCTTTGTAGTGACCGGCCTGCATGCATTGCGGATGCATCGAGCTTCGCAGCCGCTCGTAATCGCCATAGATCATGCCGTCCAGGTAATCGGCAACGACTGCACGAATTGCATCCAGCTCCTGGCTTTCAGACATCGCAATCTCCAGACTTGCTATTTTTCGTAATTGTCAGCGACCAGCCTATTGAGCAGCCGCACGCCCCAGCCATTGGCCCAGCCCTGGCTGATCGCCGTCTTGGGCGCGTCCATTGCGGTGCCTGCGATATCGAGATGCGCCCAAGGCACATTGTTGACGAAGCGCTGCAGGAACTGCGCCGCAGTGATCGAGCCCGCCAGCCTGCCGCCGGTGTTTTTCACATCCGCCACGTCATGGTCGATCAGCTTGTCGTACTCCGGCGACAATGGCATGCGCCAAACCTTTTCGCCTGTCTCAATCCCGGCAATCCGCAGCTTCTCAGCCAGATCATCGTTGTTGGAGAACAGGCCCGCATGCTCCTTGCCGAGTGCCACGAGGATGGCGCCAGTCAGTGTAGCGAGATCAACCATGAAGCGTGGCTTGAACTTCTGCTGCACATGCCAAAGCACATCAGCCAACACCAGCCGCCCTTCCGCGTCTGTATTGAGAACGGCGATGGTCTGGCCCGACATGGATTTCACCACGTCACCCGGCCGTTGTGCATTGCCGTCCACCGCATTTTCCACAATGCCGATGGCGCCAATGACATTGACCTTGGCCTTGCGCTTGGCCAGCGCATGCATGAGGCCGGTGACGCAGGCCGCCCCCGCCATGTCGCCCTTCATGTCTTCCATGCCTGCCGCCGGCTTGATGGAAACGCCGCCAGTATCGAAGGTCACGCCCTTGCCCACAAATGCGATTGGCTTGTCGCCGCGCTTGCCGCCATTCCATTGCATGATGACGACCCGTGCCTCATGCGGCGAGCCCTGCGCCACGCCGAGAAGCGCATTCATGCCGAGCCGCTTCATCTGTGCGGGCGTGAGGATTTCGATCTTGACGCCTAGCCGAGAGAGCGCTTTGGCGCGCTTGGCAAACTCGGGCGGCGTCAGGATATTGGCGGGTTCATTCACCAGATCGCGCGCGATGATTACACCCTCGCTCACCGCCTGAAGCGGCATGTAGCCCTGCGTGGCACGAACAGCCGCAGCGCTATGGATGGTGAGTTCCGCAGTGCCACGGCCTTTTTCCTTGCCTTTGGTCTTGTAACGATCAAAGGCATAGCTTCGCAGCATCGCACCGGACGCAATGAGACTGGCGACATCAGCGTCCGCAATGGGTGGCTTGCCCGGCAGGTCGGCTGCTATGGCGCCCTGTTTCTTCTTGCCTGCAAGCAGCGTCGACGCGGCAATGGCACCAAGCGATTCTACATCGCGCGCTGTCAGCTTCGATGTGTCGCCGCACCCCACAAGGACGACGGCGTCCACACGCAGGTCGGGCGAAACCAGGGTCAAAACCGACTCACGCTTGCCCTCGAACCCGGCAGCCTTGATGGCCCGCTTCAGTCCGCCCTTCAGGCGCTTGTCCAGCCGCTCTCCCGAGGCACTTAACTGCCCTGCATCCGAGCAGAAGACGACGACCCTGCCTCGAACCGGCAGCAGCGATTTCACGAACGTTATTTTCATTGTTGAATCCAAAGGTTGCGCGTTATGCCTAAGACATTGCTACAGCTCAAGCTGCATTGCAGGCGGGGTGTTAACCGGCCCAATTTGGCCTCAAGATTGCCTGTTTGCAACACTAGCCTCACATCTAATTCAACCCTTCCCGGTCTCCGGGAAACCCTGTAGAAGTGTGAAATTGTGTAGTGGATTGGGACCGTTAGGTGGTTGAGGCAACAACAACTCCAGCCCGGGCGAGGCTGTGGAGCGCACCATGGGTGGCGCGTGCCTTGTTGCTTTTGTCCGCGTTCCTGCTAACCGCCAGCCTGAGTGGCGATCTGGCCCTCGCGATCATCAACAAGCCATTCATCAAGCCCATCACCAGCAAGCCAGCCGAAGGCTCTCCGGTTGATGTTCAGGCTGACAGAATTACCTATGATGCCGACAGCAAGGTTGCCGTTGCCAGTGGCACGGTGAACATCGTTTATGGCCCTTACATCCTCAATGCCACACGTGTGGTCTATGACGAGATCAACGATACGTTCAAGGCCAACGGCTCGGTCGAACTGCGCGAGCCCAATGGCAACATTCTGGAAGCTGACGAGGCGGAACTCTACAACAAGTTCAAGGAGGGCTTTGCCCGCCACATCAAGGCACTGCTCAACAACGACGTGACGGTGACAGCCGACTATGCCAAGCGCACGGGCGATGGCGTTACAGTTTACGAACGCGCCAGCTACACCGCATGCAAAGACTGCAAGACGCGGCTCGGCCAACCGTTGTGGGAAATCCGCACCACCAAGACCATCCACGACAGCGAGAAGAAAGACCTCTACCACTACAATCCGACACTCCGCATCGGCGGCGTGCCGGTGTTCTACCTGCCTTACGCACAGCAGCCTGACCCCACTGTTACCCGGCGCACCGGTTTTCTGCCCCCAAACTTCAAGTATGGCGAATTGTATGGCATCGGAATCGTCACGCCCTATTTCCTCGAACTTGGAAAGAGCGCCGATCTGACCTTCAGCCCGGTTTTCACGTCCAAACAGGGCCCTGTCGCCGACCTCGAATTTCGCAAACGAACCGCTACCGGTGTGTTCAACATTCGTGGCTACGGCGTGCACCAATGGCATCCCAAGGACAAGGGCGATGCATATTGGCCGTATGATGACGGGCGTTGGCGCGGCGCCATAGCGTCTGCCGGTGAATTCTCGCTGGCGCCCGGCTGGAGCTATGGCTGGGACGGCACCTTGCAGAGTGACCGCAAGTTCCTCGATCACTATGATTACGATGACCGGCAATTCATCGAGAGCAATGCGCACGTGACCGGGATCAACGGCCGGTCCTACTTCGATGCGCAGGCAGTTCATTACCAGACCACAATAGTCGGCGACTCACAGGATGAGATTGCCTACGCGCTGCCGTTTATCAACTCCGAGTACACGCTTGAAAATGCTGTGCTCGGCGGTGAACTGAGTTTCGACTGGAACATTTATTCCCTGCACCGCGACGATTACTACGCGCCATATGCAAGTGTTTATCATGGCGAAGACCAGACCCGCTTGACCGGTAATGTGCGCTGGCAGCGCCAGATGATCTCCGATATCGGCACCGTGTTCACGCCTTTTGCCAAGACGCGCAGCGATGTCTACATTACCAATGAACTGCCCGATCCCGCTGCTCCAGGCGGGTTGCGTGACAGCGACGTAACCAGCCGCTTCTTGCCATCGGCAGGCTTTGATCTGCGCATGCCGTTCATCGCCAATTATGATTATGGCCAGAGCATTCTGACGCCGGTCGTGCAGATGGTGGCGTCAACCAGCGAGAGCAAGACCGACCGGATCGGCAACGAAGATGCGATCAGCGTCAACTTCGATTCATCCAGCCTGTTTCTTGAGGACCGGTTCACCGGCCTTGACCGCTATGAAGGCGGCGTCCGCGCCAATGTCGGCCTTATGTACACCTATCTCGGCAACGAAGGCGGTTATGCCCGATTGTCAGTTGGCGAGTCCTATCACCTCGGCGGCGGCAATAGTTTCGATTCAGAGGTCAATAGCGGCCTTTCGGGCCGCAAATCGGACTTGGTCGGTGCAGCCACGTGGCAGCCGAACAGTTACTTTGGCGTATCTTACCAACTTCGCGTCAAGGAAGACCTGTCGCAGATCAACACCCAGGAAGCCTACGCCAACTTCACACTCGCGAGCCTGTCCGGCACACTTGGCTACCTCGAGCTGAAGGAAGAGCCGACTGCTGGCCGCGAGCAGCGCGTTCAGCGCGTGACCAGCAGTCTGACTTATCAGTTCGATGAAGCCTGGAGCGTCTTCGGCGGCGCATCTTATGACCTCGAAAATGACAAGTTTGTGGACAAATACGCTGGCGTGTCCTTTGACTGTGATTGCATGAACGCCAGGCTGACCTATGTCGAATCCGGGGCCGGAACCCTTGCCGAACCATTTGAACGGCAGCTGCGCTTCAGCATCGAACTCAGGACAATCGGCGCAACCAGCATTTCTGCTGGCCTCTGAGAACGGATCGGAAAGACAATATGCGCGTCAACAGTTACGCAACTGTCATTTGGCTTGCCGCTCTGCTGTGGACCGGCGCCGTCGCGCCCGCCCTGCCTCAGAGCCAGGGGGTCATCGTCACCGTCAATGATTTTCCAATCACCCGTTTCGATGTCGAACAGCGCATCAGGCTCTTGCAGATACTCGGCCTAAAGGTTCAATCATCAGAAGATACGCGCCGCAAGGCGCTGCGCGCCATGGTTGACGAAGTCATCCAGATAGATGAGGCCAAGCGCTTCAAGGCCAATCCAACGGACCGCGAAATCGATGCCCAGATCGACCGGATGGCGAAAGACCTGAAGACGGACGAGAAGGGACTGGCTGCCAAGCTCGGCAAGCAAGGCATCGCCATCAGCGCCCTGCGCCAGTATGTGACAGCGCAGATATCCTTCAATCGCATCCTTGTGGGCAAATACAAGGTCACATTCAAGGTCGACGAAGCTGACGTCGACGCCAAGTTCAACAGCATCAAACGCGAGTTTGAGCAGCGTGTCGGCCAGATCATGAAGGATCCGCGCATGCGGCCTGTGGTGGTTTATCAACTGATGCAGATTGAGTTGCCGGTTGAGAACAATCAGGACCCAATGCTTCTGCAGGCCCGCGCTGTTGAGGCCAACCAGTTCATGTCGCGCCTCAAAGGTTGCAAGAATGCCCGCGCCGCGGCCTCCGGTATATTCAACGTCAAGATCAGCAAGCCACTCGATGCCGTCGCAACCAAGATGCCGCCGGAATTGAAGAAGGCGCTCGACAGCGCAGGACCAGGCAAGGCCGTTGGCCCTGCGCGCGGCCCGGGCGGAATCCAGATCATCGCATTCTGCAGCAAGCGCACCATCACCCCGCCCAAACCGAAGTTTGAAATGCCAACACGCGAACAGGTGGCAACTGCTGCTTCTAACGAGAAATTTGGAGCGGTTCAGGAGAAATACATGAAGGAGATGCGCAAGCGGGCCTTCGTGGAATACAAGGACCCTGCCTACCAGTTGACCGATTGATGCGCGCTATTTCAAGCCAGTCGCTCGTACTCACTTGCGGTGAACCTGCCAGTGTGGCTCCGGAAATCACGCTCGCGGCCTGGCACGAACTGCATGGCACCTCTTCGCGGCCTTTTGTGCTGATTGGAGACGCCGACTATCTCATCCACCGCAGGCGGGGCCAGTACGCTGCTATTCCCGTTGAAAAGGTGGCAGACCTTGCCGAAGGCGCAAGGCTGTTCTCTCGCGCCTTGCCAGTCCTGCACCGGCCGTTGCCGCTGCACCCGGCAGCCGGCCGGCTTGATCCTTTGACCGCGCCAGCCGTCATCGCCGCGATCGACGAAGCTGTCTCCCTTGTGCAGGCAGGCCAAGCTTCGGCGATCATCACCAATCCCATTCAAAAGCAAGCGCTATACCAGGCTGGCTTCCACCATCAGGGGCATACGGACTATCTCGCATCGCTTGCCGCGATTGGTTCGCAGCCCAAACCCAGTGAAGTCATGATGCTGGTAGCCGCTGGGCTGCGAGCAGTTCCCGTCACTGTGCATGTTCCGCTGGCAGATGTTCCGCGACTGCTGACGACAGAACTCATTTGCAGCCAGGCGCGCGTCGTTGCGCGTGAGCTCGCCAGCCGGTTCCGCATCCCTCATCCGCGCATCACGGTTACCGGGCTCAACCCGCATGCCGGAGAAAATGGCGCCATGGGCAAGGAGGAGGAGGCCATCATCGCCCCTGCCATTACGATACTGCGGGCCGAAGGAATTGACGTGACAGGCCCGATTTCTGCCGACACCGCTTTCCACGAGGAGGCGCGTGCTGCCTATGACGCGATTCTATGCATGTACCACGACCAGGCGCTGATCCCGGTCAAGACCCTCGACTTCCATGGCGGCGTCAACGTCACGCTCGGCCTGCCATTTCTGCGCACATCGCCTGATCACGGAACGGCGCTTGGCCTTGCCGGCACCGGCAAAGCAAATCCACGCAGCCTCATTGCGGCGCTCCGCTTGGCAGACGAACTCACTTCAGGCGCCGCATGAGCGATGATGGCCTGCCGCCGCTCCGCGAGGTCATTGCCCGTTATGGCCTCGGAGCCAAGAAGAACCTCGGACAGAATTTTCTCTTCGACCTTAACCTGACGCGCCGCATTGCCCGCAGTGCTGGCACAATCGCTGATGTTACAGTGGTGGAAGTGGGTCCCGGACCCGGGGGACTTACACGCGCCTTGCTCGCCGAAGGCGCGAGAAAAGTTATCGCCATCGAGCGCGATGAGCGCACGCTGCCAGCGCTGGCCGAGATTGCCGCAGCCTACCCGGGCAAGCTTGAAGTCGTCGCCAAGGATGCCCTCGCTATCGACTGGCCAAGGCTGGTCACCGGTCCGGCGCGGATCGTCGCCAATCTGCCTTACAATATCGCGACGCCGCTGCTGGTTGGCTGGCTGAGTTCAGAGCCATGGCCGCCGTGGTTTTCGTCGCTCACACTCATGCTGCAGAAGGAAGTGGCGCTCCGTTGCGTAGCCCCTCCAGGCGGCGGTGACTATGGCAGGCTTTCGGTTCTCTGCCAGTGGCGTTGCCGGTCGCGCAAGTTGTTTGACGTCAATCGCAGCGCCTTCACGCCGCCACCCAAAGTCACCTCCAGCATCGTTGAATTCCTTCCTGCTCCGCCACGCCGGGAGGACTGCAAGCTGGCGGATCTCGAACGCGTAACGGCGGCGGCCTTTGGCCAGCGCCGCAAGATGCTGCGGCAGAGCCTCAAGGGACTGTTCCCTGACGCTGAGACGTTTCTGCCAACGCTCGGCATTGATCCTCAGCACCGTGCCGAGAATGTGCCGGTTGAAGGATATGTGAAGTTGGCGCGAGCCTTGTCCTCACGGCAAGCTAGAGACCAGTCGTCAGCTTCCTGACAAACTCGCCGAGGCCGATGCGCCGCCGCCGCCGCAGCCGCTCTGCCGTGAGAATGGCGAGTACCTGGGCATGCGCCGTCTCAAGATCCTCGTTGATGATGACATAGTCATACTCCGGCCAGTGGCTGATTTCATCCGAGGCCTTCGCCATGCGCTTTGCGACAACAGTGACCGTGTCCTGGGCCCGGTTGATGAGCCTGTCCTGCAGCGTTTCAGCCGATGGCGGGAGGATGAACAGCCGCACAATGTCATCGCTCATCTTCTCTGACAATTGTTGCGTGCCCTGCCAATCAATGTCGAACAGCATGTCACGGCCATGCGCCAGCGCTTCTTCCACCGGTTTGCGCGGCGTGCCGTATGAGTTGCCGAATACGACCGCCCACTCCAGCAATTCACCCCGGTCGCGCATCTGGTTGAAGCGCTCCTGCGAGATGAAGTGGTAGTCGCTCCCGTCTTTCTCCCCTGGTCGCGGCTGGCGCGTGGTGACCGAAACCGACATGGCGATGTGCGGGTCCGCCGCCAGCAGCCGCCGTGACAAGGTGGTCTTGCCCGCACCTGACGGCGACGACATGACGAGCAGCAAGCCCCGGCGGGCAATCTCCATCTTGAGCATTGGCTCCCTATTCAATGTTCTGCACCTGCTCGCGCAGCTGGTCGATGACGGCCTTGAGATCGAGGCCAATGGCAGTAAGGCTGCGGTCCTGCGACTTCGAGCACAAGGTGTTCGCTTCGCGATTGAACTCCTGCGCCAGGAACTCGAATTTGCGGCCAGCAGGTTCGCTGGAATTGATCAGCGCGCGAGCGCTTTCAACATGCGAGGCCAACCGGTCAAGCTCTTCCTGGATGTCGGCACGCGTCGCGATGATGACGGCTTCCTGGTGCAGCCGGTCCGGCTCGAACTTTGCGCCTGGTTCCATCAACCGCGCCAGCTGCTCGGCAAGCCTTGCCTTTACGGCGTCGGGCGCGCGCGCCGGGCAATCACGCGCCTGCCTTGTTAGTTCCTCAATGCGAGACAGCTGGCCTTCGATGATGGCACGTAAGCGCCCGCCCTCCTCCCGCCGTGCCACATCAAGCGCATTCGCCGCCTCGGCAAAAGACGCCAGTAGCACCTCGCTGTGGTCGCTGACATCTGTGGACACAGACTGGGACGCAGGCTCCACCACACCGCGAAGACCCAGCAAGAATTCAGCCCGCAGAGGCGGACCTCCTATGTCATCACGCAGCTCTTGGGCTGCCGCAACAAGCTGTGCCAGCACCACCTGATTGACGACAATTCCGGGTGGAGGTGCAGTGCTCGTCACTGCAAGACTGGCTTGCACACTGCCGCGCTTCAGGTGCTGGCCGATCACAGTCCGGGCCGGCATTTCTATCGCATCAAATCCGGAAGGCAGCCGGAAGCGGACATCGAGCGCCTTGCCGTTGACGCTGCGCAACTCCCATGTCCAGGAAAGACCAGGGGCCGCGCCCAAATGCTGGGCAAACCCTGTCATGCTCGATAGTGCCATGAAAACTCCAAGCCAGAATCAAGCCAGAATCACTGCGCTCGGGATTACAGCACAGAAGCTGCACTTGCCTCTACTTCTTAGGCTTTTGCCGGGGAATGGGCACAAGCCGGTTGGCAACCTTCACGAGCGTTCCTGGCTGCAGCACGGTTTTCGATGCCACGGCGCCTTCTGCAGGCTTGGCGGCAGCATCCGGCGTGGCAGCCACGGCTGGTTTCGCAGCTTCCGCAGGTTTTGCCGGCTCAGCCGCGATTACCTGCTGGCTCTCTTCCGGTTTTGCGGCAGGTGGTTGCGCCTCTCCGGCTGCAGCAGGTGCCGGTACAGGAGCGGGTTGAGCAGCAGTATCCGTTGCTGTGCCGGCCGGTGCTGCTGGCTGCTGCGGCTCAGGCTCAACCTGTACTTCGGGCATCGCGTCTGCTGCTGCATCGGCAGGTGCTGCCTCGGTCGTCACCACGGCTGCCTGTCCAGTCTCCAGCGATCGCCACTTGGCGACATTGGCATTGTGCTCGGTAAGTGTCTCGGCAAATGCATGGCCACCCGTTCCGTTGGCCACGAAGTAAACGTACTTTGTCTCAGCCGGATTGAGCACGGCCTCCAGCGCGGCGCGGCCCGGATTGGCGATTGGACCGGGAGGCAGCCCGGCAATCTTGTAGGTGTTGTAGGGTGTGTCGGAGGCGACATCATCCTTGGTCAATCCGCGTTCGAGCTTGCCCTTGCCAGCCACGAGACCATAGATGATGGTGGGATCAGACTGCAGGCGTATGCCCTGCTTCAACCGGTTGATGAACACCGAAGCGACAACCGGCCGCTCCTCGGCAACGCCGGTTTCCTTTTCAACGATGGAGGCCAGCGTTACAAGCTCTTCGCGCGTCTTGACGTGGACGGTTTCAGGCCGCTCTTCCCACAGCTGGCTGACCAGCTGTTTCTGCGCTTCCTGCATGTCCTCAACCAGCTTTTGGCGCGTCATGCCGCGGCGGAACACATAGGTGTCCGGCATGATACTGCCTTCCGGCGGTGGTTGCTGCACGGCGTCGCCGGTGAGAATATCGTTCTCGTTGACCCGCGCCAGAGCCATCTGCGAGGTCCAGCCCTCCGGGATCGTCAGCTTGTAGGTGATGGCCCTGCCGCTGGCGATGATAGCCATCACCTGCTCCATGCTGGAACCGGCGGGGAATTCATACTCGCCCGGCTTCAGGACCTGGCCACGCGCTGCGTTGAGGTACGCTGCCGCAGCGAACAATCCGCCGCTCGTGACGACTCCGTCTTTCTCAAGGGCTTCGCCGATTTCCTGCTGGCTCTGGCCCGCTTCGACGATATGGACCTTTGCCAATTCCAACGGGCCTGACGCGGTGAACCTGGTATAACCATAAAAGCCGGCTGCTGCCACAATGGCTGCGATTGCAAGGCCCAGCATAATGAGCGAGCCCAAGACGCGGCCAAAGGCGGATGACCGCTGCTTGCGCACCTTGAGGTTTGGTTCCGGTACACGACCGGTATCGCCGCTGGATGACACGCTTGCTCTCCCTGGCCCTAGATCGCGCCCAAAGGCTTCAATAACGCCGCATCACAATTGAAGCGTTGGTACCACCAAAACCAAAAGAATTGGACAGAACTGTGTTGATCGGCTTCTTCCTCGCCACTTTTGGCACGAGGTCAATGGCCGTATCTATCGACGGATTGTCGAGATTGAGCGTCGGCGGGCACATATTGTCGCGCATGGCGAGCAGAGAGAAGATAGCCTCAACGGCGCCTGCGGCCCCGAGAAGATGGCCAACCGAAGATTTGGTGGACGACATTGACAGGTTATCAACTTTGCCGGCCATGATGCGTTCGACGGCGCGTAACTCAATTTCGTCGCCCACCGGCGTCGAAGTGCCGTGCGCATTCACATAGTCAATGTCCTGCGGACTGATGCCAGCGCGCTTGATGGCAGCCTGCATGCAGCGGAAAGCTCCATCGCCATCTTCCGGCGGTGAGGTGATGTGGTAGGCATCCCCCGAAAGCCCGTAGCCGATGATTTCGCCATAGATCTTGGCGCCGCGCGCCTTGGCATGCTCGAGTTCCTCAAGCACCACAATGCCCGCACCTTCGCCCATGACAAAACCATCACGATCCTTGTCATAGGGCCGCGAAGCCTTGGTCGGTGTTTCGTTGAAGCTGGTGGACAGTGCCTTGCAGGCCGCAAAGCCCGCGACACCGATGCGGCAGATGCAGGCCTCGGCGCCGCCCGCCACCATGGTATCTGCATCACCAATCGCTATGAGCCGTGCAGCATCGCCAATCGCATGCGTGCCGGTAGAACAGGCGGTGACAACCGCATGGTTGGGGCCCTTGAAGCCATAAGTGATGGAAATAGCTCCGCTCATGATGTTGATCAGCGAGCCGGGAACGAAGAAGGGGCTGACACGGCGTGGACCCTTCTCGTTCATCAGCAGGACAGTGTCCTGGATGCTTGCAAGGCCGCCAATGCCGGAGCCGACGAGAACGCCGGTGCGGTATTGCTCTTCAGGCGTCTTGGCCTCGATGCCCGAGTCCTTGATCGCCTGCGCTGCTGCAACACGGGCATAAAGCACGAAAGTGTCGTAGCGGCGTTGTTCCTTGACATCGAGCCACTGGTCAAGGCTCAACGTGCCGTTGCTGCCATCGCCACGTTTGACCTCGAAGGCCACCTTGCACGGCAAGTCGCTGGCATCGAAAAGGGTGATCGGCCCGGCGCCGCTTTCACCGGCAATCATCCGCGACCAGGTTTCTTCAACACCTGTCGCTAACGGTGTTACCAGACCGATGCCGGTCACTACTACTCGACGCATGCGTGCCGCCCCTTGTCAGACATGAGAACGGGGCACACAGGGTTTTGTCCCTCTGTCCCCCGTCAATCGATTTAGACTGGTCTTCAGCTGAAAAGGCAAGGCCTTAGGCAGCAGTCTTCTCGATGAACTTGATGGCATCGCCGACCGTCTGGATTGTTTCGGCGGCATCATCGGGAATTTCGATGGAAAACTCTTCCTCGAAGGCCATGACCAGCTCGACGGTGTCGAGGCTGTCGGCGCCGAGATCATCAATGAAGCTGGCCTCCGGCTTGACCTTGTCGCCTTCCACCCCCAGGTGCTCGACAACGATCTTCTTTACCCGCTCAGCGACGTCACTCATGTTAAAAGTCCTTGGTTGATCAAAAATCTCAGGTCGGCCACCAGGATGTATCGTGGTTCCCCCTTGTGCCGGCTGCCTACCTACCACACTTCCCGATGTTGGCAAAAGGGGCAATCTTCTCGGCAAGATGGGTTGGACGGGTTCAATTCTTTCAAGGCCTTGGCCGAAAGCCAATGCCTAGATCATCGCCATTCCACCATTTACATGCAGCGTCTGGCCCGTAACATAGGCTGCTTCCTCCGAAGCGAGGTAAAGTGCTGCGGCGGCAATATCATCCGGCGTGCCAAGTCTGCCGGCCGGAACGCGGCTGAGGATACCTTCCTTCTGCTTGTCGTTCAGTACATCTGTCATTGGCGTGGCGATGAAACCGGGGGCAACGCAGTTGACGGTCACATTTCGCGAGGCGAGTTCCTGCGCCAGCGACTTCGACAGGCCGATGATGCCGGCCTTGGAGGCAACATAGTTTGCCTGCCCGGGATTGCCGGTGACGCCGACAACCGAGGTGATGTTGACGATGCGGCCCCAGCGCTTTTTCATCATGCCGCGCATGGCGGCGCGCGACAGGCGGAAGGCTGCCGTTAGATTGACGTCAATCACCGCCTGCCAATCCTCATCCTTCATGCGCATGGCAAGTCCATCCTTGGTGATGCCGGCATTGTTGACCAGAATGTCGACCGAACCCATGGCCGCCTCGGCCGCCGGCACAAGCTTTTCCACATCCGCCGCGTCGGACAAGTTGCATGGCAGTACATGCACACGCTCGCCGCCGAGAGAGACTTTTAGTTCATCGAGAACAGCCGCGCGCGTGCCGGAAACTGCAATAATCGCGCCCGCGCCATGCAATGCCTTGGCGATGGCAGCCCCTATGCCGCCGGTAGCGCCAGTAACGAGTGCGGTCTTTCCCGAAAGATTGAACATGGTCATCCCTGCTTCATTTGCGCCGCTGCCGCGGCAATGTCTTCGACGGTACCAAGCGACAGCCCTTTCGCTTCCGGCGCATTCTTCTTGAGCAGCCCGGTCAGCACCTTGCCTGCGCCGATCTCGCAGAACAAGTTGACTCCCTCGGCCGCCATGAAGCCTACGCATTCACGCCAGCGCACCGTGCCTGTTACCTGCTCGACAAGTCGCGATGCGGATTTCTGCAGGATCGCTGATCGGAGCAGCCAGCACATTGGCGACAACCGGAACAACCGGCGGCTGCATCGCAACCTGCGACAGCGCTTCCGCCATCGCCTGTGCAGCGGGCTGCATCAGTGCGCAATGAAACGGCGCGCTCACCGGCAACAGTATGGCGCGCTTGGCGCCCTTGGCCTTGGCCAGTTCGCAAGCCCGGTCCACCGCCGCCTTGGCGCCCGAGATAACCACCTGGCCGCTGCTGTTGTCATTGGCCGCCTGGCATACTTCGCCTTGCGCCGCTTCGCGCGCGACAGCGTCCACATCAGCGAAGTCGAGCCCGAGGATGGCGGCCATGGCGCCAACACCAACTGGCGTTGCCTTCTGCATCGCATCGCCACGAATGCGCAACAGGCGTGCTGCATCGGCAATAGAAAATGTACCCGCTGCAGCGAGTGCAGAATATTCACCAAGCGAATGCCCGGCCACAAACTTCGCAGTGTTGGCAGCGGTAATGCCATGTTCGGCCTCAAGCACCGCAATGGCCGCCATGCTGACCGCCATGAGCGCCGGCTGCGCGTTTGAGGTGAGCGTGAGTTCAGCCTCCGGCCCTTCCCACATCAATTGAGTCAGCTTTTGCCCAAGCGCCTCGTCAACCGCAGCAAACACCTGGCGCGCCGCCGGCGAAGCTTCTGCCAATGCCTTTCCCATGCCGACAGACTGGCTGCCCTGCCCAGGAAATGTGAATGCGATGCTCAAATGGGTGCCTCCCCGACCAGTTTGCGCCACGAAACACGGGCGCACCAGAGAGTCAAGCCGGGCCAGCTGCGTTGATCAACCAATACCCTGCGCAAAGGCGCGAGCACACAATGCGACAACATCGGCGTGAACGCTGCTGCGATCAACGCCCGAAATGTCAGCGCAGATTTCTGGCGCGACCTGCTTTCCAAATGGCGTCGCCTCAGGCAGAAAGACATAGTGGCCGACGGCGTCTGGCAGTTGCGTCATGCTGAATGCCGCATTCTGCCTGCACAGCCAGGAGGCGCAGCCCTCAATCGGCGCTTCCATATCTCCACCGCTGGCAATGATATGCAGGCGCGTATGAATGGCCGCGAGGCTTGCTGGCGTCAGGGCGCGCACCGGTGGCGCAGGCGCAAGCAGCACGGCAGCCTTGATGCGGTCATCCCTGTAGCCATCGCCACTCCTTGCCCAGGATTGTCGGAACTGCTGGCTTTCGGCAAGTAGCCGCGCAAGTTCCCGGCCGAGATCCGGAAACTCGCGGGGGGCGTTTGCAAGGCGGCCTGCGGAAGCAAGCCACTCATCGAACAGCGGCATGTGCGTTGTGGCGCCAGCCAGGGAAAGGACACAATACGCACCCAGCGAAAATCCAACGGCAGCGGTCTGACTGAAATCAAGCAATCCTGCGAAACGGCCCGTCGCTGCAAGGTGATCCATGATGAACGACAGGTCGATCGTGCGCTCCCACCAGCATAGAAATCCCTCCGGCAGGGCAGGCTCGAGCGATGTGTTGCCGTGATGAGAAACGCCTATGGCAACAAGCCCTTTGTTCGCAAGTGCATGGCCCAGCCAACTTAGGGACTGCGCGGAGCCACCAGTGCCATGTGACATGACAACTACGGGCCAGGTTGCTTCCACCGTCGAGAGGGCAGCCTTCAGCGCAACGGGTGTCGCCCTGAACAATGCCGCCTCGCCACTGCCGAATATGTCATGCGTTGCAGAAGCACCGGCAGCGGCGGGATACCAGGCCGACCAAGCGACAGGACGCGCCGTTTCACGCCGCCATGCCGTGCGCCGCTCGTCCATGGCCGTTCCGCAATCATAGCCAACTGCAAACATGATCTGCAGTGATTACGATGCACCGCTAGAAGAATTCAAGCGCTGTCAGAGTCGAGATAGCTCAGATACCAGTTCTCGCGCTTGTTGCTCACCTCGCCCTCATGCGCCAAGGCCAGTGAGCCGAAGTGGATTTCAATTGGCACAATCCGGTCGGGTATGCGCCAGAATCCAGCGCGACGATACGATGCATAGTTAGGCGAATGCGGGAAACACTTGGCCATCACCGCATCGACGCCAGCACGAGCCAGCTCATCCCGCACCCAGCGCAGCAATTGCACGAGAGTTGCTTCTTTCCCTGGCAGCGCCATGGCTTCCATGACGTAACCGAGATAGCCGCCATGCTTCTTGGCGGTCCGGTAAGTGACGAAGGCAACAGTCTTGGAACCGTCCTGCACCGCGACGGTTGAATAAGGTGAACTCGGATACCGGTTAAACCGCCAGTTCAGGTAGGCGCCTGTCCGGTCCACGGCGCAGCCGATGTCCTTCGAGAAGGCTGCCCATAAGTCATCAAAGCTATTGTCAAATCGCGTGATTGTTGTGACCGACGTGAGGCGTGATGGCAGCCTTGGAATAGGCATATCCAACAGGCGCCGCTTCATCAGCTTTTCGGCAAACAGGCCGGTGCGGAGTGGCGCAACCATAAAAGGCGCCCTTCCATGATTGACCCAGTTGTTGTGCTTGAACCAGCCCTTGGCGGCAGCGGCATTGGGGAAGCCGTAAACAATCTTGGCGCCCTGCTCGCGGGCGGCTTCGCACGTCGCGCGACCCAAGCTCACAAAAACGCCCTTGCCGCGGGCGTCCGGGTGCACGACTGTGTCAATCGCATGGTAGGCGGAAAGACGGACATCCCGACTCTTGAGGCCAACACGCATGAACGGCGTCATGCCCACGATCTTGCCATCCATCAAGGCTTGCCCGATGAGCGCCTGCCCGCCAATATTGGTTTTGTATCGCCAGTTCAGCACCTCTGGCGGCACGCTCGGCATCAGCAGGGCATACTGTGCCACAAGCTCTTCCAAAAATGGCGTGGTGATGAATTCGATCATTCTTGCTTTACGTTCAAGCGTGCCTGCAACCGGCCCATGGTCGGGCACGACCACAAGACCATGATTATTACGCCAATTACCGCAACTCCAGCTGTTACAATCAACCGGACTGGTTAATTTTACGCAAAACGTCGATCATGCGCGGCACATAGCGTTCGCCATAACCCATGGCTTCAGCCATGACGTAAAGCTGGTGCACCGTCTCGCCCATGAACGAAGCGACCGGAATCTGCTCGGTCATGTTGGTGTAGTAGCGCAAGTCCTTGCGGGCATTGCGGATGGCGAATTTTGCCGCCGTATCGTCATCGGCGAGCGGCACCTTGATCAGCCGCTCGAACATCACCGAGGCAGCGCCGCCTGACATCACGATGTCGCGCAGCGCCGTCATGTCGACGCCCGCTTTCTCTGCCACCACGATGGCCTCGGCGGCGATCGCCGCGTGCCCAAGGGAGAGGAAGTTGTTGAGCAGCTTGAGTTGGTGCCCGGCTCCTACTGGCCCGGCATGGATGATGGTATCGGCAAAGCAGGATAGCACCGGGCGGATATGCTCCAGCTCCGCCTTTGACGCCCCAACCATGAGGCCAAGTTTGCCGGCCTCGGCCTCTTTCGGCGTGCGCGTCATCGGCGTATCAAGAAAGGTGATGCCCTTGGCCTTCAGCTCGCCTGCCAGTGAAATAGTAGATTGCGGCACGGCAGTCGAACAATCGGCAACAATCAGCCCCTTCTTGCCGCAACCTGCAAGCCCATTGGCGCCATTGACGATCTCTTCGATCTGCGGTGTACCCGTCACGCACAGGATGACGAGATCGGACGCCTCGGCGACTTCCGCAGGCGACTTGGCCTCCTTGGCGCCCATCGCCATGAGGCTTTCAACCGGAGCCCGGTTCTTGTGCGCCATCACAGTGAGGCCAAATCCCTTACTGACGATGTTCTTGCCAATGCCATGGCCCATGAGGCCGACACCGATAAGTCCGACATTCTTGATGGTCATGGCGTTTATCCTTCCGTGATGAATTGGGTGAACTTGCCGTGTTCTAGCACGAACAGGCGGTCGTCGTCCTTGCGAGCGAAGCCAAGCCGCTCGTAGAAACGGGCGCCCGCGATGTTGCTGGCGTCAACCTCAAGCTTGATGAACTGCGCGCCGCGCTTTGCCCCGGCTGCGGCTGCTGCATGCAGAAGTTTCAACCCGATATTCTGGCCGCGAAGCTCTGGCGCTACGAAGAGATCCACCACGTAAAGTCCTTTTGCCGCGCGGAAGGTGGAATAAGTCATCAGCGACAGGCAGGCGCCGCAAAGCTGGCCATTTTGTTCCGCCACCATGACGCTCACCAGGTCTGTCGCATCACGCAGCTTTTCGCCTGTGAGATTGGGCACGACATCAAGCGAAAGGTCGCGCGCCAACCCGTGCACGAAAGCGGAAACGGCATCCGCCTCGGATGACTTCATCGGGCGGATGATGATGCTCATGCACCAAAGCCCGTCAGCAGGGCCGCCAAATTGCGGCCGAGGCTTGCAGACGGATATCCGCCTTCTTGCACAATGACGGCAGGCAGCTTGATTTTGCTGATCATCTTGGCGATTGCGCTGAATTCTTCCGTTTCGATGGCAAATCCCTTGAATGGATCGTCCACCGCAATGTCGAGCCCGGCGGCAACAACCAGCGTATCTGCCCCGAACACAGCAATCCGCTCCAGCGCCAAATCGAGCGCTGTCTGGTAGACGCCAAGGCGCGTGCCGCGCTCCAGCGGTAAATTTAGATTGAACCCCTCGCCTGCCGCGCGCCCCGTCTCTTCCGCGTAGCCCCAAAAGAACGGATAGAAGCGTTTCGGATCGGCGTGGATCGAAACAGTCAGCACGTCCGCACGGTCATAGAAAATCGCTTCCGTGCCATTGCCGTGATGCACGTCTATGTCGAGGATGGCGACCCGGCGACCGGCGCGGGTCAGCTTCTCTGCTGCTAGCGCCGAATTGTTGAAATAGCAGAAGCCCGCCGCATGATCCCCAGCCGCATGATGCCCCGGAGGCCGGCACAGCGCGTAGACGGCCCGCTCCCCACCGAGCAGCAATGTTGCGGCATGCAGCGCACTGGCAGCACTCGCCAATGCCGCTTGCAGCGTTGTAGGTGTCACCGGACAGGCGCCATCCCCCAGGTGATAGCCCGCCTGACCGACGACCGCATCCGGATAGCCCGCAGGCGGCAACGAGGGCCGCCCAAGCGCATAGACGTTCGGCAAGGGAATGTCGCTTGCCCCCTCGATGCGGCCCCAGCGTTCCAGCAGTGTATCCATGAAGGTGAGGTAACGTGGATCATGCACCAACAGCATGTCGGCAAGCGTCGCGGTTGGCGGCTGGACAACGCGTGAGCCGACGGCTTCCACACCTTGCATCAGCATGTCGATGCGCTCCGGCCGCTCAGGGATGGGTTGCGGCCGGCCTGAGACGATGAATGTCTGTGGCGCATGCAAGCGTTGCGCTTCGTCAAATACGGTGATCATCGGTTTGCGGTTTCGCCTGTTTTTCTGTAATACCGCACGGCCCGCGCCCCTTTGCAAGATGGACCCCTGCATGACAGCCCAGCCGCTCCCGCCGAACATTCACGCAACTGGCGCCTTGCCGAAAGTGAAATGGGCCAAGGGCTGCTATCTCACCGATGTGGACGGCAAACGCTACATTGATGGTTCTGGCGGCCCGGCCGTCTATTGCATCGGTCATGCAAATGCGGAAGTGAATGAGGCCATCACCCGGCAGCTGGACCTCATCGCCCACGGCTATCGTTACAACTTCACTACCGATGCTTTGGAGGAACTGACTGAAATCTTGCTTAGTGCGCTAGGCGGCACGCTCAAGCATGTCGTGTATGTGACGGGCGGTTCCGAAGCGGTGGAAAGCTGCCTCAAGCTGGCGCTTCAGTATCATGCAGCCAAGGGCGAGATGAGCCGCCGCCGCTTCATCGCGCGTGAACGTTCATGGCATGGCAATACGCTGGGAGCACTTTCTGTCTCCGGCTTTCTGGAGCGCAAGACAGCTTTTGAAGGCTCGCTACTGGATGTCTCGCGCCTCTCGCCTGCCAATGACTATCGGCCGATTAGTGAACAAAATGGCGAGGCCTGCGCCGCAGAACTGGAACGTGAAATCCTGCGCATGGGGCCAGAAAAGATCGCGGCCTTCATCTTCGAACCGGTGGTCGGCGCGGCTGGCGGCTGCGTGCCCGCACCTGCAGGTTATGCAAAACGCATTCGCGACATCTGCGACAAGTACGGCGTGTTGATGATCGCCGATGAGGTGATGTGCGGCGCTGGCCGCTGCGGCACATGGCGGGCGCTGGAGCATGATGGCGTGGAACCGGACATCATGTCTGTCGCCAAGGGCCTCGCCGCCGGATACTTGCCACTGGGCGCTGCCATCTATTCGGACAAGGTCGCTGCGCCAATCATGCAGGCCCATGGCGCGCCGATGACCGGCCACACTTTTACCGGCCACACGGCCTGCTGCGCTGCCGCCGTCGCCGTGCAGAAAATCGTCGCGCGCGAAAATCTGGTTGCGCGCGTTGCGGCAAATGAGTCCAAGATCAAGGCGATGCTGGCCGATGCTCTCAAAGACGTTGAAGCCGTTGGCGATATTCGTGGCCGGGGCCATTTCATCGCCGTTGAGTTGGTCAAAAACCGTGCAACCAAAGTGCCTTACGACGGCAACCTCAAGCTGTTCATGAAAATCCGCCAGCAGGCGCTGGCTAACGGCCTCATCTGCTATCCGGTCGGCGGCAATGTCGACGGCATTAATGGCGACGTTGTAATTCTCGCCCCGCCCTACAACGCGACGAATGCCGAACTGACCGAGATCGTCGACAAGACGGCGAAATCCATCCGCGAGGTGTTGGTGGTGGAGAAGCTGGGTTAGATATCCAGCGCTTCAATATTCGCAAAGGCCGAGCGCAGCGCCTTGGACCATTCGGTCGACAGCATCTTGAAGTACGGATCATCGAGCCCGATGCGCTTGGTATGCTCTATCTTCAACATACCCGCTTCATAGGTCAGCAGGTCAATCGGCAAGCCGACGCTGAGGTTGGAGCGCAGAGTTGAATCAAATGACAGCAGCACCATCTTGGCCGCCTCGCCAAGCTCCATATCGCTCCTCGCCACGCGATCGAGAATGGGCTTGCCGTATTTGTGCTCGCCGATCTGGAAGAACGGCGTATCCGGCGTCGCCTCGATGAAATTGCCCGCTGCATAGATATTGAACAGGCGTGGACGCTCATTTCCCACTTGCCCGCCGAATATGAAGCTGGCGGCAAAAGCTTCTCCCTTGGCGGTCAGATAGTCGCTCTCGGTATCACGCACAGAGCGAATGGCATCTCCCACAAGCCGCGCCGCCTGGAACATGGTTTCCGCGCCCCACAGCGAAGTCATGCCGGACTGCGGATCGTTCATCTTCTCGGTGAGGACGGAAACGACGGCCTGGGTTACCGCCAGATTGCCGGCAGTGAGCAACACGAAAACGCGCTCACCCTGTTTTTCCCAAGCGTAGAGTTTCTTGAATTTGCCGACATTGTCCACGCCTGCATTGGTGCGCGTATCAGCCGCCATCACCAGCCCCTTGTCGAGCAACATGCCAACGCAATATGTCATGGAAAATCAATCTCTCCGGAATCGCCGGGCCTCATTGTTGGGCGATTTCAACGCTCACCGCAACGGTCATTTCTTCGCCGCCGCCGCCGCCCCGGCGAATGCCCCTGACGGGCGCTACGGCTGCTGCATCAAGCCCTGCCGCCAGCCGCACATAGTGGTCTGTCGGGCTCTGGCCATTGGCAGGATCAAACCCCACCCAGCCCAGGTCTGCAATGCGCAGCTCCGCCCAGGCATGCGCCGCCGCCGCTGAGGCGCCAATGCCGGTCACCAGATAGCCAGTCACATAACGCGCCGGAATGCCAAGCTCGCGCGCCAGCCCCAGAATGATATGAGCATGATCCTGGCACACGCCGCGCTTGTCAGCGAAGGCTTCCTCCGCAGTGGTATGGGCATGCGATGTGCCGACTTCATAAACTACACGCTGGTGGATTTCGGAGAGCAGCGCATGCGCCTGCTGCAGCGGGCCGCCCGCCGCCTTCACATGCGCCGCGACTGATTTCATCGCCTTGCTCGGCATGGTAGCCCGCGTCTGGCGCAGAAACACGGCATCGGGCACCTGCGTTGCAGGCGTCTGCACTATTCCTGATGTATCCTGCGTTTCGACCTCGCCTTCAGCCACAACGATGTGCGGCCCGGAAATGCCGCGCACCGTGACAAGGTGCACGCGATTTCCAAATCCGTCGGTGTAGGCCAGCGCCGTTTCAATGCCCGGCGCATGAATGGTCCACGCCTGCGTCTTCTGCCCAATGAAATCCGTCGGCGTCAGCATCAGCCGCTGGATGACCGTCGTCGGCGCAGCCTCGTAATTATAGTGCGTCTCGTGGCGGATTTTCAGAAGCATCGTCATCCTGAGAAATTATAGGTGTCAGCCAGCATGGCTGAAAGCGTTGTATTGGCGCTGAGAAAGTTTTGCAGGTATTCGTGCAGGCCTGACTGGAAGATTTCGTCCATGCTGCTGGTGCGCAGCGAGTGCAGCGTTTCAACGGCGCGGTCATGCACCGGATAGCGTGCGCCATGCAGGCCGGAAAGCCCGTCAAGCGCGATGTTGATCCACTGGTAGCTGAACACCAGCGAGCGCGGCATCTGTTCGCGCAGCATGAGGAACTCGGCCACCAGCCACGGCTTGTAGCGGCTGTCGCGATAGAACCAGCGATAGGACCGGTGCGCCGAAACCGAGCGCAGGATCTGCGCCCACTGCTGCATGTCAAGATCGCTGCCCACATCTGTGGGTTTGGGCAACAGCATATAGTACTTCACGTCAAGAATGCGCGCCGTATTGTCCGCCCGTTCAATGAAGTTGCCAAGCTGGCTGAAGTAGTAGTTCTCGTTGCGCAGCATGGTGCCAAGCACCGTTCCACGGAATGACATCGAGCGCTGCTTCACCCAATCGAGAAACACCGGCAACCTGTCCGCCGTCATGTCCTGCGGGCGTACATGAACTAGTTCGTTCCATGTGGCGTTGAGGCTTTCCCATACATCGCGCGTCAGCGCCGTGCGCACCGCCCGTCCATTGTTTCGCGCGATGCGGACAACGGATTTTATGGAAGATGGGTTGTCCTCGTCGAAAATGAGGAAGTTGATGACCTTGGCGGGCTCGATCTCGGCATGCTTGGCGCGGTAGGAAGCTTCGCAGGCGGCACTCATAAGCGTTGACCGCCACTCGTCGCGGTGGCCTTCAATGGCGCCCGGCATCAACGATATGCGGTGACCCACCTCAAGCAGGCGCGCCATGTTCTCCGCCCGCTCCATGTAGCGCGACATCCAGTAGAGCGATGATGCGGTGCGCCCGAGCATCAATCCTCCAACACCCAGGTATCCTTGGTGCCGCCGCCCTGGCTGGAATTGACCACCAGCGATCCCTTCTTCAGCGCCACGCGGGTGAGGCCGCCCGGCGTGATGCGCACCTGGTCTCCGCTCAGCACGAACGGCCGCAGGTCAACATGCCTTGGCGCGATGCCAGCGTTGGTGAATGTCGGGAACAGAGGACAGCGCCAGCGTTGGCTGCGCGATGTAGTTCTTCGGCCGCGCCTTCAATTTGGAGCGGAAATCCTCGATCTCCTTCTTGCTCGATGTAGGCCCGACAAGCATGCCGTAGCCGCCTGAGCCATGCACTTCCTTCACCACCAGTTCCGGCAGATGATCCAGCACGTACTTGAGGCTGTCCGGGTCGGCGCAGCGCCAGGTCTTGACGTTCTTGAGCAGCGGCTTTTCACCGGTATAGAACTCGATGACTTCGGGAATGTAAGTGTAGATCGACTTGTCGTCGGCAATGCCGGTGCCGGGCGCATTGACGATGGTAACGCGTCCTGCCCTGTAGAGATCCATGATGCCAGGAACGCCCAGCGTGGATTCCGGCCGGAACGACAGCGGATCAAGGAAGGCATCATCCACCCTGCGGTAAACCACGTCGACGCGCTGCGGAGCCTGCGTGGTGCGCATGTAGAGATAGCCGTCTGAGACAAACAGATCACTGCCTTCGCACAGTTCCGCGCCCATTTCATCGGCCAGAAAGGCATGCTCGAAGAAAGCCGAATTGTGGATGCCGGGCGTCAGCACGACGATGACGGGTGACGGGCCAGCATGCTCTGGCGCAACGCTCTCCAGCGTCTTGCGCAGCAGCGCGGGATAGTTTTCGACCGGCGCCACGCGCTGGGTGTGGAACAGGTCGGGGAACAGGTGCATCATCGCTTCCCGGTCTTCCAGCATGTAGGAAACGCCCGAAGGCGTGCGGCAATTGTCTTCCAGCACGCAGAACTCGTTCTCCGCAATGCGCACAATGTCGATGCCGATCACATGCGCATAGATGCCGCGTGCCGGATTGACATTGACCATCTCCGGCACGAAGGCGGCATTCTGGATGATGATGTCGGCAGGTACCCGGCCTGCCCGCAAGATTTCCTGCCGGTGGTAGATGTCATGGATGAAGGCATTGAGCGCCCGCACGCGCTGTTCGATGCCCGCCGAAAGCTTCCGCCATTCAGTCGCGGCAAACACGCGCGGGATGATGTCAAAGGGGATCAGGCGCTCGGCCGCCTCGCTGTCGCCATAGACGGCGAAGGTAATGCCCTGGCGGCGGAAGATGTTCTCCGCCTCGCGCTTGGCACGCTCCACATCCTTGCGCGCCAGCGTGCGCAGCCATTGTTCGACACGCGCATAAGGCCGCCTGACGGAACCGCCCTTGTCTTCCATCTCGTTGAAGATGTTCGACACTACTCCCCCTTTTGCTGGGCAAAGCTTGCCACATTTCCGGGTATCCGCAAGGTTGATTTTGGCGCAGCCCGGTTTGTAGGCGGTTGCCTAAGGAACAGGCACCCACTGCACTTCGGCCACCGAGCGTGCGCCAGTTGCCAGCATGATCAGCCGGTCGAGCCCCAGCGCCACGCCAGAAGCTTCCGGCATGATGGCGAGTGCGGCGAGAAGCTCCTCGTCAATCGGGTAACGCTCGCCATAGATCTTCTGCTTGAGGGCCATGTCCTCTTCGAAGCGGCGGCGCTGTTCCGCTGCATCTGTCAGTTCACCAAAGCCGTTGGCCAGTTCCACGCCGCAGGCATAAAGCTCGAAGCGTTCCGCCACGCGAGGATCGTCGGGTGAAGGCCGTGCAAGCGCTGCTTCCATGACTGGATACTCATAAAGTACGGTCACCCTGCCATTGCCGAGCTGTGGTTCAACCATCTCGACCAGTATGCGGCTGAAAATGTCCGACCACGTATCATCCCCGGCAACCACGCACAGGACTTTGCGCCGCCAGCGCATCACGCTCGCCGCTGCTGCCTAAGAGGTCAACGCCTGCGTGTCGCTGGAAAGCATCCTGCACCGTCAGCCATTCGGCTTCCGCGAAGGGATCGGCTTGCCGTCCCTTCCATTGGAACATCTTTGTCCCCGCCGTATCCGCCGCAAGCCGCACCAGCGCCAGCGTATCGGCAATCACCGCCTTGTAATGTTCCCGCACCCGGTACCATTCCAGCATGGTGAACTCTGGCGCGTGCGTAACCGTCCGCTCGCGGTTACGAAACACATGACCGAGGGTGAATATCCGCTCCTCTCCCGCCGCCAGCAGTTTCTTGCAGGCAAATTCAGGCGAGGTGTGGAGATAGCGAGTAGCCCGCGTGCCATCCGGCTGGATCAGTTCAGTTGCAAAGCCATGCAGGTGCGTCTCGTTGCCGGGTGAGATGGCAAGCGCCGGCACATCAACCTCGATAAAGTCGCGCTCCGCAAACCAGGCTCGGAGCGCCGCCATGATCCGCGCCCGCGCCACCAGAAAGGGTCGCCGGTCGGCATGCCGCTCAGGCGAAAACCATTGTGAAATCATGGTTTAACCGTCGTCTCCAGCAGGGGTTGGCTTAATCGGTTGACGCTGCTAATACCCGCCGCAAGGCAATCCGGCAAATCAGAAAGTCAAATCCGTGGTCAAGGTCATCGCAAGCGCCGTTCGCAAGGGCAACGTCATCGAACATGAGGACAGCAAACTCTATGTCGTCCTCAAGGCCGAGAGCATGCACCCTGGCAAGGGTACGCCGACGACGACCATCGACATGCGCCGCATTTCGGACGGGGTGAAGACCGTTGTCCGCTACAAGACGACCGACAACATGGAGCGCGCCTTCGTCGAAACCATCACGCACAGCTATCTCTACCAGGATGGCGAGATGTACGTGTTCATGAACCCGGAGAATTACGAACAGATCAGCCTTCCGGCAGATTTGCTGGGCGAAAGCGCCCCGTTCCTGCAGGAAGGCATGGAATGCCAGATCGCGCTGTTCAACGGCACGCCGATCTCGATTGAACTGCCGCAGCGCGTGACGCTCGAAATTGTTGACACCGAGCCCGCCATCAAGAACCAGACGGCCTCCTCATCCTTCAAGCCGGCCATGCTTTCGAACGGCGTCAAGACCATGGTGCCGCCGCACATCGTTTCCGGCACCCGCATCGTCGTCGAAACGGCTGACGCTTCCTACGTCGAACGCGCCAAGGACTGAACCTTACCTTCTGAATACACCCACGCATTCGACGTGGTTGGACCATTTGAACTGGTCAACCGCGGTCAACGTCTCCAACTTGTAGCCGCCTGCCACAAGGATTGCCGCATCGCGCGCGAAGGTTTCCGGGTCGCATGAGACTGCAACCACGCGCTTGACCGTTGATGCCGCCAACTTCTTCGCCTGCGCTTCCGCTCCTGCGCGCGGCGGGTCAAACACCACGGCGTCGAACTCCTTCAGCTCACTGGCGACCAGCGGCTCGCTCATCAGGTTGCGAACTACCGTGCTGACGGGCTTCAGCCCCTGCGTTGCCTTGACCGCTGACACCAGCGAGGCGACGGCGGCCTTGTCGCTGTCTATCGCAGTCACCCGCACGCTTTCCGCGAGGCGCAGCGCAAACGGCCCAAGGCCGCAGAACAGGTCGGCAACGTGTCTGGCCTTTTTCACCCCATCGCACACAAGCTGTGCCAGGGCTTCCTCGCCAAGGTACGTTGCCTGCAGAAAGGCGCCGGGCGGCAGCGGTACATGCGCGCGCCCCATCGCGACCAGCGGTTGCTCGTTCATCACAAGAACCTCGCCATTGAGCGACAGGCGCGCAAGCTTATGGGTTTGCGCAACAGCGGTGAGTTTAGGCAGCGATATTTCCGCCTGCTTGCGTTCGGCCTTCACCGCAACATCAAGTCCGTTGGACGCTGCCGTAATCCATACATCACAGTCGCCCGCTGCAGCCCCTATGGCGCGCGCAATGCTGGTTGCATCATCAAGCGCTGGCACCAGAATGGGACAGCGCTTGATATCCACCAGCCGGTGGCTGCGCGCCGCCATGAAGCCTGCTTGCACAACGCCATCCTTGCGGCGCACATGCAAAGCAACACGCCGCCGGCCTGCTCCATGAGCATCAATCAACGGAATGTCGGTATTGGCAATGCCGCGTTTCGCCAAGGCCGCTTGCACCAACCCGGCTTTCCATCTGCGGTAGGTCGCTTCCGCCCAATGCTGCAACTGGCAACCGCCGCAATCACCGAAATACGGGCAGAACGGTTGGATTTTCTCCTGCTCCGGAAAATCAGGGGCAGTTTTCACGACATGCCCAACGGATAGTGGAACACGATGCCGGATCCCGCTTCGAGATCAATTTGAACCGGCCCGTTCGCAAGGTTGGAGAGTGTCAGCGTTGAGCCAAGCTCCACATCGCGCGATTGCAGCGGCCAGGCCACACCATTGATCGTCAACCCGGCGAGGTTGCTCCATGGCACGATGCTCACGCGCTCCCTTTCCTCGGCATCGAGCGTCAGGCCGCCGGGCAGCAGCGGATGCGCCTCCTCCTCGCCGGAGGTGATGAAGGCAGCAATGCCTTGCGCCGCCAACCGCAGCAGCAAGGCAAGATGCGCCGTCACATGGTCTGCCTGCCCGCCAAGGCCGCCCAGCAGAACGAGCGACTTTGCGCCGCGACGCAACGCTTCCGTTACCGCGAGTTCACCATCGGTTGCATCCTTGGCGGCGGAAAATGTCTGCGCGCGGCACTTCGGCATAATCGAGCAGCAGTTCCGAACCCGCACTGTCGAAATCGCCAACCCATAGCTCGGGCGTGATCGCCAGCGAGGCGGCATGCCGCATGCCGCTGTCCGCCGCAATGAAGCGGGCGCCCGCCACTTGCCGCACCAATCGGTGCGTCACCTCAATGTCACCGCCCAGCAGAATGACAAACTTGCCCATGCGCCATGTCCTAGCAAATGAGACTTGAAAACGCACCCTCATAAGTCTAGGTCTTGTCCTGCTCTCAACGGGGTGCTGCTGGGGCCTGTTCCGTAAAAGTTGAAGACTTTTGCGACAAGAACATGCCCTGAAAAGTGGCTGAGAGGGGCTTCACGCCTCAACCCGCTGAACCTGATCCGGATCATGCCGGCGGAGGGATTGTGGGCGCGAAACCGGCAAGCGGTTTCCGATCCTCCATCCAACCGATTGTGGAGGACCAAATGAAACGAATTCTGTTCGCATTGCTTGCCCTGCTTTCCTTTGCCCAGTTCGCGCCCGCCAAGGAAACGCTGACCGTTTACACCTATGACAGCTTCGTCTCCGAATGGGGCCCGGGCGCCAAGGTCAAGGAAGCCTTCGAAAGAACTTGCGACTGCATGCTTGAATGGGTCGGGCTGGGAGACGGCGTGGCCCTCCTCAACCGGCTGAAACTTGAGGGCGAAGGCAGCAGGGCCGATATCGTGCTTGGCCTCGACACCAGCCTGACGGCGGAGGCTGCAACGGCTGGCCTGTTCCAGAAGCATGGCACCGACAAGGGACTTTCGAAACTTCCCGCTCCGTGGACGGATGATTTCTTCATGCCTTACGACTACGCGCCCTTCGCTGTCATCTACGATACGGAGAAGATGAAGAACCCGCCCAGAAGCCTCAATGAACTGGTCAATGGCGACGCTTCACAGAAAATCATCCTTGAGGACCCGCGCGCCTCCACTCCCGGCCTCGGCTTCCTGCTGTGGATGAAACACGTCTATGGCGACAAGGCGGGTGAAGCATGGACGAAACTCAAGCCGCGCATTCTCACCGTGGCGCCCGGCTGGAGCGAAGCCTATGGCCTCTTCACCAAGGGTGAAGCGCCGATGGTGCTTTCCTACACCACCTCGCCCGCCTATCACATGGTGGCCGAGAACACCGAGCGCTATCAGGCGGCGGCCTTCAGCGAAGGCCACTATGCGCAAGTGGAAGTGGCCGGCATCACTGCCACCAGCAAGAAGGCGGAGCTTGCACGCAAGTTCCTCACCTTCATGATGGGGCCGGAGTTTCAGGACCTCATCCCCACCACCAACTGGATGCTGCCCGCGGGCGAAACCAAGTCTCCCTTGCCGGAAGCCTTCGGCAAGCTGGTGAAGCCGTTGAAGATCCTCGAATTCACGCCGGAGAAGGTCGCCAATAACCGCCGCGCCTGGATTGACGAATGGCTCGCCGCCACCACGCGCTAGAAAGCAGCCTGTTGCTCACAGCCCTCGGCCTCGTGCTGGGGGCCGTGGCAGCCGGGCTGCTGCCGTTGCTGGCCATGGGGCTTGGCAGCGGCGTTTCTGGCCTGCGCTCCTATGCCTGGCACGTGGTGGGTTTCACCCTCTGGCAGGCGTTTCTCTCCACACTGATCTCGCTTGCAATTGCACTGCCCCTGGCGCGCGCGCTGGCGGCACGCCGATTTCCGGGGCGCGAAGTTTTCCTCCGCCTCATGTTGCTGCCTCAGGCACTGCCCGCAATCGTCGTGGTGCTCGGCCTCCTCGGCCTGTTTGGCGAAGCGGGCTGGCTCGGTGGCATTATCTCGCCCTATGGCTTAACCGGTATCCTGCTTGCGCATGTGTTCTTCAACATGCCGCTCGCCACGCGCGTTCTGCTCACCCGCATGGAAGCGATCCCGCCCGAGAGTTACCGTCTTGCGGCACAGCTTCGCTTTACGGGATGGGATGTGTTCCGCCACGTCGAATGGCCAGCCCTTGCTGCCGCCCTCAAGGGCATTGGCGGACTTATCTTCCTGCTCTGCACCGCAAGCTTCACCGTCGTGCTGGTGCTTGGCGGCGGTCCGCAGGCAACAACGCTCGAGGTTGCAATCTACCAGGCGCTGCGCATGGATTTCGATCCGGGCTTTGCCGCCCTCCTCAGCCTCGCGCAGCTGCTGCTGTGCGCCATTGCGGTCTTTGCAGCCGGGCGCTTTGCTCAGGCGCCTGATGTCTTTTCGCAAACGCTTGGCAACCCGCCAATCGCACGGACCAGCCTGCCAGCACTGTTTTTCGACATCGCAATTCTTGCAATTGGCGCCGCTAATCCTGCTGCCCCCGCTCGTCAATATCTTGATTGCAGGTGTTGGTCACATCGCGCTCACGCCAACACTTCTTTGGGCAACGCTCACCAGCATCGCACTCGCCAGCGCTGCCGCCCTGCTCAGCCTCGCATTGGGCTGGATTCTGGCCCATGCCGCAGCCAAACGGCGCGAGCCTGCATTCCGCGCTGCATTTGCAGTTGCCTCGCTCGCTTCGCTCATCATGCCGCCGGCGGTGATGGCAACCGGCTGGTTCGTCATCCTCGCGCCCCATGCAGATGTCGGCAGGCTTGCGCCGCTGCTCATCATCCTGCTCAATGCGCTGATGGCCATGCCCTTTGTCCGCACCGTGCTGGAGCCCTCCATTGCTGACTCACAGCAACGCCATGACCGGCTATGCGAAAGCCTCGGCCTTCAAGGTCTTGCCCGTCTCCGGCTCATCGAAATGCGCGTGCTGCGCAAACCGCTGGCGCTGGCGGCCATCATGGCCTTCATCCTTTCACTGGGTGACCTTGCAGCCATCACTCTCTTCGGCACTGGCGACTGGGTTACCCTGCCCGCACTCATCTATCGCCAGATGGGCCATTACCAGATGGCGGAGGCAACCGGCACCGCACTGCTGCTCGCCCTCTTCTGCCTGTTGCTCACCTTCGCCATCACACCATTGGTCCGCACCCATGCTCGCAATTGAGAACGTCACCTTCAATTATGAAGACATGCGCATGCGCTTCACCTTGGCCGTGCCATTGGGAAGCTTCATGGCCATCACCGGACCATCAGGTGCAGGCAAATCCACCCTGCTGTCGCTCATCGCGGGATTTGAACAGCCCCTCTCGGGCACGATCACCATCAATGGCGTGGACATGGTGGGCCTTGCACCATCAGAGCGTCCGCTCAGCATGGTGTTCCAGGACAACAACGCTTTCGCCCATCTTGACCTGTGGACCAATGTGGCGCTCGGCCTCTCCCCCAGGCTTGCCCTCACGCACGCCATGCGGGAAGAAGTGGACGAGGCGCTGGCCCGCGTCGGCCTTGCGGAACTTGCACGCCGCAAGCCAACGGAAGTCTCGGGCGGCGAACGCCAGCGCATTGCCATTGCGCGTGCCCTGGTGCGCCGCCAGCCGCTTCTGCTGCTCGATGAACCTTTCACTGCCCTGGGCCCGGCGCTGCGCGAGGAAATGCTGCAGCTTCTCCTTGATCTCAAGGCAGAACGCGGCCTTACGCTGATGATGGTCACCCACCAGCCGGATGACTTGCGGCAAGCAGCAGATACATTTGCGTTCATCGAGGCTGGCGAAGTGCGCCATACCTTGTCATCGGCGAAATTCTTCTCCCGCTCGGCCCCGCCGGAAATTCGCGCCTATCTCGGCAAGGGCTAGCCGCAACCACGCGCTTCGGCTATGCGGGCGGCACCATGGGCCTGCTTCTCAATCTCCAGAACATCCACCTCACCTTCGGCGGCCAGCCGACGCTGGAAGGCGCAAGCCTTATGCTGGCGGAAGGCGACCGCATGTGCCTTGTCGGCCGCAATGGCTCCGGCAAATCCACCCTGCTCAAGATCGCCGCAGGCCTGCTGGCGGCGGATGAGGGAGATATCTGGCTGCAACCCGGCACCACGCTGCGCTACCTGCCGCAAGAGCCGGATTTCAGCGGCTATGCAACGGTGGCGGAGTATGTGGCGGCAGGGCTTGGCCCCACCGATGACCCGCATCGTGGTTCGTCATTGCTCAATGCATTGGGTCTCACGGGTGAGGAAAACACGCAAACCTTGTCTGGCGGGGAATCGCGCCGCGCTGCCTTGGCGCGCGTCATGGCCCCTGCCCCTGACATTCTCTTGCTGGATGAGCCGACCAACCACCTCGATCTTCCCGCCATCGAATGGCTGCAGGAAGAACTTGCAAACACGCGTTCCACCCTCATTCTCATCAGCCATGACCGCCGCCTGCTTGAGGAACTGACGGACAGAACCATCTGGCTTGATCGCGGCGCAACGCGCCAGCGCGACATTGGCTTCCGGAAATTCGAAGTCTGGCGCGATGAGGTGCTTGAGCAGGAAGAAGTGGACCAGCAGAAACTGGCCCAGCGCATTGCGACTGAAGAACACTGGATGCGCTACGGCGTCACCGCGCGCCGCAAGCGCAACATGCGGCGCGTTGAATTGCTCACCACACTGCGCGCCGAACGGCGTGAGCATGTGGGCCAGCAGGGCCAGGTGCGCATGGCTGCTGCGTCCGGCGAATTGTCAGGCCGCTTGGTGGTTGAAGCGAAAGCAATTGCCAAGTCCTTCGGCGAACGCACCATCATCTCGAAGCTGGACCTGTTGCTGCTGCGGGGAGACAGGCTGGCCATTGTCGGCCCCAATGGTGCGGGCAAGACGACTCTGATCCGCCACCTCACTGGCGAAATGAAACCCGATTCCGGCACTGTCCGGCTTGGCGCCAACCTGCAGTTTGTGGCGCTGGACCAGAACCGCACCAGCATGCGGCCAGACCAACTGCTCGCCGAAGTCATCACTGATGGCCGCGGCTCCACCGTCACCATCAATGGCGAAACCCGCCATGTCGTTACCTACATGAAGGATTTCCTGTTCCGCGCCGAGCAGGCGCGAACACCTGTCTCGGTACTTTCAGGCGGCGAACGGGCGCGCCTGCTGCTGGCGCGCGAATTGGCTAAGCCTTCCAATGTCCTGGTGCTTGACGAGCCTACCAATGACCTCGATCTCGACACGCTTGAACTGCTGGAGGAAATGCTCGCCGACTATCAGGGCACCATCATTCTTGTGAGCCATGACCGTGACTTCATCGACCGGGTGGCAACCTCGGTTCTCATGTTCGAGGGCGATGGAAAGTGGACGGAATACGCAGGCGGCTATTCCGACATGTTGGCTCAACGTGGAGAAGGCGTAACTGCCCGCGAAGCCCCCAAGCGCGCCCGGGAGAAGCTGATCCAACAGACCGAAGCGCCAGCGCCCACCACAAAACGCAAGCTCTCCTACAAGGAGAAGTTCGCCCTCGAGACCTTGCCGCAGAAGATGTCGGCGCTTCACGCGGAACTTGCAGCACTGGAAGTGAAGCTCGCCGATGCCTCGCTCTTTGGCAAGGATGCGGCCGCCTTTCAGGCCGCGACGAAGCGCTATGCCAAGGCGCGCGAAGAACTGTCGTCAGCAGAAGAACAATGGCTGGAATTGGAGATGCTGCGAGAGGAACTTGAAAGCGCTGGCTGAGCCTACCACCCACCGCCTCCGCCACCTCCACCGCCTCCGCCTGATGATCCGCCGCCAGACGATCCGCTCGACGAGCCGGGCGCGGTCGCAGAACTGCCAAGATGCGAGGCGAAACTCGATCCCAGGTCGTTTGCAAAGCCACCGGGGTTGCTGTCGTTCCAGTGGCTGCCTGAGTACCAGATGGGTGAAGTGGCGGCCCCCGCAGCGGCTGCCGCCGCAAGCACGCTGGCGAATTTTGCGCCCCATTCATTTTCGCAGTCGAGCGCAATGGCATATGGCAGATAACGCTCGAACAGCTCCGGCGTCTTTTCCGGCGGGTTGAGCATGTTGAGGCGCTCCTCTTCCGCCGTTGCCATATAAAGACGGAAACCATCGATTTCGGCGAGCACCTTCTGCCCAATCTCTGTGGGCGCTTTGAGGAGGTAGTAGAACAGCAGGTTGACCGCGAACAGGCCAATGGCCCAGCCGGCAAACAGCACCATGTCACGCGGAATTTGGTCAAACACCAACACGCTCGCCGGCACTGCAAGCCCCGCGACGATGAACGGGATGAGAAACAGCAGCGAGAAGGCTGAACCCGCCTTGTTCATGAGCCCGCGCGAGCTCTTGAGCCGCTTCAGGTTGCCCCACAACCCCGCCAGGATGACGCTCCACCAGATGCCGAGCCAGGCGGCCATGAACAGGATGACGGCTCCCTGGTCTCCCGGCATCAGCAGGGCAGCAAGAGCGAGGCCGGCAATCGACAGCACCGCTCCGCCGACGAACCAGCCGATGTTCTTGATGAAGTGGCTGCCCTTGTAGGACTCGGCAAGCGAGGCTGCGAGCGCCTGCTTCATCTTGCCGACAGCACTGTGGTTCGCTTGCTTGAGCAACGTGCTGCCGCCGGGCATCGCGGCATAAAGCGCATCTTCCGCCTTGGTCAGCGCATCGCCTCCCGCAGCGGCAATCTTGGCCACGGTGTAGTCATCGCCATCATCGGAGATGCGGAGCCGCCCCTTGACGCCAAGACCAACCAGCGCTGCCGCAAACGTCTTGTCGTCCGATGATTGCTCTCGCACATAGCGGATTTCTGCCGGGCCGAAGCCCTTGGGCGGCCTGAACAGCGGAATCACCTGCCCTTTGGGTGGATCGCGGCCAAAGGCTGCCCAGGCGAAGAGATAATAGATGCCGACAAGCAGCAACGTGCCGAGTCCGGCAAACAACCAGCTGTTGTCACGCAGGAACCACAATCGCTTCTGGGCCTCACTTGGCGGCGTGACAATTCCCTTCTGCCAGGCAACAGCAACGGTGAAGCCTTCGCGTGGCGCAAGCCGGGCCGTGGTTTCTGCGGAGTAGCTATTGCCGCTGGCACTGGTCACCCGGTAGTCCGCCCCTGATGCTCCGGAAGGGCCCGTATAGCCTGCATTCTCGCCGACGCTTGCACCTGCAGGCAGGTCAATCCGCACCCTCGCCTCGTCGATGGCGAAGTCCCAACCGTTGCCGGTCACGTTCCAGTAAAGCTCGTCGTAGGTGTCGAAGAAGCCGATTTGCCGCGTTGTCCGGTAGCGCAGCATGTAGGAATGACGGCCGCGGGAAACAACCACATCAGCATCGCCGATGCGCACGCGCTCGCCGCCTGAAATGCCCTCCACGACATAGGGAGCGTCCCTGCCGTCAAGCTGCACCGTCAGGACTTCGAACTCCGCAGTTACGCGACGGCCGTTCTTGTCCTGATAGTCGGTCGGGAAGTCACGGAATATTCCGTGGCGGATCTGCTGGTTTTCAACATCGACCGTGATAATCTCTGTCACATCGAGGCTGCCATCGACATTGACCGTGACGTCGCTGTTGAACTGTGCGATGCGCTCTTCGGCAGTTGCGCCGAAAGCCAGCGCCAGGAGACAGAACAGGGCAAGGGCAAATGCGCGCATGTGGCTAGCGCTGCTTGAAGTCCACCTTCGGCACTTCCCGCTGCGCCGCATCGCCAATCTCGAAGAATTCCGCCGTGGCGAACTTGAACATGTTAGCCACGACATTGCTGGGAACGGATTGGATCAGCGTGTTGAGATTGCGCACCGCCCCATTGTAATAGCGGCGTGACAGCTGGATCTCGTCCTCGATGCCGGAAAGCTTGTCCTGCAGGTCGCGGAAGTTGGCGTCTGCCTTCAGTTCCGGATAGGCCTCGGCCACAGCAAACAGTTTGCCAAGCGCTGCACTCATCGCCTGACCGATACTCGATTGGTCGGCAACCGAGCCGCCAGCAATGCTCTTGGCGCGCAGTTCCGCAATGTCACGAAACAGCTTGTCCTCGTGCGAGGCGTAGCCCTTCACTGTCTCTATCAGGTTGGGAATGAGGTCGGCCCTGCGCTTCAACTGCACGTCAATGCCGCTCCAGCCCTCCGCCACCAGGTTCCGGTTGGAAACAAGACTGTTGTAGATGTAGATGAAATAACCGATCGCAGCGGCGGCAATGCCGAGCACGATATAGGTAAGGCCCATCCCCGAATCTCCCGCTTGGTTCGGTCGCACTATCGCAGCAATCGCGAGCCTTTGCCACAGCGCTGTTGCCAGTCTAGTCTGTAAGAATGGAAACAAATTCTCTGCAACATCTGCGCGTACTGCAGCCTTCCGCCAACATCACGGCCTTCTATGATGGTCGCAGCGAGGATGCTGTCCCGCCTGCTCCAGCCACATGGGTTGATGATGGTGCACTGTCTCTCGGCATCGCAAGTTATGCCATCACCAGCGGAGATCACGCGCTGGTCTATGACACGCATGTAACCGTCGAACATGCCCGCTTCATAAGAACCCACCTGGAAGACAAGGGCATTCGCCACATCACCGTTCTGCTTAGCCACTGGCATCTGGATCATGTGGCAGGCACGGAAGCATTTGCCGATTGCGAGATCATCGCCAATGCGCGCACGGCGGCCCACCTCGCCACAAACCGCGCTGCAATCGAAGCAGGCACGCTCCATGGCCCGCCAGCCATATCTCCGCTCATCTTGCCGACACGCACCTTTGAAGGCTCGTTGCAACTCACCGTCGGTCACCTCAAGCTTGAGGTCATCGAAACCAATATCCATAGCGATGACGCCAGCATCATCTGGCTTCCTGATGAAGGTGTCCTGCTGGCGGGCGACACACTGGAAGACACCATTACCTATGTGGCAGAGCCGCAGGACTTCCCACTGCACCTTACCAACCTAGACAAGCTATGGGCGCTCTCGCCGCTCCACATTCTGCCCAACCATGGCGACCCGGAGATCATCGCCATGGGTGGTTACGAGAAGACCTTCATCCGCGCCACGCAGCAGTATATCCGCATGCTGCAGCACGCGGTGCATGACCCCGCCTTGCGCGAAATGCCGTTATCGGAATTCATTCGCGGCCCGCTGGAGGCGGGCTGGGTCAATCTCTACGCGCCTTACGAAGCCGTTCACGCCCAAAATCTGAAACTGACCCTCAAGGCCCTGCTGGCTTAGCCGCCTCCAGGAACGCCTTGATCAGATGCAGATTCGAGCGCGCCTTGAGCGTGAGCAACCATTCTTCCATCGACACCTGCCAATCGCGTATGGTGCAGATCTGCAACCGCTGGTCTGGCGCAACTTCGCCTGCCGACATGACAGCGGCTCCCACGCCTTGCGCCACCGCTTCGCAAACCGCTTCCCGCCCTTCCACTTCAATGCTTGTAATTGGCTTGCAGCCTCGCTTGTGCAATTCGTCGGTCAGCAACTGCCGCGTGACCGAGCCTTCCTCACGCAAGACCAAAGGCAGGCGTCGCAAGCTGGGCGAAGGTTAGCCATTTCCGCTTGCCACTCAGGCTACCGGCCTTGACCACTGCCACCAGCGGGTGCTGCTGCAGCTTGACGGCGTTCAGCGACTCGTGGACTTGCGAACCGGCGGTGACCGCAATGTCAATCTCGAATGATAGAAGCTTTTCCACCAGTGCCGCCGAATTGCCAGCGATCAGTCGCACCGAAACTCGCGGATACGCTTTCCGGAAACGGCTCACGGCAGGCAGCACATGCACTGCCGCATCCGCCCCGATCTTGATCTCACCCTCTTCCAGGGTTCCGGCCCGCGTCAGCAGTTCCAGCGCTTCGGCTTCGGCCTCGAACTGCCTCTCGGTGATGGTGAAGAGTTTCCGCCCAGTCTCGGTCAGCGAAATGCCACGGCGCCCGCGAACGATGAGTTGTACCCCGTGCGCTTCTTCCAGCTTGCGCACATGATCGGAGATGGCTGGCTGCGTGAGCAAAAGATGCCGCGCCGCGCGCGAGAAACCGCCATGCCGCGCTACCGCATGAAAGGCCCTGAACTGCGAGTAAGACATATAAGTAGAACCTATGGATAACATCAGAACTTACGATTTGACTGATGGAAGTCAATCCTTATCATGCAGCTCACCAGGAGGCATTCATGCAACAGGCGGCGCTCAAACACGTATCTCCCTTCAAAGGTCCCGAGGGTCAGGAAGACATGCCCTATCTCCTCACCCCCGGACCGCTCACCACTTCGCGAACGGTGAAGCGCGCCATGCTGGCGGACTATGGCTCGCGCGATGTCGAGTTCCGCACCATCGTCAGCGACATTCGCCGTCAGCTTCTGGCGCTGGCGCACTGCAATGACAGCTATGAATGCGTCATCATGCAGGGCTCTGGCACATTCGCAATCGAGGCAGCACTTGGCAGCCTTTGCCCTGCCGAGGGCGGTAAGACGCTTGTCGTCGCCAACGGCGCTTATGGCGACCGCGCCGCGCAAATCCTGGCGCGCCTTGGCCGGCCTTTCACCAAGCTCGACAAGGGAGACATGACAGCCCCCACTGTTGAGGATGTCGGCGGCGCAATGGATGCCGATACTACGCTCACCCACGTCTGGATTATCCATTGTGAAACCACATCCGGCATCATCAACCCGATCAGCGAAATCGCCGCTGCCGTGAAAGCGCGGAAGCGCACCTTCATGGTGGACGCCATGTCATCCTTCGGCGCCATTCCGCTCAACATGGAGGCGAGCGGCATGGATGTGATGGTCTCCTCCTCCAACAAGTGCATTGAAGGCGTGCCCGGCTTTTCCTATGTGCTGGTCAAGCGCAAGTTGTTGGAAGCAAGCAAGGGCAAGTGTCATTCCGTTGTGCTTGATCTCTTCGAACAGTGGAAGGGGCTGGAGGCCAACGGCCAGTTCCGCTTTACGCCGCCCACCCACGCGTTGGCAGCCTTCCATCAGGCGCTGCAGGAGCACAAGGAGCAAGGCGGTGTTGCCGGCCGTGGCGATCGCTATATGCGCAACGCCGCAAGACTGGTGGCCGGCATGCGGGCTATGGGCTTCTCCACCTTGCTGCGCGACGAGGAAGCAGGCCCCATTATCCAGACTTTCCTTACGCCGCGTGATGCGAACTTCAAATTCGAGGAATTCTATGAAGGTCTGCGGCGGCGTGGCTTTGCCATCTATCCCGGCAAGCTCACCAAGTGCAACAGCTTCCGCATCGGCTCGATTGGCGCGATTGACGAGAGCATTCTGATGCAGGCGCTTGAGGCGATCAAGGCCGTTCTCGCCGAGATGGGTGTAACCGATCTCCGTCCCCAGCAGGCCTGATGATGACAAAGAACGTGACGGTGAACGGCCGCAACTACAATTGGCCAAAGGCCCCCGTGGTAGTAATCTGCTGCGACGGCAGCGAACCCGCCTACATGGAAGACGCGATGGCACGCGGCCTGATGCCAAACCTCAAACGCATTGTCGCCAAGGGAGAAAACCTGCGGGGCCACTCCGTCATTCCTTCCTTCACCAATCCCAACAACCTGTCGATCGTCACCGGCCAGCCCGCCCGCCGTGCATGGCATCTGCGGCAACTATCTCATTGATCCGGCCACCGGCCAGGAAACCATGATGAATGACCCGAAGTGGCTGCGGGCGCCGACGATTTTTGAGGCCTTCCAGAAAGCCGGCGCGCGCATTGCGGTCATCACCGCCAAGGACAAGTTGCGCCTGTTGCTTGGCAATGGCCTGAAGTTTGATGGCAGCGCCATTTCATTTTCGTCCGAGAAGGCCGACAAGGCCAACCTCGCCGACAATGGCATTGACGATGTGATCCGAATTGGTGGGCATGCCCCTGCCCGAGGTTTACTCCGCCGATCTTTCCGAGTTTGTGTTCGCGGCGGGTGTCAAAGCTTCTCACAAGCTTCAAGCCAGACCTCATGTATCTTTCGACAACTGATTATGTGCAGCACAAGTTTGCGCCGGGTTCCGCCGGTTCCGATCACTTCTACAAGATGATGGATGGCTATGTCGGAGCGTTCGATGCGGCTGGCGCGATCATGGTTATCGTCGCCGACCATGGCATGAAGGACAAGCACAAGGCTGATGGTTCGCCGGATGTCATCTACCTGCAGGACGTACTTGATCGTGAGCTTGGCGCGGACAAGACAAAGGTCATCCTGCCGATTACCGATCCCTATGTGGTCCATCATGGCGCATTGGGATCATTCGCCACTGTCTATCTCCGAGGGCGCTGATGCAGACAGCACCGCCGACATGATCCGCAAGCAGGACGGCATTGACCTTGTTCTTGGCAGGGCTGAAGGCTGCGCGCGCTTTGAACTGCCGGAAGACCGAATGGGTGATCTCATCGTGCTTTCGGGTGGGCCGAAAGGCTCCAAGGTCATCGGCACATCGGCAAGCAAGCACGACCTGTCGGGACTCACTGAGCCGCTGCGCTCGCATGGCGGGCTCACCGAGCAGGAAGTGCCGGTCATCGTCAACCGCAAACTGAAAAATATTCCGGCAAGGCTGCGCAATTTTGATGCCTTCGCCCTCGGCTGCAATCATATCCAGGATCAATGACATGACCACCAAGCCCATTGTTGAGGCCATGCGCATCGGCGGCAAGAAGGTCTCAACCGAAAACACCGTGCCCGTCCATTATCCCTACACCAACGAGGTCATCGGAACCGTGCCCGCTGGCCGTGCAGAACATGCCGCTGAAGCCTTCCGCATTGCTGCCGCCTACAAGCCGAAGCTCACCCGCTATGAGCGCCAGCAGATTTTGTTCCGCACGGCAGAGCTGATCCGCTCCAGGGCAAATGACCTCTCGCGCCTTATCACGCTCGAGCTCGGCCTCTCCCTCAAGGACTCGGCCTATGAGTGTGGCCGCGCCTATGATGTGTTCTCACTCGCGGGCCAACTCGCCATCTTGGATGACGGGCAGATTTTCTCCTGTGATCTCACGCCGCAAGGCAAGGCGCGGAAGATTTTCACCAAGCGCGAGCCTGTAGGCGTCATTTCCGCCATCACGCCATTCAACCATCCACTCAACATGGTCTCCCACAAGATTGCGCCCGCCATTGCCACCAACAATTGCGTGGTCTGCAAGCCGACAGAACTTACCCCGCTCACTGCGCTCGCACTCGCCGACATTCTTTATGAGGCGGGCTTGCCGCCAGAGATGTTTCAGGTCGTCACCGGTTGGCCGGATGAAATTGGCGACGAGATGGTGACCAATCCGGAAATCAGCATCATCACCTTCACAGGCGGGGTGCGCGTCGGCAAGATCATCGCCGCCAAGGCTGGCTACAAGCGCTCGGCACTGGAACTCGGCGGCAATGACCCGCTGATCATCCTCAATGACCTGTCCGGTGATGATCTCGACAAGGCGGCGGAACTTGCCGTTGCCGGTTCAACCAAAAACTCCGGCCAACGCTGCACCGCAGTGAAGCGCATCCTCGTGCAGAACAAGGTGGCCGACAGGTTTGTTGAACTCGTCCTCGCCAAGGCCAGGAAGATCAAGTTCGGCGATCCCATGAATCCGGACACGGATTTGGGCTGCGTAGTGCATGAGCAGGCAGCCAAGGTTTTTGAAGAACGCGTCCACAAGGCCGCCGAACAGGGTGCCAAGATCCTCTACAACCCAGGCCGCAAGGGCGCTGTATTGCCCCCGATCACGCTGGATTTTGTCCCCCACCAGTCGGAACTGGTGTTCGAGGAAACCTTCGGCCCTATCGTCCCTGTTGTGCGTGTGCCTGACGATGACGTCGAAGTCATGCGGATTTCCAATTCCACCCCTTTCGGCCTCTCCTCCGGGGTCTGCACCAACAGCCTGCCGCGCATGCAGCGCTTCATCGAGGGTCTCAATGTTGGCACTGTCAATATCTGGGAAGTTCCGGGGTACCGCATCGAGATGTCGCCCTTTGGCGGCATCAAGGACTCAGGTAATGGTGTGAAGGAAGGCGTGCTGGAGGCGATGAAGTTCTTCACCAACGTCAAAACCTGGTCACTCCCCTGGCCCGCATAGGATAAACAGCACTTGAACCCCGGAACCCTCGTCATCGTCAATCTGCTCGGTGGCGTGGCCCTGCTGCTGTGGGGCGTTCGCATGGTGCGCACCGGCGTGCTGCGCGCCTGGGGCGACAGGCTGAAGCGCTTCATTGAACTCCGCCTTGACAATCGCCTGTCTGCTTTTGTTGCCGGAACCATGGCCACCACCATCCTCGGCAGCGGCACGGCGATGACGCTGATCGTCGCCGGCATCGCCGCCTCGGGCGCCATTGGCACCACGCTCGGACTTGCAATTTTGCTGGGCGCCGACCTTGGCTCGGCCATGGTCTCGGCCGTATTCGCCTCCGGCAGCACAGTTGCGCTATGGGCCTCGCCGATGATGATTTTTGCGGGCTACGTCATCTTCAGCGTCACCCGAGAGGTGCGCCCGCACAACATCGGCCGCATCATGATCGGCCTTGGTCTCATGCTGCTGTCGCTCAAGCTCATCTCGGTGGCGACAGCGCCCTTACGTGAAGCGACGCTGTTCCATGAGTTGTTGACTGCCGTGGGCCATGAACCGCTGCTTGCCTTCTTCCTCGGCGCCATCATGGCCTGGGGCTTCCATTCGACGCTTGCCGTCATCCTGCTGATTGCCTCATTCCTCGCCAATGGCAGCCTTGATGTGGCAGGCGCGTTGGGTTTTGTGCTTGGCCTTAATCTGGGTGGCGGCCTGCCCGCCATTTCTTCAACCGTGGCGCTGCCGGTGGAAGCCCGCCGTCTGCCGCTCGCCAACCTTGTCTGCCGCGGAGGCGCAGCTATTCTCGGCATTGCCCTGTTGCAGCAGATAAGCGCTGCAGCCGCCAGCTCTCCGCTCAGCCCCGTCAATACTGTGCTGGCGCTGCATGTGCTGTTCAATCTTGTAGTGGCGCTGGCCTTCCTGCCGCTGACCCGCTTTGTCGAACGCCTGACGCGCAGGCTGCTGCCCGCAGGCCCAAAGGAGGATGAGCGCCTCAACGCTCCCCGCTATCTCGATGGACAGTCGCTTGCTTCTCCCGCCATCGCACTCTCAAATGCCACTCTGGAAACCATGCGGATGAGCGAACTGCTGCAAAGCATGTTCGACACTGCTCTCTCCGCCCTCAATGAAAAGAGCCAGGAGACGTTGAAGCTGCTCAAGCCGCTGGAGCAGAAAATCGCCCTCTTTCAATCCGAGATCCAATCCTATCTCGTGGACTTGTCGCAATCGAAGCTGCAAGTGGCGGAAGAACGCCGCGCCCTCGAAATCACGCTTTACGTCTCCAACCTCAAACATGCGGCGGACGTGATCAACCTCAATCTCGCTGACCGCATCAAGTCGAAGGCGAAAGAGTCGATTCCGTTCAGCTCCGACGAACACAAGACGCTCAACGAGTTGGCGGAAGTCGTTCGTGCCAACCTCAAGTTGGCGAGCGCCGTTCTCGCGGCAGGCGATGTTGAAGGCGCGCGCCGCCTCATCGCCCAGAAAGACATGTTCCGCGACATGGAAAACCGCGTCTTTGACATGCACTACCGTGGCGACAAGCGCCGCAAGCGGCAGGACTTCCGCAACAGCGCGCTGTTTGTTGCGCTGGTGCGCGACCTGCACCGCATCAACTCCCACATTGTCTCGGCAGGCTACCCCATCGTCGAAGCGGCGGGCCTGCTGAGAGGATCGAGGCTGCGCAAGGAGGCGAAGGCGCCGGAATGAAGTTCATCCATGTGACCGACCTCCACCTCGTTCCGCGCGGCCAACTGCTTTATGAGCTTTCGCCAGAGGATCGCTTTCGCCAATGCCTTGATGACCTGGCCAAGCATCACGCCGATGCCGCATTCGTTGCCATCTCGGGCGATCTTGCCGAACGCGGCGAGGTTTCCACTTACGAAATGCTGCGCGACATGTTGAAGGACTTTCCCCTGCAAACGCATCTCATGCTAGGCAATCACGACAAGCGCGATAACTACATCAAGGTCTTCGGCGGCGCAGATGCGCATGGCTTTGTGCAGCATGGAATTTCCGTGCGCGGCACGCGTTTCCTGTTCCTCGACACATTGAAGGGCGGCCCATCGTCGGCTGGTCTTTACGATGCGCCACGCCGCCATTGGCTGCTCCGGGAACTTTCGAACCTCTCAGGCGCAGAGGCTGTGCTCTTCATGCATCATGCACCGTTCTCCATCCATCATGAGCTGATGGACAGGATCAAGCTCGATGATGATGAAGAGTTTGCTGCTCTGCTCGAAGGCCAAGCAGTGCGCCATATCTTCTTCGGTCACGCGCATCGCACTATCAGCGGCTCATGGCGCGGCATCACCTATTCGGCGCTGCCCGGCATCAATCACCAGCTGCCGCTTGTCAGCGGTTCGGTACCCACCATCTATAGCGATGAACCGCCGATGTATTCTGTCATTCATTTGAACAAGAACCAGATCACCGTGCATTCCGATGCCTTCATGCACCGCGCTGCCGCAAAAATGCTAGCGGATGCTGAACGGGACGGATGGGAGTAAGGTTGATCCTCGTCCTGAGGTGCCGTCGCAGGCGGCCTCGAAGGACAGGCAACGCGTAACGTTCCATGCTTCGAGGCCCGCTGACGCGGGCACCTCAGCATGAGGGGAGTACTAAATCTCGCTCACTTTGTACTCCGCCCTCTCCAGCCAGTCCTGGCGGATGTCGATTCCCCAGCCCGGTCCTTCAGGAATTTGCACGCAACCATCCTTCGCCACGATCTCTTGCCGGAACAAGCCATCCTGCCACGGATAATAATCCAGACCCTCGATGGAGAATTCAAGATAAGGCCCGGCGTTGGGAATGGCGCCTAGCAGGTGCAGCGTAAAGATCGTCACCATGGAGAGATTGGCGGCATGCGGCGTAATCGGCTTGCCCAGCCTTTCCACCATTTTGCAGACCTTGAGCGTACGGGTAATGCCGCCGAGATAGCAGATATCCGGCTGGTAGACGTCCACCACGTCAAGATCGGTGGCGAAACGCCAGATGGAAAGGTCACAGTCCTGCTCGCCGCCTGTCACATCCAGCGACAAGGTGTCGGTCACTTCCTTGGTCCAGTGGAATTCCCAGTATGGGCAAGGTTCCTCGAAATGCGCAATGCCATGCTGCTCCAGCATGCGGCCAACTTCGATGGCTTTTTTCGGCGTGTAGCCGGAATTGCCATCGACAAGCAGCGTCGCGTCATCACCCAGCGCCTTGCGCACCATCGGCACTATCGTGTCTGTCCGGCCCGGCCATTCGTCTTCGTCGTGCCCGCACTCTCGCCCTACTCGAAATTTGAAAGCCTTGTAGCCAAACTCCTGCTGCAGCTTCTTGAGCCGAACAGCCTCATCCTCCGGCGTGATCTCGCCGCGCTTCATGCTGGAGGCATAGGCCGGAAATGGCCGTGGGCGCCCACCCAGCAGTTCGCACACGCTTTTGCTCTTGCCGCCGCCCGCGCATATCCCACAGCGCGGTATCAAGCCCCGTCAGCGCCCGCATCAGATAGGAACCGGGAAACTTGTGCTCGCGCTCCGGAATGAGGGAAACCAACCCCTGGATATCCTCGCAATCATGCCCAAGCGCCCAGCGCGCCACCTGGCGATGAAATATCTCGCAGGTGATGTCGGCCTGGTAAGTTGAAACCTGCCCCCAGCCGATGCCGCCATCCTCAGCGGTCGCCTTCACGAACCCGACATAGGGCGTGCAAAAGGTCTCCAGCCGACTGATCTTCATGCCGTGGCAAGCGCTTCTTCGCGGGCAATCGCCTCGTCTTTCACGCGAGCTTCCTCTTCAAGCCGCCGCCGCTCGCGCCGCCGCATGATTTCATAGACGATCGCGCCAATGATGGTGACGGCGATGAGGATGAAGGCCATGGCGTTGATGGTCGGCGTGATGCCTGCGCGGATCTTCGAACCGACATAAACAGTGAGTGTGTCTGAGTTGCCGCGCGTGAACAGCGTCACGTTGAAGTTTTCAGCCGACTGGAAGAAGGCTATCAGCGCCCCTGCGCCGATCGCCGGATAGAGGTGCGGAATGAGGATGCGCCGCATCACCTGATTATGGTTGGCGCCAAGATCAAGTGCTGCTTCCTCAAGACCGGGATCGAAGCTCTGCAGCCGCGCCAGCACCAGTAGCATCACGTAAGCGGCGATGAAGGATACTTGCCCGAGAATTGAAAGATGCAGGCCCGCCGGCACGCTGAACTTGTTCCAGAACAGCAAGGTTGATACGCCGATGACGGCGCCCGGCGTGAGGATAGGCGCCACCATGATGCCATAGAGAAATGAACGCGGCTTGGCCTGCAGGCTGTTGAGCAGGATTGCTCCCGCCGTGCCAATAGGCACCGAGATGGCGACAACTAGAAGTCCCACCACCAGCGTGTTGAACGAGGCCCCCCACATGCGGTCGTCGGCCCATAGATCCACAAACCAGCGGTCGGTCAACCCTTTCCACGGATAGATCGAGGGGAACCTCGTATCGTTGAATGCAGCGCCGCCCATGACGACGAGCGGCAGCAGCATGAAGGCCAGGAACACCACCACATAGGTCTTGAGCATCCAGTTGCCGAATTCGCGTGATGTCATGTGCCGCCCCTCACTTCGCGATATCGACAAGACGAACGTTGAGCACGCGCATGACGACGCTTACGAACACGATGCACAGGACCAGCAGCAGGAAGGCGTAGGCAGAGCCCACGTTCCAGTCGAGGCCCTCGAACATCCATTGCTGGATGACCTCGGTGAACCAGCGTGATGACGGCGAGGCCAGCGTCGACGGCACGATGACGGAACCTGCCGATAGCATGAACACCATGACACAGCCCGACGCGATGCCGGGCTTCGCATGCGGGATGACAACGCGCCAATGCGTCCTCCACGTTGAGGCGCCAAGATCTTCCGAGGCTTCGATCTGGTTGGTGTCGAGCGACGAAATGGCGTTATAGATCGGAAACAGCATGAACAGGATGTAGGAGTAGATGAGCCCGATGATGACGGCGTTATAGCCGGTTATCCAGCGCACCGGGGAGAGCCCGATGCCGGTCAGCATGGCGTTGAGCGGCCCTTGGTAGGACAGGATGATGAACCAGGCGAAGGTCCGCAGGATTTCTGAAACCCATAGCGGCACCAGCAACAGCAGGAAGATGGTGGGGGCGCTTTCGACATTCACCACCTTGGCAAGATAATAGGCGAGTGGATAGCTGGTGATGAGGCACATGAACGTCACCAGACTGCTGTACAGGACCGTCTGCCCGAAGATCCGGATGTGGATGGGGCTTTGAAAGAACGTCTCGTAATTCTTCAGCGAGTAGACGTCGAGCGGACCGCCCAGCTGGTCGACCGGCAAATACGGTTTGAACGAGTACATGAACAGCACGACATTGGGCAGCAGCACCATGGCCAGCAGCCAGAATGCAGTGAACACCACCATGATCACTGTCAGCGGGCTGCCATATCTGCGGATCAATTCACCCACGGGCGCTCTCCCCCCTTAGGCCGCAGAGGTTTTTGCATCGGCCAGCAGCACCGCGTGCTCGGCCGTAAATGTGAGATGCGCCTTGGAACCCCTCGGCGGCGGCGGCTCACCGGGGTCGTTCTGCATCTGGGCCATGTGAGTGCGGCCTTCGGCATCAAGCGCGAAGACGTTGATGAAGTTGCCCTCGAAAGCGCTCTCCGTCACCGTCACGGGAATGCTGTTGGCTTTTGCAGTAGCGGACTTTAGCAGCGTCGTGTGTTCGGGCCGCACGTAAAGCTTGACCTTCGTCGTGGCGGCAACGCCCGGTCCGGGTTTGGCGGCGAAATTGCCAAGGCTCGTATCAAACTGCGCAACCCCGCCTCGCAGCGATTTGATGCGGCCACTGAATATATTGTTCTCGCCGACGAACGAAGCCACAAAACCGTTGGCGGGATTATTGTAGATTTCTCCCGGCACGCCTACCTGCTGCAGCACGCCTTGCGACATGACGCCGACGCGGTCTGACATGGCAAGCGCTTCGCCCTGGTCATGCGTGATGTAAATGAAGGTAACTCCGGTGCGCTTCTGGATGGCGCGAAGCTCCGCCCGCATATGCTGGCGCAGCTTGAGATCAAGCGCCGACAGCGGTTCGTCCAGCAGCATGACCTTGGGTTCGACGGCGAGCGCGCGCGCAATGGCAACACGCTGCTTCTGGCCGCCTGAAAGCTGGCTGATCTTCTTGTCGGCCGAGTCATGCAGGTCAACGAGCTTGAGCAGTTCTTCCGCCTTGGCGCGCCGCGCTGGCTTGTCAATGCCGCGCACCTCGAGCCCGAAGGAGATGTTCTCCCAAACCGGCATGAGCGGGAATAGCGCGAGGTTCTGGAAAATGAGGGCCGTAGGCCGCTGGTTGGGGCGGATGCCCGTCATGTCCTTGCCGCCGATCAGCACTTTGCCGCCGGTCGGGTCCATGAAGCCAGAGATGAGGCGGAGGATGGTGGTCTTGCCACAGCCGGAAGGCCCGAGGAATGAAAAGAACTCGCCGGCCTTGATCGTCACATCAACATTGTTGACGGCGCGAAACTTGCCGAAATCCATAACGATGTTGGAGAGTTTGACGTCTTCGCTCATGTTCCCCCTCAGGCCCCATTTTTATTGTTGTAGGCCTTAACTCGATACTGTCGGCAACGATGGGGTTTCCCCCATCGTTGCTGGTCTTGTTCAATTAGCCGGCAATGAACTTGTCGGCGTATTCGGCGCGCAGCTTGAGGTATGAGCTGGTCTGCACCGGCCACCACCACAGCTTGGATGTTGCATCGCCAGGCAGCGCTGCATTGTAGAATTCCTTGACCTTGGCGTCGGCCAGGTCAATCGCACCCTTGGCAACCGGGTTGGCGGAGAACACGAGCGCCATGGCGGCCGAGCCTTCCGGCGTAGTCATCCAGTTGGCCCAGGCATGACCCTGTTCAACGTTCTTGGCGTTCTTCATCAACATGTAGCCCTGGTTCCAGGCGAATGCGCCTTCCTTCGGCGCAATGTAGCCATAGGGGCCTTCCTTGCCCATGTTGAAGCCGGTCGAATCCCAGCACTGGCCGATGATCGCGCCATTGGTGCGGAATGCAGCCTGCGCTTCGTTTTCGCCTTTCCAGAACTGCACGATGTTGCCCTTCTTCTTCAGGGCTTCGACCAGGATCACGTCCCAGTTTTCCTTCATTACATCGTCGTTCTTGTAGCTTTCCATGAACGGCTTGGGCAGCTTGCCTTCTGCATCCATGACGCGGCCAAGGGCAGCGAGGGCGGAATGCGCGCGCACCGTAACCTTGTTTTCGAGGCCTTCACCCCACAGGTCGGCGAGGCTGGCCTTGCCGTACTCAAGCGGCTTCAGTTCCTTGTGGAAGACGAGGGCTTCCGTGCCCCACACGCCCGGCACGAAGTAACGCTTGCCGCCAATCGTGGCCATTTCGCCAGCGAGCGCGTCAGCCATGCCCGGCAGATAGTTATCCATGGCGATCTTGGACGTATCCCAAGGCTGGATGATGTCATTCTCGACATAGGACTGGGTGCGCTCGACGGTCGGTTCGACCACGTCGAAGGCGCCGGTCTGCAGCGCGAGCTTCGCTTGGGCAAAGATCGTGTCGTTGTCTGGCTGTTCGGTGAAGTTCACCTTGATGCCGGTCTTGGCGGTGAAGGGTTCGGTCACCGGCTTGTAGTCATATCCGGCCCAGCCCATGTAGTTAAGCTCACCGGAAGATGAGAGTGCGTCCTTCGAATAAATCGGGGCCGCAAAACCCACAGCGCCGACGGCCACTGCGGACTTCATAAACGACCGGCGCGACAGCAGCGCTGCGCGCAACGTTTTCTGTATAGGTGTCAGTTTAGACATGTTTGTCTTGTCCTTCCTCTGTCATTCCAGGCGGGATGCCCGATGAATCATTTCAAGTCCGGTAGTTCCGGCTTCGTCATTTCTTGCCATTGAGTATGACGCTCTCGTGACGGTCTGGCAATGGGGTCCCGGCTGGCTATAGACGCTCCGTACAACTGGCCCCATGCGCAGGACATTGGCAAACAGCCTCGTTCATCTGCTATGGAAGCAAGCATGCTGGTCAGGCGTAATGAAATACAGGAGACAGCCGGGAAGGTTCCGTCAATCGGGAGAACGGCGGCGGAAAGCTGCGCCTGGCTGCAGGCTTGCGGCTATCCCGGCATTCGCATCCTGCTCGAAGCCATGGACGACGCGCAGAAGGAACTGGTTCTGGCGCCCGATGCCATGGGCCTCGATCTCCACAATGTCTCTTGCGTCTTCATCGGACCGGCCGTCTTGCAGGAAACACAGAAGAAGGGGCGCTGCTTCCTGCGCAATGTGCGCCACGGACTTTACCTGGTTCCCTTGAGTGTTACCCATGCCATGGCGATCGGCTGCCCAATCGACCCCAACTTCGGCCTCGGCGGCGAGCGCGTGAAAAACCCTTACATCGAGATGCTGGAAACAGCTGACCGTGACGGCATCGAGGTAGAGGATGAAGTCTGGGCCTTGCTCCTGAAAGCGGGAGCAACGCAATGACGGGACCGCTGCAGGGCATCCGTGTACTCGACCTCTCCCGCGTGCTCGCAGGCCCCTGGTGCAGCCAGATGCTGGCCGATCTTGGCGCCGAAGTGATCAAGGTTGAGAAGCCGGGCGAAGGCGATGATACGCGCGGCTGGGGCCCGCCGTTTATAACCAATGGCGATGGCTCGCGCGGCGATGCGGCCTACTTCGTCTCGGCCAACCGCGGCAAGAAGTCCGTGGCAATCGACATGGCAAAACCCGCAGGCCAGGAGTTGATCCGCTCTCTCGCCCGGCGCTCAGATGTGCTGCTCGAGAACTTCAAGCTCGGTGGATTGAAGAAATACGGCCTCGACTATGACAGCCTCAAACCCGTCAACCCGCGCCTGATCTACTGCTCTATCACCGGCTTCGGCCAGAACGGCCCCTACGCCCCCCGCGCCGGCTATGACTTTATGATCCAGGGCATGTCAGGCCTCATGTCGATCACCGGGGAACCTGGAGGCGAACCGATGAAAGTGGGCGTTGCCTTCGCTGACGTGTTTACCGGGTTGCATGCCGTCATCGGCATTACCTCCGCTCTCTACCACCGTGAGCGGACTGGCGAAGGCCAGTTCCTCGACTTGGCCCTGCTCGATAGTCAGGTTGCCGTGCTCGCCAACCAGGCATCGAATTATCTCGTGGGTGGCAAGGTGCCGGGGAGGCTCGGCAACGCGCACCCCAACATCGTTCCCTACCAGACATTCGAAACCGCCGATGGCCATATCATCATGGCAGTCGGCAATGATCGTCAGTTCACGGAATATTGCCGCATCATCGGCTTGGCCGAACTGGCAGCCGACCAGCGCTTTACGACCAATCGCGGCCGTGTGGAAAACCGCGACGCATTGATCCCCCTGCTCCGTCCGGCCATGAAATCACGCAGCACCAGCGACTGGATTGAGGCTTTCGAAGCCGCTGCCGTGCCCTGCGGCCCTATCAACACCATCGACCAGATGTTTGCCGACCCGCAGGTTCTCGCCCGCGGCCTGCAGATCGGCCTGACGCGCGAGGATGGCGTGCAGGTTCCGGGCGTCGCCAACCCGATCGTCTTTTCGGAAACGCCAGTGGAATATGATCGTGCGCCGCCTCGTCTGGGGCAGCACACCGATGAGGTGCTGGAGAGCTTGCTTGACTTGCCGGCTGCTGAAATTGCTGCCCTCAGATCTAAAGGCGCAATCGGCTAACGCGAGCGCCGCATCGACTTTAAGCCGAAACGCAATCCCACTGCCGCTACCACCGCAGCAAGCAGTATCAACAAGTGGTCGATGTTTCCAAGCATGTGCAGCAGGGTTGCACCAAGCCCGCCAACATGATCTCCGGCATGTGCGGAAGCCGAAGTGGCTCCTGCCAGCGACAATGCCGCAACTGCGATAAACCGGGATTTTAATGAGTGAACCATGTGCTGCTCCATTTGCTCTTGCCGGGTGGGAGTTTCCCTCGCCCGCTGATGTGACATCAGAACTAGACTAGTTGCGCCGGATTGCCAAGGCTAGCCGGTTTGCGACATGTCGTAGTCCACTTGAGTTGCAGCGGTTGATGTGAGCAAACCGGCAGTTTACGCCGGGGTTTGCCTGATTTCGGCCATTGCGCCCGATTTCCAAATCAGACACAATGCCCACCGAGAGACGGGGGCACGTGGATCAAGGTTTTCCACGGCAAGTGTTGACTTTAACAGGGTGGACGGCCTCATGAAATCGCAACTCATCGCATCAGTATTTGCAACGGCACTCTTGACTTCGGCGGCCTGGGCTGCCGATCCGGTGACTTTCACCATGAAGGCTTCCATGCCTTCGTTGCGGGAAGCATCGGCAACCGATACCTTCACGGTCGGCATTGCTGATAAGCAGGTTGTCACAACCCTCAATATCAAGTGCCAGGGCGCCACATCCGGCATGATCTCCGGCCGCAATGAAAGCTGCGCCGTCACTGGCAATGGCGCGCTCGTTAACCCGGCCAATGGCCAGAAGCTGCAACGCACGCAATATGCCGGCGGTTGGATCGTCAAGGGTGACGGCTATACCGATGGCACCAATCTGAAGACCAACTATCTCGCCCTTGGCAAAGTTTCGGCTTCCGACGGCGGCTTCGCGGGCACCATGATGCTGAAGCCCGAAAATCCTTCAACCGGCGCGAGTCTGCTGCGAGACACGGTGCTCAAGCGCCTCAAGGCCAAGGATGCAGGCCTCATCGACCAGCGCGTTGATACAATCCAGTTCAACAATTTCACCACGCCTTCGGCTGGCTTGCCGTCCGACAAGGGCTGTGTCTGGAATGGCGACATGGTCTATTCCTACCAGACGACGTCCTGGTTCATTGATCTCAGCACCAAGTGCGGCGGCAAGGAATTCAAGCTCAAGGGCAACATGCCCTTCACTGTCACGCCCAATGTCGGCAACCAGCATCAGTATGATCTGGTCATGACCTTGCCCACCGACACCGCTTCCGATGAAGCCTTGTTCACGGCGCCAACCGGCGACCAGGACCTGTTTGCGGCTGCCGATGGCATCAGTGGCCAGATCATCATGAAGGAAAGCGGCTACGTCGATGTTGAGGTTGACGGCGCCATGGACAAGGTGGCGAGCGAGATTGATGCAACCGGCACCTTGACCGCCCAAGGCCTGCCGATCGAAGCTGTCCGTTCCTTTGCCACCATCATGGGCGTGCTGGCGCGCACCTTCTTTGGAGCCTAAACCGCAATGGACATTATCTGGATCGTTCTGATCGGACTTGTCGCAGGAGTTGTCGCCAAATTCATCCTGCCGGGGCGAAACGGGCCGCGCAGCTGGCTGCTCACTGCCGTCATCGGCGTTGTCGGCTCGTTTGTCGGCACTTTCATGGGCCAGTTCATTGGTTTCTACAGGCCAGGAGAGATGGGGGGCTTCTTTGCTTCTATCGTTGGAGCCGCTGTCATCCTCTGGCTGTGGGATCGGCTGTTCAAAGCCAAGCCGCAGACCTGAACGAAACCGCAGGTAACAAAAAGGGGCGGGATTTCTCCCGCCCCCGTGTTCTGTCCGCAAACGCCACTTACTTCGCGATGCAGGTGTCGACATTGTCCGGCGTGCAGACATCGAGGCCCGTGTAGGTCGGGTCAGCGGGAGCCGCCTTGCCGTCCGCCATGTCCTGGAACGCCTTCATTGTCATGTAGCCCATTTCGAACGGACGCTGGCCGACCTGCCCAAGCGACAGGCCTTCCTTCATCTGGTCGATCTGCACGGGCAGCGTGTCAGCGACGACAAGCGCCAGAGCCTTGGAGGCAATCTGCTCCTTGTATTTGCCGACAGCGGCGCGGTTCGCGTCAGGGATGAACTGCGGGAAACCACCCGTCGGGATGAAGGCATCGAGGTTCGGCGTCTTGGCCATGATGTCTTCAAACTGCTGCACCGAACGTGGGAAATCGTCATCGGTGTAGAGCGGGCAACCTTCCAGCTCCGTCCAGCCATTCTCGCCCTTCAGCGCATCGCCAGGTGAAGCGGCAGACTTCTTGCCAGACAACGTATCGCGGATGCCCTGCATGCGTTCATTGTGGTTGGCTGCCGCAGCGCCGCCCGACTGGATGCAAACCGTGCCGCCCTTCGGCTTCACCGTCATCGCGATCTTCGCGAGGTTGACGCCGATCTCATAGTTGTGCGTGCCGATATAGGCTGCGCGCAGGTCCTTGTTCTCGGGCAGCACATCCGAGTCCCATGTCAGAACCGGAATGCCGGCTTCCTTGGCGGCTTGCAAAGCAACAGCCATGGCAGCAGCGTTGGAAGGCGCAACGGCGATGCCGTTGACCTTCTTGGCCACGAGATCCTGGACGATGGCGACTTGTTCGTCACCGCCGCCATGTTCGCCGGGGCCGATGTACATGCATTCAAACGCGCCATTGGATTCGGCTTCGGCCTTCTTGCAACCATCGCGCGCCTGGTCGAAGAAGGGATTGTTCATGTTCTTCGGCACCAGCGCAAAGACGTTCTTGGCCGAGGCGTCAGACGTGACTGCCGACAAGGCACCAAGGGCCACGGCAGCGCTCAAGATATATTTCAACATGCTCTAGTCTCCTCCTGTTTACACTCTTCCGAACATGCGGGGTTTCCTCCCGCAATCTGCTATTTCCGCTTCCCCAGCATCCGCCCGATGAGTTGCGCCACCGCACCCTGCCCTGTGTTGCGCATGCCAAGCCACACGGCGATGATGATGAACAAGCCGACGAAGGTTCCCTGCCAGTTGGCGTCGATGCCCGCCATCAGCAAGGCGTTGCGGATGACTTCGAGGAATGCCGAACCAATGATGGCGCCGAAAGCCGTGCCAGCGCCGCCCATCAGGCTGGCGCCGCCAATCACCGTCGCCGCAATGACGCGCAACTCGTAGGATTGACCCATGGCGTTGATCGCCGAGCCTGAATAACCGAGCAGCAGCAAGGCCGCAGTGGTGGCGCAAAAGGCCGAGAACACATAGGCTTGAAACTTGACCCAGTTGACTGGCACGCCCGTCAGCCGGGCCGCATGCTCATTGCCGCCGATGGCAAACAGGTGCCGCGCCCACGCTGTAAAATTGAAAACGAAACCGAGGCCAAGCGCGAACAGCACCATGACCCAGAAATGCGAGGAGAACTCAGGAATCCAGGTCGGCGCCCAGCCTACCGGCGCATGGCGCGGCCACTTGGCCTGGCCGATGGCTTTCACAATCGGCGCGTCCGGTCCAAATTTGTAGAGCATCTGGTTGCCGGAAAGCACAACCGCAAGCGATCGGCCCGCTGACAGCATGCCGAGCGTGACCACGAACGATGGCATGCCTTCATAGGCGACGAGATAGCCATTGACGACGCCGCAGGCGAGCCCGGCAATCAACCCCATGCCGAAGGCCACCCACCATGGATACTCCCAGGTGAGCAACGTTCCGGCGACGATCACAACCACGCCAATGATGGAGCCGATGGAGAGATCAATGCCGCCGGTGATGATCACTACCGTCATGCCGAGAGCCATGATCCCGAAAGGCGCAAAATTACGGGTGATGTTGGCGAAGTTGGCAGCCGTGCCGAACGAGGGTTCGTAAGCCGACATGACGGCGACCAGCAAGGCGAGCGCCATGGTTACCCAGAAGGCCTGGCTCGACCATACGCGCTGCCAGACAGTCTGCTCCTTGAGGCCTGTCACTTCCCCAATGGCCGCGTGCCCGGTTTCTGCCTTCTTGCTCTCAGGCTGCACGGATCGCTCCTGTGATAAGGCCGGTAATTTCCTCGGGCGAAGTCGCTGTCGTCGGTTTGTCGGCCACCTTGCTGCCACGTCGCATGACGATGATGCGGTCACACACCGCAAATACGTCCGGCATGCGGTGACTGATCAGCATGACAGACACGCCTTGCGCCTTCATGCGGCGAATGAGTTCAAGCACCTCCGCCACCTGGCGCACGGAAATGGCGGCAGTCGGCTCATCCATCAGCACAAGCTTGGCGTTGGAAAGGCGGGTTCTGGCGATGGCGACAGCCTGCCGCTGCCCGCCTGACATCTTCTCCACCAGATCGCGCGGCCGGGTTTCGGATTTCAGTTCGTCGAACAGTTCGGCTGAGCGATCAATCATCGACTGTTTGTCAAGAATCCGGAACGGCCAGATGCCTTTCTTCTTTTCGCGCCCGAGGAACACATTCTGGGCAGCGGTCAGGTTGTTGGCCAGCGCCAGGTCCTGGTAAACGACCTCGATCCCCTTGGCGCGCGCTTCCACCGGCTTGTGGAAGTGGCATGCTTGCCCTTCAACCAGCAGCTCGCCGCCCGTCGGCGGAAAATTTCCGGCGATCAGCTTGACGATGGTGGATTTGCCGGCGCCGTTGTCGCCCATGAGGCCGACAACCTCGCCAGGTTCGACCACAAAAGAGAGTTCGTTCACCGCATGGATGGCGCCGAAACTCTTCGAAACATCGCGCACTTCCAGCAACGCCACGAGGAACCTCCCAGTTTTGCCGCGTTTTTTTGCATCCGCTTGCGCGCCAACACTAACCGCCTGAAGGGATTTCGCAAGCATTGTATGATGCCATCGGAAGCCTTATGCCCCATGTCGTTTTTGTACTATCCGGCGCTTTTCATCGATGGCATAAGTCGCACCATGGCCAATCTCGTCGTAACATACTGGCGCGACATTCCTTCAGCCGTCTCGGTCAAGATCGGACGCAAGGAAGAAAAGCGCATGCTCGACAATCGCTTCATGGAAGCAATCGACATGGCTGCCATGCGCGATGGCGCCACGCAGTCCGATGACTATCTGGCAGATTGGCGGCGAGCCGATCCCATTGCCGTGGGCGATGATCTTGCTGCCGAGGCCGACAAGGCCAAGGCTGATTTCGAAGCCCGCTTCAGCCAGGACGTCATCAAACAGCTCATTGCCAACGGAGGCAGGAACCCCTCATGACTCACACACTCGTTGCATCCGCCACCCGCGAGCACATTATCGGCTTCGATAAGCCCTTCACCATTATCGGTGAGCGCATCAACCCCACTGGCCGCAAGAAGCTTGCCGCTGAAATGCAGGCTGGCAATTTTGAAACCGTCATCAGGGATGCGCTGGCCCAGGTGGCTGCGGGCGCCCATATTCTTGATGTCAATGCCGGCGTCACCGCCGTCAACCCCAACGAGTCCGAGCCGCCGCTGATGAAGCAGACGCTCGAGATCGTCATGAGCATCTGTGACATTCCGCTCTGCATTGATAGCTCGGTTACCTCCGCGCTCAAGATGGGCCTCGAGACCGCCAAGGGCCGGCCGCTCGTTAACTCGGTGACCGGCGAGGAAGAAAAGCTGGAAGCAATCCTTCCCCTCATTGCCAAATATAACGTGCCGGTGGTGGCGATCTCGAATGACGAGACCGGAATTTCCGAGGACCCGGATGTTCGCTTTGCGGTCGCCAAAAAGATTGTCGAGCGCGCTGCCGATCACGGCATCAAGCCGTATGACATCGTGGTTGATCCGCTGGTCATGCCGATCGGCGCCATGGGCACGGCCGGCCAGCAGGTGTTCCGCCTGGTCCGCCGCCTGCGTGAGGAATTGAAGGTCAACACCACCTGCGGCGCCTCCAACATTTCCTTCGGCATGCCCAATCGCCGCGCGCTGACAGGCTATTTCCTCGCCATGGCGGCGAGCCACGGCATGACATCAGCGATCATGAACCCGCTGCATAATGAAGACATGCATGCCATCCATGGCGCCAACGTGCTGAATGGAACCGATGCGCATTGCCGCTTCTGGAACAACAAATTCCGCGATCTTGCCCCTGCCCCATCGGCTGCTGCACAGGCTGCCGGCGAAGTCTCCTCCAATGAGGATATCGCCGCGAGGCGCGCTGCACGCGAGGCGAGACGGCGCAGGTAGCGAAGGAGATACCATTGCTGCCCGCAGGCGTTGTGATCGACCCACTGACCGGCGCGATGTCGGTGAGCACTGGCGAATACACCAAGCGCCTCAGCGAGTTTCGCGGCGTTTACCGCGACAGCAAGGCGCTGGACGCATATCCTTGCCGCACAAGGCGATGTCCCGGCCTACAAGGTCATTGAGCATCGTGAGCCGGGCAGCGACATATTCTTCGGCACCACGACGATGTTCCCAGGCAAGGTCGGCAACGAATATTTCATGACGCGCGGCCACTATCACGAGCGGCGCGACAGGGGTGAAATCTACTACACCCAAAGCGGCAGCGGCGTGCTGTTGCTGCACTCACGCCAGGGCGATGTCCGCACCGTGGAGATGAAGCCGGGCGTCTGCGCCTTCATCCCGCCCGATTGGGCCCATCGCTCCGTCAATACAGGCGATGAGAAGCTGGTTTTCGTCTGGTGCTGCAGTCAGGACGCCGGTCACGATTATGCGGAAATTGCTTCACGCGGCATGCGCCAGCTCGTGCTCGAACAGGGCGGCAAAGTCACAATCGCGCCCAATCCCAATTTTACTTGAGGTCCAGCCAAGCCACCTCGTCTGGCGTCAGCCTCACCTTCGTCGCCTCCAGTGAGGAATCGATCTCCGCCGCCGTGCGCGGGCCGACCAGCGCAAAGGACGGAAAATCCTGCGCCAGAACCCAGGCTGCTGCGATGCTGTTGGCTGTAACGCCCTTGCGTGCCGGCAAGTTGCCCGGCGCGATTGCGGCGTTCGGCATTGCTCTGGCTGCCGAAACAGGTTTCGGGCGCCGTATCAGCCGGCAGCCGGTTGCGCATTTCCTCCGGCAAAAAATAGCCGCGAGCTTGCGACGACCAGCTGAAGTGCGCTGTTTTGCTGGCGCGCAAGTAGTTCAGCGTCGCGTCATCATGCGATGTCATGCAGCCGGGCCACACCGGTTTTTCCATCACAGCCAACGAAAGATTGTTGTTGAGGATGGTGAGCGGCTGCAGCCGATGCCGAACGGCATAATCGTTCGCCGCCTGGAAACGCTCGACTGTCCAGTTTGAACCGCCGAACACGCCAATCAAACCCTTGTCGCGCAAGGCGTTCAGCGCATCGACAAATTCACCCACGGGTACATCGAGGTTATCGCGGTGCATCACATAAATCGGCGCGAAATTGAGCTGCAGCCGCTCCAGCGATATTGCCAGCTGGGCGCCAATGGCTTCCGGATTGCAATGGGGACTATGTGCGCCCTTGACCAAGACGACGATGTCCTTGGCCACGCCCCGTTGGCCAATCCAATCGCCCAGTGCCTTTTCGTGCAAACCGCCGCCATAAACATGGGCCGTGTCAAACCCCGTGCCGCCAACTTCCAGCCAATGGTCCCAGACGGGTGCGCCATCGGCGGCGGTATCCTTGTTGTCGCAACCGAGGATCAGCTGGCTTACGGGCAAAACCACTCCGGGCAAACTGGCTTGAGGGACCCTGTTCATGGCAAAAGCATGTCGCATTTGTCTCGCGCCGACAATCCAATTTTGCTTATAAATGGCCACCATGACCGAACAGAATCCCTTGATCGTCTTCACCCCATCCGGCAAGCGCGGACGCTTTGCGGTTGGCACGCCTGTGCTGCAGGCGGCGCGTTCCCTCGGCGTCGATATCGACAGCGTCTGCGGTGGCCGCGCCATCTGTGGCCGCTGCCAGATCAATGTTGGCGAAGGCGAGTTCGCCAAGCACGGCATCACCTCGTCATCTACGCATGTCACCCCCATCTCGCTTGTCGAAGAACGCTATGACCGCATCAAGGGCCTGCCCGCCGGCCGCCGCCTCTCCTGCCAGACCAAGATCGAAGGTGATCTCGTCATCGACGTGCCGCCGAAAGTCCCAGGTGCACAAGCAGGTAGTGCGCAAAGAGGCCGATACCCGCGCCATCGAGCTTGATCCCGCAACTTCGCTCTACCTTATCGAGGTGGAGGAGCCGGACATGCACAAGCCCTCCTCCGATCTTGAGCGTGTCTATGCCGCGCTCAAGTCGCAATGGGGCATCGACAATGTCACCGCGGAACTTCCCATCATCGCCGGTCTGCAGAAAACGCTGCGCAAGGGCGAATGGAAGATCACCTGCGCCGTCTATTCGCGTGCGCCGGGCGGCGGCAATCGCCTCGTCTCCATCTGGCCGGGCTTCCATGATAGCGCCTTCGGCATCGCCATTGACGTGGGCTCCACCACCATCGCCGCCCATCTCACCAATCTTTCAACCGGTGAGGTTGCAGCCTCCGCCGGACTGATGAACCCGCAGATCCGCTTCGGCGAAGATCTCATGTCACGCGTTTCCTACGTCATGATGAACCCCGGCGGCGAAAAGGAAATGACGACAGCCATCCGCCAGGCGCTGCAGCAACTGGCGGAAGAGGTCGCCCGCCAAGCCAATATTGACCTTAACGACATCATGGAAGTGGTGCTCGTCGGCAACCCGGTCATGCATCATCTGTTCCTTGGCATTGACCCGACCGAGCTTGGCGGAGCCCCCTTTGCGCTCGCAACCGGCCTGCCGCTCACCTTCCCGGCACGCGAGATGGACTTCCGCCTCAACGCCGGAGCGTATGTCTATGTACTGCCCTGCATCGCGGGCCATGTCGGCGCCGATGCCGCAGGCGTTGTGCTGTCGGAAGCGCCGCATGAGAGCGATGAGATCATGCTGTGCGTCGATGTCGGCACCAATGCGGAAATCGTGCTTGGCTCGAAGCAGCGCCTGCTCGCTTGCTCCTCTCCCACCGGCCCCGCTTTCGAAGGCGCGCAGATATCAGGCGGCCAGCGCGCAGCACCGGGCGCAATCGAACGGCTCCGCATTGACGCGCAAACGCTCGAGCCGCGCTACAAGGTCATCGGCTGCGATCTGTGGTCGGATGAGCCAGGCTTTGAGGAAGCAACCGCGCAAACCGGCGTCACCGGAATTTGCGGCTCCGGCATCATCGAGGCGATTGCCGAGATGTATCTCTCCGGCATCGTCAATCAGGACGGCTTGGTGGATGGCGGCATGGCTGCCATTTCTCCGCGCATCGAGCCTTACAAGCGCACCTTCAACTACGTGGTGCGCCAGGCTCGCGAGGGCGCTAATGAACCCGCCATCCGCATCACGCAGAACGACGTGCGCGCCATCCAGATGGCGAAGGCCGCCCTTTATGCCGGCGTTCGCCTGCTGATGGACAAGCTGAACATTGATACGGTCGGCAAGATCAGGCTGGCCGGCGCTTTCGGCAGCCATATCGACATGAAATACGCCATGGTCCTCGGCCTCATCCCGGATTGCGATCTCGCCCGCGTGCAAAGTGCTGGCAACGCCGCAGGCACAGGCGCCCGCATTGCGCTGCTCAACAAGGCGGCGCGTGACGAGATCGAGGCTATGGTCCGCCGCATCGAGAAGATCGAAACGGCGGTCGAGCCAAAGTTCCAGCAGCACTTCGTCGAAGCCATGGCCTTCCCGCACAAGACGGCGGACTTCGTCAACCTCAAGAAGATCGTGACCCTGCCGCCCATCAAGGAGGTGATCACGCCGGGAGATGATGGCGGCGAGCGAAGGAAGAGACGAAGGAGCTAACAACATGAAATGCGGGGTTGTCTTAGCATCACTTGCTGTCTCGCTCGCTATTTCGATTTCAGTGGAAGCTCAACAAACTCAACCCAATATTCACAGCCAAACCATCGACAACAGTGTGCTTAGCATACCTGATAGGGTTACTTTTGGCATTGGTTCGGCTGTTGTTGATGGACCTGCCAAGTTGGCATTACGAAGTCAGGCGGATTGGCTACTGAGCAACCCAGATGTTCGCATAGGTTTGGAGGGGCACACTGACAAACGTGGTGTTGCAAGTGACAACCAGACATTGGGCCTGAAGCGTGCAATCGCTGTCAAACAAGTTCTGGCAGAACTCGGCATAGGACCTGAGCACGTTGACAAAGTAATGAGTCAACGGTGAGAGACGCCCAATCTGCCAAAGTCGAAGTGAAAAATGTCACGCTGAAAACCGGCGTGTCGTTACAACAGTAACTTACAGCGAAATCACTCAGCCACATGAGGTCAACGGCACAATCTATGACCGACCCGCCGCATATGCCTACTATTTTCAATCGAATTCAGCAGTTCTGAACGATGAAACTCTCTTTGGGATGTCATTCGCCGTCGAAAACATCAACTTACTGCCTATACTCAGAATTAAGGTTGTGGGACATGCTGACCGTCATGGAAACAAGCGCAACAACAAAATCCTGGCGTTGCAACGTGCGAGATCCGTACAACGAGCACTGGTAAAGCTCGGACTGAACCCAAAACGTATTCTAACCGTCACTAGCGTGGGGGAAGATCAGCCTGTTTGTATAGATCAATCCGTTTCAAGTTGTGACGCACAGAATAGATCAGTCATTCTGGAGAAATCCCCCTAAATTCTGCTCGCCTTCAGCCTACTTGGCTGCTGAAAGACATGGCACGGATTGAGTTTAATCTTCGCCGTTGAAACACACCCCTATGGTCCCGTCATGCCAGCGCAGGCTGGCATCCCGCTTCCTGCTGCGTTGTACCATGGTCTTAGCCAGTTGGATTTCAGCGATGCTCCCGTGTCAGGGGAACCTTGCGCTCGCAAGCGGTGGGGGATTTGTGGGATATAGCCCTATATGGCATTTTCACCGTACGGTGTCAAGGATTATTTTCACATCCATGTTTGGGTGTTTGAAAATTCGCCTGCTGTCCCGCAAGTCTAAGGCGCTGGTTTCAGGCGCATCGTGGCAGGCCCCAGCCCTTCTGCCCAGGCCTTGAAGGTATCTGCATCGGGCTTCGCTTTCACGAAACAGTCACTGCCTTTGAACGCGATATGTTCGGCTGTGCCAGCAAGTTTCTCCAGATCACCGCAGGACAGTGGGCGCACCAGCAGGCCTTCTGGTTTCGCCTCCAGCAGCGCATAAGAATATCTCTTGTCGTTCTCCTTGAACTGCATGGCGAACAATCCGTTGCCCACATCCGCGAACAGCACCTCGGCAATCTTGTCGTCCTTGTCATTGCTGGCGATGTAATGCTGCCCGTTGACCTTCAGGGTAAGGATGCCCTCATCAGCCTTCCACACGCCCTTGTCATAGGATTCTGCCGACAACCGTTCGCCGTAGGGCTTCAGCAGCAGTGCTCCCTGTTCCTCGGAAAACAGCGGCGCATCCGATTGCAGCACGCAACCGGCAAGCAGCAGGCAAAGGCAGAGGCTGGCCGTCAGGCGCAGAAACCACATGGATTGCTCCTTCACGTAAGCCATGCGAGGTTCCCATGCTGTTGGCGTGTTGGCAAGGCCCGCATCCTGTCTTGATTGCAGACTATAGACGTGAAAGGAAACACCATGTTCGCCAAGGCAACGCTGTTCCTGTTCGCAACCGTGCTGCTCGCGGGCCCGGCCAATGCCGGGATCAAGGGCTGTTATGATCGCGCCTACGATGCCGCACACCTGAAGAAACACCCGAAGCAGAAGGTCACGCGCCTGCGGCTGCAGTATGGCTTCGAGACCGGCGTGGATACGCCGGAAGGCGACATCAACAGTCTGGATTTCTGGCTGCGCGGCGAAAGCAAGCCGCGCTATGCCATTCCCATCTGCGAGACCGGCGGCAAGCAGCTCCGCTGCGGCATCGAAAGCGATGGCGGCGCCTTCACGCTTGATGAAACGACGGATGGCGTCAAGCTCACAAACACAAGTTATCTCCGCGCAGTCGATCCGGAATCGGAAGATGAAGGCGGCGTCGAACTGCTGCCCGACGCCGAACACCGTGTGTTCCTCCTGCGGCAAATCAGCAAGGGCAGATGCAGCGACTGAAGCTTCCCGCTTTCAGACGTGCAGGTGATGGGTCATCGCGCCTCGGCTTGATGTGAATCAACGCAAGTTGCGGTTTTCGGGTGCACCTTGGAACAGCATGGATGGAGCTGCTCGCTCCGATTTCCGTCATGGAGGTTATCATGTCGTTGAAGAGCTATTTGGTGGCTAGCGCTGCAGTCCTTTGCCTTGCCGCAACACTTGCAACGCCTGCCCTCGCTGATGCCACCGTCAAGGTATCCCTGTGGGATAAGGGCGGAATGATCGACATGGCCCAAAACATGATGCTCGGGATGGGCATGCATGGCCACATGAAGGATCATATGAAGAAGATGGCGATGATGGGCATCGACGTCGATGTTAAAACTGTCTCGGCGGGAAAGGTGACGTTCGAGGTCACCAACAACTCGAAGAACTTGCAACATGAAATGCTGGTCTCCCCGATCAAGGACGAGAACACCGAATTGCCCTTCAATGAAAAGGAATTCCGCGTCGATGAGGAAGCATCCGGCGATCTCGGAGAGGTCTCCGAACTTGATCCGGGCAAGACCGGCGCACTGACGCTAGAACTCAAGCCCGGCCTTTACATTTTGTACTGCAACATTCCCGGCCACTACACTTGGGGCATGTGGACGACGATCAAGGTGGAATAGCCGCTGGCTGAAAGCATGGTGTCCGAACGTGGCCGAACACCATGCCCATTTTCAACGATGAAACCGCTGCCAGCGGCAGCGATGTCTAGCGCTGGATGCCAATGCGCACCGAGCCGTCACCCATCTTGATCGAGCCGAGGCTCGGCTTCACGCTGCCGTCTCCGGCGAGCGTTTTTGGCGGCTCAGGCTGCGGGTCGAATGCGAGCGCAGGCGAAACGGTGAAAGCAGCGATGGTTGCAATGAGAAGAATTCGTGTCATGGTGGTTTCCTCCAATGTTGACAATGGAGAGCATGAAGTTGCCTGGCTGAACCCTGGCCCAACCCGTTGTTCAGTTGCCATTCATTTCCCGAAAGCCCGCGCATAGAGCCGCCACGTCGCATGCCCTAGAACCGGGAGGACGACAAGAAGACCGAGAAACGCGGGCAACAGCGCCAGGAACGTCAGCACTGCGATAATGACGCCGAAGCCCAGCATCGGACCCGGATTGTCCGTCACTGTACGGATGCTGGCAAGCATGGCGGTGATGAAGTCCACCTCGCGGTCAAGCAGCATCGGCATGGACATCACGGTGAGCGCAAACAGGATGGTGGCGAGAATGGCGCCGGAGATGGTGCCCGCCGCGAGGAAGCCAAGACCGGGCCCATTGGCCAGCGCGTTGAAAAATCCTTCAAAGCTGGAGAAGGCCTTGAAGTCGAGGAACAGCGCAATCATCAGCCGCACCTGATAGAGCCACACCCAGAAGACAAACAATACGACGAAGGCCATCCAGCCCATTTCGCGGCGGCTCTGCCGGACCACGGCCGAGAGTACTGCTGTCCAGGAAACCGGCTCGCCGCGCGATAGCCTCCGGCTCGTCTCATAAAGTCCTGCCGCAACGAATGGCCCGAGCAGCGGAAACCCGAGCGCGAGCGGAATGATCAGCCACGGCGTCCTGTACTTCGCCAGCAACAGGTAGAGGATAATTCCGCCAGCCGCATAAATGCCGCCAAAGAACAGGCCGATGAGCGGCGCGCGCCGGAAATCGGCAAACCCTTCGCGAAGCGATGCCATGACATCGCCAAACGTGAGCACACGCGCAACATTTCTGACCTAACCCCGCCATGCCAACTCCTCCCAGCGGCTTGCCGCGAGAATGACGGAAGGATCGCTGGCTCCCTTGATTCAGATCAAGCCGCGGCGGCGGCGATTGCGCCAGAGATTCCGGGTTCGGACTTGATTGCCATGATCGACTTTGGCAGTCCGAAGGATCGTTCGACGACGATTTCCGCATCTGGAAACAGGTCCTGCATGTCGCGCGGTATGAGAAGGTTCCAGTCTGGCAGGGTTGTCTTCGGCCAAAAGTTCGATTGGCTCACCCGCCTGAGCAGGCGTATTTGCGCCGGGCGTGGCAATGCGACGATGGCTCCGGGCAGCCATGAGTGGCTTTCAATGACAAAGTGGCGGTGCGGCGTCTGCACATAGTAGCGCCGCCCAACGCGGCGAATCTCGTTGGCAAAGGCCTCCTGATGCGTCCACGCCACCTCGCCAAAGACGCTGCCGTCGGTCGTGGCGATCATCTCTTCTTTCGGGCCAGTTACATGCTCGATGACACTGGAGCAAAACACCAGATCAAACTGCTTGTCGGCAAACGGGAGTTTACCGCTGCCGTCGAACTGCACGGTGTCATAGCCATAGCGCTCCCGCGCAACGGCAAGCTCGTCCTCAAGCAGATCCGCGATCACCACGTTGCGGTGATCGGGCATGATCAGGTTGATATGGTCTCCCGTGCCGCCCCCAAGATCGAGAACGCGCCAAGACGGATCAATGTTCATTGTCTCGAACAATATCCTCGCGCGCCTCAACCTTGCCTGCCGCGAGTAGGCAGAAAACACGGTTCGAAGCATTGCACCAAGCAATACCGCGCCTGTGGCACAAATAGGGCAGCGCCGCCTCCCCGTTTCCACTTTCCCATTTTGCCGCTATTCAGTCTTCCCCGCATACTTCGCAAACCCGGTGATCATGAAACAACTCCTTTGCCCCGCTACCGGCATCATCGACGTGATCGAGACCGAGCCCCCTCAGATTGCGGCGGGTGAAATGCTCGTGCGCATGAATGCCTGCGGCATTTGCGGCACGGACCTGATGAAGGTGTATGATCCGGCCACGCCCAAACCGGTGCAGCTCGGCCACGAAATTGCCGGTCGCATCGCACAACTGGGCGTCGGCACGACAGGCTTCAGCATCGGCCAGCGCGTTGCAGTGGCTCACCACGCACCGGACTATGCTTCGCACTATACCCGCCGCGGCAGCCCCACGCAGGACCCCGCCTTCAAATCCAGCAACGTGTCACCCGGTGGTTTCGCTGAACTGATCCGCGTGCCGGCCACGCTTGTGCCGCACACCGTGCTGCCCGTGCCTGACTCCATGCCGGACCAGCGCGCCGTGTTCATGGAGCCGCTGGCCTGCTGCCTGCGGGCACTTGAGCGCGCGCCGGTTGCGGAGGGAGACACTGTGTTGGTCGTCGGCGTCGGCGCAGTGGGCCTGCTCTTCGTGCCCTTGCTGCGCGACATGGGGGTGACGGTAGTAGCCTCCGATGTGCGGGGCGAGCGTCTCGGCCTCGCCCGCCAATGGGGCGCCGCCCACGCCTTCGTCACAGGCCGCGATGATATTGCTTCCGGCACACGCGCAGCCAGTAACGGGCGGGGTGCTGACCTCGTCATCCTCACTGTCGTCAATCCGGCAACGCTCGAACTGGCGATTGCGGCGGTCCGCGATGGCGGCCGCATCATTCCCTTTGGCGTCAAGCCCGGCATGATGCCGCCTGTCGATCTCTGGCAGCTTTACCGGCGCGAAATCAGCCTGGTGACGAGCTATTCCGCAACGCCGGAAGGCCTCACCCGCGCCATGCATCTCCTCGCCCGGCCCGGCATGGAACTTGAGAACACCATCAGCCACAGCCTGCCGCTGTCACAGGCAGCCCACGGCTTCGACCTCATGCACAAGGCGCTTGCCTCCAAGGTCATCATCACCGGTGAATGAACTCACGTCGTGAATTGACCAACCTCTCGCAGCAGCTTGAGCGTCATCTGCTCGCGGAAATCCCGCAAATTTGCCGCCGGCTGGATGAAGGAACCCGCCCCGCCCATGACACGCCGCGTGTAGTAGGACATCAGCGTGCTTGAACCATAGAGAATGGGCAAGCCGTTGATGGTGATGCCCCGCGCCACCGCTTCATCCCGCGCCAGGCTGACATCGCCAAGCTCATTGTCTTCGCCATCGCCAGAAACGTCGATGACGCGCCGGCTGGCCCGCAGCGGAAAGGCTAGAACCAAGGCAGCACAATAGGTGATCGCAACAGCGAGCCCGGTGCCGCCGGGTTTCCAGCGCCGCTCCGCCTGCTCAACGGCGCGCGCCACTGCCTCAAGGTCTTCCGGCGTCGTCGCCAGCATCCACGGCACCACTTGCACCTGGCTGTTCCAGCCTGACCAATGCACGACACTTAGCCCAATGCGCCGAAATGTCCCCTGGGCAATGGCTTGCGGCAGTGCAGGGTTGCGCAACGCTGCAGCAATGCCATCCATCTGCATCTTGTAATCGCCGGTATCGACGCTGCTGGAGACATCCACCGCCAGCACCAGAGCGAGATCAACTGCAAGATCGGGCTCGTCGGACATCGCCAGACTCCTCGGGTCGGAAGCTTGTCAGCAATTGGCTGGTGCCGCAAGGCAACCGTCAGATAGGGTGCTTCGGCCTCCGCCCCGCCCGCAATGCCAGCCAGCCTGCGAGCGCAATCAACACCATGCCAAAAAATGTGAGCGGCTGCGGCCTTTCACCGAACACAAGAAGGCCCCAGAACGCCGCCCACAGCATGCCGCTATATTCAAACGGTGCGATGACGGCGGCCTCGCCCCGCTTGTAGCCATTGGTCAGCAGCACAACCGCCAGTGCGGCGACAATGCCTGAACCCAGCAGAACGGTTAGGGCAAACGGCGCTGGCCAGTCCCACGCCCGGAACAGGAACACAAGGCTCGGATGATCCCACTTTGTGGAACCGAACTGGGCAACATCACCGCGAACACCGCAGACACCAGAATGTAAGTGCAGTTTTGGTAGAAGGCCATGACGGCTGCCGGCGTATCGCGGCCATAGCGCCGCGCCAAAATCATGCCATAGGCATAGGCAACCGCACTGAACAGTGAGAGCAGCGCCGCAGGCTCGAACAAGGCGGTGCCCGGCCGCAGGATGAGCAGCACGCCGGCAAAGCCGAGCGCTACCGCCAGCCACGCCCCGGCCCCAACGCGCTCACCCAGCAGCGGACCGGACATGATGGTGACAAACAGCGGCGCCATGAAGAACAACGCGATGGCTTCCGCTAGCGGCAGCGCTGCAATCGACAGGTAGTAGGCGGTGTAGGCGAGCAGCAGGATGAGCCCCCGCCCCAGCAGCAGCCCGGCTCGCGGCGTCCTCAAGCTTGCAAGCCCGCTTTCAAAATGGATGATGACGAGCAGCACGAAAAACGCCGTGAGTGAGCGCAGCAGGATGGCCATGCTCACGGCATGACTGGCGCTCACCGACTTGATGATCACATCCTGCACTGAAATCAGAAACACGCCTGCCAGCAGCGACAGGATGCCCGTCAGGTTCCTGCGCACCTTTTTCTAGCCTTTGCTGGCAGCCGAATGGGCGACGGCGATGCGCGCGCCAACGCGTGCATTGCTCTTCACCAGCGCAATGTTGGCGGCAAGCGAGCGTCCTTGCGTCACTTCATTAAGGCGGCGAAGCAAGAAAGGCGTCACGTCCTTGCCAGTGATTGATTGTGCTTCTGCTTCCGCCACTGCTTTGGCGATGACTGGCGTAATCTCAGATGCAGCAATTTCGAACTCTGCCGGAATGGGATTGGCCACCACCACCCCGCCCGCAAGGCCCATGCGCCACTTGGCCGCCATGAGCGCCGCTATCTCGTCCGCACTGTCACAACGCTGCGTCAGCCGCAAGCCTGATTGGCGCGAGTAAAAAGCGGGAAATTCATCGGTCCCGAAGCCGACAACCGGCACACCCAGCGTTTCCAGCGTCTCCAGCGTCAAGCCGAGGTCAAGGATCGCCTTGGCGCCCGCCGTCACCACCGCCACGTTACTGCGCGCGAACTCTTGCAGGTCAGCCGAAATGTCGAAACTCTTCTCGCCGCCGCGATGCACGCCGCCGATGCCGCCCGTCGCAAAGGTGGCAATGCCTGCTTGCGCCGCAATCCACATGGTGGAGGCAACGGTCGTGGCGCCATCAATGCCGCGTGCCGAGGCATAAGGCAGGTCGCGAGTAGAAACCTTCATGATCTGCGGCCCGTCGGCGGCAAACTTGCTGAGCTGTGCGACACTCAGTCCCACCTGTGGTTTGCCCGCAAGTACGGCGATGGTTGCGGGCTCTGCCCCCTCCTCACGGATGATCGCTTCAACCTCCTGCGCCATGCGGAGGTTATCGGGGTAAGGCATGCCGTGCGCCACGATGGTGGATTCAAGCGCCACCACGGGCTTTCCGGCGCGCAATGCGGCAGCAACGTTAGGCGTGATGGAGATTGTTTCAGTGCTCATTGGGAAAGACCAGTCGCTTTATTGTTTCAGCGGATAACCTGTCCGGCGTTGATTGAAGCGAAGCCAGCTTCAGGCTGGCCGCAGCCTGTCCGCACCGGGCTGAGGTGACGAGGTCATAACCGCTCAACAAACCGAAGGCCAGCCCGGCAACTGCCGCATCGCCTGCGCCTGTTACATCCGCCACATGCGTTTGCGGGAATGCTGGCACATGGCTGTTGCCCCCATCAGCGAGAACCAGCGCTCCTGCTGAACCCTGGTGGATGACAAGGTTTTTCAGCTTGCCGGGCCTTGTCATCTTTGCCAGCTCGGGAAACTTTCCGCCAATGGCGCCAAACTGGTCGCGGTTCGGCGTGGCAAGATAGATCTCGTGCCGTGCTTGCAGGGCAGCGAGCTTGGCCGCCTTCGGCACCGACACAGGCTCGATCAGCAACTTGTGAGCAGCCTCGCTGGCAATGGCTTCCAGCACATCCTCGCGCAGGTTGCAGTCGGCAATCACCAGGTCAGCCCGCCGGATAGCTTCACGCGCACTGGCGATTTGCTCCGGCGTTATGGCCTCTACAATCCCCATGTCGTTGACTGCGGTGATCAGCTCTCCTGCCTGGTCAAGCACCGCCACATAGGTGCCTGGTCGGCAGTTTCTTCAACGCGGAGCAGCATTGTCACATCGACTCCGGCATTCGCTGTTTCCGCCATAACCATGTCGCCGGCATCATCCATGCCGATGGCGGCGATGAGGCTGGTCTCCACCCCCAGCGTTGCGAGGTTATGCGCAATGTTACGGCCAACGCCGCCCGCCGAAAAGCGCGTGCGGCCGGGATTTGAAGTCCGTGCGATGTAACTTCCCCGCAATGCTTGCCTTGATATCAAGATTTGCGCCGCCAATGACAATGACGCGGCTCATGCCCGCGCCTCAGAAGTCGGTTGGCGCGCCACCCTCACGCATGCGCCGGTCGACGAAAGCATCAAGCTCTTCGCGCCGCGCTGGGTCGAGTGCTGGTTCCACATAGGCATCAAGCGCCTGTTTATAGACGCTGTTGGCCTTCTGCCAAGCCTCGGGTTTTCCTGCCGCAGCCCATTGCTGGTAATTGCGCCAGTCGGAGATGATGGGCTGGTAGAACGCATTGCTGTAGCGTGCCAGCGTATGCTGCGCTCCGAAAAAATGTCCGCCGGGTCCCACTTCCCGGATGGCTTCAACGCCGAGCGCATCCTCGCTCGTGTCGAGCGGCAGCAGGAACTCCTTCACCATCTGGATGAGATCGCAATCCAGCACGAACTTCTCGAAGCTGGCGACAAGCCCGCCTTCCAGCCAGCCTGCCCCGTGCATGATGAAGTTGCCGCCCCCCATGGTGACGCCCCATAGCGAAAACACGCTCTCATAAGCTGCCTGTGCATCAACCGTGTTGGCCGCGCAGGTGTTGGAGGTGCGGTAAGGCAGCTTGTAGCGCCGCGCCATTTGCCCGCCGACGATGCAGGCCTTCATGTATTCCGGCGTGCCGAAGGCAGGCGCGCCGGACTTCATGTCAACGTTGGAGGTGAAGCCGCCATAGATGACGGGGGCACCCTTGCGCACCATCTGGGTGAAGGCGAGCCCGGCGAGCGCCTCGGCATTTTGTTCCACGACTGCGCCCGCCACTGTTACCGGCGCCATGGCGCCCGCCAGCGTGAAAGGCGTGATGCAGACGATCTGGTTGCGTGCCGAAAGCTCCATGATGCCGCCCAGCATTGGCGTGTCGAGCTTGAGCGGCGAATTGGTGTTGATGATGGTGAACAGCGAAGGTTCGCTCAGCAATTGTTCTTCTGAAATACCACGCCCGATGCGCGCCACCTCCAACGCATCCAGCACCCGCTCGCGCCCCAGCGAATAACAGTGGAACGGCTTGTCCGTCAGCACGACGGCAGCACGCGATGCCTCAAGATGGCGGATTGAGGCATGCAGGTCTATCGGCTCCACCGGATAGCCGGCGAGGAAGTCGATGCAATTGAAATATTGCGCCAGCTTCAGGAACTTCTGGAAATCGGCAAAGTTGCCGGAACGCCGGCCGTTATCCATGTCGGATGAATTGGGCGGGCTGCCAACGGTGCCGAACACCATGGCATTGCCGCCGATCTGCTATGGAGTTGGCGGGGTTGCGCGCATGAAACGTAAAGTGTGAGGGAGCGTAGCCCACGAACTCTTCGATCATGGCGGGGTCAAAGCGGACGCGTTCGCCTTCAACCTTGGCGCCGTGCGATTTCATCAGAGCCCGCGCTTCCGGCAACGCCACATCCATGCCGATTTCGGACAGCACGCGGAGCGAGGCCCGGTGGATATGCTCCACCTCATCATCCGAGATAATTTGCGTGGGCGGAAACAGCCGCCGTGCCTGCCGCTTCGCCTGCTGATGAATGCCGGCGTTCGCCGCAACAGCACTTGCCCGGCGTCCGCCTTCGCGCCGCGACCGCCTGCCGGTTTCAGGTGAGGATGAAATGTCAGATGCGTCGCTCACTTGGTTTTGCCGCTTTCTCTGTAGGCATCAAGGCCGGGATCGGCAGCCACCTGCTTGGCAAGCCATGTTTCGAACTTGTTGATCTTGGGCTTCATGCGGTTTTCCGCCCGGCAGATGAACTGCCAATTATGGCGGTGCGGAACCAGCAGCTTGAACGGGTTGACGAGCCGCCCGCTCTTCAGTTCCTCCGTAGCGAAGGGTCCGATCGTCATGGCAACGCCGCGTCCTTCGATGGCCGCTTCCTGGGCCAGCAGGTAGCTGTCGAATGCCAGCCTGTCCGAAAGCTTGACGCCGCTGACGCCCGCCGCCTCAAGCCACAGGTGCCAATCCTCCTCCGCCGTATAGACATACAGCAGCTTGTGCTTCTTCAGGTCCTGCGGGGTCTTGATGGCGTTCGGCCCCTTGAGCAGCGCAGGCGAACAGATGGGGGTTAGGCAGGAGCGGAACAGATTGCGCGAATAGTGATTGGTGTCGCGGTTGCGCGTCAGCACGAAGCCGGCATCGGCGTTGTTCTCGTTGTAATCCCACTCGCTGTAGGTCGTCGACAGCCGCACCCGCATGTCCGGATAGCGCTTCTCGAAATCATGCAGGCGTGGAATGAGCCACTTGAGGGCAACCGTCACGTAAACCTGCAATGTCAGGTCATTGTCGCTGGTTGAGGGCCGCATCGCCCTCGTCTGCATTTCGATCTGGTCGAAAGCATCGCGCACCACGGGAAAATAGAGTTGGCCTGCCTGCGTAAGTTCGGCGCGCCGCGCTTCCCTGCGAAACAACTGGATGCCGAGCCGCAATTCCAGCGCCTTCACCTGATGGCTTACCGCCGAGCGCGTGATGTTGAGTTCGCCTGCGGCGAGGCGGAAGCTGCCAAGCCGCGCCGCCGCTTCAAAGGCGGTCAGCGCGCGCAAAGGCGGCAGGTCTCGCTTGGCCAATTCAATTCACCTTTTGGTTTCCCCCCGGTTCTTATCATCCCGCCCTGCTGGCGTGGAGGGGGTGGGTCGCAATTTATTGGTGAAATTGGTTCACCTCTTCCACGCAAAATACCGCCTATCCAGAAACCCCGCCATTTGGCACATTGCGGGCAATCCGATTTGTGCCGAGAGAGCGCCGCCATGAGCCTTGCCGATGACCTGACCCGCCGCCGTGGAGGGCGCGATGCGCGCCGTGCGCTGCGCTCGCGCGAAATTCCGCGTTCCGAAGCTGCCGTCAAACCCGGCATGCTGGGAGGTCAGTACAAGCCGTTGACCCAGCGCGACATGGAACGCGTGCATGAAGCGGCGCTGACGTTGCTGGAGACTGTGGGGTTCGGCCAGGCCATACCCAGCTGCATCGAGGCGATGACGGCGCGCGGCTGCGTGATGAACGATGCAGGCCGCATGCTCATTCCCCGCGCGTTGACGGAAGACATTCTCGCCTCCTGCGCCAGAAACTTTGTGCTGCATGGGCGTGACCCGCAACATGACATGGAGCCATCCGGCAACCGCGTTTATTTCGGCACGGCCGGTGCGGCTGTGCATGTGGTGGAGCCGGAAACCCGCAGCTACCGTGAATCGCTCCTGGTTGATCTTTATGATGCATCCCGCATTGTCGACACCTGCGAGCATCTGCACTTCTTTCAGCGCTGCCTCACCGCGCGTGACATGATCACCGGGCATGATCTCGACATCAACACGCTCTATGCCTGCATTGCCGGCACGCAGAAGCATGTCGGCACCTCGATGGTCGATCCCGCCCATGTCGAAGAGTGCCTGCAGATCCTCCATGTTGTCGCCGGCGGAGAGGACAAGTGGCGCGAACGCCCCTTCGTCTCGCAATCAAATTGTTTCGTCGTGCCGCCGATGAAATTTGCGGAAGATGCTTGCCGCTGTCTTGAAACCGCAGCCCGCGGCGGCATGCCGGTGCTGCTTCTCTCTGCAGGTCAGGCTGGCGCAACGGCGCCCGCAGCGCTCGCCGGCACACTGGTGCAGGCGGTGACTGAATGCTTGTTCGGACTGGTCTATATCAATTGCATTGTTCCCGGTGCTGTTGCCATCTGGGGACCATGGCCGTTTGTATCCGATCTTCGCACCGGCGCCATGTCCGGCGGTTCGGGTGAACAGGCGCTCATCACCTCGGGCTGCGCCCAGATGGGGCATTTCTATAATCTCACCGTCGGCTCGGCTGCCGGCATGTGCGATGCCAAGCTGCCGGACGTGCAGGCTGGCTACGAAAAGGGCCTCACCGCCGGCATCTCCGCCATGACCGGCATCAACTTGATGTATGAGTCAGCCGGCATGCATGCTTCGCTTCTCGGCGTCTGTCTTGAGAGCCTGTTGATCGACAATGACATGCTGGGCGCCATCAACCGCAACGTTCGCGGCATTGAAGTCAACGACGAAACGCTTTCCATAGAAGTCATCCGCGAAACCTGCCTCAGCGGCCCCGGCCATTATCTCGGCAGCAACCAGACGCTCACTCTCATGCAGAAGGAATATGTCTATCCGAAGATAGCTGATCGCATGAGCCCGAAGGAATGGAATGAGGCCGGCAAGCCGGATGTGGTGGAGCGCGCCGCGCGCCGCAAGAACGAAATTCTCTCCACTTACTATCCCGACTATCTGCCGAAGCACATTGATGATGCCATTCGCGCCAAGCATGACATTCGCCTGCCTCGCGAGGTGATGGAACTGGGCGATCCACGCTGGCTGCGGGGCTGATGCAGCATCCCGTCCTTGCCAGCATTCTGCGAGCAAGCTTCACGCCGCTAGGTTGGTTCGAACCGCGGGCGGAAGACAATGTGCCGGGCGGCGCTCGCTTCGTCATTCTCATCGGCAATGCCGGCCCTGCCATGTTTGCCCGCTTTGCCCGCGAGCGCGATCCCGCCACGAGCCTGATTGATGACTGGACGCGCGAGACAGCCGGTTCGCTGGCCGCGCAACTGTCCGCAGAAGCGATCTACCCCTTCGACAAGCCCTATCATCCTTTCCTCACCTGGGCGCGCCGCGCCGGCGGCGGGCATGTTTCGCCCCTCGGCCTCAACATCCACCCGCGCTACGGCCTGTGGCATGCCTACCGCGCTGCCCTGCTCTTCCCCGTGGCGTTTGACCTGCCGCAACCTTCGCAATCCGCTCACCCTTGTGAATCATGCGCGGCAAAGCCCTGTCTTTCCGCCTGCCCCGTTCAAGCCTTTGATGGAGAGAGCTACAATGTCTCCGCCTGCGGGCAGCACCTGCTGTCAGGTTCTGGCACGGCCTGCATGCAAGGTGGCTGCCTGTCGCGTTTGAGTTGCCCGGTTGGAACGGAATACACATACGCGCCAACGCAGCGGCAGTTCTTCATGAAGGCATTTAGGCATGCACGGGCGAGCGAACAGGCGAACGCCATCGATGAGTGAACGTACGGCGCTCGAACCCAAGACCCTTGGCATACTCATGGTTCTGGCCGCCACCGTGCTGTGGAGCACGGCCGGGCTTTTCGTCCGCCTGGTGGATCTGGATGCCTGGGCAATTCTGGGCTGGCGCTCGGTCTTCGCGGCCATGGCGCTTGCCGTCATTGTGGAAATTCAGCGCCGGGCAAATGACAAGGCTGCGGCAAGCCCGCCCACCACTTCAGTGCTGCTCATGGTTCCCGTCGCTGTCATGTCGATGGGCGCCTATGTCGTGTCCCTGAAACTGACCAGCGTGGCGAATGTCATGATCGTCTATGCCACGGTGCCGCTGGTTGCCGCTGGGCTGGCATGGCTTGCCCTGCGTGAGGCCCTGCCGCGAACCGTCTTGCTGGCAAGCCTTCTGGCGCTTCTCGGTGTTGTCGTCATGGTCGGCGGCGCAGTGCACCCTTCGGACTTGCTCGGCATCGGCGTTGCCCTGTTGATGACCTTGGCAATGGCCGCCCAGATCGTCGCCGCCCGCAAGCATTCCGGCATGAACATGGCGCTGGTGAACATGGTGGCCGCATGCATTTGCGCCGTTGTCGGCCTTGCCTTGACTAGCGCTGGCCTGCCTTCGCCTGCAGAACTGCTGACATTGATGTTGTTCGGCGTCACCAACACGGCGCTCGCCTATTACTTCGTGCTGCGCGGAGCTCGCCTTATCCCGTCCGCCGAGGTCGGGTTGATCAGCACGCTTGATGTGGTTCTCGGCCCGCTCTGGGTCTGGCTGCTGTTTGCCGAAAATCCGGGCTTCCCGGCGTTGATTGGCGGTGCACTCGTGTTGGTCGCGGTAATGGGCTACTTGTTCGCCCAGAGACGAAGCAGCAGGGAGCAATGAGAATTTGAGTAACAACACATATCAGGCGAAGCTGGCAGGCGGCGACATCATCCTGCTCGATGGCGCAACCGGCACCGAACTGGAAAAGCGCGGCGCGCCGATGAGCGGGGAAACCTGGTGCGCCGAGGTCAATGCAACCCACCCGGATTTGATCGAAGCCGTGCATCGCTCCTATATCGAGGCAGGCGCTGACATCATCACCGCCAATACTTTCGCAACCAGCGCCCTTTCCTTCAATGCCTACGGCCGCGATGATGATGTGCTGCGCCTTGATGCCGACGCGGTTGCGGCCGCAAAGCGCGCGGTTGCCGGCACAGGCGTTGCAATTGCAGGCTCGATTTCGACCATGCGGCCGGTCGTCCCCGGCTCGGACCGCACCGACAAATCCAAGGAATGGCCAGCGGGTGAGGCCCGCCCCTTGTTTCGGCGCAAGGCTGACAATCTTGCAAGCCAGGGCGTCGATTTGCTTGTCATGGAAATGATGCGTGATACGGACTATTCGCTCCTCGCCACGGAAGCCGCCATGGAAACCGGGCTTCCCGTTTGGGTCGGCATTTCGCTGGAACGCCAGAAGGATGGCAGGCTCACCGGCTTCGGCCGCGAGGATCAGGACATTGACAAGGTGTTTGCAGCACTCGCCGCCATGCAGCCCGCCGTCATCAGCATCATGCATACGTCGGTGAATGATGTTGCGGCGTCTCTCCCGCTGCTGCGCCGCTTCTGGCAGGGTCCTACAGGGGTCTATCCGGAAAGCGGATACTTCAAGATGCCCGGCTGGCAATTTGAAAACATCATTTCACCAGCTGACCTTGTTGCTGAGGCCAGAACATGGAAAGCACAGGGCGTAACCATCATGGGTGGTTGCTGCGGGTTAGGGCCCGAGCATGTGTCCGCCCTCGCTAGGGAGTTCAAGAAATGAAGACTGGTTCATGCCTGTGTGGCGCAGTGACCTATCAGGTGAATGGGCCGCTCCGCCCCGTGATCGCCTGCCACTGCACGCAGTGCCGCAAGCAGACCGGCAACTATCTTGCCACAACCAGTGCAAAGCTCGCCGACATCACCATCAAGGGCGAGGATCATGTCACCTGGTACCGCGCCAGCGATGAGGCCGCGCGCGGATTCTGCAAGACCTGCGGCTCTTTCCTGTTCTGGAAAGCTGATGGAAGGGATGAAATTTCCATTACCGCCGGAACTATCGATGGCAAGACCGGGCTCGAGCTGGAGGGCCATATCTACTGCGCTGATGCCGGTGACTACTATGAGATTGCAGGCGGAAAGTACCAAGCCCCCGCAATCACGCTAGACTCAAAAACAAAGGGAGAGAAACCGCTGGCGTGGTTTCTCTCCCGGATTGCAGGTTAGGCCGACCGCCTGTCTACAGGGCAGCGTTTACAGTGGTGGCCTCACCTGGTCTGCCGAAGTTACGCAACGGCAGTCGAATTTCTTTTCTCAAACCCGTGGCTTTCGCCGTTTCCTGCCCCCGGCTGCTGGCGTCCCGACTTGGAGAGTGCGGGAGCCGCGCCAGATAGGGCAAATTGGGTGATGGTCTTGTGCTGTATTCGGCTCGTCTGTGCTGTGCAGGGCTGGTGCTGATCAACCCCACAAGAAGCAATCTACCTGATGCCCGCTGACAATCATGTGAGGTTGGCTGTCAGCCAATTGTCAGTTAAGTGCGATTTTCTGCCCTTTTGCCCGCTTTTGTTAAGCAGCCATCAAGGTTAACGCGAACGCGCCGCCATGTCGGCCGCAAGTTCTCCGTAACCCGTATGCCTGTGCTCAAATGCGAGACCAAGCTGTTTGGCCGCTGACTGGGCCTTCGCGATCAGGGCCTCGTCGTCAGTCTGTGACAGGTAAACTATCTTCTTGTAGTTGGCGAAATAGGCAGGCAACAGCTCCGGATGGCGGTCAAGTCCGAGCCCTGCCCAGATCAGCTTGTCGAAATGGCGCGCCAGATAATCCGTCAGGTAGAAGGCCTCGAACTCGTCTTCTGCAATCCGTGCGAACTCGGCATTGCCGGAAAAGAACGAATAGCAGTGCGGTCCGCCAATGCGTTCCACACCCTCCTCCGCCAGCATGGCGTCAAGCAACCCGCCGGTGCCGCAATCACCATACAGCACGAAGATCGAGGCATAGCGCCCACGGTTGGCGCGGATCTTTTCGCGCACCGCCGGCACGATGAGTTGCGGCGTGTTGTGCCACTTGGCTGGCAGGCACTGCACGTCAAAGCCGTTCCAGCGATTGTCCTCGATCAGGGTTACTATCTCGCGCGCCAGCGCCCCGCAGGCGAGAAGGAGTACCTGCCCCTGCTCTGATTCGAGGTCAAATTCATCAGAAGGTTTAAGATTAACAAGACTCACTTGCGACCTGACTCAATTGGAGTTGCTGTTCTAAGCGCCACGAACGCGCAATCTGCGGCCTGCATACCAAGCAACCATAATCCAAAATACGCTGCGCAGGCTCATGGCTCCGACAGTTCGCGCTTCGTATGCGCCACCTTGCCAGATGTGAATGCCAAAGCCCGCAAAGATGGCAATAGTTGCGATCGCGATGATCCACGCCGCGCCCACAGCCCAAGGACGGCGCCAGAAAAGTCCAAAACCTGTCGCGACATACAGCGGTCCGACGAGGAAATTGAACCACAAAACGAAAGGTACTGCGTCGCCCACCGCTTCGCGCGCCACCGCTCCACCAAACAAAGCGTTTCCACCCGAAATGATCGTTACCAGTCCAAAAAGTATCGCGAGAGCCGCCAAAACAGCCAACATGATCCACCTCCGGCCAATCGCATTCTTTAATGCGCTTATCCAACATGTGGCGCGCTCAATATACCAGCAACTGCGCTCTTCGTCGCACGTTGAAGCAAAATGGCTGGGACACGCCTGGCCATTGCCTCCTGCGGCAGGCAACAGTCTTACGATGCAATCATCTGATTATGCTTGCGGGCCATGAAGGATTTCGCCGTTTCAACAGCCACTGCCGCATCGCGGCAATAGGCATCGGCGCCGATCGCCTTGGCGAACTCTTCGTTGAGCGGCGCGCCGCCGACCAGCACCACATAGTCATCGCGCATGCCCTTTTCCTTGAGCGTGTCGATGACGACTTTCATGTAAGGCATGGTGGTGGTGAGCAGCGCCGACATGCCGAGGATGTCCGGCTGATGCTCCTCGATGGCGCCGAGATATTTTTCGACGGCATTGTTGATGCCAAGGTCGATGACTTCGAAGCCGGCGCCTTCCATCATCATGCCGACCAGGTTCTTGCCGATGTCGTGGATGTCGCCCTTCACCGTGCCGATCACCATCTTGCCGAGGCGCGGCGCGCCCGTGGCGATGAGCAGCGGCCGCAGGATGAACATGCCCGCCTTCATCGAGTTGGCAGCCAGCAGCACTTCCGGCACAAACAGAATGCCGTCGCGGAAATCAATGCCGACGATGCGCATGCCTTCAACCAGCGCTTCGGTCAAAACCTTGTAGGGCGCCCAGCCGCGGCCGAGCAGGATATGCACCGCCGCCTCCACCTCTTCCTTGAGGCCGTCATACAGGTCGTCATGGACCTGCTGCACCAGCTCCTCGTTATTGAGGGAGTTGAGGTCGAGTTCGCCTTCGTCGCTCATCGGGGAGTGCTCCTGCGGTCTTTGGGGCAGCATAGAGTTGGTTGCTTCAAGCGACCCTCCCCTGCACGACATTCACTTGCCGGAAAGCGACGATTGAGGCAAGAGGTGAAGCCAGCTAACTGTCAAATACAGCTAACCTATTTACGAGGAATTGATGCGTCGCCAGTCCCTGGACATTGATGCCGTTCGCCAGCAGTTTCCTGCCCTGGCGCTCACTGATGCCGGCCGCCCACGGGTCTATTTCGACAACCCCGCCGGAACTCAGGTTCCGCAACAGGTGATCGACCGGACGGTCGAAGCACTGCGTGACCGCAACGCCAACCTCGGCGGGTACTTCGCAACCACGGTGGCGGCGGGCCAATTGGTGGACGAAGCGCATCAGGCTGTCGCCGATTTCTACAATGCCGCTTCGGCCGAAGAGATTGTTTTCGGCCAGAACATGACGAGCCTCACCTTTCATTTCTCCCGCTGCCTTGGCAGGCGCTTCCAAAAAGGTGACGAGATCGTCCTCTCGCGCATGGACCATGACGCCAACGTCTCTCCATGGCTCTTGCTGGCGGAGGACCTTGGCCTCACCGTGCGCTGGATGGATTTTGACCCTGAGACTTACGAGTTTCCGTCCGACGCATTGACCCGCGTCCTCTCCTCCCGCACCAGGCTTGTGGCCTTGGGCTGGGCCTCCAACTGCACCGGCACCGTCAACGAGGTGAAGAAGTTTGCGAGCGAGGCCAAAGCCGCAGGCGCGCTGGTCTATGTCGATGCCGTCCAGTATGCACCTCACTATGCAATGGACGTGCAGGACCTCGGCGCCGATGTCGTTGTCTCCTCCGCCTACAAATGGTTTGGCCCGCACCAGGGCATTCTCTGGGCCCGCAAGCAACTGCTGGCTGAAACCTTTGCCTACAAGGTGCGGCCTGCAGGCGAGGACCTGCCCCACAAATTCGAAACCGGAACTCTGAGCCATGAGGGCATGGCAGGCTGCCTCGGCGCCATCGAGTATCTGGAGCAGTATGGCGAAGGCGCCACCCGGGCTCAGCGCCTGTCATCGGCATGGGCACGGCTTGCTGCCTACGAGCATGAAATCACCCTGCCGTTGATCAATGGCCTGCGCGCCATGAAAGGCGTCACCGTGCGCGGCATCACCTCCGCCAATGCCATGCACCGGCGCGTGCCAACCGTTTCCATCACGGTTGAAGGCCACCATCCTGAAGCCCTCGCCGAAGCTTTGGCCAAGCGCAACATCTTCGTCTGGTCCGGCCACAACTATGCGATTGAGCCTGTTGCGCGCATGGGACTGATGGACAAGGGCGGCGTGCTCCGCATCGGCCTTGCCCACTACAATACGAAATCCGAAGTGGACCAGTTGCTGAACGCAATGGAACACCAGTTGAAAGCTTGAGGTTGAGCATGAGCTACAGGATCGCCGTTGTTGGCCTCGGCAAGATTGCAACCGATCAGCATTTGCCCTGCATCGCCAAGAACCATGACTTCACCCTCGTGGCTGGCGTCAGCCGCAATGCCACGTTGCCGGATGTGCCCTGCTTCAAGTCGATTGAGGCGCTGGCAGAGAGTGGCATCAAGGTTGATGCGGTGTCGCTGTGCACGCCGCCATCAGTTCGCCTCGCCATGGCCACCAGCGCATTGGCGGCGGGCTATCACCTGTTGATCGAAAAGCCGCCGACGCCGACCATGGGTGAAGCGCATGCCATCGTCGCTGCTGCCGCAAAAGCCGGGCGCGTCGCCTACTTCACCTGGCACTCGCGCTACAACAAGGCGGTTGACGAAGCCCAGCGCCGCCTTGCCGGAAAATCCATCTCCAAAATGAAAGTGACCTGGCGGGAAGACGTTCGCCACTGGCACCCGGGTCAGGACTGGATCTGGCAGGCTGGCGGCTTTGGCGTGTTTGATCCCGGCATCAATGCCTTGTCGATTGTCACCAAGATCATGCCGGAACCGCTGTTTGTTGAAAGCGCCGTAGCCGAAGTGCCGTCCAACAGTGCGACCGCCATTGCCGCCCGCATCAAGTTCAAGCATGCCGATGGCCGCCCCAGCGACATGACGGCGGATTTTGACTGGCGGCAGACCGGTGAGCAGACCTGGGATATCGAGATCGTCACCGATGATGGGCTTGAACTGGCGCTCCGCCGCGGCGGCACCGTGCTTGAGGTCGGCGGTGCCGTGATCCTGAAAGCGCCGATGGAGGAATATGAACTCATCTACGAGCGTTTCTCGGGCTTGCTGCGCACCGGCACATCGGTCACTGACCTGTCGCCGCTGCAACTGGTCAATGACATCCTGATGCTGGCAAAGCCCGTGGTGACGGAAGCGTTTCGTTAGTGGTGAAGCGTTTGATTGAGCCGCCAATTTCTCCTCCATGTGGACAGGTTATCCCATGGCTCGGGACCTCATCCGTTGCTTCGCGGCACCTTCTCCACTGTCGTAGCCGAAGGGATGGGTTCAAATTCTTCACTGCTCCATCGCAGCTGGAGAAGGTCGACTGGGCGGATGAGGTTGCTAAGTCAATGAGATAACCCTCCGCAGAGGGGTGGCAGCAGGCTCTGGAGATACTCGTAGCAGTTCCTGACCTAACCCCGGCGGCGTTCGCGCTTGGCAGCGCCTGCTGCAGCCGTGTCGATGCCCTTGGCCAGTTCGGAAACCGGGCCAAGCTTTTCTTCGACATACTCGATTGTTGGCCGCGCACCGCCTTCGTAGGCTTCGAGCGACTTTCGCATCGAGGCAAGATGCTCGGGGCTGGTGCCGCAGCAGCCGCCGATGATCTTGGCGCCGGAATCGAGCGCGATGCGCGCATAGTCCGCCATCAGTTCCGGCGTGCCGGTGTAATGGATGTGCCCATCGCGATACTGCGGAATGCCGCAATTGCCCTTTGCAACCACATTGGCATCCGGCCGCGCCTTGGTAATGCCAAGCACAGTCGCCACCAGTTCGGAAGCGCCGACGCCGCAGTTGGCGCCAATGGCCACCGGCTGCGTTTCGAGCGATTTGGTGAGCGCGCCAAACGCCGCAGGCGTTATGCCCATCATGGTGCGGCCATTGGTGTCGAAGCTCATGGTGGTGACGAGCGGAAGCCCGGCCTTGGAGCCGCCCTCAACTGCCGCGCGCAATTCTTCCTCGGATGACATGGTCTCGATCCAGATCACATCGACGCCGCCATCCTTCAACGCCATCGCCTGTTCGGCGAAGGTCGAAACGCCTTCCTCATACGGGAAGGTGCCGACCGGCATGAAGATTTCGCCAGTAGGCCCCATCGAGCCTGCCACGAACACCTGGCGTTCGCCCTTGTCTGCCTCAGCCCGCGCAAGCTTCGCTGCCGCCACGTTGACATCATGCACCTTGTCCTGCGCCTGGTGCAGCTTGAGGCGATGCCGGTTGCCGCCGAATGTGTTGGTGAGAATGATGTCGGCGCCTGCCGTCACGAACTGCTCGTGCAGCTTGCGCACCCGCTCCGGATGCTCGAAATTCCACATCTCCGGCGCATCGCCTGAGACGAGCCCCATCTGGAAGTAGTTGGTTCCCGTTGCGCCATCTGCCAGCAACCAGCGGCGCGTGGCGAGAGCTTCGGTAAACGACTGACGTCCCATGACTACCTCATCTGAAAGAATATAAAGAAGTCTTTATATGATTTCCAAGGCCATGGAAACCTTTTTCGCGACGCCCGCTGTTGCAAACGCGCCGTTGGCCCTATGATGGGTCCAGACGGAAACTCCCGGACCCATTGAAAACCATGCGCGACTGGCTCGTTCACATCCAGCGGTCTAACCAGTCGAGTCTGCAAATGCAGATCCGCGAGGCGCTGGTGTCCGCCATTCTCGAAAACCAGCTGTCGCGCGATGAGCCGGTGCCCTCGACGCGCAAGATGGCGAAAACGCTCAAGGTCTCGCGCAATACCGTTGTCCTCGCTTACCAGGGCCTGCTCGATGATGGCTTCCTCGTCGCCAGGGAGCGCTCCGGCTACTATGTCGCAGAAAAGGTGGCGCTCGCTCCGGCGAAGTCTGCCACTGCAGCAAAGGCCGCAAGCAGTGCCTCGCAGGCCATCGACTGGGAGAAGCGCCTGCGCAAGCATCCAGCCGCGCAGGAGAACATCACCAAGCCGCTGAACTGGCAGACCTACGCCTACCCGTTCATCTATGGCCAGGTCGATCATACGCTGTTTCCCTTGGCCGAATGGCGTGACTGCACGCGCCAGGCGCTGGGCCGCAAATCGCTCGGCACCTGGATCAACGATTCTCGCGAGCATGATGACCCGCTGCTGGTCGAGCATATCCGCCGCCGCATCCTGCCGCGGCGCGGCATTCTGGCTGATGACAGTGAAATCCTCATCACGCTCGGCGCGCAGAACGCGCTCTATCTTCTCTCAAGCCTGTTGCTGGATGCGAACAGCCGTGTGGTGATGGAGGAACCGGGCTATCCGGATGTGCGCAACATCTTCCGCCTGCGCACCAGGAATGTTGACCTCGTGCCGGTGGACCGTCAGGGTCTGACCATGGCGCCGGAGCTCAAGAATGCTGACGTCATCTTCGTCACGCCCAGCCACCAGTTTCCGACAACGGCGACGATGCCCATCGAGCGCCGCAAGGCACTGCTTGCCATCGCCCGCTCCAGCGGCTCCGTCATCATCGAAGATGATTATGAATTCGAAACCAACTACGTCAACGAACCCTGCCCCGCCCTCAAGTCGCTGGATGAGGCAGGCAGCGTCATCTATGTCGGCTCGCTCTCCAAGTCGCTGTTTCCGGGCCTCAGGCTGGGCTTCATGGTGGGGCCCAAGCCGCTGATTGCCGAAGCCCGCGCACTGCGCCGTCTCATGGTGCGCCATGCGCCCAACACAAACCAGCGTGCAGCCGCGCTGTTCCTGTCGCTCGGCCATCATGATACGCTCGTTCGCCGCTTGCACCGCGCCTACCGCGAGCGCTGGGAAGTCATGGGCCGGGTGCTGGCTGAGTGCTTCCCGAATTCATCTGACAGTCCGAGTTTCGGCGGCACAAGTTTCTGGATCAGGGGTCCGAAGGCGTTGGACGCCGAGCAGCTTGCCATCAAGGCTGCCGAGCACGGCATACTGATTGAGCCCGGCCGCATCCACTTCGGCATTGCTGATCCGCCACGCAATTTCTTCCGCCTCGCCTTCTCATCCATAGACGAAAAACAGATAGAACCCGGCATCCGGCTGCTCGCAGAAGTGATGGCGAAATCATAATGCCAAACATCCGTGAAAATCGCCGCCGCGCGGCTGTTCTGGCGCTCATCGCAATTGCGATGGCAACCACGCAGGACGCCATCGTCAAATCCATGTCCGGCACCTATCCGGCCTATGAAACTGTCATCATCCGCTGCGTGTCATCGTTGCCGCTGTTGCTCGGCTGGCTGCTGGCAACGCAAGGCATGGCGGCTTTGCGCACTCCTCAGTGGCCCCTCGTCCTGCTCAGATCGCTGATCCTGTGTTCGGCCTATTTCGCTTTCATATTGGCGATCTCGGCGATGCCTATGGCCAATGCCATTTCAATCTATTTCACCATGCCATTTTTCGTGGCGGGGCTTGCAGGGCCGCTGTTGCATGAGCGCGTGCCGATTTACCGCGTGGTGGCAATCATCATCGGATTCATCGGCGTGCTGATCATGGAGCGTCCCGGCTGGGTGACGTTTGAACCGGCAGCCCTGCTGGCGCTCTATTCCGCAGCAGGCTACGCGGTGGGCCAAATGCTGGGCCGCAAACTGTCGGATGACGTAGCACCCGTCGTCATCGCCAACTATCCAGAACGTTACCTATCTGGTTGTCGCATTAGCGATGGCTTTCATCATCGAGTACTTCGGCCTGCACGCGGAAACGAGCAAGAGTCTTGCCTTTCTCACCCGCCCCATGGTGTGGCCGACACCCTGGGATTTTGGCGTGCTCGTCGTCATGGGCATTTTCGCGGCCCTTGCCATGGTCTGCTTCATCACCGCCTACAGCCTCGCCGCATCAAGCTTCGTGGCGCCGTTTGAATATTCAAGCATGATCTGGGCGGTGCTCTACGGCGTCCTGTTCTTTGGAGACGTGCCGGGCGTCTGGCACATGGCCGGCATGGCGGTTGTTGTCGGCGCCGGCCTCTACATGATGGCGAAGGACACGCGCCCCTCTACACCGGATAGCCACTCCACGGCTTGACAGTGCGAAGCGCCAGGCCGGACTGGATGCGCTGCACTCCCGGAAGCCTCGAAAGCCGCGAGCGGTGAATGCGCTCATAGTCCGCCGTATCGGCAGCAACAATGCGCAGCAGATAGTCGAACTGACCGCTCATCAGGTGGCACTCAAGAATTTCCGGCACCCGCTGCACGGCCTTCTCGAATTTCTCGAACGCTTCCTCGGTCTGCGCGCTCAACGAAATTTCGACGAAGAACTCGTTGCTCAGCCCCAGCGCGCCGCGATTGAGCGTCGCGGTATAGCCGGTGATGACGCCTGCCTCTTCCAGCAGCTTGACGCGCCGATGGCAGGCAGAAGGTGAAAGTCCCGCGACCGAGGCCAGCTCGGCTATCGGCTGCTGCGAAGCTGACTGCAGCTTGCGGAGAATGATATGGTCAATCTTGTCGAGTTCGTGGGATTTCATTCGAACAATCATATGCATTTTCGGAAAATCTTGCAAGTCTGTCACCCACCCGCCCTGCCTTTGCAAAGTTTTTCAAAGCCGCCTCCGCTATTCTCGCTGGAAATTGACGGAGGAAACCAATGCTCATCGGCGTGCCCAAGGAAATCAAGAATCACGAGTATCGCGTCGGCATGACGCCCATTTCTGCGCGCGAAGCTGTGCGCCACGGCCACAAGGTCTGGGTTGAAACCGCTGCCGGAAACGGCATCGGCGCATCGGATGCGGACTACACTGCCGCTGGCGCCGAAATCATCAAGACCGCCGCCGAAATTTTCGCCAAGGCGGATATGATCGTCAAGGTCAAGGAGCCACAGGCTGGCGAGCGCAAGATGCTGCGTCCCGGCCAGATCCTTTACACCTACCTGCACCTCGCGCCGGACCCGGAACAGACGAAGGATCTTGTCAACTCCGGCGCCATCTGCATTGCCTATGAAACCGTGACATCGCCGCGCGGCGGTCTTCCCCTGCTCGCTCCCATGAGCCAGGTGGCCGGCCGCATGTCGGTGCAGGCAGGCGCTCACGCGCTCGAGAAGGCGCAAGGCGGACGCGGCATGCTGCTCGGCGGCGTGCCGGGTGTTTCTCCGGCCAAGGTCGTTGTCCTCGGCGGCGGCGTCGTTGGCACCAATGCAGCGGCGATTGCGCTCGGCATGGGGGCCGATGTCACCATCATCGAACGCTCTACCGACCGCATGGAAGAACTCGTCGCCCGCTTCGGCATCAGCTGCAAGACCCTGTATTCGACGCAAGGGGCGATAGAGGACGAATGCGCCAGCGCCGATCTCGTCATCGGCGGCGTGCTCATTCCAGGTGCGGCAGCCCCAAAGCTCGTCACCAAGGCGATGTTGAAGGACTGGAAGCAGGGTTCGGTATTCGTGGACGTCGCCATCGACCAGGGCGGCTGCGCCGAAACTTCAAAGGCAACGACCCACGCCAACCCGACCTATGAGGTTGATGGCGTTATCCATTATTGCGTGGCCAACATGCCGGGCGGCGTTGCCCGCACATCTACTTTTGCGCTCAATAACGTCACCCTGCCCTTTGGGCTTGCAATCGCCAACAAAGGCTGGAAAAAGGCGCTCGCCGATGATTTGCATTTGCGCAATGGGCTGAACGTTGCCGATGGCAAGGTTACCTATAAGGCGGTAGCTGACGATTTGGGCTACCCCTACGTCCCGGCAGACACGCTGCTGGGATAAACTGAGAGACCTCTGGGGGCGGAGGTCTCTTCCTTCTTCGAGCCGGATTTGTCGAGCGGCTGGCTACATGCCCGCCTGCTTGGCCTTGCGTTCAAGATAATAGTTGGCTTTCTTGCCATAGATGAGCCCACGCAGCAGGGCGCGCGAACGCTCTGATTTTCGCAGCGGATCAATCACGGCGCGGGCCAGATCGTGGACAAATACCTTGGCTGCATCAAGCACCGGCGACACGCCGGGCGGCTTCTGCGCCAGGCCGTAGCGGCGCAGCGTGCCGTTGATGAGCCGTATCTTGTTGAGGCGCAGCACTTCCGGCGTCTTCCACGTCATCGCCATGGAAATGGAATAGCTGTCGCCGGTCGAAACCCAATGCGGAATGGTGTACGGCATGTGCACGGCATCACCCGGCTTCAGCGCATGCACGGTGGCGCGCTTCTCGAACCACTCCTCGTAATTCTGGTTGCGGTGCTTGTCAGGCGAAATCTCCATGGCTTCTTCAGAGATCAGCGCCCTGTCATCATTGTCAAAGGTGCGCACGAACTTGTCGCCCTTGATCTGGATGAGGATGTTTTCTTCCGCGTCGAAGTGGAAGGGTGTTGTCGATTTGGCCGACGACACGAAGATGAAGCCCTGCAGGTCGCTGTAATCGCCGGGCTTCTTGCCAGCGGCGGCGTTGGCTTCCTCCACGAATGCGGTCAGCAGTTCGCAGTAGGCGGGATCGCGCTCCACCGACTTGATCACCATCCAGGCGTTGGCTGTTTCAATTGAGCGGATCACTTGCTCTGCCGGCAAGTCGATTTTCGGCACGTCCTCAGGCTTCACGCCCACCGCCACCTTGCCGGAGTTGTATTCAATGGCGTCACGCGGCATGGATTTGGCGAGTTCCACCAGCCTTTGCAGCGAGAACAGCGGATGGCCAGCCAGCGTATGGTTGAGTTGAAACGCCTTCTTGAGAAACTTCTCGCGGGCAATGTTCTTGTCGACATGGACCAGTGTCATGACCTGTGCCTTCCTCTGAAATAGTTGTAGGTGTCTCGCGCCATGGCGCGAGTCATGCGGCGCAGCCTTTCAAGCTGCACCATGAAGCGGAAATGCGCGGCGCTGATGCTCTTGGGAGCGATCATGACATCGGCCACTTCCAGCCGGTCGCGCCAGATATGATTGATCATCGGGTGGTCGGGAATGGCGCAACTATCGACCAGCGCCACGCCCTCTTCCGCAAACAGCATCTCCGTTGCGTAGAGGATGAGCAGCACGCCGGGCGAAAATTTCGACAACCGTTCGTCATAGGCAATCTTGCCGAGCCAGACACGGTCTGCTTCCGCCACGCCATGCATGATGGCGATTGTCTTGCCGTCGAGCGTGATCCGCCACATGCGCAGTTTGCCGGCGTCCGCCAGGCCGCTGAGCGCTTCACGCGTTGCCAGCGTCAGGCCTGCATCACTGGCGAGTGCCGTTCCGCGCTGGCCTTTCCAGCCAGCGGCTTCGAGGTCGAGCAGCGCCGAAATCCATTCTTCCGGGCTTTCACCGGCAGCAAGCGTCTGCTGTTCGAGCTTGCCTTGCTCACCCAGCCTTGCCAGCAGGCGGCGATATTCCTTGCGCCGCTTGGCGTTGAAATTGGTATCCATCCAGCTGGCGAAATCGCCGCGTGGCCGCAGCGCGGCGCGCTCCCAGCGGTCAACGATTTCGACATGCGCCTCGCGCGTGGTGATGTAGTCCCAGAACTTTCCATTGGTTTCAACGGCCGTCAGCAGCATCGGCACGGCCTGCGCCGACAATAGAGCAGCCAACGCCGAGGCCGGTGCTGCCGAGCAAACATGCGGCGTTCCGTTGGGTGTGAGCGGGGTCACCCAGTTGCCCAGCAGCCCGCGCGGAAATTTCCGCTTCTGCACCGGCAATGCAAACAGCAATTCATCGTCCTGCAGGACAACCAGCAGTTCCGCCCCGCCCACATGCTTGAGCAGCGGCGCAATGATTTCAGGTGAATTGAGGCCTGCGGGGGCCAGGCTCCGGCGCGCCAGTTTGTTCCAGGCCGGCAGGATGGCTTCGATCTCCTGCGTGGATTGCAACCGCGCCTGCGTCATAATCTTCCAGGTTTCAGCTAACATGCTTGCAGAATTGCAAGCCATAGGCCGGACCGCCCCCGCCTCGCGCCGGACTGGTGGACATGGTAACCATTCGGTAAACGAAAAGGGCCGGAAAAACTCCGGCCCTGCGCAAAGACGGCTGTGTTTGGCTTACTTGACGTCGAGAACCTGGCGGCCGCGGTACATGCCGGTCTTGAGGTCAATGTGATGCGGACGGCGCAGTTCGCCGGACTTCTTGTCTTCAATCCAGGTCACGGTCTGCATCTTCTGGCCGGAACGGCGCATGCCGATGCGGCTTTTGGTCATTTTCTTGCGTGGAACGGCCATCGGGAATCTCCAGAGTAAGCGGGCTTCCCCGCAACGGTTGGCGGGCTTATAGACAAGCTTGTCAGTCAAGACAAGCGAGATAGCTGCCCATGCCCGCCATTCTCGCCTGAATGCGGTTCGCGGTGGAATTGACCCGGCGCGAGGGCTTTCCAGCCTTCCGCTTGATCGGATTGGGTAAAACCGCAGCCAGCAGCGCGGCCTCGCGGCGCGTCAACTTTGCTGCAGACTTTTTGAAATGCCGCTGCGCTGCCGCTTCCGCCCCATAGACGCCAGGCGCCCATTCCACTTCATTGAGATAGATTTCTATCAATCTCTTCTTGGAGAGGATCAAGTCCATCCAGAAAGCTATTGGAATCTCAAGGCCTTTTCGAATTGGGTTGCGTCCATCCCAGAGAAACAAGTTCTTGGCAAGCTGCATCGTAATGGTGGAAGCACCCCGAACCGGGCCTTCGTCGTCATCAAACACGTCTTCGACAACGCCCTGGAATTCGATCCAGTCCACCCCGTTGTGCTCGCAGAATCTCGCATCCTCGGAGGTGATGACGGCGCGCGGCAGGTGCGGTGAAATCTGGCTGAGCGGAACCCAGCGATAGTCCAGACCATTGCCGGAGGCGAGCCTCAGCAGCATGAGATTGCTGGCAGGCGGCGGCACCACGGCATAAACAATGGTCATCACGAATGGCCAGGCGATCATCACCGCCAGAATTGTGGCCAGCCAGCGTTGCCAGCGCTTCAGCCGCAGGAATCGCTGTTTCAAGGTAAGGGCCAAGGCTGGTTGAGTTTCCATGGGTCTGACAGTAAGGGTTTGGACTTAACACACGGGAATTGCCTTGGCGTCAACATCACACAGCCTTTTTGAGCGCGAGTTGCAAAAGGTGGCGCAGGCTACCGAGGCCACGCTTTCGCGGCATGTGAAGGGCGGTGCTTCGGGCCGCCTTGTGGATGCCATGCGCTACGCAACGCTGGAGGGCGGCAAGCGGCTTCGCCCCTTTCTGGTGATTCAATCCGGCACACTGTTCGGCGTGCCCCGGGCCCAACTCCTCAGGGTTGCCGCCGCCATCGAATGTGTTCACACTTATTCGCTCGTTCATGATGACTTGCCAGCCATGGATGATGATGACTTGCGGCGAGGCAAGCCCACGACCCACCGCAAGTTCGATGAGGCGACCGCCATTCTGGTAGGAGACGCGCTCCTCACCCTGGCGTTTGAGCTGGTGGCCGACAAAAGGACATGCCCCGATGCTGAAATCCGCAACTTGCTGGTGACAGAGCTTGCTCGTGCCGCAGGCAAGGACGGCATGGTCGCTGGCCAGATGCTGGATATCGAAGCCGAAACCAAAGGGCCACAGTCGCTCGCTGCCATCCGCCGCATCCAGCAGCACAAGACTGGAGCCCTCTTCCGTTTTGCCTGTGAGTCTGGCGCCATTCTCGCGGGCAAACCGCGCACAGCATTGCGCCGCTATGCCGACCACATCGGCCTCGCCTTCCAGATTGCCGATGACGTGCTCGACGTGGCCTCAAACGCACGAGAGCTTGGCAAGGCCACGCAGAAAGACAAGGCTTCCGGCAAGGCAACCTTCGTTGATCATCTGGGGGTCGATGGCGCACACCGTGCTGCAGGGCGCGAGGTGCAACTTGCCATCGCCGCCCTCAAGCCCTATGGCGCAAAAGCCGAAATGCTGCGTGAAGCGGCGCGTTTCACAGTGGCGCGGAATTCATGATGCGGCGAGCGTGCGCATAGCTTGCAGCCTCATGCACCCATCCATTGCGGATGACATAGAGCCATTGCAGCTTTTCGCTCTTCGCCATGTCTTCGGGCGTAATGGCCAGCAGCTTCTGCTTGTCTGACACATTCACATCGTCGCGAAATATGACTTCCGAGGGATCGCCGCCGCGGCGCAGTTGCGCCTGCAGGAAGCCGTATTGAACAAAGCCAGCGCAGATGAACTGCGGCGGTATCCAGCGCAGCAGCCGGTTCTTGGTGCGCTCGACCGCTGCCTGCATGCTCTTGTTGGAACCACGCGAAATGTTGGACCAGCCAAGCTGCAGCCCGAACAGCACGGATAACCCTAGGCGCAGCACAACGCCGAAGTCATAGCCGGCATTCACCCGGTCCAGCATGATGGCGCCTACCTGCTTGTGGAAAGCAGAACTCCGCTGGCGCGCCGTCATAGCGCTTGATGGCGATCTGGCTGCGGTTCTTGCCCAGCACATAGTTTTGCAAATTGGCGATGCCGACGCCTGCCGATGTCGCTTCCAGCAGAAATGCATTGTTCAATTGCTGCTCGCGCCGCGGCAGCAGGAAGACGATGGCGCTGTGGCTGAAGGGGCTGGCGGTGGCGTGGCGGATAAGCCAGCTTGCCAGCGTGCGGCTGCGTGACAGCACGATATCACCCGGCTGCAGGTAGTCTTCCGAGTGATCGAGAAACACATTGACCCGCATGGGAAAGGTGAGCGCGACAGGCGCCGCATCGCTGCTCATCCCCAGCGGGCTTTCACATAATCCTCGACGATCTGCTGGAATTGCCCCGAAAGATTGTCGCCTCGCAGCGTCTTCACCTTCTTGCCGTCAATATAGATCGGCGCCGAAGGCAACTCGCCGGTGCCGGGAAGCGAGATGCCGATATCGGCATGCTTTGATTCACCTGGCCCGTTGACGATGCATCCCATCACAGCAAGTTGCAGCCGTTCGGCGCCGGGATATTTGCTGCGCCATTCCGGCATGCGCTCGCGCACGAAGCTTTGAATGTCGCCTGCGAGTTCTTGAAACGTGGTTGATGTAGTGCGCCCGCAGCCCGGGCAGGCAATCACCATCGGCGTGAAAGCGCGCAACCCCATGGTCTGCAAGATTTCCTGCGCCACGATCACTTCCCGCGTGCGGTCGCCGCCGGGTTCAGGCGTCAGTGAAATGCGGATGGTATCGCCAATGCCTTCCTGCAGCAGCACGCCGAGTGCGGCGGTGGAGGCAACAATGCCCTTGGAGCCCATGCCCGCTTCAGTCAGGCCAAGGTGCAGCGCATAGTCGCAGCGCACAGCCAGCAGCCGGTAGACGGCGATGAGATCCTGCACTTCCGAGCATTTGGCAGAAATAACTATCTGGTCCGGGCTCATGCCGATTTCTTCTGCTCGCGCTGCCGAAAGCAGTCCCGAGCGAACGATGGCTTCATGCATCACGGCGCGGGCTGGCAGCGGTTCAGCAGCAATCGCATTCTCGTCCATCAGCGCTGTCAGCAGCGCCTGATCAAGCGATCCCCAGTTGACGCCGATGCGGATGGGCTTTGCATGGCGAAGCGCAATCTCGATCATGGTCGAGAAATTGCGGTCCTGCTTTTCGCGAAAGCCGACATTGCCTGGATTGATGCGATACTTGGCGAGCGCACTGGCACAGGCCGGATGATCGCTGAGCAGCGTGTGCCCATTGTAATGGAAATCGCCAATGAGCGGCACATTGACGCCCAGCTTGTCCAGCCGCTCGCGGATGTCCGGAACGGCGGCGGCGCTCTCGTCACGGTCCACGGTGATGCGCACCAGCTCTGAGCCCGCTTTCGCCAGCTCGGCAACTTGCCGCGCCGTCGCCTCCGCGTCAGCCGTATCCGTGTTGGTCATTGATTGCACGACAACAGGTGCCGCGCCGCCAAGCAGCACATTGCCGATGCGGACTGTGCGCGCTGCGCGTCGGGTGGTGATGGCGGAGTAATTCACTAAATGGTTCCAGGTTTGCAGGCAGCGCAAACGCCTTCGATCTCGACCACGGTATGCCGGGGCGTAAACATGCTGCGCCGGGCTATGGTGGCGAGCGAAGAGAACACGCTCTCAGCATCAGCCTCTTCCACGCTGTTGCAACTCTGGCAAATGAGCAGCGCCGCTGGCCGCTCGCCATGCTCATGCAGGCAGGCGACAAAAGCGTTGCGGCTTTCAATCTTGTGCACCAGCCCGTGCGAGCGCAGGAATTCCAGCGCCCGGTAAACCGTCACTGGCGCATGGCGCACGCCTTTCTTCGCCATCTTGTCGATAATGTCATAGGCGCCGACGGCGCCATGGTCCTCGGCCACGCAGCGCAGGATGTCGCGCCGCTGCTCGGTCAGCCGCGAGCCGCGCTCGACGCACACCCGCTCGGCGCGGGCGATGAGGTCGGCCTGGCAATGGCGGTGGTCATGCGAAGTGGTGGGAAGCATGGTGTAATAATATTACTTCTTGCCTCATTTGCAAGGCGGGCCATGATGGCGCTCCCTGCATGGAGAATCCGCATGAGTGGCACAGCCAAGGCAACCGTCATGATCGACAATGATCGCGTCATCGTCACCGAATACCGTTTTGCGCCGGGCGCCAACACCGGCTGGCACAAGCATGGCCATGACTATGTCATCACTCCGCTGATGGACGGCCGCCTCAAGCTCGAGTCTGCCACTGGCGCCAGTTTTGCCGACCTGAAGCAGGGAGCTTCCTACTTCCGCAACGCCGGTGTCGAGCATGATGTCATCAATGCCAGCGAAGGCGAGTTTGCTTTCGTTGAAGTGGAGCTGAAGTAACCGTTCACATGCGGTTCAGCCTGTTGCCGCCATGAGTGTGCCACAAGGAGACACCTCATGATCCGCACAACAACGCTTGTCCTTTCTGCACTTGCCCTGCTCGCAATCCCCGATTCTCGCTGGCGGCGAAGAAGCAGAGGCGCCACGAGGCAATCGAATTTCAAATGCCGTCTCACAATGTCGGCTGCGTTTTCATCCCCGAAGGCGGCACGGATACCTACACGCCGGCAAATGGCCACGCCGAACTGCAGTGTGACCGCATCGCGCCAAGCTATGTGCGCGTGATCCTCGGTTCCACCGGCAAGGCCCGCAAGTACAACAATGTGGGTGACGCATCATGCTGCGGCGGCGATGTGCTGCCCTATGGTGAGTTGTGGACAGCCGGCCCCTTTACCTGTGTCTCGGCAGCTTCCGGCCTCACCTGCACCCGCGGCAAGCACGGACTTGTGATGAGCAAGAAATCTGTCAAAGCGTTTTGATATCGCAATCCGAAACAACGGAACATTGCGCTCACAAGCGCGTTGCCGTATAATCCTGCCTGCCACTTGGGATGGCAATACGCATTGCATGGCACCAGCCGCGGGGGCGCAGGCGTAGATCAAGTGGAGCAGCCCCATGCGCAACCTGATGGGCCTTGTCGCCTAACGGATGCCGCAAACACAAAGGTGTCAAACCATGATCGAAGCCGTTGCCCGTGCAATTGCCAAGTCTGAACATGTTGCCGACTGGCAATCGCGCCTGCCAGCAGCGCGCGCTGCCGTTGCAGCCATGCTGGAGCCAAGTCAGGAAATGCTGGACGCAGCCCTCCCCACCTGCACCGATTGGGGTTATCTGCCGGAGGAATGGCGCGCCATGGTGCAGTACGTGATCAACGAGAAGGCCAGCGCCCGGGCGCGCAGCCTGACCAGCTGTGTAACTGCAACGCCGCCCTCTGGCGGGAGTTGTCAGGCCGAACTGGCCCTGTAAAGCTGCGTGGCCGTAGCCTAGTTTGCGGCCCCGACTGACCCATAACTCGCGAGCCTACTGCCGCCCACATCACAGCCTGAAAGTTCAGCCCATGAAAATGACCACCGAAGAAGCCTTCGTCAAAGTCCTGCAGATGCATGGCATCGAGCATGCGTTTGGCATCATCGGTTCGGCCTTCATGCCGATTTCGGACATTTTCCCCAAGGCCGGGCATAACCTTCTGGGACTGCGCCCATGAAGGCTCCGGCGGCATGATGGCGGATGGCTTCACCCGTGCTTGCGGCAAGATGTCGCATGATGATCGCCCAGAATGGCCCCGGCATCACCAATTTCGTCACGCCGGTGAAAACCGCCTACTGGAACCACACGCCGCTCCTGCTCGTCACCCCGCAGGCCGCCAACCGCACCATCGGCCAGGGCGGCTTCCAGGAAGTGGAGCAGATGGCCCTGTTCAAGGACATGGTGTGCTATCAGGAAGAGGTGCGTGATCCCAACCGCGTCGCCGAGGTTCTCAACCGCGTCATCATGAATGCCAAGCGCCATTCGGCGCCTGCACAGATCAACATGCCGCGCGATTACTTCACGCAAGTCATCGATATTGAACTTCCCGCCATCGTTGATTTCGAACGTCCTGCGGGTGGCAGCGAAGCCATCGCCGCAGCCGCAAAGCTGCTGTCGGAAGCAAAGTTCCCGGTCATCCTCAATGGCGCAGGCGTGGTGATCGGCGGCGCCATTCCGGCCTCGGCGGCATTGGCGGAGCGGCTGGATGCGCCGGTCTGCGTCGGCTACCAGCACAATGACGCTTTCCCCGGCAAGCATCCGCTGTTTGCAGGCCCCTTGGGCTACAACGGCTCGAAGGCGGCGATGGAGCTGATCCGGCAGGCGGACGTGGTTCTCTGCCTCGGCACCCGCCTCAATCCGTTTTCCACGCTGCCGGGCTACGGCCTTGATTACTGGCCCAAGCAGGCGAAGATCATTCAGGTTGACCTTAACCCTGCCCGCATCGGCCTCACCAAGAAAGTGGCCGTCGGCATCGTCGGCGATTCCAGGCAGGTGGCCGAACAAATCCTCGCGAAGCTTTCGCCAACCGCTGGCGAGCATGACCGCAAGACGCGCCGCGATCTCATCGCCACCACCAAGTCACGCTGGGCCCAGGAACTCTCCTCCATGGACCATGAGCAGGATGATCCGGGCACCACATGGAACGAGCGCGCGCGGCAAGCCAAGCCCAAGTGGATGAGCCCGCGCATGGCCTGGCGCGCCATCCAGTCGGCGCTTGCCCCGCAACGCCATCATCTCCTCCGACATCGGCAACAACTGCGCCATCGGCAATGCCTACCCGACATTTGATGAAGGCCGGAAATATCTCGCTCCCGGCCTCTTCGGCCCCTGCGGCTATGGCCTGCCATCAATCGTCGGCGCCAAGATCGGCTGCCCCAATGTGCCGGTCGTCGGCTTCGCGGGTGATGGCGCCTTCGGCATCGCGGTGACGGAACTCACCGCCATCGGCCGCAAGCAATGGCCCGCCATCACCATGGTGGTGTTCCGCAACTATCAATGGGGCGCCGAAAAGCGCAACTCGACGCTTTGGTATGACGACAATTTCGTCGGCACCGAGCTGGATGAGCAAGTGTCCTACGCCGGCATCGCCAAGGCCTGCGGCCTGCAAGGCGTCATCGCCCGCACCATGGACGAACTGCGTGATGCGCTGGCCAAGGCGGTTGATGACCAGATGAAGCAGCGGCAAGACCACGCTGATTGAAGCCATGATCAATCAGGAACTGGGCGAACCCTTCCGCCGCGACGCCATGAAGAAGCCGGTGGCGGTGGCCGGCATCGACAAGGCGGACATGAGGCCGCAAAGCCCCGCCTGATAGAATTCTGCAATATTCCGTCTCCTTGCCGATGACGCCCGCCATGACGGCTGGTATCAGCGCCAGAACTGGCGAGGAGATGGACAATGCAGTTTTCACTGAATCACATGGTGGCGCCGAAGCTCGGCTATGCGGAGTTTTTCGACCTTGCGCTGCGGCTCGGCGTCAATGCCGTCGAAATCCGCAACGACATTCCCATCGGCGCTCATGGGCAACAAAAATGCCAAGGCCATCGGCAAGCTGGCGAAGGACAAAGGCATCACCATCATCAATGTGAATGCCCTGCAGCGCTGGAACCAGTGGAGCAAGGCCAAGGCCGATGAAGCGAACAAGCTCGCCGAATACACGGCTCTCACCGGCGCGAAGAACCTCATCCTCGTTCCCACCAACGACAAGAAATTCCGCCCAGCAACGGAGCAACGGCTGGAAGGCATCCGCGTGGCGCTCGATGCGTTGAAGGGCATCCTGAAAGATCACGGCCTCATGGGCTGCGTTGAGCCATTGGGCTTCGAGGAATGTTCGCTCCGCCTGCAAGGCCGAAGCCATCGCCGCCATTGATGCCGTCGGCGGCGCTAAGCGCTTCAAGGTCACGCACGACACCTTCCACCACTATGTGGCCGGTGAAACCGAATTCTTCGCCGATCGCACCGGCCTCATCCACGTCTCAGGCGTAACTGACCGAAACTTCACCGCAGCGACGATGCGCGACCCGCAGCGCGTGCTGGTGGATGCGCAGCGACATGATCGACAACCGGGGTCAGGTGCAGCGCCTCATCGCCGATGGCTACAAGGGCACCATCTCCTTCGAGCCGTTCTCGGCGGCGGTGCACAAGTCAAAACAGATCGCCCGCGACCTCGCCCGCAGCATGGACTGGCTCGAGCAGTAACCCTCAGCAAGGGACCTCATCGGCCCCGTTGGGGCACCTTCTCCAACTGCGTTGGAGAAGGGACAAGGTTGCTGAGATCACCAATACTTTCCCTTCTCCATCGCAAGATGGAGAAGGTGCCCGAAGCGCGGATGAGGTCCCTTTCGGAAGCCACAAGCAATACTCCACCCCCTTCCCCTCACGCTGAGGTGCCCGGCAAAGCCGGGCCTCGAAGCGCCCTCCCCCCTCGCCCATCATTCCAGCGAAGGCTGGCAGGTGGAAAATTCAGTCAATCCTCATCTAGCTCCAGTTTGGTTTTGCCAATCTGATGGCCGGACCATCGGCGAGAAACGGGAGCAGGCAAGCGGCGGAAAATGCCGGCAGTGGGTCAGTTTGAAATGGAGTTGGGGCTAATCACGTTGCCGATTGGCTGTCAGCTTTCAGGGTTGAGCGGCAATCTTGATCGCATACTAGTCGTGATGGGCCAGGAACAGACTTAAGCGGACCTGCTGCCGCGCTGCAAAATCCATTGGGCAATCACCAGTAGCAGCAGAGATGTCAAGAGCACGACCGTCCCAACAGCATTGATTTCAGGAGTAACGCCCCGGCGGATGGCTGAGAACACATAGATCGGCAACGTCACATCCGGTCCCGCCACGAAGAAGGCGATGATGAAGTCTTCGAATGAAAAAGTGAACGCCAGCAACGCGCCCGCTAATATAGACGGTGCCAGCAATGGCAACACCACCTGCCGGAAAGTGCCCATGGGCGTGGCATAGAGGTCTTCCGAGGCCTCTACCAGGCTGCGATCCATGCCCTGCAGCCGCGCTCTGACAAGCAATGCAACGACGGCTATGTTGAACAGCACGTGTGTGGCGATGACACTCCACATGCCCATTTGCAGGCGCAAACTGAACAGCGCTTCCAGCGTCGGATTCACCACATCAAAGATGGTCACGAAGGTGATCAATGATGAAATGCCAATGACAATGCCCGGCACCATGATGGCGACATAGATCAACGCATCGAACAGCGCCCGCACCCAGCCCTTCGTGCGTTCCAGCCCAAGTGCCGCCATGGTGCCGAAAATGCCTGACAGCACCGCCGTGGCCAGCGCAATCATCACGCTGGTGCTGAGCGCTTCGGTGATCAAAGGATTGGAAAATGCTTTGCCATACCATTCGACGGAAAACCCGGTCCACACCATCGACTGTTTGCCGGCGTTGAATGACAGGCCGACGATCAGCGCAATCGGCGCATAGAGGAAGATGTAGATGAGCGTGGCGTAAATCCGCATGTTGCTACACCAACGCCGCACGGCGCTGGTCGGTCTTGCCCAGCACGAAACGCATATAGAAGAAGATCGTCACGAACATGATGATGACCAGCGCCACCGAAACTGCCGCACCATAGGGCCAGTTGCGCGACTGCAGGAACAGGTCTACCAGCGCATTGCCGATGAAGAACACTTTTCCACCGCCCAGATATTGTGGCAGGATGTAGTCTCCCATCAACAGGATGAACACCAGCATGGAACCCGTGGCCACGCCCGGCAACGCAACGGCAAGGTGATCTGCCAGAACGTGCGCCACGGCGTTGCACCAAGATCAGCCGACGCTTCCAGCAGTCGCTTGTCGAGCTTTTCCAGCGACACATATATCGGCGGCACCATCAGCGGCAGGAAGCCATAGACGGCGCCAATGAGAACCGCAGTCGGTGTATTCAACAGCCGCACATCCGTGATTCCAATCCACTCCAGCCATGACGGAATACCCTTCGATCCCAGGATCATGATCCAAGCATAGTAGCGCATCAACTGGCTGGTCCAGAACGGTGCCATCACGAGCACAAGCATCATCACGCGCCATTTCGGCGGCACTTTCACAGCGAGAAAATACGCCATCGGAAAAGCGAAAATCGCTGTCAGCAATGTGCCAAGCGGTGCCAAGCGTCAACGTGTTGAGGAAGGCTTTGCTGCGCGCAGGCAGGTTCAGATAATTGTCAAAAGTGAAGGCCGGCACATAGCCGCCCGCCGCTGCCCGTTCCCCAAAGGAAAACACGAGCATCACCACCAGCGGCAGGATCAGCAGAAAGAAGAAGAATATCCCCGCCGGAGCCAGCAGCAGGCCGGTCACCAGCGGGGATCGTGTGTTTGTGTTCACAACGCCTCAAGCAGACTTGAAGCGGGCCATGATTTCCGCGCGCAGCGGGTTGGTCAGTGTTGCGGCCGCGCCAAATTCCAGTGGTGAAAGTGCTTCAGCCGCCGGATAGAGGATCGGATTTTCCAGCATCTCCTTTGGCACCAACGCATTGGTGCGCGAGTCGGTAGAGGGATAGCCATGCGCCTTCACTTCGATGGCATTGATGGCAGGCGTCAGCAGGAAGTCGATCAGCGCATAGGCCGCATCCGGATTCTGGCCACCTTTGGGAATGGCATAGAAATCACTCCAGATTTCGCCACCGTCCTTGGCCAGCACATACTTCATCTCCGGCATGTCGCGCTGCAATTGCGTGGCATCGCCCGTCCAGCACACCGAAGCCCAGGCATCACCCGAAATCAATGACGGCTTGTAGTCGGAGTTGATGCCGAACAGATGCGGCTTGCATGCGATCAGCAGTTTTTCAGCTTCGGCCAATTCTTTTTCATCATTGGAATTGAAACCGTAGCCGAAAGACTTCAGGGCAGCACCGATGGTGGTGAGCTGGTAGTCATGCACCATCACGCGACCCGTCAGTGGCCCCTGCGTTGCCTCGAAGAATTCCTTCCAGGAAGTCGGCACCGCAGTGACACTCTTGGTGTTCACCACAAATCCCGTGGTTCCCCAATCCTTTGGCACGGCATAGGTCTTGCCGTCGATGATGCCTTCTGCCGTGAAGCGCTGTTCCTGTGTGGTCGCGATCGTAGTTCGGCAGGCGCTTGAGATCGAGTTCTTCAATCAGACCCAATTCCTTGTAAGTCGAAATCGCATAGTTCGTTGGCACGAATACATCCCACCCCGTGGAACCTGCCTGCAGCTTCGCCAACATTTCCTCATTCGAGCCAAACACCGCAACATTGATCTTGACGCCCGTATCAGCTGTGAACTTGTCGAGGTTTTCCTGCGCGAAATAGCTGGGCCATGTTGTGAAGTTCACAGTGCCGGAAAGCGCGGCATGCGCCTTGCGCGGACGAAGGCCCGGCACAACACCAGCCATGACGGCGGTCGCAAGACCAAGGCCCGTGACACCAAGGAAATGACGGCGCGACACGCTGCCATTCTGGTAACGGCGCAACTCCTCCATGAATTTTTCAGCTGTAATCGGATCTGGTGTTTTCTGTCATTTCAGTCTCCCTGTTTGCTTATTCTATGTATCAGCCAGCACTTGCGCGGCATCGCCCTGCCAACCCGCTGCAACACTGTCACCAATTTCAAAAGTGCCGACATCACGCTCATTGCGGCGTGGGCTGACGACGAGGAACTCACCCAACGGGTCATTGCCCAGACGATATTGCGTGAAGTCACCCACGAAGATGCGGTTCAGAACCTTCGCTGGAATCGATCTTGCAAGTCCTTGTGGCAACTTCCTCTCAGTTGCCGCGAATTCAATCATCTCAGGTCGTACGCTGGTCACGGTGCCTGCCTTGGGCCCGGCAAAGAAATTCGACTTGCCCACAAAGTCTGCCACATAGCGGCTGTTCGGCCTGTCATAGAGGTCACGTGGGCTGCCAATCTGCACAATGCGCCCTTCGCGCATGACGCACACGCGGTCTGACATTGACAGGGCTTCCTCCTGGTCATGCGTGACCAACAGAAACGTGATGCCCACGTCACGCTGCAAATTCTGCAATTCGAACTGCATTTCAGACCGCAGTTTGCGGTCAAGCGCCGCCAGCGGTTCATCCAGCAACAGAACAGCAGGCCGGTTGATCAATGCCCGCGCCAACGCCACGCGCTGCTGCTGGCCGCCAGACAATTCGTAAGTGCGGCGATTGCCGAAGCCCGAAAGTCTAACCATGCCCAGCGCCTCATCAGCAGCCTTTGCAAGTTCAGCGGCGGAAGGTTTCGGCGAGCGTTGCCGCAAACCATAAGTCACATTGTCAGCCACGCTCAAATGCGGAAATAGCGCATAGTGCTGGAACACCATGTTCACCGGACGGCGATAAGCCGGAACGCCCGTGACATTGCCCCTTGAATGAAAACCTCGCCTTCAGTCGGCTGCTCAAACCCGGCCATCATGCGCAGCGACGTGGTCTTTCCACAGCCCGAAGGCCCAAGGATGGAGAGGAACTCGCCTGAATTCACCGCGAGATTGTTGTCAACCACGGCAAGCGTTTCGCCAAAGCGTTTCGACACGTTGCGAAGTTCAATGACAGTTTGCGTCACGCCTTACCTTAGTCTTTCTCAACGCGGAACTTGAGACAGATTTGAGGCCTTGTCAATTCAACTGCGAGTTGGGTTGTGCCGCAATAGATTGTGCGGAAATATCTCCTATGCGAGGGATTCTATCAACTTCCACCAGCATGTTGCCGCGATAGTCGATGGTTGCCATAGAGGTCACGGTTGGTATGATATCCTATCCGATAGTGTGCCTAAATCCACCGGATGACTAGCCAGTTGAAACTTGGGTCTCGCGCAGAATGGTACAGGTTGCAAGACTGCCCTCCAGTAAATTGCGTTGGCGCTCCACAAAGGTCGTGAATTCCGCTAATGGGATGGACTGGCTGCTGCCTCAAAGCTGGCAGGTTCGTCGGTCAAGACTGAACCTGCAAACGATAGGAGCAGCTCCCATGACCAAGACAACTCAAACTGAACAGCTACGATTTGCGTCCATTGGCATTGATATCGGCAAGGATGTTTTGCACCTTGTTGGTTTTGATCACGGTGGCCAGATTGTTCTGAGACGCAAGATCAAGCGTCTGGCGCTGATCAGCACTTTCGAGACCCTGTCACCCTGCATTGTTGGCATGGAAGCATGCCTGAGCGCACACTTTGTCAGTCGAACCTTGCGCAAGCTTGGTTTTGAACCGCGGATCATTCCGGCGAAATACACCAAGCCCTTCGTCAAGGGGCAGAAGAACGATTACAATGACGCCGAAGCCATTGCGGAGGCAGCACTGCGTCCCAATCTCAATCTGGTTGCCGAGAAGACGCAAGCTCAGCTGGACCTGCAGGCTCTGCACCGTGTGCGCTCTCGTCTGGTCTCAAGGCGCACCGCAACGATCAACCAGATTCGCGCTTTCCTGATTGAGCAAGGCATTGCGGTCAGAACCGGAGCACGGGCACTTCGCAACTCACTTCCTGCCATTCTGCAGAACCGGGCCGACGAGATATCACCGCGCATGAGTGCCATTATCACTGACCTTCATGACGACTGGGCCGGGCTGGATGAGCGGATCGAACGGATCAGTGCTGAGATCGAGAAGATGAGCCAGCAGGAAGATCACTGCCAACGGCTGATGAGCGTTCCCGGTATCGGCCCCATCATCTCAACCGCAATGGTGGCCGCCATTGGCACAGGCGAAGCTTTTGACCGTGGCCGTGACTTCGGAGCCTGGCTGGGGCTGGTTCCCCGGCAATACAGCACCGGTGGCAAATCCATCCTTGGGCGTATATCAAAGCGCGGCAGTAAATATCTGCGAACCCTCTTCGTTCAAGCGGCTCATATCATCATGATGCGCCCCAAAAACTGGGAGAAGTTCAGCTTCGGACCATGGCTGACAGAAGCCGCCAAACGCATGCACAAGAACAAGGTGGCAGCTGCATTGGCCAACAAGCTGGCCCGCATCGCCTGGAGCATTCTGAGGAACGGAAAAGACTTTGACACCCACCGCATTGAAGTGACCGCAATCTGATACCGCGTCACTTCCCACCTATTCGCGATTGAGATGACTGCATGGAACGGACCAATCAACGCCCCCAAAGTCTGATGACCCGAATGGTTCCTCGAAACCTGTCCGCTAATGAGACCAATGGTGCTTGCGTATTCCCATCAAGGCCACAGCCCGCGTGCTGACCAAACAGGCCGGATACATATCTGCGACTTCCGATCCCATGCAAATTCCCTCTTGCGAAAGGCAGCCAGTCCATACATTCGGGTCAATCGCGTTTTGGTCTGATGTCAGCTTTCGGGGTTAAGCAGCCATGCTCATTGGTGGCGATGCCGCGAAGAATCAGACAGCAGAAATTCAGATTGACCCACTACCAAAATGCCTGTTCATCATCGTCGAGAAAGAGAAGAACGGCATGGACATGCGCGCCCAGTTGCAGAAGAAGATTTAGCCACCCCATCTCCAGCCATTGTGCAAGACCACCTGAATGTGTTCCCGCCACAATTCCGACGCCCCCGAAGCGTGGCGACAAGGCGGCCGTTCCGTGACACCCATCACAATTCCGGCGACTCCCCGGCATGCCGAACTCACATGCAAGCACCCATCGCGAACATGCATGTGCAGGACGCCTGAATGACGTGTGCAGGGCATGTTTTTGCGATGCAAAGCCATTCATTCGGGCATGTGCCGCGCGTGGACTATCGCGGGCCAGCAAAGCTGGTTCTTGACCGCGCCATGGCTCATGCCGTGAAGTGGCGGCATGACCCATATCATCACCATCAACGCCGGCTCGTCATCGATCAAATACGCGGCGTTTGATCATGCCCTGAAGCCGCTGCTGCGCGGCCTTGTCGAAGGCTACGGCAGGGATGCGCTCGCTGCGGCAACGGCGGCGATCACGGCGCACGGCATCGCACTGGAGAAGGTTGCGGGCATCGGCCACCGTGTCGTCCATGGCGGCACGCGCTTCATTGTCCCCACACTGGTCACGAATGAGGTGTTGCAGGAATTGGAAGGCTTGCGCCGCCTTGCGCCGCTGCACCTGCCCTATGGCCTCGGCGCGCTGGCGGAACTGCGCAAGCTTGCGCCCGCCGTTCCGCACATCGCCTGTTTTGATACGGCCTTTCATGCCGGGCGTGATGACCTCCACACCCGCCTGCCCTTGCCACGCGAATATGACGCGCGGGGCTACCGCCGCTACGGCTTTCACGGCCTTAACTACGAGCATGTGGTGCGCGCCCTTCCGCGGCAATCAGGCCAGCCGCTGCCGCATCGGCTGCTGGTGGCGCATCTGGGCTCAGGCTGCAGCATGTGCGCCATTGTCGATGGCAACAGCATCGAGACGACCATGGGCTATTCGACGGCGGATGGCCTCGTCATGGGCACGCGCACCGGCGCCATAGACCCCGGCGTGCTTGTCGCCCTGCTGCGCGATGAGAACCTGTCACTCGATGCGCTTGAAGACCTGCTCTATCGCCGCAGCGGCCTGCTCGGCATATCCGGCGAAACCTCGGACATGCGCAAGCTATTGGCCAGCAGCAGCCGTGAAGCAGCAGAGGCCGTCAACATTTTCTGCTATCAGGCAGCCCGCCATGCGGCCTCGCTGGCGGTCAGCATGGGCGGCATTGATATGATTGTTTTCACAGGAGGAATAGGCGAAAATTCCAGTGAAGTGCGTGCGCGCATTCTGGCGCATCTTGAGTTTCTTGCCATCCCGGCGGTTCACATCGTGAAGGCGGATGAGGAACTCACCATCGCCCGCCATGTGCAGTCACTTCTCGGGCAGTGACAAAGCCAGCAGCAGCGCCGCGGTGTCAACCATGTCGTCAACCGTTGCGCCGCGCGACAAGTCCGAAACCGGTTTTGCAAAACCCTGCAGGATAGGGCCAATCGCCTGCGCGCCGGAAAGATACTGCGTCAGCTTATAGGCAATGTTGCCGGCATCGAGGTCCGGGAACACCAGCACGTTCGCCTGCCCCGCAACCTCGCTTGGTTCCTTCAGCTTGCGGGCAGCAACGGCTGCCGAAAGGGCGGCATCACCCTGCAGCTCGCCATCGATCTTGAGAGCGGGGGCACGCGCCTTCGCAATCGCCAGGGCCTCCCGCACCTTGTCGGCGTCCGCATGCTTGCCGCTGCCTTTGGTGGAGAAGGAAAGCAGCGCCACGCGCGGCTCCACGCCCAGCACCCGTGCCGCACTCGCGGCGGAGGCGAGCGCAATGTCCGCCAGCTGGCTCGCATCCGGCTGGATGTTGACGGCGCAATCGGCAAACACCAGCGCCTTGTCCTCCCATTGCATGAGGAAAAAGCTTGACGGCGTGTGGATGCCGTCGGCCAGGCCAATGCCCATCAGCCCCGCCTCGATCACCTTGGCTGTCGGGTTGATGGCGCCCGCCAGCATGGCATCCGCCTCGCCTGCGCCGACCATGGCCGCGGCGCGGAACAGCGGCCGCGCCAGCAGCCGGTCCACGTTCATGCTGGGCCGCTGTTTCAAAATGGCACAACGTTGCCCTTCCGTTGCCTCCCCAGGCTCCGGATTGAGCAGGATCGGACGCGCCAGATCGTCCTTTTCCAGCAGCTTCGCCGCCGCCTGCACTCTCACATCCTCAAACTCCGGCAAGGCGAGCCTCAACCCGCGCCCGCGGATCGCCATTTTAGCTGAGAGAATTGCGCCTTTTTCCATGTTTTCGGACATCTCCAATTAACCTAAAAAACACACAATTGACCGTGGTTTGCCACATTCTGGCAGTAATCCCGGCTTCAAGTCGTTTCCGGCATGCATGCGCTAAGTGTATGTCATATAAGTTGTTTGAAGTGAGAGGGATGCCGCCGTTGCGGTTCGTATTGAGTTTGCTCGTAGGCTTCGCGCTGAGCTCTGCTGGATTGACCGCATCATTTGCGGCTGATCGCAGGTCAACTGCGCTTAACGCCAACGCCATTGGCCTCGTCTCGGCCCAGCAGCTCACCTTTGCTGATTCCATCGCGATTGCACATGCGGTTGATCATGTTGACAGCCTCCGCGTTCTCCCGATCGCTGGCAATGGCAGCCTGCAAAGCCTCAATGACCTTCTCTTCCTCAAGGGCGTCGATGTCGCCATCGTCTCGTCTGACAGTCTCGGCTATGCCCGCAAGCATGCGCTTTACAAGGATGAAGCAGACAAGCTGGCATATCTCGCCAAGCTCGCCAACAGCAGCATCGTTATCATTTCCCGCAAGGATATCACATCGGCAACAGCACTCGCCGGCCGCAAGGTCGCAGCAGGCCCGGCTGATAGTGACAGCTTCATCGCATCCGATCTCGTGTTCGGTGATCTCGGCACCGAGATTGAGCGCGTTGCACTCTCCGGTTCGGCTGCCATCACGGCTGTGCGCGACGGCGTTGTTGATGCCGCAGTGCTGACCACGGCAGAATCCATGTCTGCCCTTGCCGCCATCGAACAGGGAAGCAACCTGCATATCCTTCCCTTCACCGCGAGCGAGAAGCTTGCGGAGGTTTACGCTCCGGCCATTATTGATTCAGCGCAGCTTCCCAACCTCATTGCTGATGGCAAGGCGGTGGAGACAGTGGCGGCAGCCCTCGTCATGTCCGTGGTTAACTGGCCAAAAGGCTCACCCAACGCGCGCAAGCTTGCAAAGTTCGAAAAGGCGCTCGTCGAAAGCTATTTCAGCGGCTTGAGCGACGACAAGATTACCAATTTCTCAGCTGCAGTACCCGGTTGGAGGGCTTTCGGCGATGCCCGTCAATCGGCCATCACAGGACCGGCTTCCGGGCCGGTTGTGCCAGTCGGCACGTTAGTTGCTTTTGTAGAGTAGGAGATTCATCATGAATCACCCATTGCCGAAATCGGATAGCAAGACACCCATGCTGTATGAATTTGTCAGGGTTAAAACGGAATCCACCGATGGCCAATCTGGCCTTGGCAAGGATCCCATGACGCCAGTCCATGCCGAAGCCGCTGCGCTTGCCCCAGCGGCGGAGCGCCGCCGCTTCCGCGACAATGTCGCGATGTTGGCCGAGACGGATGATCCCTATGACGCCTACCGCCAGCGCATCCTGCAGGCGCAGGCTGACCAGGCGGAATATGTCCGCCGCACCATGCCGCCGCTGCCAGCCCGGCCGTTGACGCCGGATGCTATCGAGAACCTGGGCCAGCGCAATTACTTCTACGACCCGCAGCAGTACTATTCGCGCGCCATTGACGCCCAACCGCACCAACCTGAACCGTTTTTCACTGATGGTTTGTGGAACCGCGGCGTGGCGTTTGCCGCGATCGCGGCGGTTGTTGCGGGTTCCACACTCGGCTTTGCGCTGACCAAGAAGGAAGAGATCGGCACCACCGCAACGCGCACGCTTGCCTACATCGGCGCCATGCTGCCGGCTGAACAGCCGCCCAAGCTGATCGCGCCTGCGCAACAGGAAACGGGCGGCACCGTCATCGCCAAGAAGCCCATTGCCACCGCTTCGCTTGATGTTTCTGATGTATCTGGCGGTCTCAATACCTCGATTGACCTTCTCCTGCGTGCCGATCCTGCCTATCAGGATCAGGACCTGTCGATCCGCATTTCCGGGCTTCCCGACGATGCGGTGCTGACGGCAGGCCGCAAGATTGCTGACAACACCTGGCTGCTGACCGATGAAGACCTGGCCGGCGTCAAGCTCGTCGTTCCGCATGCCGAGGTTCCGGTTTTTGATCTGTCCGTCGCCGCCATCGAAACCTCGACCGGCGAGCTGGCAGCGCCGGTGCGCGAAATGAAACTTGCCCTCACTGGCGTTCTGGAAGCATCTCCTGCCGCGAAATCCGCCAATCAATCCGTGGTCGGGCAGCAGCCCGCACCTGCTCCGGCTGCGACACCAGCCAGCGTGCAGATTACGCCGGTCAGTGCCCCGCCGGAAACCGCAACGCTGCCTGTAACAACCATCGCGCCGACTGTCGCCTCACCCGTTCCGGCGCCTGATGCCGCAGTCATCGTCAAGCCGCCGCAGTCGCCGGAGGTGCAGGGCCTTCTGCAGAAGGGCGATGTGCTGCTCAAGTCCGGCGATCTTGTCATGGCCCGTCAGTTCTATCTGCGCGCCCATGACCAGGGCGCTGTGGAAGGCGCCTTGGGTGTCGCCAAGACTTATGATCCTGCTGTTTTCAAGGAGCTTGACGTTCAGGGCATCGTCCCCGACGCCAGCCAGGCGGAGCAGTGGTACCGCAAGGCCAGCCTTAGCGGACTGCCGGAAGCGGTCAACGCTCTCGCCCGCTTTGAGACGACTGCCGCCCTGCCCCAATAGCATGGCCTGACCGATTGCGCTGGTCATTGCAGCAACTATAGTCGCGCGCGTGACTCAATGAGAGAGAGCGGGACTATGCGTGCGGCTGATGCCATCGTCAAAACTCTGGAAGCGCATGGCGTAAAGCGCGTCTACACCGTTCCGGGCGAAAGTTTTCTCGCCGTCCTCGATGCATTGCATGACAGCAGCATTGAAGTGATCGTCTGCCGGCATGAATCTGGCGCTGGCTTCATGGCGGTCGCCGAAGCCAAGCTCACGGGCCGGCCGGGAGTAGCCATGGTCAGCCGTGGACCGGGCGCCACCAACGCCTCAATCGCCGTCCATACCGCGGAACAGGATGCCGTGCCCTTCATCCTGCTGGTTGGCCAGGTCTCCCGCATCGAGCTGACGCGCGGCGCATTTCAGGAAGTGGACTACAAGCAGTTCTTCGGCGGCATGGCGAAGGCGGTTTACGAACTGCACGATGGCAACCGCGCTGGCGAACTGATGGCGCGTTCGTTCCGCGAATGCCTCAGCGGCACGCCGGGCCCTGTCATCATTTCGATGCCGGAGGACATGCAGTCCGACGAGGCAGGAAACGAAGGTATCACGCCATACCCGCTGCCTGTGCTGCACGGCGCAACTGAAAGTCTTCAACGCCTGCAGGCCATGATTGATGCAGCGGAACGTCCTCTTCTCTTGGCTGGTTCTTGCTTCCGCGGTGAAAAGCAGGCGGCGGTGCTTCAGCGCTTTGCCGAAGCGCAGCGGCTTCCCGTTGCCGTCACCTGGAAGAACCAGGATGTTTTTGACAACGCCTCCCCGCTCTTTGCAGGCCATGTCGGCGTCGGCATTCCTGCCGCCTACCGCGAGCTGCTCGGCAACAGCGATCTCATCATCGCCGCCGGCACGCGCCTTGGCGACATCGCCAGCCAGAATTATGAATTGCCGAAAGCGCCTGTGCCGGCGCAGCCTCTCGTCCACATCTATCCGGACAGCCGCCCCATCGGACGCGTCTTTCATACCGACCTCGGCCTCGTCGCAGATCCTGTGGCCGTTCTGGCGAGCCTCGCAACGCAGCCGCGCGTCGTCTCATCGGCGCGTGAAAGCTGGTGCTCCTCGATCAACGCCTATGTCCGGCAATCGCAGGCCTTCACCAACCGCAATCCTGATGATGGAGTAGATTTCGGCGCTGTGGTCACGAGCCTTGCGAAGCAGGCCCCGGCGGATGCAGTCATCACCACCGACGCCGGCAACATGTCGAGCTGGGTGCATCGCCATTGGGTCATGTCGCCGCGCAACACGCTGCTTGGCGCCATCGCCGGCGCCATGGGCTTTGGCGTTCCCGCCGCTGTTGCCGCTGCAATCGAGCAGCCAAACCGCATGGCCATCTGCTTTGTGGGCGATGGCGGCATCCTGATGACCGGCCAGGAAATCGCCGTCGCGGTTGGCGCTGGCGCAAAGCCCAAGATCGTGCTGTCCGACAACGGCATCTACGGCACCATCCGCACGCACCAGGAGAAGCACTATCCGGGCCGCGTCTCAGGCACCAATCTCGCCAATCCGGATTTCACCGCATGGGGAAAATCTTTTGGCATCGGCGTCTTCACGCTCAAGCTTGGCGATGACGTTGACGCAACCGTTCAGGCCTTCCTCGCCCATGACGGCGCGGCCCTGCTGCATGTCAAATCAAGCAAGCAGGCGCTGTCGGCCTTCAGCACGCTCGCCTGACGGGCAGTCTGAGTTTCGCTTGGGGCAACGTGGTCAAGTCGTTCGCCGAAGTCGAGGTTTGCGGCGTCATGCTTCAGTTTACGACCTCAGCTAGCTTTACCGGCGCAGCAAACTCCCAACGCAAACCATGACTGGCGTCTGCGAGGCTCTGCGCGAAGCGTTCTTGGGTCATGGTTAAATCACATCGGTTGAGCACGAACCAAAAAGTATTCTCCACATAGGCTTGCAGATTGTTTACATCCTGCCACAGGACTTCACGACGGCCCGCATGCACGACTGCAGAACGGAGTGAATAGAGACCTTTGATCTTATTATAGACGTCAACGCGTTTTTTCACGTCTTGGTTACAGATCACTGACACATGCCGACTGATCGTCTGTGTCACGGGATCATTTTTGTCGTTGGACGTTAGTAGCGCTTCAAGGGCGGTGAAGAAGGAAAGTAACCGTTCGGCGCGGTCCGAAACTTGGCGTCCCCGAGTCATCCAGCCAAGGCCTTGCGCCACGCGCTGCGCCAATGATTTGTCTTGGGATCGAAAAGAGCCTCCGCTCGTGACTGCACCTCCGGAACCTTTAACGCGGCCACAATTTCCGTGCTAATCTCATACCAGCCCGAACGCGTCCCGCCTCCCGCATACGCTGTGTCGTTTTCCATCGTGACGTTCGATTGCGATGGGATCGTCGGATAAGTGGGATGTGCCTCAATCTCGCCGAACTCCGGAAAAAGTCCTCGCCAATTCTGTACGCTAAGACGCATCAAGCTGATTGCAACGTCGATCAGCCATTTAGCTTCCTCCGCAACGTTCTCCTTGGTCGCTGGAACATCAACCACCCATACACTCTCGGGCATGTTTAGCGTGATCTTATCCTCATGAACGGACCGGGCAGGATAATTCCCAACTGCCAGCTCAATTTTGTGACCTTTCGACAAAGCTGTATTCGCGCCCGCAAGTTCGGTCAGCATCGACCGGACGCGACCCAACACTACAATATCCGGCGCGGCATGCTTGATAAGGAAATTCGGTTCGATTGTGACAAACTCCCTGCCAGCTTCGGCTAGCACTGTATCGACCAAGCTTTGAGCCGCGTCATTGAGCGCAGCCGGAATCTCCTGGTCTTTAGTCACCGTGAGCTTCACAAAGCCTTGACCGGCTCTCTGACACATGGTGCGAATTGTGTCCTCATGCGCGCTTCTTGCCTTAAGCATCTTGGCGGCAAGCTGTGTGAAATCGCGACGAGCTCTTATATAGCCCTCAGTAAATCGGACCGCTAACTGTCGAAGTAGGTTACACCGTACTCTCCCCAATCATGCGTGCTCTCTGTGGATGCCTGTGCCGCTCCTCAACACCGCGAAATCAGCGCGCGCTACTTCGCAATGTCGTTCCGTATTTGATGGCTTGGTATCGCTGCAGCCCGCGGCTGATATTGAGAGAGCCCGGTTTTCCATAGTATCCGGTCCATCCGCCAAGACGGCCGATGACCCATGTTGCAAAGGCCATTGTGCCGGGCGGATACGGATTGGTCTGCCGTGGGGTTGGTGCCTTGCCTTGGTAGTCTTTGCAGACCGCTTCGATGAGCGGCTCATCGTCGGGATCGAAGGCATCCAGCAGGCTCTGTCCTGAAGGATTGTCGCGCGCCCGCAGGAGCTGGGTCACTGTGACAGCAGCAATGGCTGCAAGTGCCGCAAACCTGATCATGACCTGCGGATCGCTGATCTCTGCATCCTCGATCCGGAAGCCGGCAGTCTTCAAGGTGCGGAAGTACTCCTCGATGATCCAGCGTTTACGGTAAAAATCGAGCATTTTCCGGGCCATGCCGATGTCGCTTACGCGGTGGCTGGTCAGCAGCCGCCAATGGATCGGTTCGCGATCAGGCGGGGCTCCCACCTCGCGGATATCGACAAGGTACAGGCTGACACTTGGCGGCAGCAGTTTGAGATCGGCAATGGGCAGACCGCGCTGCGGCCGCATGAGGGTCACAGGGCCGAAGCGCAAGGCCAAGGTTGCCTGACGCGCAGCACGTCCCGGTGATGCCGGAATAGTCACATCGAAACGGCATGCTTCGGCAAGCGAGGCTGCGTGGTCGAACAACTTCTGGCCGTTATCCAGCCGCCGGTTGAAGCCTGCCCTGATCAGCAGGTGAACAGTTACAGGCCTTCGCGCAAAGTCTTCATAGATGTCGCCTTCCCGGTCCGCGACGACGGTGATCTGCGCCGCCTGCTTGAGCACCTCTCCCGCCCGTTCAATGCCGGCTAACCAGCACCCCGATTCCTTGTCGTCCGATGAGCGTTGCGCATGAGGCAAAGTCCGGCGCCTCTCGCGGTTCCACACCGCAATGTCGGCAAGACCGAAAAGCTCGCCACTGACAGCATCGACGGCGAGAACCGGATGCAAAAGCACACCGCCAAGATGACCGCCTTTGCCAACGGGGCCATACCCCTGTGCGCGCGCCTTCCTGCCACCCAGAATGATCTCGCTCGTGTCTTGTATCGCCAGCACGTCCCGCCCGCATACGCGCCCAGCCGTGTGCCGGGCGGCACCCCCGCTCAGGCCCGCCACAGTCACCGCGGGGTTGCGCAAAAACCGCCCAAAGCCGATCTCGCCACGCCGCTGACCACCGGCCAGAGCCAGAATGCACGATCCCGGCGAAGACGCCAAAACCTGATGACACCAGGCCCCCTTTTTTGAAGGCGCAAATCTCCGAACCCACCAACTTCAAAACGTCCGACATCTACCGACGCAAGCTCCATGGAAGCCTCCAGAATCAATGCTGCCACAGTGAATCAGTGCCCAGAATCCATCGCAACAAGAGATGTGTGCATCAGACAGTCCTCATACGGAGATCGTCGTTTAGAATTATGCCCTTCTCGAAACCCGCGATGACCTCTCGCGCAAACCGTAGCAACTGCTTCTTCTGGGTATTCGTCGAACGCCCTCTTCGTCTTGGCCATACCCACTCCCAGTATTATCTATTCAACTTTGCTACATCTTCGGCTTGACAGTCATTGTACAGAGTTATGCCCACACCCATCGAATTTGGAAAATCTCAATCCCTCTCTCTCGACGAAGTCGCCGCGGGTAGAAGTGGGGGGATCGATCACTGGAGCCTCTTACGACGAAGGCCGTTCCCCCATCAGCGCAGCCGCGAGTTTGCGGTCACGGCCATAGACATCAGGCCGGAACTCGATGCCGCCCACGCCCTTGAAGGCGGTCGCATAGATCAGATGCACGGGAATCTTCTGCGGCAGCACCATCTTGGTGTTCTTGCCGCTCGCCCAAACTTCATCAACAAGCGCAGGCGACCAGCCTGGCACCTCGCTGGCCAGCTGGTAGGCGAGGTCAAACGGGCGAGACAGGCGGATGCAGCCATGGCTGAAAGCGCGGCTGGTGGAAGCAAACTTGTCCTTGGACGGCGTGTCATGGAAGTAGATGTTGTGCCGGTTGGGCAGCATGAACTTCACTTTGCCAAGCGCATTCTTCGGTCCCGGAAGCTGGCGGAAGGTGAAGGGAAAGCTGCCGCCGCCATAGGACGACCAGTTGACCGAGTCCCAAGACGCCACCTTGCCGTTGACGAATACTTCGAAGTCGTCGGCATAGGCATAAGGGTTGGCTTGCAGTTTGGGCAGCATTTCCTTGGTGGCGATGCTGTAAGGCACGGTCCAGTACGGATTAAGTTCGACATACTCCAACTCGTCGGAGAACTCCGGTGTCTGCGTCGCCACCGCGCCTGTCACCACATTCATGCGCTCGGTGATGTTGTTCTGCTGCACGCGCTGCAGTTCGAAAGCGGCGATGTTGACGAGGAAGTGTTCGTCCCCCAGCACGTCCGGCATCCAGCGCCAGCGCTCCATGTTGACCATGATCTGCTGGATGCGCTCGCGCGGCGGAACATTCATGGCGATGATCGTCTGCTTGCCGAGAAGCCCCTTGGCCTCAAGCCCGTGCCGCTGCTGGAAACGCTGCACGGCGGTAACCAGGCCCTTGTCATAGATGTTTGAACCGCCGCCGCCCTCATAGTCGCCGGTAAAGGACAGGAGTTCGCGGATGGCAGGCACGCGCGCATCGCTGCCGCCAGCCTTTAAGGCAGCGCCCTGCGCAATCACCGGCCATTCATTCTCGGCCGCCACAGTCGTGTAGATGCGCATCATCTTCTTCAGCGCCTGATAATGCGCATTGCGCGGTTCAAAGGCTGACAACGCCTTGGATGGGTCAGGCGTCTTGGCCATCGTTCCCAGGACGCGCGAAACATCGATGGTCTTGCGATTGCGAAACAGGTTGGGATCCACCTTCTGCGGCGCCACGCGGCCTATGCGCAGATCGGCCGCGTAGGCCACGAAGAAGGCGGAGTAGTACAACTCCGCCGCGCCATCATCACCCAGTTCGCGCAGTTGCTCGACCGGATAGGCGGAAGGATTAAGTCCGTCGAGTTGCGCATTCCCTACGCGCTGGAGAAAGCTCGCCCGCCGCTCATCGCTCCAGTAAGGCGCAGAACCATTGACCACATAATGCTGCTTCAAGGCGGCGCGGATGCGCTCAATCGGAAGCGGCAAGCGCGAGGAACTGGCGAGCAGCGCCTGCACTTCGCCCGATGACGTCTGCGCCTGCACGGTTCCGCCAGCAAGTGCCGCCAGCGCCAGAAGCACAAGGGCGAAGGTTCTGAGGTGAGTGATCATGCGCAAACCTGCCAAGTCTAAACGTTCAACAAAAGGAACTCGCGCTCCCACGAACTGATGACGCGCCGATAGTGCTGCATCTCGGTGTACTTCACATCGTGATAGGCTTCCACAAACTTCTCGCCCATCACCTGCTTCAGCGACTTGGTGTAGTTCAGCTTGTCGAGCGCCTCATCAAGGCTGATGGGCAGCGTGTGGGCATAGCGGTAAGCCGAACCCGTTACCGGCTCGGACGGCTTGATGCGCTCGATCATGCCAAGATAACCGCAGGCCAGCGATGCCGCAAACGCAAGATACGGATTGGCGTCCGCTCCGCACACCCGGTTTTCAATGCGGGTGTTGGAAGGCGTCGAGGTCGGCACCCGCAGCGAAACCGTGCGGTTGTCAATCGCCCAATGCACATTGGTTGGAGCGTCCGACTCCGGCACCAGCCGCCGGTATGAATTCACGTTCGGCGCGCAGAACGGCAACGCCGCCGCGAGGTAGCGCTGCAGCCCGCCGATATGATTGAGGAACAGCTTTGACGGCTTGCCGTCCTTGCCGGCGAACACGTTCTTGCCAGTCTTGATGTCGAGCACCGACTGGTGGATGTGCATGGAGGAGCCAGGCTCATGCTCATGCGGCTTGGCCATGAAGGTGGCGTAGAGATCATGCTTCAGCGCCGCCTGCCGCACCGTGCGCTTGAACAGGAATACCTGGTCGGCAAGCTCCAGCGGGTCGCCATGGTTGAAGTTGATTTCGAGTTGCGCCGGGCCGCTTTCGTGGCTGAGCGTATCGACGTCAAGTTCCTGCGCTTCGCAATAATCGTAGATGTCCTCAACCACCGGGTCGAAATCGTTGGCGGCGTCGATGCCATAGGCTTGCCCGCCGCTCTCCTTGCGGCCTGAACGCCCGACTGCCGCTTCGATCGGATAGTCCGGGTCGATGTTCTTCTTGCACAGATAGAATTCAAGTTCCGGGGCCACCACCGGCTTCCAGCCCTTGGCCTTGTAGAGATCGAGCACGCGGCGCAGCACATGGCGCGGCGAAATATCAACCGGCTCGTCGTTGAGGTGGAAGGCATCGCAGATCACTTGCGCGGTTGGCTCCGTATACCACGGCACCATGCGCGTGGTGTTGGCGTCGGGTTCCATGTAGATGTCGATGGCGCTGTCGCTCACCGCCGTTGTATCGCTGACGAAGCGGCCATTGATGGTGAGCGTGAACACTTCCTCGGGGATGCGAAGCCCGCGCGAGCGCTGGCCCTGGAGAAACTTCTTGGGCGGCAGGATCTTGCCCCGCGCCGTGCCAGACATGTCGGCGACCAGGCACTCAACCTCGCTGATCTTGTTGGTTGAAATAAAGTCCTCGAAACTGGTACGCGCCATGATTCCCTGCTGATTGCTGACGAAACGCTATCTTAGCCCGGCTTCTTGACCTTTCAAAAGGGGGTCCGGTAAACCCTTGTTATGGCAAGTTCCCTCGATGCGACCTCCTACTATCAGGCAACCCGGCAGGCATTTGCGCCCTGCCCGCCCTTGCAGGGCGATGTGGCGGCGGATGTCTGCGTCATTGGCGCGGGCTACACCGGGCTTTCTGCCGCGCTGGAGCTGGCGGAAGCTGGCTACAAGGTTGTGGTGCTGGAGGCGAAAACCGTAGGCTATGGCGCTTCCGGGCGCAATGGCGGGCAAATCTGCACCGGCTTTTCCTCCGGCCAGGGCAAAATCGAGAAACAGCTCGGCAAGGCCGATGCGCGCAAGGCTTTCGCCATCGCCGAGGAAGCCAAGTCGCTGCTCACCGGCCGCCTCGACAGATACAAGATCGATTGCGACCTCACCTGGGGCTACCTGCACTGCATTCCCAAGCCGCACCAGTTTGATGAACTCAAAGCCTGGCAACAGGAACTCGAAGAACATGGCGTTGCTGGTTCCACCCTCTTCACGCGCGACGAACTGCGCGACAAGCTGGGTACCGATATCTATCACGGGGCCCTGCGTGAGGCGACGGCTGGCCATGTCCATCCGCTCAACTATTGCCTCGGCCTTGCGCGCGCCGCCCAGTCTCACGGTGCGGTCATTCACGAAAACTCCGAAGTGCTGGAGATTGATGATGGCGCCAAGCCCTGGGCCCGCACCGCGCGGGGCAAGGTTTCCGCCAAGTTCATGGTGATCGCCGGCAACGCCTATCTCGGCAAGCTGTCGCGCAAGCTCTATGGCCGCGTCATGCCGGTGGGCAGCTACATCATCGCCACCGAACCTCTGGGCGAGAACCGCGCCAAATCGCTGATCCGCGATAATGAGGCGGTGGCCAACACCAACTTCATCGTCGATTACTATCGCCGCTCGAAGGACAACCGCATGCTGTTCGGCGGCCGCGCCAGCTATTCCACGCTGGAACCGCCAAGCCTCGCCACCTACATGCGCCCGCGCATGACCAGCGTGTTTCCGCAGCTTGTCGGACGTGAAGATCGACTATGCCTGGGGCGGCTTCATCGCCATCACCTCAAACCGCATTCCGGATTGCGGGCAGCTTTCGCCATCGGTCTATTACGCGCATGGCTATTCGGGCCAGGGCCTCATCCTCGCCGGCATGTATGGAAAGCTGATGGCGGAAGCCATTCGCGGCCAGGCAGAGCGCTTTGACCTGCTGGCGAAAATCCGCCACCTGCCCTTCCCCGGCGGTCCCGCCCGAACGCCGCTGCTTGTCGCGGCGATGATGTATTACCGGATACGGGACGCGCTGAGTTGAATATCTGGAGCAGCGGACCATCAATTGGAATCATCTCCACCTCTCCATCACCGGCCTTGAGCCGGTGACCCAGACTTTCAGCCGGTTTGCCGCTGGAAAGTCTGGTTCGGCGGGTCAAGCCACGCCGATGGAGAGTTTGAGACAACGGGCTAACCTGATCGCCCGAAGTTCTAGCAAAATAATCCTTGACAATATATTCCTAGTGTGCCATATGTCATGGTAGAAAGGAAATATGCCAATGATATTGATGTTCAATGACCTGATACTGAAAATGATCTTCTGGCTCTTCCGCCTCTGCGGCCCGCTCCCATCAGCCCCGGCGCACGAATTCCAGCAGCGTGAACAGGCCGAAGGGCCGCACCGGGCGCTGGTCGACCAGCTCCAGCTCGTCGGAAACGAGGATGGTTTCCACCGGGAACTCCGGACGCCAGCCGATCTTGGCGGCATGGCGCGCCGCCAGCTTTTCGACAGCACCACGAATGCCGGAAGCTTGGCTGAAATGGTTGATGATCAGCACCCGCCCGCCCGGCTTGGTGACCCGCGCCAACTCATGCATGACCCGCACCGGGTCAGGCACCACGGTCATCACATACATGGCCACGCTCAAATCGAAATGCGCATCCGGGAACGCCAGTGCCGAGGCATCCATCTCGAGCAGCGCCGCGATATTGGTGTTTCCCGCTTTGCGCACCCGCAGCTTGGCCCGGGCCAGCATGTCGCGCGAAAGGTCAATGCCGGTCACCCGCAGTTGCGGACCATAATGCGGCAGCGCCAGGCCTGTGCCAACGCCAACTTCGAGCAGGTTTCCGCCCAGTTGATTGAGCCGGGTGGTGGCCTCGCGCACGCCGCCTTCGACAATCCTGCCAAACGTCGCGTCATAGACCGGCGCCCAGCGGCGATAGGCCGTGTGGACATCCGCATCTTCAATTTTCTGCAGTGTGTTGGGTTTGCTCATTCCCCATCGTCGCCAGCAATGATGTCACGAGTGCGGCGATGGTGTTTGCGGCATCAGGGAGCTGGCTGAGATGATACGCCATCTGTCCCTCTTCCGGCCTTCGGCCACCTTCCCCTGCCCAGCAGGAGAAGGGTGATACAGAGTGCCCTCACCCTGAGTGCCGCGCGGGAGCGTGCCCGAAGGGCGGAGTGGAGGGCCACTACTCCTTCATCTTCTCCGCCCGCGCGCCGCGCTGATACGCGCGCAGGCACAGGTATTCCATGATCAGCGAAGCGGCGGCGCTCGATGTCAATTCCGCATGATCATAGGGCGGTGAAACCTCCACCATGTCCATGCCGATGAAATTGACATCCGTCAGCTTGCGGATGATCGACGCCGCCTGATGATAGGTGAGCCCGCCCGGAATGGGCGTGCCGGTGCCGGGGGCTGCCGAGGGATCGAGGCAATCAATGTCGAAGGTCAGATAGGCTTTCGATTTGCCGACCTTGTCCGTGATGATCTTGGCGACGTCCGCCGCGTTCTTGTCATGCACCTCATCGGCATAGACGATGCGGAAGCCCATCGTCGTCTCGCCAACAAATGTCGTGCGGATGCCGACCTGCACCGAGGTCTTGGGGTTGATCAGCCCTTCGCGCACCGCATAACCGAACATGGTGCCATGGTCGATGCGGCCGCCATCATCCACCTCCACGTCGCGGTGCGCATCGAAATGCACGAGCGACAGCGGCCCGTGCTTCTTGGCATGCGCCTTGAGCAGCGGATAGCTGATGTAATGATCGCCGCCGAGCGTCACCATCTCCGCGCCCGATGAAATGATTTCAGTCGCATGGTCTTCCAGCCGTTGCGGGAAATTTTCCTTGCGGCCCCAATCGAAGAAGCAATCGCCATAGTCGGTGACGGCCAGTGTCTCGAACGGGTCAAAGTTCCATGGCCAGAACGGCCCCCAGGCATTCTCAGCCGAAGCCTTGCGGATGCCTTCCGGCCCCATGCGCGTGCCGGAGCGATGCGACACCGCCTGGTCAAACGGCACGCCCGTTACAGCGATATCAACGCCGGTGAGGTCACGCGTGTATTTGCGCCGCATGAAGGAGAGCGCGCCAGCATAGGTCGCCTCCCATTGCGTGCCCTTGATCTCTGTGCGGCGAAAAGCTTCATCGCCCGGCAGCCGGGTCATCTTGTCCAGTTCTAGGGCCAATTTCTACTCCGTCAGCACAATCGCATCGTCAGGATTGAATGAAGCCCAGATCTTCTGCCCGGTCTTGACGCCGGAACCGCCAAGCCGCGAGTCATTCTGCACCGAAACTTCAAGGTCGGTATGGTCAGCCAGCGTGACGATGACCTGGCTGGTGTCGCCATAATAGGCCACGTCCTTGACGACGCCGCTCATCGCGATCTCGCCCTTGGCGGTGGGCTTCTCCTTGGTGAGCGAAAGCTTTTCGGGCCTGAGCGCGATGGTGACGGCGCTGCCCGCTGCCTTGTCAAAATTCATATCGAACTTGCCGATGCCCTTGGCTTCGAGCGACAGCGACTTGGCCTTCTTGCCCTTCACCGCCGCTTCCAGCAGGTTCACCTTGCCGATGAAATCCGCCACGAAGCGCGTGCGTGGATGCTCGTAGAGTTCCGAAGGTGTGGCTATCTGCTGCACTGCGCCCTTGTCCATGACGGCGATGCGCGTCGCCATCGAAAGCGCTTCGTCCTGGTCATGCGTCACGATGATGAAGGTGATGCCGACAGTCTGCTGCAGCCGCGTCAACTCCATGCGCATATCGTCGCGCAGCTTGGCGTCAAGCGCCGAAAGCGGCTCATCCAGCAACAAAACCTTGGGCCGCTTCACCAGCGCACGCGCCAAAGCAACGCGCTGGCGCTGCCCGCCCGACATCTGGTCCGGCTTGCGGTCGGCAAGATGCGGCAGCTTCACCATTTCCAGCGCTTCCGCCGTGCGCTTCTTCACTTCATCTTCCGGAACGCCGGTGACGCGCAGGCCGTAAGCCACATTGTCGCGCACCGTCATGTGCGGGAACACCGCATAGGACTGGAACACCATGTTGGTCGGCCGCTTGTTGGGCGGCGTCAGCGCCATGTTCTCGCCGCCGATGACGACCTCTCCCTCGGTTGGCGTTTCAAGCCCGGAGATCATCCGCAGAAGCGTGGTCTTGCCGCAGCCGGAGGGTCCGAGCAGCGCAAAGAACTCGTTCTGCGCAATGTCGAGATTGATGTTGTCGACGGCGACAACGCCTCCCGGAAAGCGCTTCGAAACATTGCGGATGGAGACGATGGGTTCAGACATGAATGACCTCAGTGACCAGCTTTATCAGGCGCTTGCAGCTTCATCGCCAGAACTGTTGCGGCGATGGTGATGACGATGAGAACGGTAGAGGCGGCGTTGATCTCGGGCGAAACGCCGCGCCGCACCAGTGAATAGACCTTGACCGGGAAAGTCACCGTCTCCGGCCCTGAGGTGAAGAAGGTGATGACGAAATCATCCAGCGACAGGGTGAAGGCGAGCAGCGCGCCGGCGATGATGCCGGGCATCATGAACGGAATGATGACCTTGGTGAAGGTCTGCCATTCGGATGCGCCAAGATCCTTGGACGCCTCTTCGAGCTGCCGGTTGAAGCCGACAAGCCGCGAGCGCACCACGATGGTGACAAACGGGAAGCAGAAGGCCACATGCGCGATGATGATGTTGATCAGGTTGAACGGCCATGGCGTTCCCACCACGCCGGTCATCATGCCGGTGCCATTGAAGAACAGCAGCAGCGCCACGCCCATGCAGATTTCGGGGATGACGATGGGCAGCCCCATGAAGGCTTCATACGGCCCCTTGCCCGGAAACTTGAAGCGCCACAGCATGATCGCCGCCATGGTGCCCACAATCGTCGCGATCACCGTGGCGATAAAGGCGATGGTCAGCGAATTGAGCAGCGCGTTGATGAGGTCCTGGTTCTTCCAGGCCTTGGCATAGTTATCGAGCGTGAAGCCGCGCCAGACGATGCCGCGCTTGTCGGTATTGAAGGAGAAGGCAATCAGCGTGATGATCGGCACATAGAGAATGAAGTAGGTGGCGATGAACAGCGTCTTCAGCCACCATCGGTTGCCATAGTCGAGCGGGCCTGAGCCGGGCTTGAGTTGATCGGCCATCAGACGTCAACTCCCTTGCTGCGGCTGGCAAGGAAGGCGCGAATGGCCAGCGCAATGAATGTCGCAAACATCAGCAGGAACGAGATGGCAGCGCCCAGCGGCCAGTTGTTGGCCGCCTTGAACTGCCGTTCGATGATGTTGCCGATGAGGATGGCATTGGCGCCGCCCAGCAGATCGGAAGTGAGGAAGGTGCCGAGGCACGGGATGAACACGAGAATGATGCCGGTGACGATGCCCGGCATGGTGAGCGGCACGGTCACCTTGCGGAAGGTGGTGAACTGCGTGGCGCCGAGGTCGAGGCTGGCCTCAAGGAAGGCCTTGTCGAGCCGCTCTATCGTTGCATAGAGCGGCAGCACCATGAACGGCATGTAGACATAGACGAGGCCGAATACCACAGCGACATTGTTGTAGAGCATTTCGAACGGCCCGATGCCGACAACGCCCAGCACCTGGTTGAGATAGCCTTGCGTGCGGAACACCGCGATCAGCGCATAGGTGCGGATCAGCAAGTTGATCCAGAACGGCAGCACCACCAGCAATAGCAGCAACGGCTTCCACCTGTCGGGCGCAAAGCAGATGCCGAAGGCGATTGGATAGGCGATGACGAGGCACAGCAATGTTGCTATCGCGCTGATGAAAATCGTCTTCAGCAGTATCTGCATGTAGAGCGGGTTGAGCGCTTCGAAGTAGTTCTGCAGGCCGGTGAAATATTCAAACTGGGTTGACGAAATCTCGCCGTCGATGACGGCCTTGCCGCCGAGCGACATTGCGAAAAGGATGGTGAGCGGAATGATGAAGAACAGCAGCAGCCACAAGGTGCCGGGCGTCGCCAGTGTGAAGAACACCGCCTTGAAGTTTTTCCAGCTATCCAATCTGTGCCGCTCCCCCTCAGGTGGCTGTTATCGGAATGCTAGCCAATCAGGGCACAATGAGCAAGCTGACGTTACGGCACCAGCATTCTCCTCATGTCTCCTCATGCCCGTGCTTGACACGGGCATCTCAACCTCGCGAAAAGAAGATGGCCGGGTCAAGCCCGGCCATAAGGAGCATTATAAAGGTGCGACGCCTACGCCGCCTGGATGCGGGTCCAGGTTTCGTCGCGGAGCTTGGTCAGTTCCTCGCCCTGGTAGGTGAGGTACTCGCACTTGGCGAGAACATCCGCCGGCGGATAAATCGCCGGATTTCCGGTGTACTCCGGCGGCATCTTGTTCTTTGCAGCAACGTTGCCGGTGGCATACTGCACCGTGGTGGCGATCTTCACGCCGTTGTCAGCGTCGAGGATGAAGTTGAGGAACGCATGCGCGGCCTCAGGATGCGGCGCGCCTTTCGGTATCGCCCAGGTATCCTGCCAGATGTTGGTACCTTCCTGCGGCACCAGATAGTTGAGGTCCGGGTCCTCGCCCATCACCTGCGCAATGTCGCCATTCCACTCCATGCAGGCAACGACTTCGCCGGAGGCCAGCAAGTCCTGCCCATTGTCCGGCGCAAATACCTTGATGTTCTTCTTGGCCTTGATCAGCAGCTCTTCAACCTTCTTGAACTCGTCCGGGTTCTTCGAGTTGAACGAGAAGCCGAGATACTTGAGCGCCGCGCCCAGCACATTCTGCGCATCGCCCAACAGCGAAATCTTGCCGGCGAACTGGTCGGAATCAAGCAGCACCTTCCATGTATCCATCTTGGTATCGCCCACCGCCGACTTGCGGTAGCCGACGCCGATGGTGCCCCACATGTAGGGAATGGAGTATTTGCGGCCCGGATCGAACGGCGGATCGGCGAACAGCGGGTCGATATTGCCGAAGTTGGCGATCTTCGTATGGTCGAGCGGCACCACCATGTCGGCCTTCACCATGCGCTCGAGATAGTCGTTGGCGACGACGATGGCATCATAGCCGGGATTGCCCGCCTTGAGCTTGGCGAACAGCTCATCCATATCGGCGAACAGGTCCATCTTGGCTTCAACGCCGGAAGCGCTGCTGAAATCAGCCAGCGTCGTTTCGCCGATGTAGGTGTCATAGTTGTAGAGATTGAGCTTCTTTTCTTCCTCGGCGAAGGCCTTGCCCCCAGCGAAGGAGAAGGCTGCAAAGGCAGCGCCTGTGCCCTTGAGCAGCGAACGGCGCGACGGCCGGTAGATCGGTCGGTAAGTAGTCATTTGGATAACCCCTCGGTTGCGACAGTCCCAGTTTTTTGGGTTTCTTTCTGTATCGCCACATCAGTGGCGAATTTCAACGGATTTAAGATTGCACTTCGTCTTTTACGTCCTTGTATGTGGCATCGAGCGCCAGCCTTGCAAGGCGCACGATCTCGTCTATTTCCGCCTTGCTGACAACGAATGGCGGCGCCAGCACCATGGTATCCCAGCAAGCCCGCATCACCAGCCCTTGTCTGAAGCAATGATCCCGGCAGATGGTGCCGACCCGGCCTGACTCCTTGAAGCGCCCACGCTTGGCCTTGTTGTTGGAAATCTCGATGGCGCCGATCAGCCCCATGGAGCGCGTTTCGCCGACAATCGGGTGGTCATTGAGGCTGGCCAGCGTCTTGTTGAAGTAGGGCCCGAGTTCGGCCACCCGCTCCACCAGCTTTTCGCGCTCGATGATCTCGATGTTGCGGAGCGCCACCGCCGCCGCCACCGGGTGCCCGGCATAGGTCATGCCATGGTAGAATTCGCCGCCAAGCTCAAAGAAATCCTTGATCAGATGGTCAGCAAAGGCCACGGCGCCAATCGGCAGGTAGCCGGAAGAAAGCCCCTTCGCCATCGGCACAATGTCAGGCTCGTAGCCGAAGCTTTCAAAACCCCACCACTTGCCGGTGCGCCCGAAACCGCAGATCACTTCGTCCGAGATGATGAGGATGCCGTACTTGCGGCAGATTTTCTGCACTTCCGGCCAATAGGTGGAAGGCGGAATGAGAACGCCCGCCGCACCCTGGATCGGCTCGCCAATGAAGGCGGCCACATTGTCGGGCCCGACTTCGAGGATTTTCTTTTCGAGGTCCGCAGCCGCCTCGAGGCCGAATTCTTCCGGCGTCTTGTCGCCGCCGAAATCATACCAGTAGGGCTGCTGCACATGGTGGAAGCCCGGAAACTCGGTGCCCACCTGCTCATGCATGCCGGCCATGCCGCCAAGGTTGGCCGCCACCATGGTGGAGCCATGGTAGCCGCGCCTGCGGGCGATGAAATGCTGGCGGTAAGGCTTGCCCTTCAGCTTCCAGTAATGGCGCACGAAGCGCACGATGGTGTCGTTCGATTCCGAGCCGGAGCTGGTGAAGAAGATGTGCTTGAAGCGCGCCGGCATATGGCTGGAAATCTTGGCGGCCAGCGCCGTGGCGGGCAGCGTCGTGGTCTTGAAGAAGGTGTTGTAGTACGGCAGGTCGAGCATCTGCTGGTGGGCGACTTCCGCCAGTTCCTTGCGGCCATAGCCGATGTTGACGCACCACAGGCCCGACATGCCGTCGATGATCTTGTTGTTGTTGCCATCCCAGATGTTGATGCCGTCGGCATGGGTGATGACGCGAGGGCCGCCTGCGGCATGCAGCGACTTGTGGTCCGTGAACGGATGGAAATGATGGTCAATGTCGTTCTGCACGACTTCGGCGATATTGATATTCTTGGGGTGTACGGTCATGGGGTCAACTCCAATGCGAAAGGACGTGCGCGGGTTCCCGCGCTTCACAAAAGGCAAAAGAGCTGGGGCTTAGGGCTTGAAACCAATGCGTGCGCAGGCGCGCAGCATCTCGTCATGCAAGGTGCGCGACCAAAGCTGCAGGCAACCGCCCGATATCGTCATGTGCCAGCACATGGGTGCAAACTAGCCGTATTTCCAGATTTTGGCAATCAGCAGGGTTGACGGGCAGATTTTCAGGCGTAGGCGACCCAGCCACGGAAGGTAAAACCCGCATAGAACAGGGTGATGCCGTGAAAGCCGGCATCCCGAAGCTGCTTCTCGTCTTCTTCAGGCGAGAGGATTGGCAGTTTCGCCCCGATCATGGCCGCCGCCATCTCCGTTTTCCGTCCGCCCGATGCCCTAGGCAGACGCGAATGCGGCAAACCGTGATAACCACAGTCCGCGCTCGCCAACCTCTTGCGGAAAGCTGAAGTGAGCGACAACGAATGGCGCATCTTGCTTCAAACGGCGGCGGACTTCTCTCAGTGTGCGAAGGCGCTCGCCGGGCTCTACGAAATGCAAGGTCAGGAGGCAAGTCGCTGCATCGAAAGGGCCATCCGGCGCAACATCAATGAGCCCGTGGTGCAGCCGTGTATGAGACGCAAAGGGTTCCAGCGTAGTCTTTGCCAAATCCAGCATCGCGGCGGATGGATCAACCCCGTCGAAGCTCCAGCCGGTCTGGGCTTCGGCGAATACTTTGATTTCCAGGCCTCCGCCTGCACCGAGGACCAGCACCCGCGCGTTGGCAGGTGATCGCTCTGCGAGGAGCAGCATGGCCATGCGTTGCAGCCCGGCAAAGCCAGGCACCAGCCGAGGCGCCCTTCAGCGTAATTCGCAACAGCCTGCGCATCAGAGAATGCTTCCATCTCGCAGATGATACTACAGCTTGTACGTTCCGTGAATGTCCGGGATGGGGTGGAGGCGGTTGACTTCCACTCTTCAATTCAGCAATGCCCACTCGGATACATCATCGCAACGGGCTTCCGGCCCCAATGCCGCCATGTCCGGCCGGAACTCGGGATTGGCTGTGAACACAGCCTCCGCGCGCCGCCGCTGCGCTTCGCCATCAGGCCCAGGCGTAAAGTAAAGCTTGGCGCACAGCCGCTCGACGCGCCGCAAGCGGAAGAAGAAATCATCATGCGCATGCGCAAAGGCATCGGCAGCCTTGTTCCAATCGCTGCTATCGAGAAGCAGGTCGCGCAACAGCCGCACGTCACGCAGCGTGCGAGAGAGGCCGTTTCCCCACACAGGATCGCTGGCCCCCGCCGCATCACCGACAAGCACGCAATTTGCGCGCGCCGGATGGCGCACCCAGCGATGCGCGCCGTCAAACGTCGCAAAGGTTCCATGCGGCTCCAGCGCTGACAACCAGTCCCGGTTCCAGCCGATGGCGGCGAACTGCTCTTTCACTGCACCGTAATCCCGCGCGCCAGAGAGGCGACGCTGCAAGGCATCCTTGTGATGCAACAGATAGGCGCGGTAGTTGCCCGGCCGGTTGGAAACCAGAATGGAGCCGAGGCCGCCCGGCGCACTCAGCGAGAAATACAGCGCATGCTCAATGTCGAGGTCCCCCGTCATTTGCAGCCCGCCAGTGAACAACTCCGGCTCGTCCCGCTCGCGCTCGAACTCAAGCAGTGAAGCAACCTGTGACTCGCGGCCATCTGCTGCAACGATCAGCTTGCGCAGTGATACCTGTTTGCACGCCAGCATCTGATGCAATCTCGCGCTTCCGGACGAGGTCCCGGCTGAACTGCCGCTACCGCCGCACCGCGCCGCACCTCCGCCCCGCAACCCTTCCGCCCGGCGCAGCAACGCTTCCTGCATTTCGGGATGATAAAATGACAGCGCTGAAGTTCCCTCCGGCGTGGTGGTGAGAAAATCACGCGGTTCATGCATCTCGCCGCCCAGCATGAAAATTTCGCGCAGCACTTTGCTGGCGCAGGTTTCCAGCAGGAAATCATCAATGCCAAGGCGGCGCGCTTCGAGGCTTCCCCACGGCAGCAGCACCTCGCCCCGCACCCTGTCGCGGAACTCCGTTTCCTTTTCGATAATGATGACCCGGTGCCCGGCGCCAGCCATGGCTGCCCCGAGAACGGACCCAGCAAGTCCTCCGCCGATGATCAGCAGGTCACAATCCGCACGTGCAGTCATGGCATCGCTCCCGCCCCTGCTCCCGCTTCCGGCCCAATTGCGAGCCATTCCTGCGGCTGTGATCGGTTCATTAGCATGCTTTCGTGAACCCCGCGTGATGGTTTGGACGGCTGCACGAGCCAGTTGTTGCAGTCTGCCATGTCGCAGGTTTAAGCTTGGAGTCAGAGGTGGGCCTTACTCAACGCTGGAGCACAAGCGATGTCAGCTGCGCCTTCCCGCCACGATGCCTGGAGTGCAGGCGACAGTTACGATCAGTACATGGGCCGCTGGAGCAGGCTGATTGCGCCCCTGTTCCTCAAATGGCTTGATGCGCCGCTGCAACGTGAGTGGCTGGATGTGGGTTGCGGCACTGGCGCTCTCTCTGGCGCAATCCTGCAAACGCAAAATCCTTCCAGCATCGTCGCCATTGACCCTTCGGAAGGGTTTCTCGCCAAGGCCAGCGCCAGCATCGCGGATGCGCGCGTCACTTTCAAGGTAGGCGATGCGATGGCGCTGCCTGTCGAAACGGCAAGTTGCGACATCGCAGCCTCGGCCCTTGTCCTCAACTTCGTATCTGACCGCGCCAAGGCCTTGGCCGAGATGAATCGCGCGGTCCGCCCCGGCGGCGTGATCGGCTTTTATGTCTGGGATTATCCGGGGGGCGGCGTGGAGTTCATGCGAGCTTTCTGGGCAGGCAGCGACGGCACTTGACCCTGCCGCTGCCGACCTCTCCGAAGGACGCCGGTTTCCATTTTGCACCAAGGACGGCCTCTTGCTGCTGGCGCGTGAGGCAAAGCTAGCAAACGCCCAATGCACTTCTATTGAACTGCCTTCCGTGTTCAAGGATTTTGACGACTATTGGAGCCCGTTTACCTTGGGTGCTGGCCCTGCTCCCGGCTATTGCATGAGCCTGTCGCCTGAGGCTCGGCAGCAGTTGAAGGACCGGCTGCATGACACGCTGCCGCGCGAGGCTGATGGTTCGATCAGGCTGAAAGTTCGCGCCTGGGCTGTGAAGGCGAACGTTTGATAGCTCAAACCTTCGCCGGCTTGTCCGTCAGCGCATAAAGCGCCACGCCTGCAATCACCATGGCGGAGCCGATGGCATCAGCGAACGTGAATTTCTCGCCGAGAATGGCGACCGCAAGCGCGATGGTGAGCACCGGGGAGAAGGTGGCGATCATCGAGGTTGATTGCGCCGAAACGCGCGACAGTCCGGCATTGACGAGGAATGAAGGCAGCACGGTTGCAAAGAACGCCGTGCCCGCGCCCAGCGCCAGAAACCGCGGCGATGCGGCGAATGATGTCGTCTGCTGCGTGATCATGTAATGCAGGATGCAGGCGACGGATGAGCCCGACATGGCGATGGCCGTGAACAGCAGGCTGCCCATGAAGGAGATGATTTTCTTGGCCAGCAACTGGTAGACAGCGAAAGTGATGGAGCAGCCAAGCACCAATGCCGTGCCGAGGATGACATTGCGGCCGCCTTCCGGCAGGTCGATGAGGAATACGATCATCAGCCCGGCATAGGTGATGGCGGCGCCAAACATTCCCATGGCGCGCGGCTTCTGGCCAAGGAATAGCCCATGCCAGGAACATGACAAAGATGGGATAGGTGAACAGCACCAGCCGTTCCAGTTGGGCCGAGATGTAAACCAGCCCTTCAAAGTCCAGCAGCGAGGACAGATAGTAGCCGACGAGCCCGACCATGAAGGCCTGCCCCCATATCCGTGCCTGCGGCAAAGCCTCACCCTTCGTCCGCATCTTCCAAACGGCATAAGCCCCGACCGCGATGTAGAACGGCAGCGAGAATGCCATGCGCAGCGCCAGCAGCAGAGCCGCATTCGCTTGCTCCTGGTAAGCCAGCTTGATGAAGATGGCCTTGGTGGAAAACAGCGCAGCGCCTGCGGCAGAGTAAGCGTAGCCCTCGATCATTTTGCGGTTCATGGAGCCACGGCTTTAGCGTCTGCCTCTCGACTTGTCCCCCTACTTGCGCCACATAGCAACCATGCAACGCATGTTTTGGGCTTAGAATTCGATGCTTCCCCTGCATTTCCGCTCTGCCCTTGAGCTTGGCCGCCTGCTCAAGGCGCGAAAGCTCTCGCCGCAGGAATTGCTGCAATCGTGCCTCGACCAGTATGCACTTCATAATGACCAGCTGAACGCCATCGTCGTCACTGATATTGACCGCGCCAAGCGATCCGCTGCCGCCGCCGAAAAGCGCCTGAAGCGCGGCAAGCCGCTGGGGCCGTTCGACGGCGTGCCGATGACGGCGAAGGAAAGCTTCGACTGGACGGGCACGCCCTCCACCTGGGGTGCGCCCGCCTTCCGCGAGAACATCGCCAAGGCGGACGCCGCCGCCATCCGCCGCCTCACCGATGCAGGCGCAGTCATCTACGGCAAGACCAATGTGCCCTTCATGCTGGCGGATTGGCAGAGCTTCAACGACATCTACGGCACGACCTCCAACCCGTGGGACCCGACGCGCGCGCCCGGCGGTTCCTCCGGCGGATCGGCGGTGGCGCTCGCAACCGGCATGAGCGCGCTCGACATCGGCTCCGACATTGGCGCATCGCTCCGCAACCCGGCGCATTATTGCGGCATCTACGCCCACAAGCCCACCTACGGCATCGTGCCCTATCAGGGTCACATGCTGACCTCAGTGCAGCCGAGCGACATCAGCGTTGCAGGTCCCATGGCGCGCTCGGCCAAAGACCTTACCGCCATGATGAAGTATCTCGTCGGCACTGAAGGCATAGAGGCGCGCGCGCTGTCCATCACGCTGCCAGATCGCAAGCAGAAAACGTTGAAGGATTTTCGCGTCGCCGTCATGCTGACGGACGAGATGAGCGAAGTCGATGAGCCGCTGCAGGAGTTGCTCGCCGATCTCGCGCGCTTCCTCACCCCCAAGGTGAAGAAGATTTCACACACCGCGCGGCCGGACTTCACCAGCAAGGAAGCGATGGACATCTACATCACCTTGCTGCGCGCCGCGACAAGCCGCAGGCAGACGGATGACGATTTCGCCGAAAATGTCCGGAAGATGCTCAGCTTCGCGGCTGATGATGACAGCTATCATGCGCGCATGACGCGCGCCTATGTCATGTCGCATCGCAACTGGCTCATTGCCAGCGAGCGCCGCCACAAGATGCGCCTGCTGTGGGATGCCTTCTTCGAGGAGTGGGACGTGATGATCTGCCCGCCTGCCGCCTCTGCCGCTTTCCCGCATGACCAGGTGGGAGACCGGCACCAGCGCCTCATCGAAGTCAATGGCCGCAAGGTGCCGACAACCGACCAGCTGTTCTGGGCTGGCTATTCCGGCTGCTTCTACCTGCCGTCAACAGTTGCGCCGCTAGGCCTCACCCGCCAGGGGCTGCCCGGCGGCGTGCAGATCATCGCCCGCCAGTATGATGATCTGACCGCTTTGCATTTTGCCGAATTGCTTGAGCAGCAGTATGCTCGCTTCTCGCCGCCACCCGGTTACTGATGCACTGAGGAATATGCGATGGCTTACGCGGAAGGTTTCAGCAGGACGCAGATTGCCCTTCACTGGGCAACCATGGTCTTCGTGGCGTTCAATCTCGTTTTCGAGGATGGCATGAAGACGGCACAGCAAGCCTATCGCAAGGCGGCTGATCCCGCCTTTTGGGATGGCTGGATGGGCAGCTTCCATGCCTGGAGCGGCCTCACCATTCTGCTGTTGGTGGCGCTGCGGATCGTACTCAGGCTGGTGCATGGCGTGCCTGCCCCACCGCCGGGCGAGAGCAAGGACATGCAGAAGATCGCTTCGTTAACAGTGCTTGCATTTTATGCACTTCTCATTCTCATGCCTTTGACCGGCATCATCGCCTACTATTTCCAGGAATTCTGGGTGGGACAAGTGCATGAATGGGGCAAGCCGTTCCTTCTGGCGCTCATCGCATTGCATGTGGCGGCCGCCTTCTGGCATCACTTCTACAAGCGCAACGATGTTCTGCGCCGCATGCTGCGGCCCACGGTCAACCAGCCGCTGCCTGAAGATCCTGAAGCCTGACTTCAGGCCTTGTCGAGCGCGCAAAGTCTTGCGCCAATAGTGGCATGCCGCGTCCAGATGAAAGCTGCGAGCAAAGGCTTGTCTTCCGTGATCGTCGCATGAACCGTCATCGAAGGATGCCAGATGATGCTGCCAGCTTCCTTGATCTCAAATGCGCCGTCGCCCTTCTTCCATTTTGATGCGCCAGTCAGCGGCCAGTAAAGTTCTGGCGCCGGATGGTAATGATCGAGATAGTGCCGGTTGGGACCAAGCAGCAGGAACCCGAGATTGAAATCATCGCCGCGGAAGAAACCTTCGGCCCCGATGACTTCACACCAGGCATAGTTCTGCGAAAAACCCTGCACCGAGAATGTCATCTGTATAAGACGGGCTCTGCACCCAGCGGAGATCAGCAGCAATCGCTGCCAGCGCTGCACCGAGACGCGGCTGCAATATCGCCGCCTCTGCAATGGCTTCATCCAGATACCGGCATACGGGCCGCTGCCTTGCTGCAAGATGCCTGAAGCCAGCGGACGATATGTCTTGCTCGCCGAACCGTTCCAGCACTTCGGAAATTCCTTCGCCATCCGCTAGCTGCAAGGCTGAAGTCACTGCCTCCACAACTTCGCGGGCATTGGAATAGAGAGGCTCCGTCATCGCTCAACTCATGCCCGGCCCGGTGATCTCGCGTAGCAGCTTGCGGTAGATCGCGTCGGCATAGTCATCGTAGTTTTCGATGGCAACGACGAAGTGGCCCTTGCCGCCAACCACCTCGTTCTCGAAATACTTGTCGAGCGTTGGCCATTCGTTGCGGATGACCAGCCCGTTGATGATGATGCCCTGCTTGACCAGCTCATCGCGCACCTGGGTGACGGATATGCCGGTGTTGTTGCGCCCATCGGATGAGACATCGACAACGAGGCGCTCGGCTGATGGTCCCTTGATCAACAGGGCATTGGCGAACAGCAGCGCGCTTGAAATTGAAGTTCCTCCCTGCGCCAGCGCCCGCGGCAACTGTCCAACCTTGCGCCCGAGCGCCAGCGTTTCCTCTCCGCCTTCGAGAAATGTCCACGGCACCACCACTTGCCTGTTGCTGGCGTTGGACCATTGGAACACGCTGACCGCAATTCGCCCGCGCGGGCCGGAGCTGATGGCCTGCAGAATCTCCGGCCGCTGGAATGCTTCTCCCACCCCTTCCATCTGCTGGCGGAATTCGAAGGAGTCGACGCTGTAAGAACAGTCGACGGCCAGCACCAGCGCCACATCAGCGACGAAATCATCCGCCGCAAGCAGCCTACTTGGAAGCGAGCTTGCGCCTGCCAAGGCGGCAGTCGTCGCTGCAAGCCGCAAGAGCTTCCGTCTTGCGGCGGATGGCTTCATCTAGTGAATCAACTCGACGAAATCGAGAGCCCGGCAATCCTCCGCCGCCCAGCCGACCTTCACTTTCTTGCCTTGCGCCACGCCAGCGCCGCCTTGCCGGTTTGGCACCTTGACGATGAACTCGTCATGGCCGGCGACAACCAGCCGGGCGCGAATATGGTCCCCGAGGTAGATGAGTTCGGCGATCATGCCATCCAGCACCACATCCGTCGTCTTTGCTGGCGGATCAATGATGACGCGCTCGGGCCGGATTGAAAGCAGGGTGCGCTCGCCCTTGCTTGAAACGCCGACGGCAAGCGCCTTCACCTTGTCCCCGCTGTCCAGCTTCACCGCGGCGATCTTGTCCTTGCCGATGGATTCGACAACGCCTGTCAGCCTGTTGTTCTCGCCGATGAACTGCGCCACGAATGAGTTGATGGGCCGCTCGTAGAGATCGCTCGGCGCTGAAAGCTGTTGCACCACACCGTCATTGAAAACGGCGATGCGGTTCGACATGGTGAGCGCTTCTGACTGGTCATGCGTCACATAGACAACGGTGACGCCGAGCCGTTCATGGATGTGCTTGATTTCATATTGCATCTGCTCGCGCAGTTGCTTGTCGAGCGCGCCGAGCGGTTCATCCATTAGCACCAGGTCCGGCTCGAACACCAGCGCACGCGCCACCGCAATGCGCTGCTGCTGGCCGCCAGAAAGCTGGCCCGGCCGCCGGTTGCCCTTGTCTGGCAATTCGACGAGCTTGAGAATTTTCTTCACCCGGTCTTCAGTCTCGGCCTTGCCCATGCCCCGCACTTGCAGAGGGAATGCCAGGTTCTCGTTCACCGTCATGTGCGGAAACAGTGCATAGTTCTGGAACACCATGCCGATGCCGCGCTTGTGCGGCGGCGTGTTGTTGATGGGCTGGCCCTTGACGAATATCTCACCATGAGTTGCCGGCTCGAAGCCTGCCAGCATCATCAGGGTCGTGGTCTTGCCGGAGCCTGAGGGCCCGAGCATGGTGAGGAACTCGCCCTTGGCGATATCGAGATTCAGGTTTTTGACGACAAGCGTTTCGCCGTCATAGCTTTTCTGCACCTGGTCAAACTTGACCATCGTGTCAATCGGCTTGAACCCGTCGGCCATTGTGGTGTTGTCCTTCCCCTGCTTTTTGGGCCAGCTTAAGGCCGCAATCTGCGCTTGAGAAGAGGCTTGTTGGCCTCGCTTGCATTCGGCATTGGTCGCCTGCTTCAGGTCTTCTTCTTGGCGTTCTTTTTGACAGGCTTCCTGCCCTTGCTCTTGCGCACAATCAGGTGTTCCGGCCCATAGGGGAAGCCGGTGATGTTTCGGTTGCCCTTCTCGGTGATCACAAGAATGTCATGCTCGCGGTAGCCGCCTGCGCCCTTCTCGCCTTCCGGCAGCATGATCATCGGCTCCATGGAAATCACCATGCCGGGTTCAAGCACCGTATCGCAATCCTCGCGCAGTTCGAGCCCCGCCTCGCGCCCATAATAGTGGCAGAGCACGCCGAAGGAATGGCCGTAGCCGAAGGTGCGGTATTTCAGCAGGTCATGCTGCGCGTAGATGTCGTTGAGCGACTTGGCGATGTCGGAGCATTTGGCGCCCGGCACCAGCAGCTTCTTGCCAACATCATGCACATGGCAATTCATTTCCCACAGCCGCAAATGCTCCTTGCTCGCCTCTTCGGCAAACAGCGTGCGCTCCAGCGCCACGTAATAACCCGCCACCATCGGGAAGCAGTTGAGCGACAGGATGTCGCCACGCTGGATCTTGCGGCTGGTGACCGGATTATGCGCGCCATCGGTGTTGACGCCGGACTGGAACCACGTCCAGGTATCCATCAGTTCGCCATGCGGCCACACTCTTGCAATCTCGCGCACCATCGTCTGCGTCGAATGCAACGCCACTTCATGCTCCGGCGCGCCGACTTCAATCGCTTCCACGCAGGCCGCACCGCCCAGGTCGGCGATCTTCGTCATCTTGGTGATATGGCGGATTTCCTCGTCGGACTTGATCATGCGGAAGCGCATGGCGGGAGCTGCCGCGTCGACAAACTCGACGCCCGGGAACGCATCCATCAACTGGCTGCGGAAATCGAGGTTCACATGATCGAACTCGATGCCGATCTTGCGCGCGTTTTTGATCAGCCCTTTGAGGGCGGAGAAGTAATTCTCCTTCGACCAGTCGGTGTAGGTCACATTGTTGCCGAACGTGCGCCGCGCCGGCTGGCCGCCATCAATGGCGGCAGTAACCGACGTAGTTTCCTTCTGGGTGATCACCAGCCCGTACTTGCGGCCGAAGTAGCAATAGAGAAAATCGGAGAGGTAGCAGATGTTGTGATACGAGGTGAACAGGCAGGCATCGACATTGGTGCGCGCCATCCAGCCGCGGATCGCATCCTGCCGCCGCTGCATCTCACCTGCCGAGAACGTCGGCTTCGGCTTCTTGCCATTGTCACGGTAATCGACAACTGCGGGGCGGGCTGACGTCATGTTCTGGTCTCCTCGGCTTGCGCGTCTTTACACCGGCAGCGATGGCAACTGTCAAAAGATGCTTGCTCACGGCAACCATGAGGAATACTCATGTTAGGGTTATGCTCAAACTGCCACCGCTCAACGCTCTCAAATGTTTCGAAGCCGCCGCCCGCCATCACAGTTTCTCCAAGGCGGGGGAAGAACTGCATGTGACGCAATCCGCCGTCAGCCACCAGATCCGCCAATTGGAGCAATGGTTCGGCATTCCGCTGTTTGACAGGCAGGGCCGGCAAACCCTGCCAACGCCAGAGGGCGCGGAACTGGCAACCTCGCTGGCCGAGGCTTTCGACCAGATGGCGAGCGCCTGCCAGCGCATCGCCAAGAGCCATGGCAAGACCACGCTCACCATCGCGGCAATTCCCTCTATCGCAACAATCTGGCTCATACCGCGCCTGCCCGGCTTCCTGCAGGCCCACCCCGGCCTCAATGTCCGCCTGCTGCATGCCTACCAGGACCAGCGAGTTGATTTCGACGATGTGGATCTTGCCATCGTCTATGGCGATTGGGACGATGCCCCACCCGGCGCCACGCGCCTCATGTCCGGCCTTTCCGCTCCCATCTGCAGCGCCATGTACGCCGACCAGCATGGCCCTTTCCGTGAACCATCGGATCTGCAGCGCACCACCCTGCTGCATGACGAGGACCGCCGGTCGTGGCTCAATTGGTTCAAGGCAGCCGGCATCAAGGTGAAGGAAACCCAGCCGGGACCTATTTTTGACGGATTCAACCTGCTGCACTCGGCGATCCTCGCCGGACAAGGCGTCGGTCTGGCGCCCTGTGCCTTACTTCGGCGCGACTTTGAAAGCGGCCGCCTCGTCAAGCTGTTCGAAACAGAAGTCCTTGCGCAGCGCGCCTACTACATTGTCGAACCGCAGGTCCCGCGCACTACCCGCGCTGCTGAAGTGTCTGTGTTCAAGCAATGGCTGCTGAAGGAAACCTCGGGCTGATGCGAGGGAGCGGCACGGCATGGCAGCCTTGCAGGATTTCCCGTGGCATAGCGCAGGCGGGCTCGCTATGACCATTCCCGGAATTGCATGAGCATAACAACCGCAACGCCCTCCCCAAGCGCAACCGGCACGGCATACGCCGTTCTGCTGGCGGTCGCCTGCAGCCACATGATCAATGACACTCTGCAGGCCGTGATGCTGTCGATGTATCCGTTGTTGCATCAGACCTATTCACTCACCTTCGCCCAAGTCGGCATCATGACCATGGTGTTCCAGGTCACAGGCTCCGTGCTGCAGCCGCTCATCGGTCACTATACCGACAAGCGCCCCATTCCCTTCTCGCTGCCCTTTGCGCCGGCCTGCACATTGATCGGCATCACCCTGCTGGCGCTTGCAAGTTCCTATTCCGCCCTGCTCATCGCCGCAGCGGCAATTGGCGTCGGCTCCTCCATCTTCCATCCGGAAGCCTCGCGCGTGGCGCGGCTTTCCTCCGGCGGCAAATATGGCCTGGCGCAATCCGTATTCCAGCTTGGCGGCAACTTCGGAACTTCTCTCGGCCCTCTGCTTGCGGCCTGGATTGTGCTGCCCCGCGGCCAGCAAAGCGCGCTATGGTTCATTTCAATTGCGCTGCTGTCCGTTTTACTACTCAGCTACGTCGGCCGCTGGTACAGCGGTCATTTGGGGCCATCGGGCCGCAAGGCGGTGGCGCCGATGAAGAGCAACCTGCCGCGCGCGACGATTGTCATGACGCTCACCATCCTCCTGCTGCTGATGTTTTCGAAGTTCGTCTACACGGCGAGCCTTTCGAGCTTCCTCACCTTCTACCTGATCGAAAAATTCAAGGTGACGGCGGAACAGTCACAATACTACCTGTTCGTCTATCTGTTCTCTTTCGCCGCTGGCACTATCCTCGGCGGTCCGATTGGCGACAGGATTGGCCGCAAGGCCGTCATCTGGTTCTCGGTGCTGGGCGCACTGCCCTTCACACTGGCGCTGCCCTTTGCCAACCTGTTCTGGACTGTCGTTCTCACCGTGCCCATTGGCTTCATTCTCGCCTCCGCCTTCTCGGCCATGGTGGTTTACGCCCAGGAACTGCTGCCCGGCCGCGTCGGCATGATATCGGGCCTGTTCTTCGGCGTAGCCTTCGGCTTTGGCGGCATTGGCGCTGCCATCCTCGGCTGGCTGGCGGATGATATCGGCATCGAACAAGTGTTCTTCATCTGCTCGTTCCTGCCAGCGATTGGCCTGCTTACCATGTTTCTGCCTTCCTCGGCGGCGCTTCACGGCCAGCCGCTTGACCAGAAACCTGCCTGAGCCCACATTAGAGGCATGTCCGGTCCCTTAATTGATCCCTTTGGCAGGCACGTCAGCTACCTGCGCGTTTCGGTAACTGACCGCTGCGACTTCCGCTGCGTCTACTGCATGGCGGAGGACATGACCTTCCTCCCCAAGCGCGACCTGCTGACGCTGGAGGAGCTCGACCGCCTGTGTTCTGCCTTCATCGGACGCGGCGTCCGCAAGATCAGGCTCACCGGCGGCGAGCCCTTGGTGCGCAAAGGCATCATGACGCTGGTTGAAAGCCTCTCGCGCCACCTGAAATCCGGCGCGCTGGAAGAATTGACGCTCACCACCAACGGCAGCCAGTTGGAGCGCTTTGCCCCCGAACTCGCTCATCATGGCGTGCGCCGCATCAACGTGTCGGTGGATACGCTGGATGCTGACAAGTTCAAGCGCATCACCCGCTGGGGTGAACTTGCCAAGGTGTTGAAGGGCATTCGCGCCGCGCAAGCTGCGGGCATCCATGTGAAGCTCAATGCCGTTGCCCTCAAGGATGTGAATGAGCGCGAAATTCCGGAAATGCTGCGCTGGGCCCATGGCGAAGGCATGGACCTGACGCTTATCGAAACCATGCCGCTCGGCGATATTGATGGTGACCGCACCGATCAATATTTGCCACTGTCGCAAGTCCGTGCATCATTGGAGCAGCAATTCACGCTGAACGACATTGCCTACAAGACCGGTGGCCCCGCCCGCTATGTCGAGGTCAAGGAAACCGGCGGCAGGTTGGGCTTCATCACGCCGCTTACCCATAACTTCTGTGAAAGCTGCAACCGCGTGCGCCTTACCTGCACCGGCACGCTCTACATGTGCTTGGGCCAAGACGATGATGCTGATCTGCGCACGCCGCTGCGCGCCTCCGAAGGTGATGAACTTCTGCTCGCAGCCATCGACCGCGCCATCCTGCGCAAGCCCAAGGGCCATGACTTCATCATTGACCGCCAGCACAACAAGCCAGCCGTTGCCCGGCACATGAGCGTTACTGGCGGGTAAGCTAGATTTCTCCCTACTCCTTCGGCGCCTCATGCTCATGCATGGCAGCAGTCTCGCCGACCTGCGCTGTCATCGCGATCTCACCGGCAGTCTCAAATGTCAGTGTGAAGGCCACGCTGTCGCCCTTCTTCATCGGTGTCTTGATGCCGACAAGCATGGCGTGATAGCCGCCGGGCTTCAGTTCCAACATGCCACCCGCAGGCAACTCAAGCGCTTCAACCGCGCGCATGCTGGAGACGCCGTTCTCTTCCTTGCTTTCGTGCAACTCGACCGATGCCGCAACAGGGCTGCTGATGGCAATCAGCTTGTCCCCGGCAGCGCCGTGGTTCATCAACGTCATGTACAGCGCTCCGACTGGAACGCTGGGAACCAGCGGCGGTCGCACGAAGGCATTTATCACCATGATCTCGCCATTGGCGCGCGCTGGTGAAGCAATAGCGGCAAGCGGCAATGCCAACAGCAGGCGGCGGGTTACAGGCAATCTCATGTCATTTCCTCTCGGCGTTCATGTGCCGCAGTAGCGCGGCCGCACTTGCAGCCAGCTGTTTATCAGTAAACCCGGCAAAACTGAGGAGCAGCCCATGCTGGCGCTGTTTTGCCGCATAGTGGGTGGAAAGCGCCTGCGTTTCGATACCGGCGGCCAGCAGCTCCTGCGCCAGTTGCTCGTCATTCTCTCCGGCTTTCAGTTTCAGCAGCACCATCAGTCCTGCGGGTGCGGCATCAATGTCAAACAGCTTGCCATTGCCTGGCTGCAATGCTTCGATCAGCTTCAGCCGCCGCGTTGCATAGATGCGCCGCATGCGCCGGATGTGTACGGCAAAATCTCCGCTCGCCAAAAATTCGGCCAGCGCCGGCTGGGCGAGCAGTGACGGCGGTGACCCGTGGTTGGCGCGCGCCTGCGTGAAGGCAGCCGTCATCGCCTCCGGCACCACGATGTAGCCAAGCCGCACAATGGGCGAGAACACTTTTGAGAAAGTGCCGGAATAAATGACGCGCGAAGCCCGGTCGAGGCTTGAGAGCGCTGGCAGCGGCCGCCCGACATAGCGGTACTCACTGTCATAATCGTCCTCGATGATGATCGACTTTGCTTCACGCGCCCAATCCAGCAACTCGAGGCGCCGTGACAGTGGCATGGTCACGCCCATGGGGTAATGCCGAGCCGGGGTAACGAAAGCGGCGCGTGCCTTGGGCGCGGCCTTGACCCCTTCCGCCACCACCAGCCCCTCCGAGTCGATGGGCACATGCACCGGGTTGAGCCCGCCCTGGCTAAACACGCGGCGCGCCGTGGGGTAGCCGGGGTCTTCAAGCCAGATCTTGTCGCCTTCCCTGAACAGCGCCCGCACCATCAGGTCGAAGGCATCGCTGCCGCCAGCGGTGATGATCACCTGCGCCGGCTCGCAGGAAATGCCGCGCCATTCGAACAGGTGCTGAGCAATCGCCTTGCGCAGCGGCAGCCAGCCAAACACGTCATGGTGCTCAAGCAGCGCAATCGACGGGTTGCGCCAGGTGCGCCCCAGCAGCTTGCCCCAGTCATCATGCGGGAAATAATCCCAGTCAACGAGGCCGGAACGGAAAGGCCGTGCCGGTTCACGCACCGGCATCTTCTGTCGCACTGGAGGCTCGCTCTTGCGCGGCGCCGAGGCTGTCAGCAATTGCTCCGGCAGTTCGGCTGCAACCCGGCTGCCTGATCCGCGCCGGCTATCAATATAGCCTTCGCCCATCAGCTGCTCATAGGCTTCGACCACGGTTGCCCGCGCTACGCCGAGTTCCTCCGCCAGTCCCCGCGTTGAAGGCAGCTTGCTGTGCGGCCGCAGCCGCCCGCTCAACACTGACTCACGAATCTGCCGCGCAATCTGCGACTGCAGCGGCTCCGCATCACCGCGGTCAATGCCGATCTCGATGACGGATCGTCGGTTAAGTGGTCTGTCCATAGCGCGCCAATTTGGCCCTTTCAGGCAGACCATATATCGTTCAACAGCAGTGCACAAGGAACCCCCGGATGACCAAAGCCCCAAGTGAAAGAACCCGCGTCAGGCGCCGCCACGATCGCGGCGCCTATGATGCCGAAACCGTCCACGCCATCCTCGACGCCATGCCGATCTGCAGTGTGGGCTATGTGTTCAAGGGCTCGCCCTTCGTCACGCCGACGCTGCAATGGCGCGAAGGCAGCCATGTCTACTGGCACGGCTCGGCCGCCAGCCGCATGCTGGAGGCCTGCGAGGAAGCTGACGTTTGCCTCACTGTCACCATCATTGATGCCATGGTCATGGCGCGTTCCGCCTTCAACCATTCCTGCAACTATCGCTCTGTCATGGCCGTAGGCAAGGCTCACAAGGTGAAGGGCAAGGAAGACAAGCTGCATCACCTCAAGACTTTCACCGAGCAGCTGTTTCCCGGCCGCTGGGACATTCTCCGCCCGGTCACAGACAAGGAAATCAAGGCAACGACCGTGCTTGGCATGTCGCTTGATGAATGTTCCGCCAAGGTGCGAAGCGGCCCGCCCGGTGATGACGAGGAAGACAAGTCACTGCCGATATGGGGCGGGCTTATACCTGTCCGCATGCAGGTGCTGGCGCCAACGGCGGATGAATACACCAGGCCCGGCATGGCCCCGCCGGATCATGTCACCGGCTTCAAGCTCGGCTGATCAATCCTTGCACGGCAGCACGTCTTCAACCTCGACAAGGCTGATAAGGCCTTTCGGCGTGAAGTGAATGTTCTCGATCCCCTGCCGCTTGACGATGCGCCCGGAGGACTTTGTCGTCGCCGTCAGCCGCCACTTTGAACGCACCGTGCTGTTGCCGATGTCTTCAACGCTTTCATCGCTCGAAATCTGGTCGCTGAACTCCGAGAAATAGGCGCGCATTGCAGCCATGATGGCGCTTCGCCCATAGAGCCCGCCAATGCCGGAAGAGTGATACTCGGCATCCTCGCTGAACATGGATTCTATTGTCGCAAAATCGAAGGCATTGATGGCTTCATGATACTTGTTAGTTAGCTTCACCAGGTCTTTGGCCATCGCTCTACTCCACCAGGCGCCCCATTATGCGGACCCAACTGCGGATGCCGCGATGGAAGCTCGAGAGATTGTATTTCTCGTTGGGGCTGTGAATGGCATCGTCGGAAAGGCCGAAGCCGACCAGCACGCTGTCCATTCCCAGCACATCCTTGAAATAACGCACGATGGGGATGGAACCGCCAGACCCCATGAGCACAGCATCACGCCCGAACTCTTGCTTGAGCGCCTCGCTGGAGAGGCTGATGTAGGGATTGCTCTCTTTAACCTCGCTCGCGGGCGCACCGTGAAACTTATCGGAGAATGTTACCTTGCAGTCCTTCGGCAGCTGCTTCTTCACGAAAGCACGAAACGCCTTCAGCACCTTCTCCGGCTTCTGCTTGCCGACAAGGCGGAAGGTGAGCTTGGCATGCGCTTGCGAGGGCAGCACAGTCTTGGCGCCAGCGCCTGTGTAGCCGCCCCAGATGCCATTGACCTCGGCAGTGGGCCGCGCCCAGATCTGCTCCAATACGCTTTTGTCCTTTTCACCTGCAGGCACCGACAGGCCTACTTCGCTCAGAAACTTGCGGTCGGAAAACTTCAGTGCCTGCCACTGCTTCTTCGTTGCTGCGGGAAGTGGCTCCACCCCGTCATAGAAGCCGGGTATGGTCACCTTGCCCTTGCTGTCATGCAGCGAGGCGATGATCTTGCTGAGCGCCCGGATGGGGTTGATCGCAGGTCCGCCATAGGAGCCTGAATGCAGGTCGATGCGCGGCCCGGTGAGCGTCACCTCGTCAGCCACCAGCCCGCGCAGCCGCGTGGTGATGGCGGGCGTCTTCTCGTCCCACATGTTGGTGTCGCAGATGAAGGCGGCATCGCAGGTCAACTCGTCACGGTTCTGTTCAAGAAAAGGCACCAGCGATGGCGAGCCTGATTCCTCTTCTCCCTCGATGAGGAATGTCGCCTTGAACGGCAGGTCACCCGTAGCGCTGATCCAGGCCCGCGCCGCCTCTACAAAGGTCATCAGCTGGCCCTTGTCATCAGCGCAGCCGCGGCCATAGAGCCGCTCTATGCCATCCTCGCCCTTGGCGCGCCGCGGTTCGAACGGCGGGCTGTGCCAAAGGTTCAGCGGGTCCACCGGCTGCACGTCATAGTGACCATAAAACAGCACATGCGGAACTTTGGCGGATGCTGAGCGCGGCGTGTAATGCGCCACCACCATTGGCTTGCCTGCTGTTGCCCTCGACTCAGCCACAAAGCCCAGCGCCGTCAGTTCCACCACCAGCCAGCGCGCTGCCTTCTCGCAATCGGCGTGGTAGGCATTGTCGCCCGAAATGGAAGGAATGCGGACGAAATCGAACAACCTGTCGACGCTTCGCTCCAGGTCGCGGTCTGCTGTTTCCAGTATTGCCGTTAAATCACTCATGCCGTCTCCTGCCGTGCAATCTCACCGATGATCCGCGCCCAGCTGCGCGTGCCGCGCTGAAAGCTCTCTACGTCATATTTTTCGTTGGGGCTGTGTTCGCTGTCCGATTCTCGTGAAAAGCCGACGAGAAGGCTTTCCATGTTGAGGTGCCGCATAAACGATTCGACTACCGGAATCGAACCCCCGCTGCCAATCCTCACAGGTTTCTGGCCCCACTCGGCAGCCAGCGCCTTGTCGGCTGCCTTGATCCACCGGCTGTCGTCCGAAACGCTTACTCCGCTGTTGTCGCCGCCCATCGAAGAGAAACTGGCCTTGCAGTCCTTGGGCAACCTGGCACGAACGAACTTTTGAAAGGCGCGCCTTATCTTGCTGGGCTCCTGCCCGCCAACCAATCGGAAGGTAAACTTCGCCATGGCGCGTGAAGGCAACACCGTCTTCGCGCCACGCCCCGTATAGCCAGCGAGAATGCCATTGCACTCTGCCGTAGGCCTGGCCCACAACTGTTCAAGCATCGAGTAGCCCTGTTCACCGGCATTGGCCTTGAGGCCGACATCGGTGAGGAACTTCCGCTCGTTGAACTTGAGGCCTGCCCATTGCGCCTTCAGCGCTTTGCCAACCGGCTTCACCCCGTCATAAAAGCCGGGAATGGTGATGCGGCCCTTGGCATCGTGGATGTCAGCCATGATGGCGGTCAGGACATGGATGGGGTTGACGGCGGCCCCGCCATAGTAGCCGGAATGCAGGTCGATGGCGGGCCCGACAATCGTTACTTCTTCGGCAATGCAGCCCCGCAGCCGCGTGGTGATGGCGGGCAACCTCTCGTTCCATAAACCGGTATCGCAGATGAAAGCGGCATCTGCCTTGAATTCTGCCTTGTTGGCGGCAAGGAAGCGGTCCAAATGTTTGTTGTCTCCTTCCTCATCTCCCTCAAGCAGGATAGTGAGCCGGAAAGGCAGCGTTCCGTGCGCTGAAAGCCAGGCGCGGCAGGCCTCCAAAAACGTCATTAATTGGCCCTTGTCGTCAGACGCGCCTCGGGCAAATATCTGTTCCTTGCCGGATTTCCCCTTGCGAATGACGGGTTCGAAAGGTGGCGTATCCCACAATTCCAAGGGGTCCGCCGGTTGGACGTCGTAATGGCCATAGAACAGGACGTGTGGAGCATGAGTTTGGACGTGGGGTGCCTGCGAGCGAGCCACCACAACGGGTTGCCCCGTTGTCTCCCGCAGGCTCGCCTCAAGACCCATCTCGGCCAAAAGCTGCCGGAGCCATTGCGCCGCTTTCCGGCACTCGCCATGAAACTGCGGATCAGTGCCGACCGACTGGAATCGCAACAACGCAAACAGCCGGTCGAGGGCATTTGGCATGTCCTTGTCGATCGCCTCGAGAACCGGCGCGACAGATGTCATAACGCAATCCTAAACATTTGCAGACTAGCTTCTTATCCCACGGAGCTTGCCCCCACGGCAAGGGTGGGAGCATGACGACAACGCAAGCCACAAGCCTATTTTCGCTGGCTCGCGACAGCCTGCAGGCGCATGAGTCGACAGCGCGGTTAGGCCGCTTCCGCCGCCGCGGCTACCAGCGCTACCGGCTCGTCACCTCGCAAATCGACCTGTCGATGCTGTGGAAGCGGCGCTGGTTCTTCATTGCAATGTTGCTGGGCTTTATCCTCATGGGCGCCCCAACGCCAGCAGGCCTCACGCATGACGGCCAGATCGTTCTGTGCATGTCGCTGATGGCGACCATCCTGTTCGTCACTGAGGCCATTCCGCTGCCCACCGTGCCATTGATGATCATCGTCGGTCAGGTGCTGCTCCTCAAGGTCGATCCCACCAAGGTCGCCCAAAGCCTGATGACCGATGCCGTGCTCTTCATCATGGGCTCGCTCATGCTGGCGGTCGCCATCGTCAAGCAGCGGCTCGACAAGCGCATCGCCTGGTGGATCGTGCGCCTCACCGGCACCAACATCTACTGGATCAGTTTCGGCATCACCACATTCTGCGGCCTGCTTGCGGCCTTCATCGGCGAGCATACGGTGGCGGCGATGATGCTGCCTGTGGGCGTGACGCTCATCACACTTACCTCCAACGATCCGAAGAAGGTTCACAACCTCGCCGCCGTCATTCTCTTCTCCATCTCCTACGGCTGCTCCATAGCTGGTGTCGCAACGCCATCCGGCGGCGCCCGCAACGCCATCATCATCAGTTACTGGAAGCAGCTGTTCTATGATCCGCTCAATCCGGATACGCATCGCTTCCTGATGGATTACGTGACCTGGGCCATCTACGCCTTCCCGATGTTCCTGCTGCGCCTGCCAATTGTTGCAGCGCTCCTCGTGCTCACCTTCAAGCCCGAGACGACCGACATGTCGCGCGCCATCAGCCGCCTGCGCACCCAGGTCTCCATGCAGGGACCGATGAAATTTTCCGACTGGGGAACGATAGCGATTTTCGCCGCCACCATTCTCGGCTGGATTCTGTTTTCCAACACGCTTGGCCTCGGCGTCGTGGCGCTCTCCGGCACCATCGCCTTCCTCGTCTTCGGCCTGGTGCGCTGGGAGGACATCAATTCCGGCGTCAACTGGGGCGTCGTCCTGCTTTATGCGGCCGCCATTTCGCTCGGCGTGGAAATGCAGTCTACCGGCGCTGCCGATTGGATGGCGGGCAATGTGCTGGGCGCTTTCAAGCAGCTGGGCGTAGAGGGGGCTTTTGCCTTCGACACCATCACGGCGCTTCTCACCATCGGCGTTTCCAACACCATGACGGCGGGCGCCGCTGTCGCCGTTCTTGGTCCCATCGTGCTCAATACGGCTGTCGAGGCGGGCCATGATCCGCTGATTACCGGCTTCATCACCGCCATATCATCGGCCTTCGGCTATTTGACGCCGGCAGCCCAGCCCGCTTTCACCATCATCTATGCTTCGGGCTATCTCACCGGGCGCGATTTCTTCAAGATCGGCCTGCGCATGATGGTTATTTCCGTCATCATCGTCTTGCTGCTATCGTCCTTCTATTGGCCCCTGTTAGCGTGATCTGCCATGGCAATGAAGGAACTGTTCAGCCGCCAGCAACTGTCCGACCGGCAAGAAAGCGCCGTTCGCAAGACGCTGCAAAACCTGCGCTCCCAGCGCCGCAATCGTTTCCGCATTCTCGCCTGCATTGACGGTACTGACGCCGGCGAAGAAGCCGTGCACCAGGCAGCCCGCCTGTTTACCGACTCAGAGAGCGATCTCATCATTCTGTATGTGAGGCCAATCGACCAGGGCCTGCATTCGGGCGGCCTGCAAGTGCGCCTCGCCCGCCAGAACATGATGGATGCGGGGTTTGAGCTTCCGGGCGTGCGCCATCTCAAGACGGCGCTCGACCTGCTCAAGAACTACGGCATAGACCCCGCAAGCTGGAGCAAGGAAACTGCAACCCAGGACGCCTGGGGTGATCCCGCCGGCGACACCAAGGTTGAGTACAAGAGTCCCGATGGCCGCAGCGTTGTGCTCAAGCTCAAGACCGCGCCTGACGTCGCCAACGGCATTCTCGATCAGTATGAACTTGGCCCCTACAACGTCATCGTTGTAGGCGAGCCGTCAAAGTGGCGAGGCGAGCTCTTGTCATTCTTCGATGCGGGCATCGTCCAGCAGGTGACGACGTTAGCCCCCTGCTCCGTCATGGTGGCGCGCAAGTCAGCCGAAAAGAAGGGTTTCTTCATCTGCACCGACGGCACCTCGCGCTCCATGCAGGCGGTGCGCCGCGCCGCCGTGCTCGCACATTTTGCAGGCGAACCGGTGACCCTGTTCTCCGTTGCGCCAACCGAGGCTGCGCGCCCTGCTGCCGAGGAAGCCGTCGCCAGCGCCCGCGCTCTGCTCAAGGCCATGCGCCTTGACGTGCATGACACACGCGTCGGCGTCGGCGAAGTGGTGGAGGAGATCGTCGAAACCGGCTCGCTCTACCGTGTCATTGTAGTAACCGACGAAGGCCGCTCGCGCCTGCAGCGGCTGATCAAGGGTTCAACCGCCACCACAGTCGTCCGCAATGCCCGCACCAGCGTGCTGGATGTGCGGTAGCACTCTCGCCTACTTCAACTGCACTTTCAACGTCTCCTCCACCGCCTGATCGAAGGAATCACCGGCACTGCGCTTGCTTCCCTTTGCCTGTTCGGCCGCATACGCATCGCGCTTGGCAATGAGTGCGGCGAGCTTCTCCTCGACGCCCTGCCGCGCCACAAGCTTCTGCTCGAACCACTGCTGCCGCTCCGGCTCGGCCTTGCCGCGCAATTCTTCCGGCAGTTCGTCGTCCTTGATCCGCGACAGCGTAACGGACTTGTTGCGCACATCGGCGATGAGGTCGCCGCCGCCGGTCACCACTTCCTTCTTCGCCGCACGCTTGGAATAGTACTTGGAGTTATCGAGCTGCACTGCGGGCGCCGCCGCCGCCTTCTCCGCCATCTTCGACGTTAACTCTGCCTTCTTCTCGATCGATCCATAGGGCACGACTGTCTCATCCAGCGAGCGCTGCAGGTGCAGAATGTCATCGTCATACGGCGTGATGATCACCGTCACCTCGCCGCCGCTCTGCGGAATGGCGATGTAGCGTCCGCGCCCGAACTGCGCGATCTCCTTCCACACTGGCGTCGTCTCCGCCATGTCGCCCGCCTGCACGGCATTGACAATGATGTTGCGCTTCACCGCTTGCTTGAGGATGGCCGGATACTGTTTCTCCTGCACATAATCCATGTGCGGCGGCGCATCGCCCACCAGGAACACGATCCTTTTCACATGTTCGCCGCTGCTCCATTGCAGTCCGTTCACCGCCTCGTTGAGCGCAGCGTTGACCGATTCCGGCGTGTCATCGCCGCCATCGGCTTCGAGCTTCACCAGCTTGCCATAGAGCGATTGGATGTCTTCCGACATTGGCGCCGTCTTCACCACATAGGCATCGCCCCTGTCGCGGTAGGCGACCAGCGCCATGGCAATGTCAGCCTCGGGGTTCTCGTCAACGATGGCATTGGCGATTGACCATATCTTGCGCTTGGCCCCGTCGATGAGTTCCCCCATGGAGCCCGTGGTGTCGAGCACGAAGGCAACTTCCACCCGGTCAGGCAAACCAGTGCTGGCGCTGGCAGGCACAGCCTGCAGGGCGATTGTGGCTAACGCTGATGTGGCAAGCAGGCGAACAAGTTGTTTCATGGTTTCCTCCGGTTATTGAAGGAGGAAGCTAGGAGCCGATGATGACTGCATGTTGCGCGGATTCCGGCTGAGCCGCGCCGGAATTATGATATTGCCATGGCGGACGGCATAGGCGCGGACACAAAAAGCCCGCGGCCAGCGCGGGCTCTTTTGAATGCTAGGCGAGCCTTCAGGCTCCTGGCGACATGGCGTCGAGATATTCGTCGAGATGTTCAAGGTTCTCGAACCGCATCCAGCCTTCGTCCGTCTCTGCCTCAACTGTGCCGTCGGAAAGCACGCGCGCCGGGCGGCCGCGAATGACTTTTTCCTCAACCACATAGAGGTCTGGATCGTCAGCTTCATCGGCCTCACTGGCTTCCTCCACCAAAGCTTTTGGCGCTGGCGGCGGGGAGGCGGCGTCGGAGCCGGCATCTGCAGAACAATAGGCGGCTCGCTCTTGGCGGGCTTCTCGCCAAAGGGTTTCTCGAGAATAGCGGCAATCGAGGGTTTCGGCTCGGCCGCAGGCTTCTCAATGCTGAGCGCCGAAGCAATGTCGTTCTTGGCCTGCTCAAGCGCTTCGATGGTCTCGGCCACGCTCGGACGCACGCCTTCAGTCACGGCTGCAACTGCAGCGGCAGGCTTGAATTCAGCCCTCGGCTTCACCTCGGCAAGCTTCGGCCTCTCTGCCGGTACTGGTGCAGGCGGCGCGCGGCGCAGGTCATCAATATGAGTTACGTCCTCTGCCCCGCCATGCTCGGCATGCAGGGCATCTGGCAATCCGCCAATTCCGATGCAGATGCCGCCGCCCACCATCAAGATGGCCGCCAATTCCAGCGTCACGCCGTAGACCTGCATCCAGCCAGGCAACATGAAGCACAATATAGCCAGCACAACCCCTGCGGCCAGGAACAGAAAACCCAATATCTGTGACAGTTTCGTCATCGACCCCTCACCACGAATCATGCCCGAGAGACTACACCGGGCCTTGGTTGATATCCTGCCGCTTTTTTCGCCGCACCGCTAGTTTTCAACGACAATCCGGGGCGGTGTCCGAACGGCGCTGCCACCGGAAAGTCCTGCCCAGAGCTGGCTGGCGATATCACGGTAGATTGTAGCATGCAGCGATTGCGGCAATGACACGGTGATAGGCTCGCCCGCATCTGAGCGCAACCGCACTTCCTTGTCGAGCGGCACTTCGCCGAGAAATGGCACGCCGATGCTTTCGGCCTCGGCGCGCGCCCCGCCATGACCGAAGATTTCGTGCCGCTCGCCGCACTTGCTGCATACGAAGTAGCTCATGTTTTCGACGATGCCGAGCACCGGCACATTGACGCGGCGGAACATGGCGATGCCCTTGCGCGCATCAATAAGGGCAAGGTCCTGCGGTGTCGAGACGATGACGGCGCCCGAAAGCGGCGTCTGCTGCGCCAGCGTGAGTTGCGCGTCGCCCGTGCCGGGCGGCATGTCGATGATCATGATGTCGGCAGGCGACCATGCCACCTCGCGCAGCAACTGCGTCAGCGCCGACATCACCATCGGCCCGCGCCAGATCATCGGCGTTGCCTCGTCCACGAGGAAACCGATCGAGGCCACCTCAATGCCGAAGCGGGCGAGCGGCTTCATCGCTTTGCCGGGACTATCGCTGCGCTCAGGCTTGCCCGAGAGGCCCATGAGCTTTGGCATCGACGGGCCATAGATATCGGCGTCGAGCACGGCGACCGATAGCCCCAAGCTCTTGAGTCCCAGCGCCAGGTTAATAGCCGTCGTCGATTTGCCAACGCCACCCTTGCCGGAGGCAACCGCCACCAGGTGCTTGATGCCGGGAATGGATTTGTCGGCTGCCTGCTGCGCTTGCGGCGCAGCCTTGCCGCCTGCGGCCTCCGCGGTCAGCGCCACCAGCGCGCGCGTTACACCCGGAATGCCAGCGACCGCCTTTTCAACTGCCTGCCGTAGCTGCTCCATCGATTTCATGTGCGCTGGGTCGGCTGTGAGTGCGAACATCACCTTGCCATTGTCGATGGCAATGTCGGAAACCAGCCCTGATGAGACAATGTTTCCCCGGCCGTCCGGAGCGGCAATGCGCTTGAGAACGGCAGAGAACTTCATCACGGGTGACTGCAGCCATTGCGACTTCCGGTTTGCGACAGTGGATTGCGCATCGCATAGCCGCAAGGCTGCGAAACGGCAAGTTTTCCTTAACCATGACAGCCGTGACCGGTAAAAACTTACGGACTTTGCAAAGCAGCCCTTAGTGCGGCGCTGCTACGGTGGCCTGTCATTGGCAAGCAGAAATCGGATTGCTTGATGGTTGGTGGGCCTGAAATAGCCGCGAGTTTGGATCGCAACAACTTTCCCCCGGTGGAAGAGCCGGAGGTCAGCGCGCCTGTGGCACAGGAGCCATCTGAGACAGGCTGGGCTTCATCAACCGCTTCGGACTGGAAGCGCGAACTGCTGATCCTGTTCCTCAGGAACCAGATCCAGGTTGCGCCCACCATGCCAATCCTCAGCCTCATGCTGGCTTTCACCAGTCTCATGTGGGTTACCCCTTCAATCGTCGTCGGTTGGCTGACCTGGGCCCTCGTTTGCCAGGCGCTGCAGATTTATCTTTCCTACATCTATTTCCGCCGCGATCGTCCGGCCCGTGAAACCAACGACTGGATCGGCATTCTTTCGGCTTCCGAATTCCTGCAAGGCATGTGCTGGGTCGTGCCGCTGTTTGCCTTCTGGCACACCGCCACGACTTTGCAGAGCGCCTACCTCGTCTCCTTCACCATGGCGGTGATTGCCGTCCGCTTCCTCGTCGTCAACAGCTTCCTGCCGGTGCTTGTCGCCGGAACCGGCATCATGACGTTGGGCGTGGCGATGCGCTGCGCCTCCATGCTTGAACCGATCTACTTCGCTTTGGCAGGCCTTATCATCGTGCTCGAGGTGTTCTTCCTGTTTGTCGCCCGCCAGCTTGGCGAAACCGCAACCGACATGGTGAAGTTCAGGGCTCAGAAGGACGAGCTCATCGAACAGCTCCAGCATGAGCGTGACAAGGCCAAGGCCGAAAAGCAGAAGGCGGAAGAGGCTAACCGCGCCAAGTCCATGTTCCTCGCCAACATGAGCCACGAACTGCGCACTCCGCTCAACGCCATCATGGGTTTCTCCGAAATCCTCGCTGCCGAAATGTATGGCCCTTTGGACAACGCCACCTACAGGTCCTACGCCGGCGACATCAATCAATCCGGCCGCTACCTGCTTGACCTGATCGACGACATTCTCGATCTGTCGCGCATCGAGGCTGGCCGCCGTGACATTTCAGATGAACCATTCCACGTCTCGGCCTGCGTGCGCTCCGGCATTGCGCTTGTCGCTGGCAAGGCGCGGTCAAAGCACATTTCGATTGAAGTCGACCTGCCCGAAAGCCTCCCCAAGCTCATGGGCGAAGTGCGGGCCGTCAATCAGATCGCCATCAATCTGCTGGCCAACGCGGTCAAGTTCACGCCGCAAGGCGGCGCTATCCGCATCTCCGCCCTCCGCAATGCCTCCGGCGCCCTGGTGCTGACCTTCAAGGACAATGGCCCCGGCATTCCCGCCAACGAAATCCACCGCGCGCTTCACTCGTTTGAGCGCGGCAGCATGGCCACACGCCAGGCGATTGACGGGGCCGGCCTCGGCTTGCCCATCGTCAAGGGTCTGATCGAACTGCATGGCGGCGAGATCGAGATCGAAAGCACCCCCGGCGAAGGCACCAGCGTCCACATCATCTTTCCGGCGCGCCGCGTCTTGGCCGGCCCCCGTGGCGAGGTCATCGCAGCACCTACCATCCACTCCGAAAGCCAGCGCAAGCTCATCGCCGTCACGGGGTAGGTTAAATCACTTCTCCTCTCACGGGAGAAGTGAGGAGTTAGCTGCCGTTCACTTCTCCCCTCAGGGGAGAAGGTGGCCCGCAGGGCCGGATGAGGGGACGTATTTCAAGTCTGGTGCTTCGATACTTACCTGAATGACTCCGTTGAGCACAGCAAGGATCGTGTCGCAGACTTGAGCCTGGTTCGCCAACACATCACCGCTCCAAAACCGCAAAGTCGAATAGCCATGCGCCGCAAGATAGGCGTCACGCCTGCGATCATTCTCGGATTCCACGTGCTGGCTGCCGTCTATCTCAACGACAAGCTTCCTATCGCGACACAGAAAATCAGCAGTGTAAGGCCCGATAGGAAACTGTCGGACAAACTTGTGTCCGCCAAGGTTTCGTGACCGCAACGCCAGCCACATTGTTGCTTCCGCAGGGTTGTGCTGTTGCCTGAGATCTCGCGCTCGCTGCGTCGACATGGTTGTCATGCAGGGAAGACGAACCAGCATGGTTCATTCCGTCGTTCCCCTCACCTGCCCCTTCGGGACATCCTCTCCCCACCAACAGTGGGGAGAGGTAGAGTGAGTACACTTCTCGCTACCCTATCAAGTCTTCCTTGCGCAGCCTCCGCGCCGCGTCGGAGAGCGATTGCACCTTCGGGTAGCGGCCTGCATGCACCATCATGTCGCGCGACATCACCAGCGCCCGCGCCTCGCAGGCGGCGCGCCTGTCTGTGTCCTTGATCCATTCGAGGTCTATGTTGTGCGCGAGGCCGAGGATGCGCCGCGTCATCTTGGCCGCCGCAAAGCCAACCGTGTCAGTCCACAGCCGCTCCATGTAGGCCTGACGTTCGGTTTCAAGCGCCGCCTCGCCGGCAGCGCCTTCGAATAGCGAAGCGGGATAGGCATCGCCCGTCATGTTGGCGCGCCACAATCCGAGAAACTTTTCGCGGAAGCCGAGCCATGTTGCCTCCAACGCCTCCAGCACCCACTCGCGGTAATTGTCGCGCTCTCCCGCCCGCTCCTCATGCCCGTCCTGCGAGAAATAGCTGATCAGCAGGTTGGCAATCACCGCGCCGACGTCAAAACCCATCGGGCCGATGAAGGCAAACTCGGGGTCGATGATGCGCGTTTCGCCAGCCGTCACCATGATAGAGCCGGTGTGCAAATCGCCATGCAGCATGGCCTCGGCGCAGGACAGGAACTTGAGCTTGAGGCGCGACACCGCTGTTTTCATCTCGGTGTCTTCCCGCCACTTCGCTGCGAAGCCATCAAGCTGCGGCGAAGTCCAGCGATTGAGCGCCGCGTCCCGGTAGGGATCGGTGAAGATCAGGTCTTCGGTGATCTTGCACAAGGCCGTGTTGCCGGAGAAAGCGCCGATCATCGCCTTCTTGCGATCTGCCGTCAGCGCCATGTCGGAAGTGAAGTAGAGAGTGTTGGCCATGAATGTGGAAACATCATCCGCGAACTTCGGATAGACCGTCGCCGTGATCATGCCGCGCCGCATGATCACATGCGGAGAGAGATACTCCATAACGATCAGCGCCTGCTCTGCATCATAGTGCAGAATTTGCGGCACCAGCCTACCCGTCAACCGCCCCTGCTCCGTCAGCGCCATGTGCTCATAGTGCGCGCGCGACAGCGGCAACGGCCAGCTTTCCCCCACCAGCCGCACGTACGGCAATGCCTGCTTGACGGCAACGCCGCCACCCTTGCCTTTGACGATGAAGACAAGATTGAGGTTTCCGTCGCCGACTTCCTGCACGCTCCAGTCCGCAGGCGCGCCACCCAGCAGCTTCGCTACATCCACAATTCCCGAAAGATAGGCAGGCAGTGTATCGTTGCATTGTGGCTGATAGCCTTTCGGTATCACGATGGATGACGGCATTGACGGAACCTATCTCTCGAAGCGCTTTGTCTCGACAATAGAACCGAGCGCGCCGCACTCTGCAAGCGGGTTTGAACGAAACACTTTCGCTCCTCCGCTTCGCATGCGCAACATGAATGGCTGCCCGGACAATTGCATTTGTCACACAAATGACTGGACAAAATCAGGAGGCTGTTGGATGGTCGCGGCTTGGCATCTGAAGAGATGTAACGATTGAAACCGCATAGTCTGACAGTGCAGGCTTCAATGGATGCCAGACCGGACACAACTCGGAGGAGGACCGACGTAATGCTGAACGATCTCATAAAGGAAGCCGCCACAAGGCGGGATGTATTCAAGAAGCTTGGCGTCGCTGCGCTCGGCGCCGCCCTGCTCGCCGATGCCGGATTTGATCCTGCCATGGCGCAGGCGCTCGCACCGTCGGGCAAGCCCATGAAGGCCGCATTCTCGAACGCAGGCTTGCAGGCAACATGGTGCGCGCAAGGCAAGCAGGCGGCTGAAGCCTGGGGCAAGTTGATGAATGTCGAGATCACCTGGTTCGATGGTGAGCTCTCAGCCACCAAGCAGCGCGCCGCCATCGATAACATGGCTTCGCAAAAGTGGGACTTCGCCGCCATCCAGACCTTCGGCATCGGCACGCTGACGGACCCGATCAAGAAGATGATTGATGCCGGAACGCCGGTCATCGCCATGGATACGCTGGTCGCCCCTCCGGGCACCGTGCCGCTCCACACTTTCATTGCTCCCGACAATATCATGATGGGCTCGGTTGTCAGCTCCGCGCTGGTCGCAGCCATTGGCGGCGCCGGCAATGTGGTGATGACGCAGGGTGCGCTCGGCCACTCCGGTGCGCAAGGCCGCGCCAAGGGCTTCCACCAGGTTATTGACGGCAACGCCAACATCAAGCTGCTGGATGAACAGCCGGCGGACTGGGATGTGACCAAGGTTGCCCGCATCTGGGAGTCGGTGCTGACGCAGCATCCGGACATCAAGGGCGCCTTCTTCCACAATGACGACATGGCGCTCGCTGCTCATAACGTCATGAAGGCCAAGAACCGCACTGACATCCTGATCGCCGGTGTTGACGCCATGCCGCCCGCGGTGAACGCGGTGCTGGAAGGCATCATGGTCGCTACTGTGCGCAACCCGTCCTGCCGCATTCACGGCTGGTCGGTTGCCGCAGGCGTTGCCGCCGTTCAGGGCGGAGAGAAGGCAGGCAAAGACATTCCTGACTTCATCCTCGCTGATGGTCCCGTGATCACCAAGGAATCGGCCGCCGGTCACCTTTGGCTTCAGAAGAACTTCCTGATCTGATAACGTAGCCTATGGCTGAAGTTCAGACCAATGCCAGCAGGGGTGAGCCATCACCCCTGCTGGAACTTGTCGGCGTGTCGAAATCCTTCGGCGGCGTTGCTGCGCTTCGCGATGTAAGCTTCACGCTGCTGCCCGGCGAAATTCACGGCCTCGTCGGCGAAAATGGCGCCGGCAAATCCACCATGATGAAGATCATTGCCGGCCTGCATACCGACTTTACCGGCACCATGCTGCTGAACGGGCGGGAGATCCGCCTGCATTCGGCGCGCGATGCGCTTCACCACTCGATCGGCATGGTGCATCAGGAGTTATCGGTCATTTCAGAACTGACCGTTGCCGAGAACGTGTTCCTCGGCAAGCAGCCGCTCACCGCGCTCGGCACGGTGGACTGGGCCCGCATGAACCGCGAAGCCAAGGCTCTTATCGCAAGCCTCGGTCTCGACATTGACCCTACCACCCGCATGGCGGCGCTGCCCGTTGGCCTGCAGCAATTAGTGGAGCTTTCCCGCGTGCTGTTCTCGGGCGCGCAGATCATCATTCTGGATGAGCCCACCTCGGCGCTGTCCCCGCCCGAAGTGGAGCGCCTGTTCAAGGTGCTGAAGAAGCTGCGCGCTGAAGGCCGCAGCATTGTGTTTATCTCCCACTTCCTCGATGACGTGCTGGCGATATCTGACCGCATTACAGTATTCCGCAACGGCCACAAGGTGATTACGGAAGACACGAACGCGCTCACCAAGGATAGTGTTATCGGCCACATGATCGGCCGCCGCTCGGTCGAGCTGCACATGGGTGAGTCAGCCGAGTTATCGGGCGATGATGCCAAGCCAATCGTGCTGGCAATTGAGAATGTCAGCGATGGCCGGGCTCTCTCAGGCTTCTCCGTATCTTTGCGGGCAGGTGAGATCACCGGCATCTACGGCTTCATGGGCAGCGGCCAGATTGAACTCGCGCGCACCCTCTTCGGCAAACTGCCGGTGCGTCGTGGCACGCTGAAGCTGGATGGCAAGCCGGTGCGCTTTCGCTCCACAGCCGCTGCCCGCCGCGCCGGCATTGCCTTCGTCCCCGAAAACCGCCGCATGATGCTGTTCCGCGGCGAGCCGGTTTACAAGAATGTTTCAATCGCTATTCTCGACCGTATTCACAGGCTCTGGCTCAAGCCAGCCAAGGAGCGTTCGATCACCGAGGCCCACATCAAGGACCTGCAGATCCGCCCGCCCCGGCCCGGCATTGCGCTTGGTTCGCTGTCTGGCGGCAACCAGCAGAAAGTGGCGCTCGCCAAATGGCTCACCCACCTGCCGAAGGTGCTCATACTGTCGGAGCCGACGCGCGGCATGGATGTGGGCGCCAAGGAAGATGTGATCCGCATCGTCAAGTCTTTGCGTGATCGCGGCGTTGCCGTGCTGGTCTTGTCAACCGAGCCGGAAACCATTCTGACGCTGGCCGACAGGGTTACCGTCATCCGCAAGGGCCGTTTTGCGCGCGAATTTTCGACCGGCCACATCGAGAAATCCGATCTGCTGGCTGCAGCTTGAGGGGGAAGGCATGAGCAATACCGAAGTCGTGGCGGCCAAGGGCTTCGATCTCAAGCGCTTCATGGCGGACCAGCTGCGCAACATCGCGCCGGTTTTCACGCTGCTGGCGCTCATCGTCTTCTTCTCGCTTGCCAGCCCGACATTTTTCTCGCTCGACAATGGCATGAACATCCTGTCGCAGCTGTCGATCACCGGCATCATCGCGGTGGGCCTCACCTTCGTCATCCTCACTGCCGAGATTGATCTCTCGGTTGCTGCCGTCGGCAACGCGGTGGGCATTGCTGTTGCTTATTTCACCATACAGCCGGAATATGTGAACATCGCCAATATCCCGCTGCCCGGCATTATAGCGCTGGTTCTCGCGCTGCTGTCGGCGCTGGCCTTCGGCCTCGTCACCGCCTTCGGCGTCACCTGGATCGGCATCCCCTCCTTCATCATGACGCTGGCCATCATGCAAATTGCCAATGGCGTCTCCGCCATGCTGGTGCGCGGACAAATCGCCTACACCTATCCCGACATCGTCACCTATCTCGGCTCGCAGTCTATCTACGGCGTCCGCTGGTCGATCATCATCGTCTTCATCTTCCTTGGCGTCGCGCATCTGGTTCTCACCTACACGCGCTTCGGCCGCTATGTGTACATGGTCGGCGGCAACCGCGAAGCAGCGGAATATTCCGGCGTCAACGTCAAGATGATCATCGCCGCCGTCATGGTGATCTCCGCCATGTGCTCCGGCATCGCCGGCATGCTCGGCGTCGCCTATTTCGGCTCGGCCCAGCAGAACCAGTTCGACACCTTCCTGCTCGATGCGATCGCCGCCGTCGTCGTCGGCGGCACCAGTCTCTTCGGGGGCCGTGGCGGCATCGGCAACACCATCATCGGCCTGCTGGTGCTCGGCGTCCTCAACAACGGGCTCGATCACATCCAGATCGACAGCTTCCTCAAGATATTGATCCGCGGCCTCATCCTGCTCGCGGCGCTGATCATCAACGTCTATGCCCAGGTGCTGAAGGAACGCCAGGCCATCATGGATTGATGCAATCTTGTGCAGTTAATAGCTTGCCAAAGCCGGTTGTGAATCCCCTGCTCCTTGGCTAAAGCCTGCGGCCATCATGGCAAAAGCAGCAGAGCCCGCAATCACCCCGGAACTGGTCAAGCAACACGGCCTCAAGCCGGATGAGTATGAGCGTTTCGTCAAGCTCCTCGGCCGCACCCCCACCTTCACCGAACTTGGCATCTGCTCGGCCATGTGGAACGAGCATTGCTCCTACAAGTCCTCCAAGAAATGGCTGAAGACGCTGCTCACCACCGGCAAGCGCGTCATCCAGGGCCCGGGCGAAAATGCCGGCGTTGTCGACATCGGCGATGGCCAGGCCATCGTCTTCAAGATGGAGAGCCACAACCATCCTTCCTTCATCGAGCCCTATCAGGGCGCGGCGACAGGCGTGGGCGGCATCCTGCGTGATGTCTTCACCATGGGCGCGCGCCCCATTGCATCCGCCAATGCGCTGCGCTTCGGTGCGCCCGATCATCCGAAGACGCGGCATCTGGTCTCTGGCGTCGTCGCCGGCATCGGTGGCTATGGCAACTGCTTCGGCGTGCCGACAATTGCTGGCGAAGTAAATTTCCATGCGCGCTACAATGGCAACATCCTAGTCAACGCCATGGCCGTCGGCCTCGCTGATGCCGACAAGATTTTCTACTCCAAGGCCAAGGGCGTCGGCCTCCCGGTTGTCTATCTCGGCGCAAAAACAGGTCGTGACGGCATCCACGGCGCGACGATGGCGAGCGCCGAGTTTGACGACAAGGCCGAGGAGAAACGCCCCACCGTACAGGTGGGCGATCCCTTCACCGAAAAATGTCTGCTGGAAGCCTGCCTTGAATTGATGGCATCAGGCGCCGTCATCGCCATTCAGGATATGGGCGCTGCAGGCCTCACCTCGTCTGCCGTTGAAATGGGCGCCAAGGGCAACCTCGGCATCGAGCTTGATCTCGATAAAGTGCCCTGCCGCGAACAAGGCATGACCGCCTATGAAATGATGCTCTCCGAAAGTCAGGAGCGCATGTTGATGGTGCTCCGCCCCGAGCAAGAGAAAGAGGCCGAGGCCATTTTCCACAAGTGGGGCCTGGATTTCGCCATCGTTGGCGTCACCACCGATACGCTGCGCTTCGTCATCAAGCATGGCGGCGAGGTGAAGGCTGATCTCCCGATCAAGCAGATGGGCGATGAAGCGCCGGAATATGACCGCCCATGGGTCGAGCCGAAGAAGCTTCCGCTGCTCACCAACGTTCCGCCCCCGGATGATCTGAAGGCTGCCATCCTTAAGGTCACAGGCTCTCCTGACATGGCATCGCGGCGCTGGGTGTGGGAGCAGTATGATCATCTGATCGGCTCCAACACCGCGCAAATTCCGGGTGGCGATGCAGGCGTCGTGCGCGTCGGCCCCAACAAGGCGATTGCGGTGACGACGGATGTCACGCCGCGTTATGTCGAGGCTGACCCCTTCGAAGGCGGCAAACAGGCGGTTGCGGAAACCTGGCGCAATCTGGTGAGCGTCGGGGCCGAGCCCATCGCCATCACCGACAATCTCAACTTCGGCAATCCCGAGCGCCCGGAGATCATGGGCCAGCTTGTCTTCGCGCTGAAAGGCATTGATGCCGCCTGCCGCGCGCTGGAGTATCCGGTCGTTTCCGGTAACGTCTCGCTCTACAACGAAACCAATGGCCAGGGCATTCTGCCCACGCCCGCCATCGGCGGCATCGGCCTGCTCACCGACCTGTCAAAGATGATGACGTTGGCCTTCAAGCAGCCGGGTGACGCAATCCTGCTGGTGGGCGGCAAGGGCTGCCACCTCGGCCAGTCCATCTACCTGCGCGAAGTGCTGGGCAAGGAGGAAGGCGCACCCCCTCCCGTCGATCTCGCCCGCGAGAAAGCCCATGGCCAGTTGATTCAATCTCTCATCAAATCCGGCCAAGTGTCTGCCGTGCATGATATTTCTGATGGCGGCCTGATCTGCGCCGTCATCGACATGGCGCTTGCCGGAAACCTCGGCGCAGAGCTGGAAGACATGGACCATGCCGCCCTGTTTGGCGAAGACCAGGCCCGCTACGTCATCACCTGCAAACCAGAAGCGGCATCCGCCATCCTGGCCTCGCCGGTTCCCGTCACCAAAATCGGCACCGTCACTTCAGACTCCACTTTGAATATCGGCGACAAGTGCCTGATTGCACTCGCCGATCTCCGCACCGCCCACGAAGGCTGGTTCCCGGCCCTGATGGCGGGTGAGCTGTAGACAAAAGGCGCGATGTCCGGCACGCAAACAACCTTTACCGACGGCGAAGCCTATGAGCGGCTCATGGGGCGCTGGAGTGGGCTTGTCGGTCGCCAGTTTCTCGAATGGCTCGCTGTGCCGCCGGGCATGAACTGGCTTGATGCCGGCTGCGGCAATGGCGCCTTCACCGAAGAAATCGCAACCCACGCAGCGCCTGCGGCGATCATCGGCATTGACCCTGCAGAAAGCCAGATCGCCTATGCCATCAAACGGCCGGGCGCGAAGCCCGCCAAATTCCAGTTGGGCGATGCGCAAGCCCTGCCCTTCGCCAATGATAGTTTCGATGCGGCAGTGACAGCACTGGTCATCGCCTTCATTCCAGACCCGGCGAAAGCGGTCGCGGAACTTTCGCGCGTCGTGCGGCCAGGTGGATGGGTGGCATCCTACATGTGGGATCTGCCCGGCGGCGGATTGCCGTTGCAGCCCATGTATGCCGCCATGCGCAAGATGGGACTGTCGCCGCCGCTGCCGCCCAGTTTCGAATTTTCCCGCCGGGAGGCGATGCAGGAGCTTGTGGACCAAGGCAGGGCTGGAGCAAGTCGAGACTACGGTGATTTCCATTCCGGTCGCCTTCTCCAATTTCGAAGATTTCTGGGAATCCTGCAGCATCCCGGTAGGTCCTCTGGCAAAACTGCTGCAAACGATGGCGCCTGAGACCCGCGAGGAGTTAAAGGGCCTCCTGCGCGAGCGATTGCCGGTCGCTCCTGATGGCCGTATCGCCTATGACTCCTTCGCCAACGCCGTCAAGGGCCGCAAGCCGCTCGGACACTGAGGACCGCCGCAGCCCCCCGCCCTTCGGCGTTCGCGTGTTCTCCTCATGCCCGTGCTTGACGCGGGCATCATCAAGTTGCACGTCCTGAAGAGGGTGGCCGGGTCACGCCCGGCCATGAGGAAAATAAGCCAGATACCACTTGACACTAAATTCCTACAGGTTTATATTCCCCTGTGATGGAACCGGAAAGGAGGGGCCAGTGTCGACAGCGAGCCTACATTGCCGGTTTCATGTGCAGCGCCTGCGGAGCAAGGAAAGTCGCGATCTTTCTCCCCGGGAGCCAAATGCCAGACCCCCGGACATTACGACCCGGGCGCCCTTCGGGGCTTAACATGCCTCATCCCACACGACCGGGTGTTCAAGGCAGCACTCAAGTGCTTGCCGCACCTGCGATGGGACAGAGAGCCGCTGTGAAGCGCTGGCACACGGCACAAACCGCTGCGCTCCTAAGCATTCGCGTTGCGAATGCGGAGTCAGCCGATGACCGGCAGAGCGTTTGTCTTCAAACGCCGATAGGGCATCCAGCGATCCCTCAGGTGCAATGCAAGTGCAAAGCCTCACAATTTGTGGAGCTTTAGCCGGGCATCAGCCCATCACACCACAACTACCTTCTTTCGACGGCCGCTAAGGGCTGATGTCATGGCGGGAGCAGTCCCTCCACCCTTTTTCTCAACCGAAAGCAGCACCCATGACCTGACCTAACCCGCCACTGGTAAATCAGCCTCGCTGCCCTATTTTAGGTCCAAGTGATTTGAAGAGGCGAGTAGCCATGGCCATGTCCGCAACCGAGATCGAGCGCTTCATCAAGGAAGCCCTGCCCGATGCCACGGTCGAAATCCGCGATCTGGCAGGCGATGGCGACCACTATGCGGCAAACGTCACCTCTGCCGCCTTCAACGGCAAATCCCGCGTGCAGCAGCACCAGATGGTCTATGCAGCCCTCAAGGGCCGCATGGGCGGTGAACTGCACGCGCTAGCATTGCAAACCCAAATTCCGGAGATATGAAGTGAGCGACATCAAGACCTGGATCGACAATGAAGTGAAGACCAACGACGTCGTGCTGTTTATGAAGGGCACGACCGACATGCCGATGTGCGGCTTTTCGGGCCGCGCCACGCAGATCCTCAACCACCTTGGCGTGCCGTTCAAGTCCGTCAATGTGCTGGATAGCGATGACATCCGCCAGGGCATCAAGGACTATACCAATTGGCCAACAGTGCCGCAGCTCTATGTGAAAGGCGAATTCGTCGGTGGCAGCGACATCATGATGGAAATGTATCAGTCAGGCGAACTTGCCGGCCTGCTCAAGGAAAAAGGCATCGCGGCCTGAGCATGCTGGCGGCGGTTGAACCGGGTTCTTCCGCCATCCCCATCCTGCTGGCGTTGATCCTCGCTGTTTTTGGAGCGGGCTTTGCGCTGCCCGCTTCCTTCATGCTGGAGCGGCGGCTGAAAGCGCTGCGGTTCGGCGCAAGAGTTCCTGCCGTAGTCGTGAGGCTCGCCCCGCCACCAACATTCTCGAAGCAAATTCAAGTCGTCAGCAATGTGCCGTGGGTGCGCTATCGAAGTACAGATGGCCGCGAGCACGAGGCGATGCTGGCGCCGCCCCACCCGCGCCGCATCGCTCACCACTTCCCGTCGGAAAACGCTTGAGGTGCGGTTTGATCCCTTGCGGCCAGATGTTGTCTATCCGGCAAGTCTGCTGAAACTGCTGATCGGCCCCTCGCTCATGCTGCTGTGCGGATTAGCCAGCCTGATCATGGCCTGGGCCATCTGGAACAGCGCACCGTGACTACAGCGCTGACAAACTGGTTGCAGGACCGCTGATGCGCATCCTGTTGACCGGCGCCAACGGTTTCATCGGCAGCCACCTGCTTGCATCGCTCACGCAGGCGGGACATCAGGTTGTCGCCGCCGTGCGCAATCCGCCTAAACTGCAACTACGCTTCCCCGGCATTGAAGCCATTGCCGTGGACATGAACAGCGATGTCACAACAGCCGCCTGGCTGCCGCGCCTCACAGAGCGTTGACGCCATCATCAATTGTGCGGGAGTCCTGCACAGCCGGCACGGGCAAGACGCCACGGCCATTCACGCAACCTCCCCCATCGCCCTGTTTGAGGCCGGTCGGCTGGTGGGTATCTCGAAGATTGTGCAGATTTCGGCAATCGGAATTGACGCCGAAACCGAGTTCGCCCGCACCAAGCTGGTTGCCGACGAGCATCTCTCCGCGATGGATGTGGATTGGACCATCCTGCGCCCGTCAATCGTCTACGGCCAGCAGGCCTATGGCGGCACCGCCATGCTGCGGGCGCTCGCCGCAACACCGGGCTGCGTACCGGTGATTGGCAGAGGCCAGCAGACCACAACGCCCATCCATGTGGATGATCTGTGCGAAACAATTCTGCTCGCCCTTTCATCACCAAAGCTCAGCCGCAAAGTCATCTACCCCTGCGGCCCGCTGACCATGCGCCTTGCAGACATGCTGGCTGGCTATCGCGGCTGGCTCGGCCTGAGGCCTGCACCAGAATTGCATGTGCCAATGCCGCTGCTATCGCTTGCCGGTCGCATCGGCGACGTGGTGGGAACGGGCCCTGTCACCATCACCTCGCTGCGCCAGCTTGAACAGGGCACCGCCGCCGACCCACAGGCGTTTGCACTAGCCACCGGGCTGCATCCCCGCTCGTTTGCCGAAGCCTTGGCCGCCCATCCCGCCGGTACAACCGATCTTTGGCATGCACGGTTTTACCTGTTGCGTCCGTTTATCCGCCTCAGCCTCATCCTACTCTGGCTGGTTTCCGGCATGGCGGGCATGTTTGCCAGCGCGGAAGCAATCCTGAACCATCTTGGACCGCTGGCCGCATTTGGCGAGAATGCGGTCCTGCTGGCGCGCGCGGCTTCGATGCGTCGATCTCGGCATCGCTGCCGCCTTGTTGTTGAATGCAAATCCGCGCATGTTGTTCTGGCTGCAGTTGCTTGTTGTCCTTGGCTATACGGCATCCCTCACTTTGTTCACGCCCGCGCTGTGGGCAGACCTCTTCGGCGCGCTGCTCAAGAACATTCCCGTTCTCGCCCTCATTGCCGTGCAGCGCATCTTGTCGGAGGAGAGGTGATGGACCATGGGCTGATCGTGAAGTGGTTGCACATCCTCAGCTCCACCGTTCTGTTCGGAACGGGGTTGGGCACCGCCTTCTTCATGTGGATGGCGCATCGCACCGGCAACGCCGCGACAATTGCTTCCGTGTCCACAATTGTGGTGAAGGCTGACTGGCTGTTCACGTTGACATCAGGGATTTTGCAACCAGTTACCGGCTTCATGCTGGCGCACCATTATGGCTACAGCCTTGCCGAACCCTGGCTGGTCAAAACCTACCTGCTCTATGCGCTCGCCATGCTGTGCTGGCTGCCTGTCGTCTGGCTGCAAATGCGCATGCGAGATCTCGCCCGCGCTGCCAACACTTCCACAACGCTGCCTGCCGCCTACTACCGCTACTTCCGCATCTGGTTCTGGCTCGGCTGGCCGGCCTTCACGCTCTGCTCACTGTTTTTTTCCTGATGGTGGTGAAGCCTGCATGACCACATATTGCCAACAGGCGATTGCGGAGTTAGCGTGTCTTTATGCTGACATTCTACTACGCACCCCGACCTGCGCCCTTGCCACCCATATCGCCCTTGAGGAGGCAGGCGCGGATTACAAGCCATCCGCCTTGATTTCAGCAAGGACGAGCAGCGCGGCGGAGTTTCTCAAGCTCAATCCCAAAGGCCGCGTGCCGCTGCTGGTTACGACAGGGCGCGCTCACTGAAAATCCTGCCCTCCTCCTCTATGTGGCGCAGACGCATCCAAAGGCCAAACTCGCACCGTTGGATGATCCCTTCGCGCTCGCAAAGCTCAATGCCATCACCAGCTATCTGTGTTCAACCGTGCATCCCTTCCATGCCCACAAGCTGCGCGGCGCCCGCTGGGTGGATGATCCCGCCGCCCAGGAAGCCATGAAGGCCAAGGTGCCGCAGAACATGGGAGATGCCTTCACACTTATCGAGAACGAGTATTTTGCCGGCCCCTGGATCATGGGCAATGACTATACGGTTGCGGACGCCTACCTCTTCACCATCTCGCAATGGCTGGAAGGCGATGGCGTTGATCCCAAGCGCTTCCCCAAGGTGCTGGATCACAGCAAGCGCATGATGGAACGCCCAGCGGTGCAAAGGGTGCTGGCGGCGCACGCATGACCTTGCGCCT
>CAWFCR010000023.1:0-403628 GCA_963814455.1 uncultured Alphaproteobacteria bacterium | reverse complement strand
AGGCCGAAGCCTACATAACTCTGCATCACCTGGCGAAAGGCTTCGTCATTCTCAACCTCGCGCATTAACGCATCACATCCTATGCGAAGAGCCGTTCCTGGAATTTGCACCACCACGTCCAGTATCGTATTTTGGATGCCCACAAGCGGGAGCAGGTTGGCAACGCCCTCAGTGCCAATGGCGCCAATCTCAACTGTCCGCCCGTCCTCCTAAGTCTTCACCATACAGACCAGCCCCAGGTTTATGAAATGGATGTGCTTGATCGGCTGGCCAGCACAGTCGAGCCGCTGCCCCCGAACCAAACTCACTGGCTCGGACATCCGAAGTATGCGGTCCAATGTCGCGGGCGGTAGCGCAAGCAGAAGGCGATTGTTGATACCTCTATGCTCGTGGGAAGAGGCAGCGCATCGGAACGATAGAGGTTACTTGCATAGCAGCATACCTTTGACAGAAATTGAACTGATGGGGTGGATGCCCCCTCCGACCGGCATCGTTAGATGCCGGCACAGCGCCATTGTGGTGCGGATGAAGGAGGAGGCATATGACTGACGTTCACATTCTGGCGATCGATTTGGCCAAGCGCAGCTTTCAGGTCTGCGCAACTGACCGGGAGGGGCGGTTCTATTCAATCGCATGGTTTCGCGCGCGAAGCTCGAGAACGGCTTCGGCGCGGCCGCCCTGCATTGTTGCGATGGAGGCTGCGCGACGAGCCACTTCTGGGGACGGTTTGCGCAGGTTTCGGCCACGAGGTCCGGTTGATCCCGCCAATCTACGTGAAGCCGTTCGTCAAACGGCAGAAGAACGACGCGGCGGATGCGGCTGCGATCGCCGAAGCCGCCCTGCGGCCGAACCTGCATTATGTGGCAGTCAAAAGTGCGGAGCATCAGGCCCGGGCAGTCGCATTCCGGACCCACCAGTGCTTTGTCGGGCAACGTACCCAGTTTATCAACGCCATGCGGGGACATCTTGGCGAGTTCGGGCTGGTCGTTGCGCAGGGGCCGACCGGCCTCAAGACCGTCGCTGGCATGATCGACGACGAGCGACCGAACTTCCTGACGCTGTTCGCGATATCGTTCGCCTTTACCTCGACCAAATCGCGACGCTCACGCAAAAGATCGATGAACTGCACTTCAAGCTGCGCGCCGCGACTAAGGTCGATGACGCGATGCGGCGGCTGTGCACGGTCCCCGGTGTTGGCCCAGTAACTGCAGGTGCGATCATGGCGTTCGCGCCGGATCTGCGCGCCTTCGCCAGCGGACGCAACTTCGCCGCTTGGCTCGGGCTAGTCCCGCGACAGCGCTCGACTGGCGGCAAGACCAAGCTTGGCGGGGTCAGCAAAATGGGCCAGGCCGATATCCGCAAGCTGCTGATCGTGGGTGCTATGAGCTGGATCCGATGGATCGTGCGCAAAGGTGTGTTGCCCGACAACTGGCTCGGACGCGTGCTGGGCCGCAAGCCTCGCATGGTCGCGGCGGTCGCGCTGGCCAACAAGATGGCGCGCATGATCTGGGCGATGATGACACGTGAAGAGAATTACCGGATGGCGTGAACGCACTGCTTCAGTCGAAGCAGTACGGTAAGCGCCTGGGGCTTTGCAGCCCCAGCAAGGAGATCGACTGACGATTATGCGGCAAGGACTTCAATGTTCAGAATGAGGAAACCAGTCCCGGGGCTCGAGCCACTACAAGCTCTCTGAACCGATGTGGACTCTCGTTCTTCGAACTGCATACCGGCCCGTGGCAAAATTCAGGCCACAACAAGAGGCCTGACACACGACCGATAGAAGCGCCGAACCGCAGTAAGTCAAAAAATCTTCTTGCAATCCGGGAGGCATCCACACACGCCCCCGGGATTGCCGGAGACTTGTTGGCTTAAGTTATGCGGCCATGGGGACGTTGTCCATGGTTGCGGTTGCTGCGTAGTATTTTTCCTCGGCTTCGGCTGGTGGGATATTGCCGATAGGCTCCAACAGGCGCCTGCGGTTGAACCAGTCAACCCATTCAAGCGGATTGACGAGTCGTACGGCAAATATCAACAGCATGGCCGGCAACGCTGCGACCAGGGTCATCGTTGGGTTCGGAACACTAAAAAACATGTTGAGATAAGCGGGCACAACGCAGATCGTTGGTGTCATAAGCAAGGCGATTGCAAACCATCGCCAACCTACCCGCCAGATGGTGAATTTGCGAATGAGTGCCATGACACCGGGCTTGCCTTCGGTGACCGCCGTTACAATCAGCGCGGACCTAAAGCGGACCTGGCGCAAGAAAAAGAAAAGGAAATGCGAGCATGCCGGAAAGCAGCGTGCCTGTGTAGATCCGGTCCGGCACTATCCAGCCGATCCAGGTCAGGCTGCAGGCGATCGCGAAAAAAGCAACGAGAGGATAGCGGCCAATGAGTGTTCGAATGTTGCTCATGTTCCCAAATCCTTATGCTGGATGTCGGAAACACATTGACCCACACGAGAATCCAAGTACCGAAGGCATTCTGATCTTATTCTGATATCGGTCTTGCTTCAGGCCTCTGGCGATAACCCAAGGGCGAGAAACACGCCCTCGGCAAAATGCCGGATATCAGATGCATGCTCAAACGCGACACCGGCTTTCGCGTAGTTGACTGGCGAAAAGTCCGGATCAAGGTCGTTGATTATCGCCGCATGGAAGCGCGCCTTCTCCATGTCACCTTGCTGCGCATAGCAAGCGGCGAGTCGCGTTCGCATCCAGGGCGGCAAAGTGGGGCCAGGCTCTATGGCCGTTGCGGCAGCAAGATAATCACCCAGAGAATAGAGCGCGAGAGAACGGTCATAGTTGTACCAAGGCGGGTGAATGGGATCGAGCCTTGCGGCGCGGTCCAGCCAGGCGAGCGCTTCGACAGGCCTGCCGCGGAGCGTCAATAAATACCCCATCTGATCAACACTTTCGGCATCATAAGGATTGAGTTCAATGGCCCGTCTGAGGCTGTGTTCGGCCCCGGCATAATCACGCATGTACATCTGGATGAACGACAGCACGCGGTGTCCTACGGGCTGATCACGTGAAAGCATGATTGCCCTGGTTGCAAGGGCTTGTGCCCGGGCCAAGACATCAAGCGGGGACCAGCCATAACCACCAAGCATCACGTGGGCAAAAGCCAAGTGGGCATGAGCCAGCCCATAGGAAGGGTCCTTGGCAATGGCCCGCTCGAAAAGCTCGCGGGCTGCTGCAATATCGTCAGGTTCATTGCGTCGCAGCATGGCCACACCGCGCAACGTCAATTCATAGGCGGCAAGGCTGGTGACTGGTTTTTGCGCCGCGCGGCTTACGCCAGCATCTTCAATTCTCGTAACCAGGCGACCGACGATCCGTTCGATGATGTCTTCCTGAATAGAGAATATCTCATCGCCATCGGCATCGTAGCGATCTCCCCAGAGCTGCACCAGATTTGCCGCATCTACGAGGCTAACCGACACTCGAAGACTTTTGCCATTGCGCCGGATTGAGCCCTCCACAAGATAGTTGGCTCCAATCCTGGCGCGTGCCAGGGACCAATCGGACTTTGACTCCGACGACAATGAGAAACTTGAATTGCGCGCCAGCACCGTCACGGTTCCAAAACGTGCCAACCCGTTGATAATATCCTCAGCAAATCCATCGATGAGCGGAAGCTGGGCGGCATCGCCAGTGTCATTGCGGAATCGCAACACGGCAACAATCGGCTGAATTTCGGCATCGGCCAAGGGATCTGCTGCTACTGCCAGCATATAGCCCCGCCTTGATATGGTTCGGATGAGTTCCTGTTTGTCATCACCCAGCACCTTTCGGATTTCGCGGATGGATTGGGTAAGCGAATCCTCGGTGACGTAGATGCCGGGCCAAACGAAATCCATGAGTTCGGTCTTGGGCACGATGCGGCCGATGTTCCGGGCAAGATGGGTAAGAAGGGCGTGTGCCTTGGGGCGCAGGAAGGCCTGTTCATTGCCGCGCTGCAGCAAGCCTTTGCGCAAATCAAGGGTAAATTCACCGAAGGTGAAAATCTGATCGACCGTTTCGGGTTGCATCGAGGCCAATTCAAACCTCCTGACATGGTCAACAGGGCATTGAACAACGGCTGGGATGCGGGGTCAATATCGGGCCTGCAGGCACAAGAGAAGCGGCGTCTGTTACGGCGCCGCTTCAGGTTTTAGGACAGCGAAGTTCTACAGCTGCGCGATGAGTTCAACGCTATTCTGGCGGCGCGCCACGAAACTCTTGGTTCCGCAGGCCAGCAGGATGGCAGCGATCATTACAACCCAGATGCCAACGCCAAGCCACTGCTGTTGCACATGGTCGCCATCGGTGAACACCTTGCCGAGATAGCGCACGCTGTTCTGGTAGGAGGCGTGCATCAGGATGGCCAGCAATACGCTGCCCTTTGCATTCTGCGACACCCAGGTGAACATGATGGCGGCGATCACCGGCATGAAGGCACCGTAGACGGTGAAGTCATCCACCAGAATCAGCGGCAGGTGCCACACTGCCCAGACAGAACCGACGATCAGGCTGGCGGTGAGCGCCGAGTATTTTTCGAGGAGACGAGGAAGCGCAAAACCGCGCCAGCCGATTTCCTCACCAACCGGGCCGCTGAACACCATGAAAATGGCAACCATCGGGAGGATTTCCATCACTGGCGGAATACTGCCCCAGGCGGGCGCTGCAGAACCGAATAACGGATTAAGCAGTACGGAGATGTATTGCGTGGCAAATGGCAAGCCAATGGCCGCCAGATACCAGATAGGGTTGACCTTCCAGCGGAAGGTCGCGGCAAGAAGCGATTTGACCTGTTTCAAGCCACCAGTCACAGCGGCCATGGTGATGCCTGCCACCATGGGACCGAAGGTAAACCAGGGAATGCTGTCGGTGGAGAAGTAGTAGGGAATGAAGGCAAGCCACGTCATCCCAATGGCAAGGGTAAAGAAAGAGGTGAGCGGATACTTGCGCAACAACTCGGCGAGTCCGGTCCAGGGAACGGCGGCAGAGACTGCCACGCCCAGGGCGATAAGAACCAGAACAGGGTGGTTCTGAAAGAATACGATATTGAGAAAATCGTGCACGGCTGTCGTCCTTCTTAATGCGGCAGCAACAGCGGCATCTAATTCAATGCACAGGTGACTGCCTGATTGGTTGATGTTGGCAGGGCATATCCCCGTCAATGGCAATCCATTTGCAGTTTCCTTGCGGACATGTACCGAGTTGATTCTGATGAAGTTCTGAAATTGCCTCCGAAAGGCGATACTGCGGCAATTTTGCCCGCGTCTTGCCCCAAGCGCCCTTCAAAGCGCTGATCCTCAAGCCTGCCTTTCCAACCGAAACGGAAATAGGACCAAAGTGAGACCCTTCCCAAGAAAGGTTGAGATAGCAGGCCGCATGGCCTATTTATCAGTCATCATGAATGACAGGCTGCAATCCCTCTATGACGACTTCGACCTGCTGGACGAATGGGAAGACAGGTACCGTTACATCATCGAGCTGGGGCGCAGCGTGCCGCCGCTCGATGAAGCATGGCGGACGGCCACCCAAAAGGTTTCCGGCTGCGCCAGCCAGGTCTGGATCCATTCCGATGCGGTGAAGCGCAACGGCGCGACCGTGGTTGATTTTCACGGCGACAGCGATGCGCTGATCGTCAAAGGGCTGATCGCCATCGCCTTCCTCATTTTCTCAGGCCGGCCGGCGGAAGAAATTGTGAGTGCGGACGCGGGCGCCGTGTTTGCGCGGCTTGGCCTCAAGGACCATCTCACCCAGCAAAGGTCCAATGGTCTGGCTTCGATGGTGAAGCGCATCAAGGCTGATGCCGAGGCTGCTCTCGCGGCGGGATGACTGGCCGGAAATCAGCCAACGCCCAATGGCCAATGTCATGCGCCTTGGCGCTTGAGGCCGGGCTGCCCAGCAGCTTGTAATGCCGCGCCAGCCGGGTGAGAGCGAGCGAGAGGATGGCCTTGCCGCTGCGCAATGGCAGGGCGAGGAAACGCTCCGCCTGCTCAATGCCGCCCGCCATGCAGCAGACATAGTAGAGCACCGCCGCCAGCTCAGGCCCCACTTCGTCAAAGGCTGCGTGAAGCCTGCGGCGCGCATCAATCGCCCTATCTGCCAGCAAGGCGAGGCGATTGTCGCTCAGCGAGGCATGGGCGCCGTTGTCAACACGCTCGCCGCTCCAGCTCGCCGTCACGCGCTGCTGTAATTCGGACCGCTCATAGTCCGTACGTAGCCTCTCGCCGGCTTCAAACTGCTGCAGGCTGATGTAGGGCTGGCCTGACGAGTCCTTTCGAGTGCGCAGCCGCGCCAACGGGCTTTCTGCATCTGACAGGGAGGGTTTGCCAGCATCGGCTGAGGTGGCGAGAAGCAGGCCGCCTTCGCCATCCCCGCGCAGCAAGCCGGCGCGCATGAGTTCCCGCACAAGCGCACGGGCTACAGGTTGGATGGAGTGGCCGGGGAGCAGGAGTTCAAAACTTCCTGATGACGCTGAAACGATGCGGGCCTTGCCGCTATTCAGCAGGCGCAGGACCGCGCGGGCCTTGTCATTCAGTTCAGATGCCGGTGCAGAGGTGGATATGGTCATGTTTGCTGTCTCCTTGCGCGTAGCAATAGCAGCAATTTCCTAAGGAATCAATCCCTATGTAAAGGAATAAATCATGCACTGGCGGCGGAGCGCTCCTCCACTGCGGCATTGAGCATGGTCGAGGCGCCGCGGAAGCAATCAAGGCACAGGAGCATGCCGACGCCTGCCCTGTCCTGCATCGTCAGGGGCAGCTTGAGCCAATATTGCACCAGATGGTCTTTGGTGTGGTGCGGAGCGCGGAGCACTCCCTGCGCCGGTTTTCCCTCATTGATCGTGCGATCGAAGGCGGCGGACCAATAGCCCTTCTTGTCCCCCCATTCGAGTTCGTCGACATAGAGACCGGTTATCTCGCGCTCGTAGACTTCGCGCAGCCGCGTGCCCGCAAGGCGGATGCGGCAACGTTGGCTTTCCGGTGTTGGCTCAACCAGGCTGATGCCAGGCAAGAGCTTGGCGAAATGGGCCGGATGGATGTCGGCGCGGTCCGGCATTGGCCGGCCTGCCGCCTTGTCCAGCCAGTATTCGAACAGCTGGCGCTGTTCAGGCATGACAAGTTGCGCCCTGAAGGCAGTGTTTGCGGATCCGAATGCCAAGTTGTCCCCGTTCAGACCGAATCACCCAACATGATTCGTGGTCCGTTTATGAATCGATGGTTACTGATCCGCAAGAGTCAGCAAACATCCCCGGCTTTTTTTGGAGAGCTGTGGTGCCGGCGCTACTTTGCTGCGCCCGTCTTGCGCTGGCCGAGGCCCATGCGCTTGGCGAGACTGGAGCGCGCTTGCGCATAATTAGGCGCAACCATTGGATAATCCGCGGGCAGGCCCCAGCGTTCGCGGTATTGTTCAGGCGACAAGTCATAATGACTGCGCAAGTGGCGCTTCAGCGACTTGAACTTCTTTCCATCCTCCAGGCAGATGATGAATTCCGGCGTCACTGACTTCTTTATGTTGACCGCCGGGCGCAATTCCGCCTGATCCTGCTTCGCCATGGAAGGTGTGTTGGCGGATGCGAGGGCGCGGTGCACTTCAGCAATGAGCTTCGGCAGATCACCTTGAAGCACGCTGTTCTTGCCGACATATGCGGCGACAATTTCCGCCGTCAGCTCTGTTAGGTCGACCTTTTTCTCGGCAGCGTCTGGCAAGTGCATCTCCGGGCCTTAAATGACTTTGATGAGCGAAGATATACTTGGTTTCAACTGCAAAGCCAGTGCAGTCTCAACATTTCCAACATCAGTTTTATTTGACGTTCAAGAAGATCGCGGCACAAAAGACTGCAAGTTGCAGATTGTTACTGTGCCGCCGCATAAGGCCCGTGCTTGAGCACGGCCCAATCCCAATAGGTGAGCAGGATGCGCGCCTTGTTGAAGGACATGGAGTTGAAGGTGCTCTGCAGCTCCAGCACCTGACGTTCTGGACTGATGATGCCGACCTCCGGGGCCTGCAGCTTGACCAGGTAATCCTCAAACTGGGCACGCGTCAGGCCAATGGCCTTGAAGACGATCGCAAGAGGCTCGCCCTGGCTGTCACCCACGATGCGGTGCGCACATTCGGCCGAAATGCCGGCGATGACTGCCAGCTTTTCCTCGGCATCGGCGCGGCGGCCTTCGGTGAGCGCAGTCATGAAGGCTTCGGCATCCTGCTTGTTTGCAAAACCCATGCCTTCACCTTCACCACCACCCTGCATGACCTTGGTGATCTTGAGTATCTTGGTGAGGGTTTCAGAATCGGTGAGGAAGCGCGACAGCAGGTAGCGGCGCAATTCGGCGGGCACCAGCCAGAACAACTCGAAAGCTACCGGCGGCGGCAAGTCTGACCGCGTCGCCAGAGGAGCCAATGTTTCGTGGTGCTGCTCGGCGTGGAACATGAGCCGGTTGAAGGAATTGTGCGAAATCACCGCGCCGCTGTTACGCACCAGCGTCAGAATGACGGAAGCATCCTCGAACTCGATCAGCTGATCAGTCAATGCGGCAGAGAGATGGCGGCGGCGCGCTATGAGACGCTGCAGGTTGACCTGGCCCGATGCTATCACCTTGCCAAGCACCTGATCGCTGATGTGGTTGCACTGTTCAAGCAGAGGTCCGGCAATCTCAATGCGCGGATCATTGATGAGGCGCGCGATAAGCAGGTTGGGCGGCGAATCCATGATGGCCATGCGCTCTGCAATCGCAATCAGCGGCTTGGTCGGCACCTTGGGAATGAGCTTGAGCAGGGCGTCCGCCGCCAGCGCGCGCTCCTGCGGAAGACCGGCGCTCGGGCTCGACAACATCATGTCGAGAAGGGAACGCGCCAGTTCGCCGGAATCCTCGTCCGGCTCTTCGTTGTTCACATGCGCGGCGGGGTCGGGCGCAATCTTGGCGAATGGGTCATCAGCAAGTGAAGGCTTGCGAACCGATGCGGTGCGCGTGGCAAGCGTCGCTTCATCCGCAGCCATCACCTCCGGGCGCGCGGCTGCAGGGTCCTGAGCAGAAAGACTGGCGAGTTCCTTGAGAAACTCCGCCCTCTCCGCAGGCGTAGGCGCTGAGAATACGGCCTTGGCAATGTCACCAATGCCCTTGACCTCCACACCACGCAGGTGGCGGACAGCATCGGCTTCGTCTTCAATCAGGTCTTCCTGATGCTGGTCGTCACCAGTATCGGCGGCGGGTGTTGCGGGCGGTTCAACGACAGGCGCTGGAGCTTCGTCCAATTCTGTGAGGAGAGCCGCAGGAGCCGTGAACTCTGCTTCCACCACTACCGCAACATCAACCTGTTCCAGCGGCGGAACGGCACCGGCAAGGATTGCCACTTCCCCGACAGCCGGCACAAGTTCAGCTTCGGGCGCAAATTCAAGCCCGGGCGCGGCTTCAACCGGCTCAGCAAAGATATGCTGCAATTGTTCCGCCAGAGGCTCGGGCTGCTCGACGGTTGCGACCGGCTCTTCAATGTCGTTTTCAACAAACAGCGCAGCTGCCTGTTGTTCAATCGTTGCTTCGGCTACCGGTGCTGCAACCTGTTCAGGCTGTGCGGCATCGGCAACAGGTGCTGCCTCGCCCGCATCGTCATCATCAAGGAATACGTCGGGGAAGAACGGGTGGCGGCGGCGCTGCCTGCCCTCCGGCGCTGCCGTTGGCGGCGGCTCAGCCGCAACAGATGCTTCTTCGATGACTGGCTGGATTGCGCTGGGCAGAACGTCCTGCGCCTGCTCGATGGCTGCTGCCTCGGCAACAGGTTGCGGCTGTACCTCGGCCTCCGGCTCGTTCTCAAGCACTTCAGCCTGTAGGGCGGGTGCAGCACCGTGCTCTTCCTTGTCAACCGGCTGGCCAGCGGCCTTGCGCAGGCGGGCGATAATTTCCTTCGATGCAGCATGCGCTTCAGCCCGCATGCGGGCGCGGCGTTCAGCTTCTTTCGCATCGATCGTAGGGATTGGAATTGGCGCCGTCGGCTCATAAGCGGCGGGCTGGTCAACAATCGCCTCTTCAACCGGTCGCGGCGGCAACAGCGCAGGGTTGGGGACAATGACAATAGGGGCCGATAACACCGCCGGCGCCGGTCTCAATTCAGGCTGCGGTAGCGGGGCCGGGGCAATTGGCGCCTCAACAGCCGTTTGCAGCTCCGATTGCACGGAATCATTGGTCTTCTTGAGGCGGCTCAACAGGTCGCGGAACGAATCAGCCGATCCGCGCCGGTGCGTCGATGTGCCGGGTTGGGCGCCGGATTCAGACTGCTGCTGCAATTCCAATCCACTCGCGTCCTGGCCATGCCGGGCGGCTAGTTCTGCCATCGTGCCTCTAGAACTTTCACTTCGTATGCCAGTTATGGCTGAAAAGGTTTATAAAGATGATTAATTTGCGGCAGGCCCTCGTTCACCAAGGGGTAACCACACCTGTATGGTTAAGACTTGGTAAATTTTTCGTTGGCCGATAGCCTTGTGGCTGCGCAATACCCACTTAGAAGGCTCTAAAACGATGAAACCGGAACCCATATCATGACAGCCAAGACGTCCAAGACCGATGCCGAGTGGCGCGCCAGCCTGACGCCCGAGCAATACCGCATTCTCAGGGAGCATGGCACCGAACGCGCTTTTTCCAACCCGCTCAATGATGAAAAGCGCGAAGGCATGTTTCGCTGCGCCGGTTGTGGAACGGAATTGTTTTCGTCCGCTGCCAAATTTGAATCCGGCACCGGCTGGCCGAGCTTCTTTGCCCCCGCCGCACCCGAAGCCGTGGCCGAGAAGAGCGACAACTCCTGGTTCATGAAGCGTACCGAGGTGCTTTGCGCCAGCTGCGGCGGACACCTTGGCCATGTGTTTCCCGATGGTCCAAAGCCAACCGGCCTGCGCTATTGCATGAATGGCGCGGCGCTTGATTTTGCAGCCGCCGCCAAAGAAAAGAAGGACTGAAATTTTGAAGCTAAAGCCGCCCCGCGCCGAGAAGCGTCCGCACGCCGAAACCTGGCATGGCCATACGAAGCATGACGATTACAAGTGGCTGAAGGCCGATAACTGGCAGGAGGTGATGCACAACCCTGCCCTGCTGCCGCAGGACATTCGCGCCTATCTGGAAGCGGAAAACGCTTTCCATGAGGAAGCGATGGCGGACACCAAGGACCTGCAGGCGAAGCTGTTTGCGGAAATGAAGGGCCGCATCAAGGAGGATGACTCCTCGGTGCCGGCACCCGAAGGCGACTACGCCTACTTCAGTTCCTATGTCGAAGGCGGGCAGCATCCCCGCTTCATGCGCAAGAAGCGCGACCTCACGGGCGACGGGCAACTGCTGCTGGACGGCAATGCACTGGCGAAGGGCAAGGAGTATTTCCAGTTCGGCGGCATCGACATTTCGCCGGACCACCGGCTGGCCGCATGGTCATACGACGACAAGGGCTCGGAGTTTCATGATCTTGTGGTGCGTGACCTTGCGAGCGGAACCGACCTTGCGGACCGCATCACCAATACGGCAGGCGGGGCTGTGTGGGCGCGGGACGGCAAGAGCTTCTTCTATACCCTGCAGGACGAGAACCACCGGCCATTGAAGATATTCCGTCACATTCTCGGCACGGCGCAAGACGCGGATGTGCTGGTCTATGAGGAGAAGGATACGGGATTGTTCTGCGGAATTTCGCAGACGAGTTCGGAACGATATGCCGTCATCTCGGCGCATGACCATGAGAAGAGCGAAGAATGGATCATCGATCTCGAACAGCCGGACGCCAAGCCGCAACTGATCGCGGCACGGCAGGACCACATCGAATACGACCTTGAGCATTGGGGCGACCGCTTCATCTTCCGCACCAACCGCGATGGCGCGGAAGACTACAAGATCATGTGGGCGCCAGTTGCAACGCCCTCGCCTGAGCATTGGACTGATCTCGTTCCGCACCGGCCCGGCTGCTTCATCATTTCCGTGCAAGTCTTCAAAGACTGGCTCATCCGCATGGAGCGCGAAAATGCGTTGCCGCGTGTCGTGGTGCGCAACATGGCCAGCGGCGATGAGCACGCCATCGCCTTCGACGAGGAAGCCTATTCGCTGGGCTTCGGCGAAATGCGCGAATTCAACACCGACATGATGCGCTTCACCTACTCATCGCCCACCACTCCGGCGCAAGTCTTCGACTACAACATGCGCTCGCGCGAACGCACATTGCGCAAAACGCAAACCGTGCCGAGCGGGCATAATCCCGCAGACTATGTGACGCGCCGCATTCTTGCGCCGGCGCATGATGGCGAGCAGGTGCCCATTACCCTGCTCTACCGCAAATCCACAAAGCTTGATGGTTCGGCTCCCCTTTGGCTTTATGGCTATGGCAGCTATGGCATTTCGCTGCCGGCTGGCTTCAACACCAATATTCTCTCGCTGGTGGACCGCGGCTTCATCTATGCGACGGCGCATATCCGCGGCGGCCAGGAGAAGGGCCGCCGCTGGTACAAGATGGGCAAGCTGGAGCACAAGACAAACACCTTCCGCGATTTCATTTCCTGCGGCGAGCATCTGGTGAAGCTCGGCCTCACCGGCGCGCGGCAACATCGTGGCGCAAGGCGGCAGCGCCGGCGGCATGCTGATGGGCGCTGTCGCCAACATGGCGCCAGAGCTGTTCCGCGCCATCGTGGCGGAGGTGCCGTTCGTTGATGTGTTGACCACCATGCTCGATGACACATTGCCGCTCACCCCGCCGGAATGGCCGGAATGGGGAAATCCGATTGAAAGCAAGGAGGCTTACGAATTGCTGCTGTCGTATGCGCCCTATGAACAAGTGGAGCGCAAGGCCTATCCCACCATACTTGCCATTGGCGGCCTCACCGATCCGCGTGTCACCTATTGGGAGCCGGCAAAGTGGGTGGCAAAACTTCGCGACATGAAGACCGATGATAATTTGCTGCTGCTCAAGACCAACATGGGAGCGGGCCACGGCGGCGCTTCAGGCCGCTTCGACCACCTCAAGGAAGTGGCCTTCGGCTATGCCTTCGGGCTGAAAGCGGCTGGGCTTGCGCATGTTGCTTGAGGCCAAGAAGTCATCGCTGCTCATTGTCGATGTGCAGGAGCGGTTGTTGCCGGCGATGGCTGACGGCAACGAGGTTGTGGCGAAGACAAAGGTGCTGATGCAGGCGGCGAAGGCGCTCGATGTGCCAGTCACCGTCTCGGAACAATACCCCAAGGGATTGGGCGCCACCGTGGCGGAGCTGCGCGACAACGAGGCGCAGGTTTTCGAGAAAATGTCCTTCTCCATCTGGAAGGACGCCGCCCTCAAGCAGCATTTCATTGGTCTGCATGAGGCGGAACGGCCGCTCGTCGTGGTCGCCGGCATTGAGGCGCATGTCTGTGTGCTGCAAAGCGCCATTGACCTGCGGACGGCTGGTTTTGGCGTCTATGTAGTGGCGGATGCGGTTTCCTCCCGCAAGGAAAGCTCTGCCAATATGGCGCTGGAGCGCATGCGCGACATGGGAATCCAAGTGGTGACGACCGAAATGGTTGTGTTCGAGTGGCTGGAGAAGGCCGGAACGGCGGAGTTCAAGGCGCTATCGGCGCTAATCAGATAGCACTGATGCAAGAAGTCATTCTTTCGTCGATTTGACTTTGGCGGGGCGAATTGGTTTTGTGTGGGCAGCACCTAGCATAAGGAAACATCATGGCCAAACTCGCCGAATTCAATTGGGAAGATCCGCTCGATCTTGAAAGCCTGCTCTCGGAAGACGAGCGCATGATCCGCGATTCGGCGCGCGCCTTCGCACAGGACAAGCTGATGCCGCGTGTAAAGGAAGCTTTCCGCGAGGAACGCTTTGACCGCGAGATCATGAACGAGCTGGGCGACATGGGCTTTCTCGGCGTGATGACGGCGGAGCAGTATGGCGGCTCCGGCCTCGGCTATGTGGCTTATGGGCTGGTGGCGCGCGAGGTGGAGCGCGTTGATTCCGGCTATCGCTCTGCCATGAGCGTGCAGAACTCGCTGGTGATGCATCCGATCGAGGAGTTTGGCAGCGAGGAGCAGAAGCAGAAATATCTGCCTCGGCTGGCGACCGGCGAGATCATTGGCTGTTTCGGCCTCACCGAACCCGATGCGGGGTCCGATCCCGGCGGCATGAAGACGCGCGCCGCCAAGGTGCAAGGCGGCTATGTGCTCAACGGCGCCAAGATGTGGATCACCAATTCGCCGATTTCGGACATTGCCATCGTCTGGGCCAAGGATGATGCGGGCGAAATTCGCGGCTTCGTGGTTGAGCGCGGCATGAAAGGTTTCTCGACGCCGGAGATCAAGGGCAAGGTTTCACTTGCGTGCTTCGATCACCGGCGAGATCGTGCTCTCAGGCGTCGAAGTGCCGGAGAGTGCCATGCTGCCGAAAGCCAAGGGGCTTGGCGGGCCGTTCTCCTGCCTCAACAAGGCGCGCTTCGGCATTGCCTGGGGCGTGATGGGAGCGGCGGAAGATTGCTGGCACCGGGCGCGGGCAATACACGCTTGACCGCAAGCAGTTCGGCAAGCCGCTCGCCGCCAACCAGCTGGTTCAGAAGAAACTTGCCGACATGCAGACAGAAATTACGCTCGGCCTGCATGCCGCAATGTCGCTCGGGCGCGGGCTGGAGCGCAACAGCGTTGGGGCGCCCGCCATCTCGCTGATGAAGCGCAACAACTGCGGCAAGTCTCTCGACATTGCCCGCATGGCGCGCGACATGCACGGCGGCAACGGCATTTCGGACGAGTATCATGTCATCCGCCACATGGTGAACCTCGAGACGGTGAACACCTACGAGGGCACGCATGATGTGCATGCGCTGATCCTTGGCCGGGCACAGACGGGGCTGCAGGCGTTTCAGTGACGATGCCTGCCATCACCATTGCGCGCGCCGATCCGCGCGATGTGGCTGTGCGGCGGTTGGTGGAGGAGCTTGATGCCTACATGCATGCGCTGTATCCGGCGGAGAGCAATCACCTGCTCGACATCGAGACGATGTGCCAGCCGCAGATGAGTTACTTTGCCGTCAGTGTTGATGGCGCGGTGATGGGCTGCGGCGGCTTCTGGGCGCATGATGGCTTTGCGGAAGTGAAGCGCGTTTATGTTGATCCACGCTCTCGCGGGCTGGGACTGGCGCGCCGCCTGATGGCGCATATCGAGCAAGAAATGCGTGCAGCAGGCTTCACTCTGGCGCGGCTGGAAACCGGCGTGGCGCAGCCGGAGGCGCTGGGTCTCTACGGAGCGATTGGCTATGCCAATTGTGCACCGTTTGGCGATTATCCGACTGACGACCCGCTCAGCGTGTTCATGGAAAAGCGGTTATAGCCAAACCCACAGCAGGTTTTGCGGATTGAGCAACAGCCGCAGCGCCATGGCGCAGCAGATGATCACCAGCAGCGGACGGATGAGCTTTGCGCCATTCTTGATCGCGAGATGCGAACCGATCTGCGCGCCGAGAAACTGGCCGACACCCATGACAATGCCCACCAGCCAGACCACATGGCCGGACGCTGCAAACACGATGAGCGAGGCGAAATTGCTGGTGAAGTTGAGCAGCTTGGTGTGGGCCGTCGCCTTGATGATGCCGTAGCCCCGCAGTTGCACGAAGCCGAGCAGATAGAACGAGCCCGCGCCGGGGCCGAATACGCCATCATAGAAACCCACTGCGGGGGCAACGGTTGCGGCGAATTTGGGTGCGGAAATGCGGGCGGCGGCATCCTCATTCGACAATTTTGGCGACAAGGCGAAATACAGCGCCAGCGCCACCAGCATGACGGGCATGATGACCGAGAGCCACTGCGTCGGCACATAGGAAACCGCAAAAACGCCGAGCATGGCCGCGATGAATGTTGCCGCCACCATTAATGCCGATGACCTGAACTGGATATGGCCACGCTTGCCGAATGCGATGACGGCGGAACCTGTTCCGAATGAGCCTTGCAGCTTGTTGGTGGCCAGCGCTGCAACGGGATCAAGCCCTGCAATCAACAGCGCTGGCAAGGCCAGCAAGCCGCCGCCGCCTGCAATCGAGTCAACAATACCTGCTGTCACCGCGACAAGGAACAAGAGCAGGAGGATTTGCGGATCCAGCATCAGGCCGCCTTCAAGCCATTCATCAGTAGGCGGAGGATGTGATGCTCCAGGTCCGTTGGCATGTCCTTCGGCGGTATGCGGCGCTCGAGCTTCATCGTCGCAAAGCCATGCACGGCGGAGAACACCAGCATGGCAGCTTCCGGCGCCTTGCCCTGACCAACGATGTTTGCGGTGGCGCCCTGCAATTGCATCCAGGCTCCATTTGCGGCGTCCGCCAGATGGGGGGTGTATTCGCAACTGGTCGCGCTTTCCGAACATCAGCCCATAGACAGCGGGATTTTGCTCGGCGAACTTGAAGTAGCGGAGGCCCATGGCCAGCAAGCGGCCTTCCGGCGAAGCGTCCTTCGAGCGGGAAGCGGATTCTTCAAGGTTATCGGTGAAGCGCTCAAAGCCACGGGCTGCAATTTCGCCCAACAGATGTCCGAGGGTGGGGAAGTGATGCTTGGGCGCTGCGTGCGAGACACCTGCACGTCGCGCAATCTCTCGCAGGGTCACGTCATCAGCAGGCATCTCCGCCAAAGCGGCTTCGCCGGCGGCGATGAGCTGCTCACGCAAATCTCCATGGTGATACGGTTTTTTGGCCCTTGCCGGCATGTGCGCGGCATAGCCCAATGTTTTCATCTTGACAATGTCAAAATATATCTTTACAGCGTCAAGATATGGAGATGCCAGATGACCGCTGCTCAAGTTTTTTCCATCGCCAACACTGTAGCCCTGCTGGGATGGCTGCTGCTCGCTGCCAGCGTTGTTCTCAACAAGACACTTTGGCGCGATGACATTTGCGGCCGCTGGCTGCCGCTGTCGTTCAGCGCCGTCTATCTGATGCTCATCCTGTTCTTCTTCATGCAAGCTGACGGCGGCTTCGGCTCCCTTGCCGAAGTGCAGACACTGTTCACCAACCAGTGGGCGGCACTCGCAGGCTGGGTTCACTACCTTGCTTTCGACCTGTTCATGGGCAGCTTCATTGCAAAGCGTGTGATTGAAGAAGGTCTGCCTCGCTTATTGCTGATCGTGCTGTTGCCGCTGACCTTCATGTTCGGGCCAATCGGCTACCTCGGCTTTGAAACCAGCCGCTTGCTGTTCGGGCGGGCACGCTCAACTCAAACACTGTGATAATGCCATGACAACTGTAAGCCTTGGACAATCCGCCCCCACTAACCTGAGTCTGCTGCTCGAACACATGCGCGAAGGCTCTCGCGCCTTGTGGGTCAGCGCCATGGCCATGACAGTTCTGGCTCTCGTGTGTTTCAGCCTGCAGATGATCGATGCCCGCATGGTAGGTGACGCCAACACCTGGCACAAGCCGGCGAAGTTCTTCTTTTCGATTGCCGTGCATTTCGCCACGGTGAGTTTTGCCATTAGCCTTCTGCCCGCAGTCGAGCGAACTCGCCGGGCACTGCGGGGTGCGCTTGGCCTGCTGATTTTCAGCAGCTGGGGCGAATTGACCTACATCGCATTCCGCGCAGCGCGGGCGGAGGCTTCGCACTTCAACGACTCCACCGCCGTCGCGCAAGTCGCCTATGCGCTGATGGGGCTTGGCGCACTCACCATGACGGCGACGACATTCTATGTCGGTTGGCGGCTGTGGAAGCACCGGCGTGACGGACTGGCGAGCGAGGCAACAGCGCTCGGCCTGATGCTCGGTGCAGTGCTTGGCACACTGGCGGGCGGCTACATGTCTTCGCAGACGGGACATGGCGTTGGCGGCGTGCCGGGAACTGGCGTCGGATTCTTCGGCTGGTCGACGACCGGTGGCGATCTTCGCATCGCTCATTTCATCGGACTACATGCTGTGCAATTGGTGCCACTGGCGGCGCTGACTGAACGCCGATCCATGGTGCTTTTCACTGCCTTGCTCTGCACACTTCTCACCGCCCTGCTATTCCTGCAGGCGCTGGCGGGCATGCCGTTGCTGCGAGGCTGATGGGGCAAGCATTCCTTGCACGCTGGCAGCGGAAAGACTAGTTTCTCCTCCCAATCAAAGGAGAAAAAAATGGCCCTTGAACTGCCTCCCCTGCCCTATGCCTATGACGCGCTCGGCCCCTACATGTCGAAGGAAACGCTGGAGTTTCACCACGACAAGCACCACCAGGCCTATGTCACCAATGGCAACAACCTGCTGAAGGATTCACCGCTCGCCTCGGCCTCGATCGAGGACATCTGCAAGAAGGCATATGCGGACAAAACTGCCGGCCTCGTCAACAATGTGGGCCAGCACTACAATCACATCCACTTCTGGAACTGGATGAAGCCCAAAGGCGGCGGCACCAAGCTGCCGGGCAAGATTGCCAAGGCCATCGACAGCGACCTTGGCGGCTATGACAAGATGCGCGCCGATTTCGTGCAGGCTGGCCTTACGCAGTTCGGCTCCGGCTGGTGCTGGATCGCGGTGAAGGATGGCAAGCTCGTCATCACCAAGACGCCGAATGGCGAAAACCCGCTGATGCACGGCGCTTCGCCGATCCTCGGCTGCGATGTGTGGGAGCACAGCTACTACATCGACTACCGCAATGCGCGGCAGAAATATCTCGAAGCCTTCGTCGACAACCTGGTGAACTGGGAACATGTCGAGGCGATGCACGCCAAGGCCTGACGATTGTCGACACGCTATGGCCGGGCCTTGCCCGGCCTTTTTTCGTTTACGGTGAAGCATGGCGCAGACTGCAGTTTTCGACGGGCACAATGACGTTCTCTACCGGCTGTGGACCGCAGGCGGGGATGACCCAGTAGGCGCGTTCCTGAATGGCAACGGGCACGGGCAACTGGACATGCCACGCATGCGCAAGGGCGGCATGACGGGCGGACTTTTTGCCATCTTCGCGCCAAGCGGCGGCGCCCTGCCTGATGATGATGACAATCTCAATCCGCCGCTCGCGCCCAAGGTTCCCCAAGCCAAGGCGTTGCAGGTGATGCTGGAGATGGCGCAATTGCTCACGGCATTCGCGCAAGCATCTGCCGGCGCATTCAGGGTTTGCACATCGGCGGCGGCCATTCGCGCCACGATGGCGGAAGGCGCAATCGCCGCCGTCTTTCACATCGAGGGCGCCGAAGGCATCGGCCCGGAGCTCGCGGAGCTTGACCAGCTCTATGCCATGGGGCTGCGCTCAATCGGCCCGGTGTGGAGCAGGCCAAACATCTTCGGCCATGGCGTTCCCTTCCGCTTTCCATCAAGCGGCGATACTGGCCCCGGCCTCACTGACACCGGCAAGGCATTCATCGCACGCTGCAATGCGCTCCGCATTGCAATCGATCTTTCGCATCTCAACGAAAAGGGCTTCTGGGATGTGGCGAGACTTTCCAACGCGCCGCTGGTTGCCAGCCATTCCAACGCGCATGCGGTTTGCCAAGCATCGCGCAATCTGACCGACGATCAAATCCGCGCCGTGGGCCAGTCACGCGGGATCATCGGCCTCAACTATGCCAACGGATTCCTGCGCGAGGACGGCCGCTGGTCCGGCGATACGCCGCTCAGCGACATGCTGCGCCACCTTGACCATCTAGTGAAGATTGCAGGCGAGGATTGCGTTGGTCTGGGATCGGATTTCGATGGCGCAAGGATTCCCGATGTTATCAATGACGTGGCCGGCGTGCCGGCGCTGATCGACGCCATGCGCGCGCATGGTTATGGCGAGACGCTCATTGCCAAGATTGCGCGCGACAACTGGCTGCGCGTGCTGGATGAGACCTGGGGCGGCTAAGCCAGCTTCACTGCTGCCAGGCTGCCAACGATCAAGGCTGCACCGAACCAGCGTCCGGGGCTGACGTTCTCCTTGAGCCAGAGCCTGGCAATGATGATGACGAAGATCACGGATACTTCGCGCAGTGATGCCACGAGAGGAACCGGAGCCTTGGTCATTGCCCAGACGCTGGCCCCATAGACGAGCAGCGATGTTGCGCCTGCCAGCGGCCCGACCCAGCGGCCCCAGGAAATGGCAGCGATGAGCCGTTCGCGCTGGAAGTTGACACCGTAGGCCAGCAGCAGCCAGCCATTGAGCACATAGAGATAAACGACATAGGCTTGCGCCGAACCGGCGGCGCGCGCGCCCATTGCATCGATCACCGTGTAACCCATGGTGCAGGCAGCAATGATGGCCACCTGACCAAGGACGCGCGCGTTCAAAGCATCTTTCAGCCGGAGACTGCTTGCGATGATCACGAATATGCCGGCAAGGATGCCGCCAATTGCCAACATGTCAGAGGTTGTCAGATGCTCCCCCAGAAGGGTAACACCCACTGCGGTCGTCAGAACTGGCGCCAGGCCGCGTGCCATGGGAAAGACCGCGCCCATCTCGCCCGATGCATAGCTGCGGCCGAGATAGCACCAATAGACAATATGCACCAAGGCCGAAGCGGCAAGGTAAGGCAGCGCCGCCATGGCTGGCACACCAAACAGCATGACCAGCGGTGTCGCCACGGCGCCACCACCGATGGCCAGCATGAGAGATGCCGCCACGGGATCAGGCGTCGCCTTGAGCGAGCAATTCATCACCGCGTGCAAGGCGGCCGAAAGAACAACAATGAGGATGACCGAGGTACCCATGAGAGCTTTCCGCCACACTGACGCGTGGCAAGTTCAAGTGCACCCTTGCAGTTTCCATATCATACGTGGCCCCGCCCGCACAGATAGGCGCAGTTGGCGTTTCACGCGGCGTTCACGAAACCCCGGAATTCCGCTTGCAAGTACGCTATTAGCATGACTAATAGTACTCATGAAGCTCCCGGAATGGCTCGCTTATAGCCGCACGTCGCAGACCGAACTGGCGCGGCAACTGGGCATTACCCAGGGGCGCGTGTCGCAGATCGTTGGCGGCGAAACGCCATCGCTCGACCTTGCCATGAAGATTTCAACCCTCACCGGCGGCCGCGTGCGCCCCGCACGATTTCAAGGAAGCTGATAGCCATGCCCACCACACTCGATCGCTGTCGAACAAGCGATCAAGGCGATTGCCGATGGGCAGATGGTCGTTGTCGTCGATGATGATGACCGCGAGAATGAAGGCGACCTGATTTGCGCCGCGGCGCGCATGAGCCCCGAGCAGATGGCCTTCATGGTGCGGCACACATCCGGCATTGTGTGCACGCCGATGCCCGCTGAAGAAGCGCGGCGGCTGAAGCTCGACCCGATGGTGGCGCTCAATGATGCGCCGATGGGCACGGCCTTCACCGTCACCATCGACTACAAGGAAGGGCTCACCACCGGCATTTCGGCCAAGGAGCGGACGGCCACGGTGCATGCGCTGGCCAACCGCAATGTGCAGGCTGATGATTTTGTGCGGCCCGGCCACATCTTTCCGCTGGTGGCAAAGGCGGGTGGCGTTCTCATGCGCTCCGGCCATACGGAAGCGGCTGTCGATCTTGCGCGGCTTGCGGGCTTCACCCCCGCCATCGGCGTCATCTGCGAGCTGGTGAATGACGACGGCACGGTGAAGCGCGGGCCGCAGGTTCTGGCCTTTGCGCGCGAACACAAGTTGACCATCATCTCGGTTGCCGACCTCATTGCCTACCGGCAGCAGCGCGAAAGGCTGGTGGAACAGACATCGAAGTTCGCCGTTCCTACGCCGGCTGGCCATGCGCAAGGCATTGCCTATCGCAGCCGTTATGATGACGTGGAACAGCTTGCACTGGTATTTGGCGATATTTCAGGCGGCAAGAATATTCCGGTGCGGCTGCACCGTGAGAATGTGCTGGAGGATGTTTTCGGCGGGCGCGAGACGCTCAACGCCTGCTTCGATGTGTTCAAACGCGAAGGCTGCGGCGTTCTGGTCTATCTGCAGGAAGGCTCAGCCGGAGTGCCAGCCAGCCATATCGCAGGGGCCAAGGCGGACAGCGCTTCGACCCGGGCGCAGAACTGGCTGGATGTGGGGCTGGGCGCGCAGATATTGCGCGATCTCGGGGTTCAGTCGATCCGCCTCATCAGCTCCAGCAACCGGCACTATGTCGGCCTTTCCGGCTTCGGCATCGAGATTGCGGAAACCATCAAGCCCGACGGGCAGTAGCGCGTCCGCCGCATTTGCCTTACAGAATTGCCATGCAGGCGATGCCACCCAAAAAGATTCGCAAGGCAGAGCTGCCGCTCATCGGATGGCGTGAGCGCGTCAGCCTTCCGGAAATCGGCATCGGGCCGCTGGTTGCCAAGGTTGATACCGGCGCGCGCTCGGCAGCGCTGCATGCCGAGAGCATCGTCATCCGCGGCCATAGCGTGCATTTCATCGTGCCGCTCGACGGCCGCCTGCACCACTGTTCGTTGCCGGTGCACGGCGCCCGCCGCGTCAAAAGCACCAGCGGCCACAGCCAGCATCGCCTCGTTGTGGAAACGACAGTTGCAATCGGCGGGCACAGCTACGCAACAGAAATAACGCTTACGGATCGCACCGACATGGGCGTGCCCATGCTGCTTGGGCGCGTGTTCCTGCGGGGGCGCTTCCTCGTTCATTCCGGCCGCTCGTTCATCGTCTCCAAAATCAAACGGCAGAAACCATGAAAATCGCCCTCCTCACCCGCAATCCCAAACTCTATTCACACCAGCGACTGATGGAGACGGCAGTGGCGCGCGGACACGAGATCATGCCGATCGACTATCTGCGCTGCTACATGGAAATCACCTCGCGCAAGCCTGAGCTGCGCTACAAAGGCGAGAAGCTTACAGGCTTTGATGCCGTTATCCCGCGCATTGCCGCCTCCCACACCTTCTATGGACTCGCCGTGCTGCGGCAGTTCGAAATGATGGGCGTCTATCCGCTCAATGAATCGGTCGCCATTGGCCGCTCGCGCGACAAGCTGCGCTCCATGCAGATCCTGTCTCGAGACGGGCTTGGCATGCCGAAGACGGCCTTCGCCATCGACAACTCACATACGCAGGATGTGCTCGACATCGTCGGCGGTGCGCCGGTTGTGGTCAAGCTGCTGGAAGGCACGCAAGGCATCGGCGTGGTGCTGGCGGAGACTGACATGTCAGCCAAATCCATCATTGATGCATTCAATGGCGTCGATGTTGCAATCCTGGTGCAGGAGTTCATCAAGGAATTGGAAGGCAAGGACATTCGCGTCTTCATCGTCGGGCGCAAGATCGTCGCCACCATGGAAAGGACAGGCGCCAAGGGCGACTTCCGCTCCAACCTGCACCGTGGCGGAACGGCTGTGCCGCTTGAACTCACGGCTGAAGAGCGGGCGACAGCACTGAAGGCGGCAAAGGCCATGGGCCTCAATGTGGCGGGCGTTGACATGCTGCGCTCCAACCGCGGGCCGGTGATCATGGAAGTGAATTCTTCTCCGGGGCTTGAAGGCATCGAAAAGACCACCGGCACCAATGTGGCGAAGGCCATTCTCTCATTCCTTGAGAAAAATGCGCGGCCAAACAAAACCAAGACGCGGGGGACTGGATGACGCCATTTTCAATCGGCAGCCACGAGGTTGCGCCGGGTGCCCGCAAGACGGTGGAACTTCCCGTCAGCGTGCTGGCCAACCATACGCCGATCAACCTGCCGGTGCATGTCATCCATGGCCTCAAACCTGGGCCTGTGATGTTCATCTCCGGCGTGGTGCATGGCGATGAAATTCTCGGCGTCGAGGTGGTGCGGCGGGTGGTGGCGCACCCGGCGCTTCGCGAGCTGGCGGGAACCCTGCTGGCGGTACCCATCGTCAATGCCTTCGGCTTCATCAACCACTCGCGCTACATGCCCGACAGGCGCGACCTCAACCGCTCATTCCCCGGTTCGGACCGGGGTTCGCTCGCCAGCCTGCTGGCGGACCTGTTCCTCAATGAAGTTGTGCTGCGCTCGCAGTTTGGCATTGACGTGCATACGGCAGCGCTTCACCGCAGCAACCTGCCGCAGATCCGCATTTCAGCCGATGAAGACGAACTGCTTGAACTGGCGCAGGCTTTTGCGCCACCGGTCATCCTGATTTCGAAACTGCGCGATGGCACGCTGCGCCAATGCGCGCGCGACAACAATGTGAAGGTGCTGTTGTACGAGGCAGGCGAAGCGTTGCGCTTTGACGAGACGGCAATCACCACAGGAGTTGATGGCATCCTGCGCGTGATGACCAAGCTTGAAATGTTGCCGGCAAATGGCAAGGCAGTGAGGCCGGTTTCTGCCATTTCAACTTCCAGCAATTGGCTGCGGGCGCCGGAAGGCGGCATCCTGCGCACCAGCCTTGTAGTGGGCGACCAGGTGCGCAAGGACGATCTGGTTGCCGAGATTTCCAATCCGCTTGGAGACCTCAGCGTGCCGCTGATGGCTGATGCGGACGGCATTATCGTGGGCCGCACCAACCTGCCGGTTGTCAATCGCGGCGATGCCCTCTTCCATGTCGCCAAGCTGAAAAAGAGCGAAGGACCGGAAGCGCCACTGTTCGACGAAGACGAAATCATCTAGCAAGCGCCCCGGCGCGCCGCTGTTGCCTTGGCTTGCCAGACCGCTTAAACGGTGCGGCGGGCAAGCGGGCGCTGGCCGTTCTAAACTCCGGAGGCATCATTATGCAAAGCGTATTGGCGAAGGCAAAGGGCGCGAAATTGACGCTCGAACCCTTTCCCCATCTGGTCATCCACGATGCGCTAGAGAGCAGCCTGTACGAGAAACTGATGAGCGAATTTCCGTCGCCAGCTGTTGTCAACGTCAAGAACAAAGCGCTGGTCAACAATACCGACTGCTTCATGGGCGCTGCCGATGTGGCGAAATCACCATCCATTTCCAGTGACTGGAAAGACTTCTTCCATTACCACACATCACATGAATTCCTGAAGGAAGCGCTGGCTCTTGTTGGCGGCGAAGCAGCGCGGCTGCACCCTTCGCTCAAGCCGGTGTTGGCGGATGTGCGCAAGGAGCAGGTGATCGTGGCCGACTCGGGCGCCAAGGGCGCCTTCCACATGCAGTGCCAGTTCGGCATCAACTCGCCAGTTATAACCGAGTCTTCTGTGCGCACCGCGCACATCGACAAGCCGATGAAAATCTATAATGCGCTGCTCTATTGCCGCGCTGATGACGATAACTCGCAAGGCGGCGAGCTGGTGCTCTACCGCTTCGACAAGCAGCCTGGCTTCTATGGCAACCGGACGGCAATGCCGGGCCGCATCAGCGAAGTTGTTTCCGTGCCGTACCGCAAGAACACGCTGGTGCTGTTCCTCAATTCCGTTGGCAGCGTTCATGGGGTGCGCCCCCGCAAGCCAACGCCTCACATCCGCCGCTACATCAATTTCCAGGTGGAGCTTGAGCGCCCCAATTTCAGCATTCCCACGGTCAATCCTGTTTCGGCATGGATCGAACGCAAGTTTGCGAGCTAACAGGACACATCCATGGCCTTCAATTCCCTGATGATCCGGCTTGCGGCCGAAGTGCTGGCTCTCGCTACGCCGCGACCAACCGTCATCGATCTGGGCAACCAGACTTTCAAGCCGCGTGGGCGCATCCTGCAGGAGGTGGAAAACTATCTCAGCAGTTCTTCAGGCACCTTCAACGCGGCAGAACTGCACCGCCTGTCGGACCGCAACGGCAACCGCGATTCATTGCTGGCTTCTGATTACCTGAAGGCCATCGGCTATGGCAGCTATACTTGCATCGACGTCAACGAGCGCTACGGCGCGCTGCAGATGGACCTCAACGAAAACCTTGAACAGCGCTACGGCTACAAGGACAGCTTTGATGTGGTGGCCAACAACGGCACTGGCGAGCATGTGTTCGATCAGGCCTCGGTGTTCCGCAACATGCATGCGCTGGCCAAGCCAGGCGGCCTGCTGATGCATATATTGCCGTTCCACAACTATACCAACCACGGTTTCTACTGCTTCCAGCCGGGCCTGTTCTACGACATAGCGCAGGCCAACGGTTATGAAATTCTCCGCCTCTCAGTTGCGACAGCAATTGGCGACGAGATCACCTTCGCCGACAAGCCGCTGGGCCGCACCACCAGGCCACTGAAAATCTATCCGCTGAAAGCAGCGCTTGCCCGCACCACCGCCTGGCCAGGCTGGCGCGATCTCAATGGCGCCCATATCAAGCGGGCACGCGCCGATCTCGGCAGCGCATTGCGTACACTGGGCTTCAAGCGGGCCAACCTGCTGGTCGTCGCCATCATGCGGAAAACAGCCGATGCTCCGTTCCGCTATCCCATGCAGGGAATGTATGCAGGCGCCAACATCTCCTCTGGCGAGATTGCAGACAAGTATAATTGAATTGCCGAGCAGCATGGACTTGGGCGGCAGACAGTCCTAGAATTCCACGGTGGAATTTGGCGAAGGACAGCATGGTACTGCGCGCCTCATTGATTTTTGCCTTGGTCACGGCATGCGCAGGCACCGCACAGGCTGACGCGCTTGATGGCGGCTGGTGCGGCGGCAGTGGCCGCCAACTGTTCGTCAAGGGGCCAGAGATCACCACGCCTTCCGGCGTCGTGCTGCAGGGGGACTATCGCCGTCACCATTTCGTCTACATCGCACCTGCGGGCGATCCAGATGCAGGCCTGCAAATCTTCCTGCAGCAGATCAACGAAAAGAAGATGAATTTCTACCGCATCAAGGACGGCAAGTTCAGCCCAGCCGAGCTGTGGCAGCGCTGCGATATCACTTCCTGAAACCCCGAAGGAAATGCAGTCCATAAGCCCTTGCGGATTGCTGGGAGAGCGCTAAAAGTTTCTCCCAACTAAAAAACAACAACCGGGAGGATCCAATGAAGAAGCGTACCATTCTAAAGACTTTTGCGGCCGTTTTGCTGTCAGCGAGCCTGTTCATGCCAGTTGCGGCGCAGGCCATGGACAATCTCACCATCATCGCACCGGCAAAGCCCGGCGGCGGCTGGGACCAGACGGCGCGCGCCATGCAGGAAGTGATGCAGGGGGCGGGTCTCGCCAAAGCGGTAACTGTTGAGAACGTTGCAGGCGCCGGCGGCACGGTGGGCCTCGCCCAGTTTGCCGACAAGAACAAGGGCGATGGCAACGCATTGCTGGTCAACGGCCTTGTCATGGTGGGCGCGGTGCTGACCAACCAGTCGCCCGTTTCGCTGACCGACACGACGCCTATCGCCCGGCTGACCGGCGAGTATGAAGTGATTGTTGTTCCTGCTGCATCTCCGCTGAAGACGATGGCTGACCTGACGGCGGCGATGAAGGCGGATATCGGCAAGGTGGCTGTCGGCGGCGGGTCGGCTGGCGGCACTGACCATATTCTGGCTGGGCTGATTGCCCAGGCGGCAGGCGCCGATGCCACCAAGCTCAACTATGTGCCGTTCTCGGGAGGCGGCGAAGCACTCGCTGCCATCATGGGCGGGCATGTGAGCGCTGGCATCTCCGGCTATGGCGAATGGGAAGGCCAGATCAAGTCCGGGGAGCTGCGGGCACTGGCAATTTCTTCCGGCAGCAAGGTCGAGGGCATCGACATTCCGACGCTGAAGGAACAGGGCGTTGATGTTGAGCTTGCCAACTGGCGCTCGGTCGTGGCGGCGCCTGGCATCAGCGATGACCAGAAGAAGGAACTTCTGGCCGCTGTCGATGCCATGCACGGATCGGACGCCTGGAAGAAGGTTCTCGCCGACAAGAAGTGGATTGACCTCTACATGTCGGGCGATGAATTCGCCACCTACCTCAAGGCCGAAAATGACCGCGTTGCGGGCGTGCTGAAGACCATCGGCCTGGTGAAGTGACCACACAACGGCGCAATTGGCCCGAGCTCCTCATGGGGCTCGGGATCGTTGCAGTCGGCATTGGCATCGGCGTGGAAGCGGCGCTCATCAAGGTGGCGCCGATCTACGCAAAGGTCGGGCCTGCCGCATTTCTCTGGTTGGCGGCTGCATTGTTGGCGGTTTGCGGGGCAACTGTCGCATGGTTTTCCTCTTCCACTGTTGATGAAGAGAAGAGCGAGCTCACCGGACCCTTCACCATTCTTGCCGGGCTGGCTGCCGCAATCTTCCTGTTTGAGCCGCTTGGCTTTATTCCCGCGGCCACATTGCTGTTCATCCTCACGGCGCGCGGCCTCGGCAGCCGCCGCATAGTCCGTGACATCATGATCGGCCTTGCTGTCTGCGTTGCGGCCTATCTGGTGTTTGCCAAGGGTTTGGGCCTCCGCCTGCCTATGGGAGCGCTGTTTACATGAGCGCACTTGAGAGCCTGGCTGGAGGCTTCGCCAATGCCCTGACCCTCACCAATCTCGCCTGGTCGCTGCTTGGCGTCACGCTCGGGACATTCATCGGCATCCTGCCGGGTATAGGCCCGGCGCTGACCATTGCGCTGCTGCTGCCGGTCACCAAGTATCTCGACCCGACATCAGCCTTCATCATGTTCGGCGGGCTTTATTACGGCGCCATGTATGGTTCGTCGACAACCTCGATCCTGCTCAATACGCCAGGGGAATCGGGCTCCATCATCACCGCCATCGAAGGCAATGTCATGGCCCGCAAGGGCCGCGGTGCGGCCGCCCTTTCCACCGCCGCCATAGGCTCATTCATTGCGGGCGGCATTGGCACGCTGCTGCTGGCCTTCTTTGCGCCCGCTGTCGTCAAACTCGCCATCGCTTTCGGGCCAGCGGAATATTTCGCACTGATGCTGCTCGCCTTCACCACCGCCTCCGCCATGCTTGGCAATTCGATCTACAAGGGGCTGACGGCACTCGCCATCGGCATTGCGCTGGGACTCATCGGCATTGACGAACTGACCGGCCAGGCGCGGCTCTCGTTCGGTTACGCCCAGCTGCTTGACGGCATTGACATCGTCGTCGTCGCCGTCGGGCTGTTTGCGGTGGGTGAGGCGCTTCACGTTGCGTCTCTGCCATCGCTCCGCAGCGTCACCATCGAACCCGTCAAAGGCTCGCTGTGGATGACGCGCGAGGATTGGCGGCGCTCATGGAAGCCATGGCTGCGGGGAACGGCACTGGGCTTCCCGTTTGGCGCCCTGCCTGCAGGCGGCACTGAAATCCCGACATTCCTTTCGTACTTCATTGAAAAGAAGCTCAGTAAGCGCCCGGGAGAATTCGGCAATGGGGCGATTGAAGGCGTGGCTGGGCCAGAGGCCGCCAACAACTCCGCCGTTGCTGGCGTGCTGGTGCCGCTGCTGGCGCTTGGCCTGCCGACTTCGGCAACCGCCGCCATCATGCTTGTGGCCTTCCAGCAATATGGCCTGCAGCCCGGGCCGCAGCTGTTCACCAGTTCCGGACCCTTGGTATGGACGCTTATCGCCAGCCTGTTCATCGGCAATGCCATGCTGCTGGTGCTTAACCTGCCGCTCGTCGGCGTGTGGGTGCGGCTCTTGCGCATTCCGCAACCGCTGCTCTATGGCGGCATTCTGGTGTTCTCGACGCTGGGGGTCTACAGCGTCAACCGCTCGACCTTCGACCTCGGCCTCTTGTTCCTCACGGGGCTGCTGGGATTCCTGATGCGGCGCTTCCAGTTTCCGGTGGCGCCCTGCATCATCGGGCTCATCCTCGGGCCGCTGGCGGAGCAGAACCTGCGGCGGGCTCTCTCCATATCGCAAGGCGACTGGAGCGTGTTTATAACGCATCCGATTGCAGCCGTGCTTCTCGTGCTGGCGGCGACAATGCTAATCCTGCCGTTCGTCTGGAAAACGCCGGGGCAACAGACCCCCTGAGCAGGCTTAGCGCCTCGTCAGGCCGCCGAGAATGCCGCGCACCAGCGCATTGCCGATGGAGCGGGCGACGCTTGTTCCCAACTGCCGGCCCACACTGCTCGCCACATTCTTGACGAAACGGTCGGTTGCCGATTGCGGTTCGCGCCGGGCTGCCGTCGAAGCTTGCCGTTCGGCCTTGGCCTCCGCCTTGTCTTCAGCTTCCTGCTGCTGAACCTTGGCGCGTGCGCCTGCCTTTTTCTCCAACTTTTCGTAAGCCGAATCGCGGTCAATCGCCTCGTCGTAAATTCCGGCTACTGGTGAATCCTGAATCAACTTCTTGCGCTGCTCCGGCGTGATCGGGCCAAGCTGGCCAGACGGCGGACGCACCAGCGTTTGACCGACGATGGAAGGCACGCCCTTGATGTCAAGCGTCGAGACCAGCGCCTCGCCCTTGCCAAGTTCTGTGATCACCTTCTCGGTATCGAACTTCGGATTGGCGCGGAAGGTGGTGGCGGCGGCGCGCACCGCCTTCTGGTCCCGCGGCGTATAGGCGCGGAGCGCATGCTGCACGCGGTTGCCCATTTGCGAGAGCACGCTGTCTGGCACGTCAAGCGGGTTCTGCGTAACGAAGTAGACGCCGATGCCCTTGGAACGGATGAGCTTCACAGTCTGCTCGATTTTCTGCAGCAATCCGGGAGGCGCATCATCAAACAGCAAGTGCGCCTCATCGAAGAAGAACACGAGTTTGGGCTTTTCCGGGTCGCCCACTTCCGGCAATTCCTCGAACAGTTCCGACAAGAGCCAGAGCAGGAAGGTGGCATAAAGCTGCGGTGCGTTGATGAGCTTGTCCGCCACCAGAATGTTCATGTAGCCCCGCCCGTCGCGCGTCGTGCGCATCAGGTCCTTGATGTCGAGGGCAGGCTCGCCGAAGAACTTGTCGCCGCCCTGCTCCATCAGAACCGTGAGGCGGCGCTGGATCGAGCCCACGGTGAGCGCCGAGACGTTGCCATACTTGGTGGTCAGTTCCTTGCCGCGCGAGGCGAGATCGGCCAGCAGCGCCGAAAGATCCTTGAGGTCGAGGATAGCCAGACCTTCTTCATCGGCAATGCGGAAGCCGATATTGAGCGCGCCTTCCTGCGCCTCGGTGAGGCCCATGACGCGCGACAGCATGAGCGGGCCCATCTCCGTCACTGTCGAGCGGATGGGATGGCCCTGCTCGCCAAACAGATCCCAGAAGATCGTCGGCGTGGCGGAGAATTCATAGTCGTCGTACTTGATCTTCTTGGCGCGCTCGACGAGGAAATCCAGCGGCTTGCCTTCCTGGGAGATGCCCGAAAGGTCGCCCTTCACATCGGCAGCGAACACCGGGACGCCGGCCTTGCAAAAGCCTTCCGCCAGAATCTGCAACGTCACCGTCTTGCCGGTGCCGGTGGCGCCGGTCACCAGGCCGTGCCGGTTGGCCATGGCCAACAACAGTTCTTCCTGCTTGTCGCTCTTGCCGATGTAGACGGTATTGTCGCTCATGCATGATGCCCCAGATTGATTTGCGCGGAGTTTTACCTAATCCATTGGCGGATTGACAGTAGCGATTTGACGTCTAGCATCGCACCATGGGCAATCCATCCGATACCGAGGCCAAGTGGAAATCCCGGCTCGAAAAGCTGCTGAAGGGCGACAAGACAGTTGAGTCTCTCGACAGCCGCACAGCGGACGGAATTGTCAGCCATCCGCTGTATCAGCAACAATCCGGGCCGCGCGCTGACAGGGCGCGCCATGCCCCGTGGGACGTCATCCAGCGTGTCGACCATGCAAGTGGAGGTGCCGCCAACAGCCAAGCACTGGAGGACCTGCGCGGTGGAGCCACTGGCCTCGCAATCACACTCAGTGGAACAGCCACAGCACTCAACCACGGGCTGGCGCGGGCGCAGGAAATTCCGGCAGTGCTTGATGGCGTCATGCTGCATGCCATCAGCCTGCGGCTGGAAGGCGGGGATGATCTGACGCGGGCCTTTGCCGCCTGCGTCGCCACACAGCCGGTTGACCCGGCGCGGCTCGCCGTGACTTTCGATAGCGCGGATGCATCTCTCACCCAACAACTCAAGGCGCAAGGCTTCACTGGTCCATTCGTCATGGCTGATGGCCGGCTGGCGCACATGCAGGGTGCAACCGAGGCACAGGAACTGGCTTCGGTTCTGGCCGACATCACAGCGGCGCTGCGCTCGAGCGGAAATCCCGGGGCCGTCAGCGCCACGCTCGCAGCCACGCAGGACATGTTCCCAACGCTCGCCAAGTTTCGCGCACTCCGCCTGCTGTGGGCGCGACTGCTGGAGGCTTCCGGCATTGCCCACCAGGCCTTGCAGGTGCATGGCGAAACATCATCGCGCATGATGGCGAAGCTCGATCCGCATGCCAATATCCTGCGCGCCACTGCTGCGGTTTTTGGCGCGGGGCTGGGCGGCGCAGACAGCATCTGCGTTCTGCCCTTCTCTATCCTGCAGGGATTGCCTAACGCCTTTGCCCGGCGGGTTGCGCGCAACACGCAGCTTGTGCTGCTGGAAGAAAGCAACCTGTGGCGCGTGGCCGATGCGGCTTCGGGCGCTGGCTACATCGAACATCTCACCGATGGGCTGTGCCAGCGTGCATGGGACTTGTTCCGCGACAGCGAGCGCAGCGGCGGAAAGCTGGTGTTCGACCCTGACAATCCGGCCTGCAAGCCGGTGATCGGCGTTGAAACCTACAGGTTGGAGAAGGAAATGGAAGCAGCCGTGGAGCCCGCCTCTTGACCATTTTACCCTCGTTCAAGGACATGCCCTGGCAAACGCCGGAGGGAATTGCCGTCAAGCCTTCCTATGGACCAGCCGATACAGCCGGCCTTCCGAACATTCCGAGCTATCCCGGCGTTGCGCCCTACCTGCGCGGCCCCTACCCCAGCATGTATGTGACGCAAGCCTGGACCATCCGCCAGTATGCAGGTTTCTCGACAGCGGAAGATTCAAACGCCTTCTATCGCCGCAATCTTGCAGCGGGGCAGATGGGGCTTTCGATCGCTTTCGACCTCGCCACGCACCGCGGCTATGACTCGGACCATCCGCGCGTTGCAGGCGATGTCGGCATGGCGGGCGTTGCCATCGACTCGATTTATGACATGCGCACGCTGTTTGACGGCATCCCGCTCGACAAGATGACCGTGTCGATGACCATGAATGGCGCGGTGCTGCCGATCCTCGCACTCTATATCGTGGCGGGTGAGGAGCAGGGCGTACCGCCTGAGAAGCTGGCAGGCACAATCCAGAACGACATTCTCAAAGAATTCATGGTGCGCAACACCTACATCTATCCGCCTGCGCAATCGATGCGGATCGTCTCCGACATTTTCAAGTATACGGCGGCAAATATGCCGAAGTTCAACTCGATCTCGATTTCCGGCTACCACATGCAGGAAGCGGGCGCGACCGCTGACCTCGAACTCGCCTACACGCTGGCCGATGGATTCGAGTATGCCAAGGCCGGCGTTGCCGCTGGCCTGAGCATTGACGAGTTTGCGCCGCGGCTTTCGTTCTTCTGGGCCATCGGCATGAACTTCTTCATGGAAGTGGCCAAGATGCGGGCCGCGCGCGTCATCTGGCACAGGCTGATGCAGCGCCTTTCGCCCAAGGACGAGAAATCACTGCTGCTCCGCACCCACTGCCAGACCAGCGGCTGGAGCCTGGCGGCGCAAGACGTATTCAACAATGTGACGCGCACCTGCATCGAGGCGATGGCGGCGACGCAAGGCGGCACGCAATCGCTCCATACCAATTCACTGGATGAGGCGTTGGCGCTGCCTACGGATTTCTCCGCCCGCATCGCCCGCAACACGCAGCTGTTCCTGCAACAAGAGGCTGGCACTTGCAAGGTCATCGACCCGTGGGGCGGCAGCTATTATGTGGAGCGGCTGACCGCTGACCTCGAAGCCAAGGCCTGGGCGCTGATCGAGGAAATCGAAGGGCTTGGCGGCATGGCAAAAGCCATTGAAGCCGGCATTCCAACGCTCCGCATTGCGGAAGCGGCGGCACGCACGCAAGCCCGCATCGACAGCGGCGAGCAGATGGTTGTGGGCGTCAATCGCTTCCAGCCAGCTGATGAACAGGTAATCGACATCCTCAAGGTTGACAATGCCGCGGTGCGGGCACGCCAGATCGAGAAGCTCACGCGGCTGAAGGCTGAGCGTAATGAAGCCAAGACGCAGGCAGCACTGGCTGCACTTGTGAAAGTGGCGCAAAGCGGTGAAGGCAACCTGCTGGCAGCGAGCGTTGATGCGGCGCGCGCCATGGCCACGGTTGGCGAGATCTCGGCGGCGCTCGAAAAGGCCTGGGGCCGCCACAGCGCAACCGCTCGCATTACCAAGGGCATCTACACCGGCACATCGCGCGACGTGGAGAAGATGGAGAAAGTGCGGCTTGCCATTTCAGCCTTCAAGGAAGCCGATGGCCGCCTGCCCCGCATTCTCATCGGCAAGATGGGGCAGGATGGGCATGACCGCGGCCAGAAGGTGATTGCAGCCGCGCTCGCCGACCTCGGCTTCGATGTGGTGCTGGGGCCGCTGTTTGCAACGCCAGAGGAAGTGGCGAAACAGGCGGCTGCCGAAAAGGTGCATGTGGTCGGCATTTCGACGCTCACTGCAGGGCATCTCGCGCATGTGCCGCTGCTGAAACAGGCGCTGGACAAGTACGGTGCCGGCGAAACCATGATCGTGGTTGGCGGCGTCATACCCCCGCAGGATGTGGAGACGCTGAAAGACATGGGGGCTGCCGCCGTGTTTCCGCCCGGCACTGTCATTCCCGATGCGGCGCTGGCATTGCTTGAACAGATGAATGCCAGGCTCGGTTATGCGCAGAGGCAGCGCGGTTAACCACCATCGTTAAGGGGCATGGTTCTTGCGCATCACTCCGCAGGAGTGTTCCAAAATGAGTATATCCCGACGCCACATGTTTGCCGCCGGAGCAGCACTTGCTGCAACACCGGTTGCCGCGCAAGCCAAACCCAAGAGCCTTGAAGCGGCCATCGCCGCAGCGCAGGAGGCAGGCGGCGTGGTGCGGCTCGAGGCCGGCCGTTATGTGACCGCAGGACTTGAGATCACCGGCAACCTGCAGATCATCGGCGTGCCGGGCCGCACAGTCATTCTCGGCGCTGGGGCTGGCCCCATCCTTTCTGCCAGCACGCTTGAGAACCTGTCGCTCTCCGGCCTTACATTCGACGGCAGCAACCAGCCGGATGACCTGGTCAAGCTCTCGTCCATCTCCGCGCCTTCTCATTGAGTTCTTGCGCCTTCACAGGCAGCCAGAAGATTGGCCTCAGTGTCACCGGGTGCGGCGGCCACATCACGCGCAATCATTTCAGCAAATGCGGACAATCCGGCCTGTTCGCTTTCGATTCCCAGTCGCTCGACATCTCGGCCAACACTGTCGAGGACATGGGCAACAACGGCATTCAGGTGTGGACCTCCGAACAGAAGGAAGATGGCACGCGCGTCACTGGCAACCTGGTGCGGCGCATCAAGGCCAATGACGGCGGCTCGGGCGAGAACGGCAACGGCATCAGCGTGTTTCGCGCTGGCAATGTGATGATTGCCAACAACCGGGTGAGCGACTGCGAGTATTCCGGCATCCGCAACAACTCCGGCCGCAATGTGCAGATCATCGGCAATTCAATCTCACGCTCACAGGAAATTTCGATCTATTCGGAATTTGCCTTCGAAGGCGCTGTCATCAGCAACAACATCATCGAGGACTCGGTGTTTGGAATCTCGATCACCAACTTCGATGTCGAGGGGCGGCTGGCGGTTTGCGCCAACAACCTGATCCGCAATATCACCGGCGGCATGAAGCCATCCGGCAAGCGCTATGGTGGCGGCATCGCGGCCGAGGCGGATACGGTAATCAGCGGCAACGTGATCGAGAACGCCAAGGACTTCGGCATCTCCATGGGCTTCGGCTCCAAGACGCGCAACGTGACGGCGCAGGGCAACCTCATCCGCAATTGCGGGCGCGGCATCATCGCCTCGATCGTGGCGGGTGCGGGCCCGCATTATGTGATGAACAATGTCGTTGCCGGTTCGACGCTCGCCGCCATCACGGGCTATGAGTACGACCAGCCGAAGACAGATGACCTCGGCGTTGCGGGCGCAAGCATTCCCGCCGAACTCATGCTGGCAGGCAACATCATCAAAACCTGACGGCGTGGACATCGCCAACCGGCAATCGCCGCCAATTTTTGTACTCTTTCTGCGTGAAGCTTTGCAGCGTCGATTTCTCGGCCGCTGACCAGACGCCGAGGGAGGCAAGCAAGCCTGCCACCGCCACTTCCGCAGCGCGCGTGGCGCCGTCATCGCACTTCAGCGCGAAACCAAGGCCTGCATGCGGAATGCAGCCGCAATAAACGCCTTCAGCTCCGACCTTGATGAAGAGGCGCGGCAGCGCCTGCATGAGGCGCGTGTCGAAGCTGCCTGTGCCCGCCACCATGAAGGGCGCAGCCCACACGGCGGCGATGAGGCGGGCGGCGGCGGCATCTTCCGGCGCCGTCAACTTGCGCAAATCCCTTGGCCATGGCCGGCAATGGAAAAGCCCATGTGGGCACCGAGCAGCCGTCAATGGCGTGCGGCAGCGATGCGGGATCAATCTCGCAATAATGGCCAGCGTTGCGGCCACCTGCTGCTGCACCGGATGCGCGATCTTCACATAACCTTCCGGATCAACGCCCAGATGCTTCGCAAGAGCCAGCATGCCGGCATGCTTGCCAGAGCAATTGTTGTGCACGGCAAGCGGCTTTCCCCCGCTTCTTGCCAAGGCATGTGCTGCTTCCGCCAGCAGCGGCCAATGCGCGCCGCATTCCAGTTGCTCTTCCTTCATGCCGGCCTTGGTGAGCATGGAACGGGCGACGCGCACATGCTCCTCCTCGCCGTTGTGAGAAGCGCAAGCGAGCGACAGCTCCTCGTCCACGAATCCGCAAGCAGCGGCAGCGCCCGAGGCAACGAGCGGAATGGCCTGGAATATCTTGATTGAAGAGCGGGGATAAACTGGCAGCTGCATGTCACCGCCAGAAGCAAGCAGTTTGCCGCCCGAATCCGAAATTGCCCAAGCCCCCGTATGGCGGCTCTCGACTATGGGGCCGCGCTTCACTTCTGCAATCACCGGGTTTGTCACGCCGTATCCTTCCATATCCAGCCGATCGTGATGATATCGTGAACTGATCGTAATCTCCACGCCTTTGCATGCCTAGGCAAGATCGCGCGGACAAAATCTGGGTACATGCACCGATGCTGAACAAGGGTCCCTCACGCATGCTTCTCCTACGGTCACCGACCGTCAACCAATGGAGAATGTCATGAACTACTCACTTACTTCTAAACTTGCTGCCGCCGTTCTTGTCTTGACCTCTGCTGCTGCTGAAGCGGGATGCACGCTTTACCAGCATCGCGACTATGGCGGATCAGGCTATGGGCTTGGCCATTTCGAACGCATGGTCATGGTCAATGGCGAGTCCACCGGCTGCACAACCAACGGCCATGGCGGCGGCTGCGAAAGCACCATCTATGATGCCTCGTGGAACGATCAACTCTCGTCGTTCAAGGTGACCCAGGGCTGCACGCTGTCACTCTGGGAACATGTGAACTCAGGAGGCGCGCGTTTCCGCTCGAACCAGAGTTACAAGTATGTTGGTGGACGCTGGAACGACAAAGCTTCTGAAGCCTTGTGCATGTGCCGCTGAAACGTGGCGCGCACGTGCGAGCACGTGATGACGGCGGCGATGCGAAGTGGTTCACAGCCCTTCCCATTGCCGCCTGTCATTAAGCTGTTGTTTGCGATTGCCAAAGTATGAGGCAATAGCGAAATTGTCTGTTGCATTCCCGGCATTTTTCCCTATGTACGCGGTCCGCTCAGGTGCCTTTTGATTTGGCACCCGGCATGAGGACGACGAGATGATCAAGAAGGCGCTGGTTTTCCAGCACATGGATGACGAGCCGCCCGGCCTGTTTGGCGATTTTCTGCGCCAGCAGGGCGCGAGCCTCGACGTTGTCATGCTGCACCGGGGCGAGGCCATTCCATCGCTTGCGCCTTATGATTTTCTGCTGGTCATGGGCGGCGCCATGGATGTGTGGGAGACGGATGCCAACCCCTGGCTGGTGGACGAAAAACGCGCCATCCGCGAATGGGCCATCAACCGCAACCGGCCTTATCTCGGCATCTGCCTTGGGCAGCAGCTGTTGGCGGAAGCTTTGGGAGGCAAGATTGGCCTCGCAAGTGCTGCCGAAGTCGGCGTGAGCGATGTGGCTTTGACGGCGCTTGGCCGCCGCCATGCGATGAGTGCCGGGCTCAAGCCGGTGCTGCCAGTGATGCAGTGGCACCATGCCGAAGTGACTGAACTGCCAGACGGGGCCGAGGTTCTGGCCTCATCGCCGACAACAGCCGTGCAGATCATGAGCGTGGGAGATTGCCTGCTGGGCACGCAGTTTCATGCCGAGCTGACGCCTGCTTTGGTTGATCGCTGGGCTCACATTCCCCAGTACCTTGAATGGCTCGACGCTGCGTTGGGCGAGAATGCCTATGACCGCGTTCGGTTGCGCGCCTTGCCGCTGATGCCTGCCATGAAGCGCATGAGCGAGGCGCTTTTCAACAACCTGTTGCGCAGCGCCGGCGTGAAACGCGCCGCCGCCTGATTGACGGCACCGTATTTCGGCTTACAACCCGGATCACCACCTGATCATCGAGGTTGCCATGGCCAAAGCCCCTGCCCCATCAGCCGTTTTCAAAACCCTCGCCGCGCATAGCGCCAAGCTGGGCAGCATGGACATGCGCAAGGCCTTTGCCCGCCAGCCGGAGCGCTTTGGCCAATTCTCCGCCAGGCTTGACGACCTGCTGCTCGATTATTCGAAATGCGCCGTGACGGCGCAGACGATGAAGCTGCTGGCGCAACTTGCCAAGGCAGCGGATGTGACCGGGCAGCGCGACCGCATGTTTGCGGGCGACATCATCAACACCACCGAAGCAACGCGCCGTGCTGCACACGGCGCTGCGCAATCAATCCGGCAAGCCGGTCATGACCGGCGGCAAAGACGTGATGCCGGATGTGCGGTCGGTTCTCGCCGCCATGGAGCGCTATGCGCACGAAGTGCGTGGCAGCGGCATTACCGATGTGGTCAACATCGGCATTGGCGGTTCCGACCTCGGCCCCGCCATGACGACGCTGGCGCTGGCGCCTTATCATGATGGGCCGCGGCTGCATTATGTCTCCAACGTCGATGGCGCGCATATCGCCGACACGCTGAAAGGGCTGAATGCGGCGACCACGCTGTTCCTCGTCGCCTCCAAGACCTTCACCACCATCGAGACGATGACCAACGCCAAGACGGCGCGGGCCTGGATCGTCGACAAGCTGGGGGCCGACGCGGTGCCGCAGCACTTCGCGGCGATCTCGACAGCGCTCGACAAGGTTTCGGCCTTCGGCATCCAGCCGGAGCGGGTGTTCGGCTTCTGGGACTGGGTGGGCGGGCGCTATTCCATCTGGTCGGCTATCGGCCTGCCGCTGATGATCGCCATTGGGCCGGAAAATTTCCGGCGCTTCCTTGCTGGCGGCTATGCCATGGACGAGCATTTCCGCAGCGCGCCGGTGCTGGAGAACTTGCCGATGCTGCTTGGGCTCATCGGTGTCTGGAACCGGAACATCCGCAAGCATCCGTCGCGCGCCATCATTCCCTATGACCAGCGGCTGTCGCGCTTTGCGGCCTACCTGCAGCAGCTCGACATGGAATCAAACGGCAAGCGGGTGACCAAGGCTGGAGCCGCTTCCAAGCTTTCAACCGGTCCCATTGTCTGGGGCGAACCCGGCACCAATGGGCAACATGCCTTCTTCCAGTTGCTGCATCAGGGCACCGACACGATCCCCGTTGAATTCCTGCTGGCGGCGGAACCGCATGAGGCGGGATTGTCCGTGCATCACAGCCTGCTGATGGCCAATTGCCTGGCGCAATCGCAAGCCTTGATGAAGGGCCGCACGCTGGCGGAGGCAACGGCGCAACTGCTCGGTATGGGAAAGAGCAAAGATGAGGCCAAGCGGCTGGCGCCGCATCGGGTTTTCACCGGCAACCGGCCATCCATCACGCTGCTTTACCGCAAGCTTGACCCGTTCACGCTCGGCCGCCTCATCGCGCTTTACGAACACCGCGTGTTCGTCGAAGCCGCCATCTGGGGCATCAACGCCTTCGACCAGTGGGGCGTGGAACTCGGCAAGGAACTGGCCACGGGATTGCAGCCGGTTGTGGATGGCAAGCAATCAACCGATGGGCTGGATGGCTCGACGGCGGGGCTGGTTGGGTATGTGAGGGGGTTGACGAAGTAGAGGCCCCCTCCGCCAGCTCCTCCAACGTTGGACGCAGGGCTCTCCCTCAACTTGCTGAGAGGAGCAAGCGGAGGGAGCCATATCCGCCACGCTCACCCAGCTTCGCTGGGGGAGCTGTCCGAAGGACTGAGGGGGCATGCACGACGAAATAAGAAATAAAACCTAGGATTGAAATCCATTTCAAGGCCATTGCGGGGGCGCTTACAGGAATTTTATCCTCTCCGCTACTCCCCTACCACCCCCACCCTTGAATCGCGTCCACGGGCCGTTTCTGGGCGTTTAAACGGCCATTCTGAGGTGTATAGTCCTATAGCCGCTTCAACACTCCACCACATTCACCGCCAATCCGCCGGTCGAGGTTTCCTTGTAGCGGTCGGACATGTCGATGCCGGTTTGGCGCATGGTCTCGACGCAGTTGTCGAGCGGCATGAAGTGCTGGCCGTCACCGCGCAGCGCGAGCGATGCTGCCGTCACCGCCTTCACCGCGCCGAAGGCGTTGCGCTCGATGCAGGGGACTTGCACGAGGCCGCCGACGGGATCGCAGGTCATGCCGAGGTGATGCTCGAGCGCTATTTCGGCGGCATTCTCCACCTGCTCATTGCTGCCGCCCAATGCCGCGCACAAGCCCGCTGCCGCCATGGCTGAGGCCGATCCTACTTCGCCCTGGCAGCCGACTTCGGCGCCCGAGATCGAGGCGTTGTGCTTGATGATGCCGCCGATGGCCGATGACACCAGCAACAGCGTGCGCACGCCTTCATGCGTTGCGCCGAGGCAGTGATCGAGATAGTAGCGGATGACGGCGGGCACAACGCCCGCAGCGCCATTGGTGGGCGCTGTCACCACCTGGTTGCCTGCGGCATTCTCCTCATTCACCGCCATGGCATAGACGGAGAGGAAATCCATCACCTGATGCGGCTGGATGGAATTGCTGCCAAGTTCCGCTTTCAGCTTGCGGTGGATTTCGCCTGCGCGGCGTTTCACCTTGAGGCCGCCCGGCAACTGGCCTTCGGCCACTAGACCCGCGATTGATGCAGGCCTGCATGACGGACCAGACACGGTCCAACCGCTCATTCAGCGCATCGTTGCTGCTGCCAACGGTTTCGTTGGCGCGCTTCATCTCGGCGATGCTCATGCCGGAGGATTGGCCCATGGCCAGCATCTCGCGCGCCGAGGCGAAGGGGTAAGGCACATTGGCGATTGCCGGGCCTGCTTCATGCTTGCCTTGCTGGCTGGCGAGGCGCTCATCCTCCGTCTGCACGAAGCCGCCGCCGATGGAGTAATAGGTTTCAGACAGCAGCGGCATGGCCATGCGCATCGCGCAAGGAAAAGATCATGCCGTTGGCATGGCCGCGCAGTGGTGGGCCATAGTCGAAAATGATATCGGTTGCCGGATCAAAGGCGACGGCGCCAACATTTGCGACCTGCACCGTCTTGGCCGACGACATGGTGACCAGCACGGGCACGACACGGTCCGGGTCCATCTTGTCCGGCACTTCGCCCGGCAAGCCCCAGCACGCAGGCCCGGTCGGTGCCATGGCCCTTGCCGGTGAAGGCGAGCGAGCCATGCAGAGAGACGGTGATCCTTGCCGCGCCTGCAGGCTTGCGCGAACCGCAAAGTTCAAGGAAGCGGCGGGCCGCCACCATTGGCCCCACGGTGTGGGAGCTGGATGGACCGATGCCGATCTTGTAGATGTCGAATACGGATAAGAACACGGGAAGTGGCCGCCTTTGCCGGGACAACCTAGCCCAATTGCCGCCCTACTTCAAAAGCTGCGAACGACTTGAAAATTCACGGGCGCGGCGCATCCAGCTTGTTGATGGCCTCGACATTGGCGGCGGAGGCTCCCTTGGGATCAAACTCGGAAGCGAGCCAGGCATCGACAATGGCCTTGGCCAGTTCCGGCCCGATGACGCGGGCCCCCATGGTGATGATCTGGGCGTTGTTGGAGGTGGCCGCCTTTGCAGCGGAATAGGTATCATGCGTCAGGGCGGCGCGGATGCCGGGCACCTTGTTGGCCGAAATGCAGACGCCGATGCCGGTGCCGCAGCACAAGATGGCGCGGTCATAATCGCCGTCCTTCACTTTGCCGGCGACAGTGGCGGAAAGATCCGCGTAGTAGCCGGACTGGCTGAGGTTTGCGACTTCGTGCTTGCCGGCGGCCTTGAGGTGCGCCTCGATGACATCAACCAGTGGCTTGCCGGCGCTGTCGCCGCCCAATGCGATTTTCATGTTGTGCTCCCTAGATGTACTTGTGACGGCTTCGATGATGCCGATATAGCCCTTAGCTTCCCATGCCGAGCGGCCAATGAAAAGACCGTCGATATGGCTATTGCGCGGCGAGTTCGCACGCAATTGCCGGGATTGACGCTGCCGCCATAGAGGATCGGCAACATGCCGCCGGTGATTGACTTGACCAGCGCTGCAATCTTGATGTGCTGTTCATTGGCAAATTCTGGCGACGCCGGAATGCCGCCCTCGCCTATGGACCAGACAGGCTCATAGGCGATGATGACATTGCCAGCGGCGTGGCTGGCCACATACTTCAAAAGCCCGCGCACCTGGCGTTCCAGCGCCTCCGCCGTCTTGCCGCTGTCGTACTCTGCTTTGGTGTCGCCGATGCAGACGAGTGCTGTAAGGCCATGCTTCAAGGCGGCTTGCGTCTTGAGGGCCACCGTCTCATCCGTTTCGTTGAAAAAGGTGCGGCGTTCGCTGTGGCCAATTTCGACCAGCGTTGCGCCGCAATCCTTCACCATGAGGGGCGAGACTTCGCCGGTCCATGCGCCCTTGTCGTCCCAATGCATGTTCTGCGCGCCAACTTTCACGCGGGTGGCGATCAAGCATGTCCGCCACTTCGCGGATGTATGGGAAGGGCGGAATGACAAAGGGATGCACATTGGCTGCATTAGCCACGGGCGAGGCGGCGAGCACTTCGGCAAAGGCGCGGGCGTCGCTGCGCACCTTGTTCATTTTCCAGCTGGTGCCGATCCACGGAATTTTCCTGGCCATCAGTTATAACCTGTCTTGGTATGGGAGGCCCAGAAGGCGACCGATTCCTTCAGGGCGGGAATGACACTGCGATCTACCGGTTCACGCTCCCGAAAGGCAAGTTCAAGGCAGAGTTCATTATCATATCCGCCGCCGGCAGTGATGGCGGCGAGCAGCTTCTCCGGCGTGATGCGGCCATCCTTGTTGTATTGCGCCGTGAAGGGCCAATGGCCGCCCTTGTTCATGGTCGATTGCTTGATGTGGATGATGGGTGATTGAGTGGCGAAGGCCTGCGCCCAGGCGAAGGGATCAACATCATCCGGATTGGGAGAACTCACATCGCCATGGTCGATGTCCACCATCGGCTTCAGGGGGATAGGCAGCTTTGCCGCGTTTATCCAATCCTGCAATTCCTGCGTTGCCTTCAGTGTGTGGCCCAGTTCACGGCCAACCGACATAGGCTCCCACAACAGCCATTCAAGACCACGCGCCTTGCCGTGTTCCGCCACTTCACGCCAGCCATCAATGGCAACATTCATCAGTACAGCACGGCGTGCGAGATCGTCATAATCCTTGAAGGTGAAGATGCCGAATTGCGTGCCGATGACCGGGCAATTGAGATCGGCGGCAATGTCTGCCATGCCCTTGAACCAGTTGATGTAGTAGCGGCGCACTTCTTTATCCGGGTGAACGAAGTGATTGAGCCTGCCATAAGGCCCAGTCATCATCGAGGTGACCTTGGCGCGCTTGGCGGCGAGCGCTTTCGCCATGCGCTTGGTCAGCCGCTTGACGGTCTTGGCCTCCCAACTCGGGTTGATGAATTCATGCACCAGTTGGATGTGGCCGATGCCCACTTCTTCAGCCAACACGTTCACAACATCCTCCGGTTCCGCGAAGCGGTTGACCAACGGATTGGTGTTTACCGACAGCGTAAATCCCATTGTTCCCTGCTCGTTGCTGCAGCGCAGCGTCGATTTTGATTGACAACAAGGCTAATATGAAAAATATTTCACCTCAAGCAAAAAAATGCAAACAGGGAACAGCGCCGGGTGGACAAGGCCTTCACAGCCATTCCGTTCGATGAGGAAGCCGCTCTCGCAGCGCGCGCCGCCTGGCTGCATTTTGCCGGCGGCAAAACGCAAGGCGAAGTGGCCGAGCTTCTCGGCGTTCCCAATACCAAGGCCCACAGGCTGATCGCGCGGGCCCGCAATGACGGGCTGATCCGCGTTTTCGTTGATGGCCCGATTGGCGGCTGCATCAGCCTCGAGGATGAGCTGCGCAAACGCTTCAACCTCACCCAGTGTGAAGTCGTACCCAACATTGACGAGGGCGCTTTGCCGCTTCGCACCTTGGGCATGGCGGGGGCGCGCTACATCCGCACAATCATCGAGAATGAGACGTATGCCCTTATCGGTTTCGGCCACGGGCGCACGCTGAGTGCTGCCGTTGACCTGCTGCCGGCGATCAAGACACGCTCGATCAAATTCGTGTCGCTGCTCGGCGGCCTGACGCGGCGATTTGCGGCAAGTCCCTTCGAGGTCATTCACCGCGTGGCGGAAAAAACCGGCGCCGAGGCCTATGTCATGCCGGTTCCCTTCTTCGCCAACTCGGCCAAGGACAAGAAGGTGCTGGAGCAGCAGGCTGGCGTATCAGACGTCATTGCCATGGCGCGGCAGGCCGACATCTACATCGCCGGCATCGGTGAGGTGGACCGTAACAGCTTCATCGCCTCCACCGGCATGGTGGAAAGCGAAGACTCGGCTGAACTGGTCAAGACAGGAATTGCGGCGGAACTGCTGGGACAATTTTTTCGCGCCGATGGCACGCATGTGCCGAACCCGGTTTCAGACAGGGCGCTCGCCCCGGGGATTGACGACCTGAAATCACACAAGATCGTCGCGCTGGCGGGCGGCTCCGCCAAGACCGAAGCCGTGCACGCCATGCTGGCGAGCGGCCTGCTCTACGGGCTGATCACCGACGAGGCGACCGCGAGGCGTCTCATCGACAAGTCACCGGGACATGAGCCCGGCAACAAGAACGGGAAAACCGCAGCGGGCTAAGAACTTAAAATAAAGACCCACAACCAGGAGGAATGGGAAATGTTCGACAAGGAAAAAGGTCTCTTTGATGCGTTCGTGAAGGGCAAGATGAGCCGCCGCGAACTGATAACTTCAACCGGCAAACTCGGCCTCACGGCCTCGATGTCGGGTCTGCTGCTGACGCAGGCTCAAACGGCCGCCATGGCGGCGGACTTCGACTGGATGAAGTTCAAGGGCTCGAAGCTGAAGCTGCTGCTCAACAAGCATCCCTATGCCGACGCCATGATCGCCAACATCGACGCGTTCAAGACAATGACCGGCATGGACATTTCCTGGGACATTTTCCCGGAAGACGTTTACTTCGACAAGGTGACGGCTGCGCTGTCATCCGGCTCGACGGAATATGATGCCTTCATGACCGGCGCCTACATGACCTGGACCTATGGTCCGGCAGGCTGGATCACCGATCTCAACGAGTACATCAAGGATCCGGCCAAGACCAATCCCAACTTCAATTGGGACGACGTGTTGCCAGGACTTCGCGCCTCTACCTCGTGGAATGGCGTTCCCGGCGGCGAACTCGGCTCGGCAGATGCCAAGCAGTGGTGCATGCCGTGGGGCTATGAGCTCAACAACATCTCCTACAACAAGACGATGTTCGACAAGGTTGGAGTGCAGCCGCCGAAGAACATGGCAGAGATGGTCGAGACCTCGGCCAAGCTCACCAAGGACCTTGGCGGGCCATACGGCATCGGCGTGCGCGGCTCGCGTTCCTGGGCCTCGATCCATCCGGGCTTCCTCTCGGGTTATGCCAACTTCGGCGAGAAGGACTTCAACGTTGCCGATGGCAAGCTGAAGGCCGCGATGAACTCCGCTGGCTCCAAGGCATTCCACACGGACTGGGTGAAGATGATCCAGGACTCGGGCCCGAAGAACTGGTCCACCTACACCTGGTACCAGGTCGGCACTGATCTTGGCGCCGGCGCTTCCGCCATGATCTTCGATGCCGACATTCTCGGCTACTTCATGAATGGCGGCGACAACAAGGAGAAGGGCAACCTCGGCTACGCACCGTTCGCGGCAAATCCTGCTGCTGCGGCGCCGACGCCGAACGTTTGGATCTGGTCTCTCGCCATGAACAATGCAGGTGCGCAGAAGGACGCCACCTGGTACTTCATGCAGTGGGCAACCTCAGTCGAGCATGACCTGTTCGGCGCCCGCAAAATGGACTTCGTCAATCCGGTGCGCGCCTCTGTCTGGAAGGACGAGGAATTCCGCGGCCGCATTGACAAGTCGTATCCGGGCTATCTCAACCAGCATGACGTTTCGGCACCTGGCGCCAAAATCTACTTCACGGCGCAGCCGCTGTTCTTCGACCTCACCACTCTGTGGTCGGAAAACCTGCAGAAGATGGTGGCCAAGGAAATCCCGGTCGACGAGGGCCTGGATGCCATGGCAGCCGAAATGGACAAGAAACTGGCCGAAGCCGGACTGGGCTAAGCGGCCTTCCTCCGCGGGGTCCTGTTTTCATCTCCCTGAGGCAGGCTCCGCGGATTTTTTTGTTGACCGGCGGATTTTTGACACGTCACCCCGGCGCGGACCGGGGTCCATTTCAACCGTGGATTCCTGCTTTCGCCGGAATGACGAATATGGTGGACTGGACCCATGAGCATTTCTTCAGAGATGGCCCCGCGACGGCAAAGCCGCTTCATGCGCAAGGCGCTGCCCTACCTTCTCAGCCTGCCAGCGCTGCTGCTTTGCATCGGCATCCTCATCCCGTTCTTCACTGCCGTCTACTACTCGATGCTGCGCTACAGGCTCAACCTGCCACAGATGAAGGGCTTCATCTGGTTCCAGAACTACATCAATTTCTTCACCGACCCGAAGTTCTGGAACACAGTCTACATTTCGCTGCTCTACGCATTTCTCACCGTTGGCCTTGAACTGCTGATCGGCCTTGCCATTGCCATGCTGCTGCAGAAGCGCACGCGCCTTAACAATTTCGTGTCCATTCTCCTGCTGCTGCCGCTGATGACGGCGCCCGCACTTGCAGCGCTGATGTGGAAGCTGATGACCAATCCCAATTTCGGCATCCTCAGCTATCTCGTGGGGCTGATGGGCGTTACCGATTTCAAATGGGCGTCGGATCCGTCAACTGCCCTGTTCACCGTGGTTCTGGTCGATATCTGGGTCTACACGCCCTTCATCATGATCCTGCTGCTGGCGGGATTGCGTTCGCTGCCCACGGCGCCCTTCGAGGCTGCAGCGCTTGACGGCGTGCCGCGCTCCTTCGTGTTCTTCCGCATCACGTTGCCCATGCTGATGCCCTACATTCTCACCGCAACGCTGTTCCGCCTGCTCGACTCGATCCAGCAGTTCGACATCATCTACGCGATGACGCAGGGGGGGCCTGGCGACAAGCTTCTTGTCTTCCAGGTGCAGGCCTATCTCGATTTCTTCCAGTCAACCAACGTCGGGCGCTCGGCGGCGCTTATGATCATCCTGTGGGCCATCACCTATTTCCTCTCCAACATCTTCATCAAGCAGTGGCTAAAGCTGCGCGAGAAAGCCCACGGGGTGGCCTAACTCATGGATCACACCTCAACCCTTGAACGGATCATCCGCGGCGTGCTGCTGGCCATCGTCGTCACCTTCTTCATGTTTCCGATCTTCTGGATATTCCTCATGTCGTTCCAGACGAACGAAACCATTCTGCGCATTCCACCTTCATTGTTCTTCTCACCGACACTCGACAACTATTTCGGGCTCATTACCGGGCAACTGAAGACGGCGGCAGGATCGCTGCAGTTGAACTTCATGCGGAACCTGTGGAACTCCGTCCTGCTGTCGACATTGAGCGTGGCGCTGGCGCTTCTGCTCGGCGTGCCGGCGGCCTATGCCTTTGCGCGCTTCAAGTTCAAGTTGAGCGAGGACATTGCCTTCACGCTGCTCTCCTTCCGCTTTGCGCCAGCGCTCCTCGTGCTGTTGCCGCTCAGCCTGTACTTCAAAACGCTCGGCCTCACCAACACCTACATCGGCCTCATCTGGGTCTACCAGCTCATCTGCCTGCCGCTCATCCTGTGGATCGTGCGCGGCTATTTCGAGGACATCAGCCCCGATATCGAGCATGCCTACCGCATCGCCGGCAATGGCTGGTGGCGCACCTTCACCAGGATCGCCATTCCGCTGGCGAAGCCCGGCATAGCGGCGGCGGGCCTGCTCGCCTTCATCTTCGCCTGGAACAATTTCATCTTCGCGCTGATCCTTGCTTCTGCGGACAAGCAACCGGTGACGGTAGGCGCACTCGCCTTTGTTACGGCCTCGGGCATCCAGTACGGGCAGATTGCAGCGGCAATCGTGCTTTCCATCACACCAACGCTGGCGCTTGCCCTTTACGCCCAGCGCTACCTGGTCGAGGGCCTGTCGATGGGGGCGGTCAAGGGATGACACAGCTTGCCCTCAAGGACCTGTCGAAATCCTTCGGCGCCTTCAAGGTGTTCGACGGCATAAATCTTGACGTGACGTCAGGCGAGATCGTGGTGATCTTCGGCGGTTCCGGCACGGGAAAGACCATTCTCCTGCGCCTCATCGCAGGCGTCGAGGAACCGACTTCCGGCACAATCACCATGGATGGCCATGACATTGCCGACGTGGCGCCCGAACACCGCGGCGTCGGCATGGCGTTCCAGAATTTTGCGCTGTTTCCGCACATGAGCGCTGCCGAAAACATTGCCGCGCCGCTCGATGCAAGGTCCGCCTCCGCCGAAGCGGTGAAAGCAGGCGTCGACAAGGTGGCGAAGCTGCTCAAGATCAGCCATGTGCTGGAGCATGCGCCGCGTGAACTGTCCAACGGCCAGAAGCAGCGCACGGCGCTTGCCCGCGCCCTTGCCGCCGAACCACGCATTCTTCTGCTTGATGATCCCTTGCGCAATGTTGATGCCAAGCTGCGCTTCGAAATGCGGCTGGAGTTGCCGCGCCTGCTGCGCCAATCCGGCGCTGCTGTTCTCTATGTGACGCAGGACTACAAGGAAGCCATGGCGCTGGCGGACCGCATTGCCGTGCTTGCCAATGGACGCATCATCCAGAATGCGACGCCAACCGACATCTACCAGAAGCCCGCCATGCTGCAGGTGGCGCGGCTGTTCGGCGATCCGTCGATCAACACTGTGGAAACAAACATCGCCGCCAGTTCCAAAGGTGTCACCGTCAAAGTGGGCGGCACCAACATTGCGCTGCCTGCTTCCTACAAGGCGCATGCGGGGCGCAAGGTCACTCTGGGGGTGAGACCAGAGGCTGTCAAAATCGGCCGGTCCGGCAAAGGGCTGGAGGCGGAAGTTCTCGCCATCACGCCGCTCAACGAGCGCATCGTGCTGTTGCTCAAGGAAAAGGCTGGCTGGGAATTTCTCGCCTCGCTTCCTTCCAACGCGGCCAACTTGCCAGCATCGGGCGACAATGTTGGCGTCACATTCGCTGAAGCAGGCACGCACCTGTTTGACAGTGAAAGCGGCGAGCTGATCAATGACTGAGCTTATTCTTGAAGGCGTCAACAAGCTTTACAGTTCGCGCGGCAAGGCGCCTGTGCTCGCGGTAAAGGATCTTTCCCTCACCGTGGTGCCGGGCGAGATCTGCGCGCTGCTCGGCTCCTCCGGCTGCGGCAAGACATCGACGCTCCGCATGATCGCCGGATTTGAGGACGTGTCTTCGGGCCGCATCTCGCTCGGTGGGCGCGATATTCACACTCTGCCGCCCTCGCAGCGCGGCGTTGCCATGGCCTTTGAAGCCTATTCGCTCTACCCGCCACTGACCATCGGCGAGAACATGTCGTTCGCGCTCAAGGCGCTGAAGCTTGCAGCGAGCGAAGCGCAATCGCGCGTCAAGTCGATGGCGGAGATGCTCGACATAGCGGGCATCCTCGACAAGTACCCCTCATCCATTTCGGGCGGGCAACAGCAGCGCGTCAGCCTTGGGCGGGCGCTTGTCAGGCCCGCTGACCTCTACCTGCTTGACGAGCCGATGGGCCAGCTTGAGCCGCAACTGCGCGCCATCCTGCGCGGGCGCATCAAGCATTACCTGCAGGAAAACAAGTGCACCACCATTCTGGTGACGCATGACCAGACGGAAGCCAACGCGTTGGCTGACCGGATTGCCGTCATGGAAGGCGGCGTGCTGCAACAGTATGCAACGCCTGCCGACCTCAAGGCCCGGCCCGCCAATCTGTTCACCGGCACTTTCATTGGCGAGCCGCCGATGAATGTGCTGCAGGTGGAGGCGGCGCGCACGCCGAAGGGGGTGACGTTCACCCTGCAGAACGGCGAGAAGCTTGCTTTCACGCACTGCCGATCTTGCAGGCCTGCCGCAAGCCTTCCGCACGGCAGCCGGCAAATATGCACTCGGCGTCCGTCCCTACGCGCTGCACATTGGCAAGGGTCCGATTTCCGGTTCGGTTGTTTCCTGCCAGTGGCTGGGCGATCAGACACATGTTGCAGCCGAGGTTGCCGGCGTCACGCTGGTTTCCGTGGCGCATGAGCATCTCGCGCTGAAGCCGGGAGAGAGCGTTTCCTTCTCCGTTTCGCCGTCTGACCTGCATCTGTTTGACCAATCCTCGGGCCAGGCGCTGGCGCACGGGAGCGACGGGAGATGAACGAGGCGGTGCTCATCGGCATTGATGCGGGAACCTCCGTCATCAAGTCCGTCGCTTTCACCACCGCAGGCAAGCAACTGGCTGCGGCTGCCATTCCCAACAGTTACGAGACGCTGCCGGGTGGCGGCGTTGAACAGGACATGGCGCGCACATGGCGCGATGCGGCGGAAACACTGCGCCTGCTTGCCGACAAGGTTCCGAACCTCGCCGCCCGCACCGTCGCCGTTGCGGTGACCGGCCAGGGTGACGGCATTTGGCTGGTCAATGAAAAGGCTGAACCGGTTGCGCCCGCCTGGCTATGGCTGGACAGCCGGGCAGCCAAGATCGCAGAAGATTTCGTCAACAGTCCGGCTTACCCGGCGCACTACAAGCGCAGCGGCACCGGCGTCAACGCCTGCCAGGCCAGCGTGCAACTGGCCTGGATGCACAAGAACCGGCCGGAAGTGCTGAGGCGCGCCAGCCACAGCCTGCACTGCAAGGATTGGCTCTTTCTCAAGCTGACAGGGGTTGCCGCAACCGATCCCTCGGAAGCAAACTTCATATTCGGCGATTTCCGTACTCGGCAATATGCACCTGCCATACTGGATGATTTGGGCGCCAGCGAAGTCAAACGCTTGCTGCCGCCGATCATTGATGGGGCAGAGACATCAATCCCGCTTTCTGCGGCAGCAGCAAATGAAACCGGCTTGAAGGCTGGGACGCCGGTGTGCCTTGGCTATGTAGATGTGATCTGCACCGGTATTGGCGGCGGGCTTTACGATCCTGCCGGGCGCACCGGCTGCACCATCGTCGGCTCCACCGGCATGCATATGCGATTGACCAAGGCGGCGGATGTCACCCTCAATGAGCAAATGTCCGGCTACGCGATGGCGTTTCCGGTTGCCGGAATGACAGCGCTTATCCAGTCCAACATGGCCTCTACCATCAACATCGACTGGCTGCTTGATCTCGCCCGCGGCATTCTCAAGGACCAGGGAGTTGAACGTTCGCGCGGCGACATGCTGAAGGGGCTGGACGACAAGGTGCTCGCCAAACCCGCCGCCGCCCTGCTCTACCATCCATACATCTCAAAGGCGGGAGAACGCGGACCTTTTCTCGATGCAGCGGCGCGTGCCTCGTTCATCGGGCTTGATACGACACATGACTTCATGGCCCTGATGCGCGGTGTATTCGAGGGGCTGTGTCTGGCCGCACGCGATTGCTACGCGGCGATGGGCGATATCCCCGCAGAAGTGCGGGTGACGGGCGGCGCTGCGCGCTCCTCGGCGCTCCGCGCCATACTTTCCAGCACGCTGCGGGCTGATGTCCGCTACGTCAACCGCGAAGAGGCAGGCGCCGCCGGCGCCGCCATGATGGCAGCGATCCAACAACAGATATATCCGGACATGGACCAATGCGCGCAGCATTGGGTGGACCCGCTGCTCGGCCAGCCGGTGGAACCCGATGCTTCGCTTGCACAAACCTACGACAACAGCTTCGCTTGCTACAAAGAAGCGCGGCAGAAACTGCAGGGCGTATGGCGCGGCTTGGCAAAGGGGGCTTGAAGGTTGCGTAATATTTCCATCATCGGCGACCTGTTCATGCTGCCGGCCATGTTCGAGGAGGCCTTGCGCGATCGCTGCCGACTGCATGAGATGAACATCGAGAAGCACACGCTGGCCTGGCCAGACGTGCCGATGGAGCATGGCTATGCAACGGAAGGCATGGACGGGCTGAAGGAATATGTGGGCAGCGCTGACGAGGTGGTGAAGCTTGTGGGCCATGCCGAGATCATGGTGACGCAACTTGCCCCTCTCTCTGCCGGGATCATGGACAGGCTGCCGAACCTGAAGTTCGTCGCCGTCTCGCGCGGCGGCCCAGTGAACATCGACATGAAGGCAGCGCGTGAGCGCGGCATCACGGTTGTCAACACGCCGGGCCGCAACGCCAGCGCGGTTGCCGAATTCACCATCGGCGCCATTCTTGCTCAAACACGCAACATCACGCTCGGCCATGACAGCCTGCGGGCAGGCCAGTGGCGAGGCGACCTCTACCGCGCAGACATTGCGGGAGAAGAATTGTCGGAAATGACGGTAGGGCTCATCGGCTACGGCGAGGTCGGCCGCCGCGTTGTGAAACTGCTCAAAGCTTTCGGATGCCGCATCATGGTGTGTGATCCCTACGTTCAGTTGACGGCGGAAGACCTGAATGACGGCGTCATCCAGGTCTCGCTCGAGCGCGTTTTCAGCGAGTCGGATGTGCTGTCACTGCATCCACGTGTGACGCCCGAGACGACCAACATGATCAATGCCGAAACCCTGCAGAAGTTGAAGCGAGGCTCTTATTTCGTGAACACGGCGCGGGGACCGTTGGTTGACTATGACGCCCTGTATGAGAGCCTTGTCAGCGGACATTTGCGCGGCGCCATGCTGGAAACCTTCGGCATCGAGCCGGTGCCGGCCGACTGGCCACTGCTGCAATTGCCGAATGTGACGCTCACCCCGCACATTGCCGGCGCCTCGGTGAAGACTGTGCGCTATGCAGCTGGCCTCGCAGCAGAAGAAGTGCGCCGCTATCTGGATGGCGAACCGGCCCTCAACAGGTGTTAGGACATGGCGAAGGCGCAAGACCTCGGCACTGTGGATCTGGTCGTAATTGGCGGCGGCATCAATGGCGCCGGCATTGCACGCGACGCTGCAGGGCGTGGTCTTTCGGTTGTGCTGTTCGAGAAGGATGACCTGGCGCAGGGAACTTCGTCCCGCTCCGGCAAGCTGATCCATGGCGGCCTGCGCTATCTTGAATACTACGAGTTCCGGCTGGTGCGCGAGGCGCTGATCGAGCGAGAGGTATTGCTGAATGCGGCACCCCACATCGTCTGGCCGATGCGCTTCGTGCTGCCGCACTCGCCCGAGCAGCGGCCGGCCTGGCTGGTGCGGCTCGGACTGTTTCTCTACGATCATCTGGGCGGCCGCAAGAAGCTGCCCGGAAGCAGAAAGCTCAACCTGCGGCGCGACCGGGAAGGCGAGCCGATCAAGCCCGAGTTCACTACAGCTTTCGAATACTCGGATTGCTGGGTTGATGATGCGCGCCTCGTCGTTCTCAACGCGCTCGATGCGCAAAAGCGTGGCGCACGGGTGATGACGCGAACCGCTGTGACCAGCGCCAGGCGGGAAGGCGGCAAATGGCTGGTCGAAGCGCGCCAGGCCGATGGCGCGACTGTGAAGGTCGCAGCGCACGGGCTGGTGAATGCCGCCGGACCGTGGGTTGAGGATGTTATCTCGCGCGTCACGGGGCAGAATTCGCGCAGGCGCGTGCGGCTGGTCAAAGGCAGCCACATCATTGTGCGAAAGTTCTGGGGTGGGCCGCAGGCCTACCTGCTGCAGAACCACGACAAGCGCGTCATCTTCGTCAACCCCTATGAGGGCGACCTATGCCTCATCGGCACGACCGATATTCCCTATGAGGGCCGGGCCGAAGATGTGAAGATTGACGAGCAGGAAATCAGCTACCTGCTTGCCGCGGTCAACCGCTATGTTACCACGCCGCTAACGCGGGCCGACGTGCTTGAGAGTTTTTCTGGCGTGCGCCCGCTTTATGATGACAATGCGGAAAATCCATCGGCGGTGACGCGCGACTATGTATTCGATGTCGATGGCGAGCCGCCGCTTCTATCGGTCTTCGGCGGCAAGATCACTACCTACCGCAAGCTGGCTGAGCACGCTCTGATGAAACTGAAACCGCATTTTCCTGCAATGGGCGGCAACTGGACGGCCAAGGGCCACCTGCCCGGCGGCGACCTGCCGGATGCAGACTTCGAATCCTTCGTCACCAAACTGCAGCGGACTTATCCATGGATGGCGCCCGGCCTGCTCCACCACCTGGCGCGCTGCTACGGCACGCTGTCCTCCGACGTGGCGGGACCAGCGAGCAGCGCAAAGGAACTTGGCAAGCATTTCGGCGGCGACCTCTATGAACGTGAAGTCGATTATCTCCGAACCCGCGAATGGGCCGTGACTGCTGAAGACGTACTCTACCGGCGGACCAAGCACGGCCTGCACTTGACGCCTGCGCAGCGGGATGCAGTTGCGAGCTACATGAATGGCTGACGAACTACAGGCCTTGCGGATTTTTTCAGCTCGCGTGGGAGCGGACCCGTTGCAGGTGCAGGCGGCAGGCGGCAACACATCGCTCAAGCAAGACGGCATCATGTGGATCAAGGCTTCCGGCACCTGGCTTGCCGATAGCCTGATCCAGAACAACTTCGTACCGCTTGACTTCAAGCGCCTTACGGCTGCGCTCAAGGCGGATGACCCGGCCTGTGAGAGTTGCGTTGACTTCGTACGGCAAGACATCAATCCATCGGGGTTGCGGCCCAGCATCGAAACATCGGTGCATGGCTTGATGCCGCAGCGTGTGGTGGCGCATGTGCATTGTGTCGACACCATTGCCTGGGCCATCCAAAAAAATGCCGAGGCTGAGATCGGCCGCTTGCTCGCAGGCCTTCCGTACGCGTTCATTCCCTATGCACGGCCAGGACTCGATCTTTCTGCAGCGATTGCCGCGCGGTTGAAGCCCAATACCAGCATTCTGGTATTGCAAAACCATGGACTGGTTGTGGCTGCGGACAGTGTGGAAGCGGTGGAAAAGCTATTGGTGGATGTGAGGGCAGCGCTGAAACGCCTGGTCCGCGAGGCCGTCAGTCCTGAGCGCGGCCGACTTGCTGCCGTTTGTGCAGCAACATGGCTATGTGCCGGCCACCAGCGATGAAACGCAAGCGCTGGCCATTGATCCCCTGTGCCTTGAGCGCAATGCCGGCGTCGTGTTCTATCCGGATCATGCGGTCTTCCTGGGAATCGGCGTTGCAACCAGCTTCGCTTCGTCACCTCCGCTCGTGGCAGTGCCCGGCGTTGGCGTCGCCATCAGCAAGTCTGCCGTTCGCGCCATTGAACCGATGGGACGTTGCCTTGCCGATGTGATGCGGCGTGTGCCAGCCGATGCACAACTCAATCCGATATCGGGCGAAGAGATTGCCCGGCTGCTGGACTGGGATGCCGAAAAATACCGGCAAAGTCTTACGCGAAAGAATTAATGCCGCGCTGGCAGCTAATTTTTGCGTCACTTTCACGGTGCCGTCACGCAGTGCCTGTTAGATTGTTCCCATAAGCACAGACAAACTCGCTGAGCCGGGAGGACAACATGTCCAAGATCAGAACACTCGCCACAATAGCACTTATGGCAGGCCTCGTTGGAGGCGCCTACTGGGTATCTCTGCCATCCGGCAACAGCACGGCAACCCAAGTCTCGGCATTGCTCGAAGTCGCCGAAATGCCGCCCGCATGATGATTGCGCCCGGCGGAACCGGAGCAAGGCACAGGCCATTGAAGCCAACCTTTCACCGTAACGTGAAGTCTTTCGCAGTGCCTTTTCTTTCCTCCCTCGCCTGAGTCCATAACCCCCCTCTGGAATCGGGCAAACTTGAAATGCCGTACCTCGCAGGTGCGGCATTTCTTTTTGTCACAAGGCCCTTGGGGCCGGGTAGGCTCAATTTGGTTTTGACGATGATTTGCTGTTCGCCTCACGCGGCTTCCATAGTTTGGGGCAGTTGATGGTTCGCCAGGGCGGGCCTCTGAAAACTGGAAAAACCTATGTTTGACAACCATGTCTGGTTGCACTAGCGACCAGCGTGGAGCATTCTAAATCCCGGGGGCATCGGGAAATTCTGGAATGGCGGTTAAATACCGGTTGGATATTCTTGGCGCTTGCCGGCTTGTGAGTCCTGCTGGTGCTACGGTCGAATTCCGAACCCGGAAGGCGAAATGCCTCTTGGGTCTTGTAGCGCTTTCGCCCGATTGCACCATCAGCCGCGAGCGCCTTGCCGCCATGTTGTGGGACCCGGCGCCGGATGAGCAGGCTCGTGCCTCGCTGCGCCAGTGCTTGAGAGAAATCCGCGAAGTCATTGGCGATGAGGCGGCAGAGTTCCTGGTGGCCGACAGGTTGCAGGTGAGGCTCGATACTCATCTGGTGAATGTCGATGCGCTGGAGCTGATCGAAGGGCTGCAAGCTGCGGAATCCGACTTGACCTCCGCCGTTCGCCTCGGCCATCTGTGGCGTGGCGAATTATTCGGCGACACGGTGCCAGCTGCCCCCATGTTCGAGGCTTGGGTGCAGGTCGAGCGCTCGCGCCTGCGCACTCTTGTTTCCGGCCGCCTGACTGATCATCTGGAAGCCTGCATTGCGAAGGGCGACTACACCAAGGCAGAGCTGGCCGAGGAACTGCTGCGCATCGAGCCCAGCCACGAGCTGGCGCATCAATATCTGATGCGCTTTCATGCACTGCGCGGCGACCAGGCTGCGGCCTTGCGCCAGTATTCCTTGCTGGATCGGGTGCTGGCCGACGAACTGGACAGCGAGCCCAGCCGGGAGTCGACCGACCTGCTGGTTGCGATCAAGCGCGGAGACCTGGCGGTCGGAAAGGAGCAGCCGGCCGGCCGGCCGGCGAGCCTAGTCGCCGTGGAGCGAAAAGGACCGCCGACGATTGCCATCCGCCCGCCGCTGACCCGCAGCAATGACAGCGAGCGTGATTACTTGGCCGATGGATTCGCGGATCTGACGCGGGTTTGCCTTTCGAAGTTCCGCTGCTGGATCATATTGTCCTGGCCAAGCAGCGGCTTTGATTCAATGGCCAAGATCGATTACCCGGCGCTCAATACGGCGATCGGCGCTGATTATGTGATCGATTCCGTGCTCGATTGGCGCCAGTCGCAGGGGCGGCTTTACATTTCACTGATTGATTGCCGTGATGGCGGGCAAGTGTGGTCCGATGTCCTCAACGTAAATGAGCAAGAGCTGCAGATCGTGGGCAACACGGTTGCCGGCGCCATTGCCTCGAACCTTGCCTCGCGCATCAACCACATTGCGTTGCTGCGCTATGCGCGCTCGACGCCTGGCAATGCGGCCGCCTATGACATGTGGCTCAAGGGCCACCAGCTTTCGCGCCTGTGGAGCCGTGAGGCAGACACGGAAGCGATCAAGCTCTTCTCACAGGCTATTGAACTGGACCCTGGGCTTGCCTGCTCCTACGCCAGCCTTGCGTCGGTTCTCAACACGCAATGCATGGTCCGGCCGGGCTATGCCGAAGAAGAGGCTGACAGGAAGCGGGCCTTCGAGCTTGCCCAGAACGCCATTTCCCTCGACCCTTTCGATTCCCGCAACCATATCACCATGGCATGGAGCTGGTTGCAGGCCGGCTCTTATGAACGGGCCGAATCGCATTTCAAGCTGGCAGTCGACCTCAACCCCTTTGACTCTGAAACCCTGATCGCAAGCGCCATGGGCATGGCGCTTCTTGGCCATATCGAGCAGGCTAAAGCGTGGGCCGAAGCAGCAGTCAAACTCAACCCCCTGCATCCCGGCTATTTTACGGGCTATCTTGCTTCCATCCGCTATCTCTCAGGTGAACTGCAGGAAACCATCAAGCTCGTTTCCCTGAACCCTGACGTATTCCCGGAAACCCTGGCGTGGGCTGCCGCTGCCAACGCAAAGCTTGGCAACAAGGACCAAGCCTGCGCTTTCTATGGCAGGTTCCTTGAGCAGATATCGCAGACATGGGAAGGGCGCGACAAACCGCCAAAGTGGGAGAGTCTCTCAAACTGGATGCTGCGCGCCGTGCCGTTTGGCTGGGCGGAAGGACGCAAACAGTTTGAGAGCGGGCTCTTGCAAGCCCGCTCTCTTTATGAGGATATGCCCCGGTCGTCGCTTACCGGCACTTCCTCATAAAATAGCGCGCCAGGAAGACCTTGAAGTTGTCGCTATAGGGTTCTTCCTTGGGGACAGGCGGATTATCCACATCACCAGCCCAGGGAATGCGCACATGCATGCGGGTCGGCGTGTCGTAAACCGGTACGATGTCGATATCGTCCGGAATTTTCCCGCTGGAGCCAGGCGTCAACTGCCCGTCTTTCCGTTTTGTGTAGCGGTAGCCATTGTCAAAGAGCCACTTGCGGATGTCAGAATCGAACTTCTTCCACTCCGAGCCAGCCGAATTCTTGAACGCCGACTTGGCGACCCTCATGATCGCAGCGCCAGTTTTCGCGTGCTCTATTGCAAGTTCCGACTTGTGAACGATAAAGCCCATCTTATCTCCTCCTGTTGAGAAGTCTTGTTGCCGTATCTTCCGTGAAATCAACGTGAAGCCGTTGCACAGGGTGCTATTTTATACCTTGAACGGCGCACCAATGTGCGTCGTATTGGTGGCCGATGGCAAACGGAACCACCAGCAAGACCATTCCGACAGAAGTTCTGGAACTGGCGCTGGCGGATGAATTCCGGGTGATGTCGCATCGACGTTCACGAGTTTCCGCTGTTCCTTGCTCTGGCCGCCCCTGTTGCACGATGACGTTACTGGCGCCAAACCCCGGCTTCCAGCTGGCCGCGGCCTGACCAAGGCCGAGGCTCACTTTGGCGCTGCGGCCGAGGCGCTGGAATTGCGCGCCAGCCTCGCCAAGAACATTGTGCCGGGGCGCTTTGATTTCATGGCCGTGGACAATCGCAAGCACATGACTATACCGGCGCTTTTCGGCAGCAAAAGCCTTACTCTGCCGGCGCAAGAGGTGTTCCTCGACTATGCCGCCGTGACCGGCGAAGTCCTGCATAAGGACGCGGACAGCACGGGCTGTGCTGCAGCGCAAACTCTCGCCGGTGCGCGGCAGCGCGCCCTCCTGGAATGCATTGAACGGGACAACGTCGCTACCTGGTGGTACGGCAAGCTCTCGCGCCCGCATTACGAACCGGCAATCCTCGATGCCGTCGCGCCGCGCATATCCTGGTGGCTGTCGCGGCGGAACCGGACGACCATGATCCTTGACCTCTCGACCGACATTGCGGTTCCGTGCGTTGCAGCCGTATCTTCCGATGGAGATGGCCAGAATGTCGCGATAGGCTCGGCTGCGGCGATGTCTACATCCGGCGCTTTACTTTCAGCCGTGCTTGAAATGCTGCAGACGGAAGTTTCCATGCACCTTGGTTCATCTGACCAAAACCGAGATCTGAACAATTGGCGCAGGCTTGCATCAACCAAGACGATGCCGCAGTTCCCGGCATCGGGATCAAAGGCCAAGTCGTTCTCTGTCCGTAACACCGATCTGTACGCAGCTGTCGCCGACGCAGGATATGTAGCCTATGGCGTTGAATTGACGCTGCCGGATGACCCGCTTGTCACTGTCCGCGTAATCGTGCCCGGGTTTTCCGCACTGAACCGGTCCATCAATGCCGACCGGATAAGGAGTATGCGTGAAAGCAATGGAGCATGGGACGAAGTGTTTGAACTCCTGGAACCCTATTGAGGCGGGCAAATGAAACCGGAAAGCGCAAGCCGAATTCATTCGAGTCATGGCATGGCCGGGCAAGACGACTTTGACTATCCAGAGCCACTTTCCGGTTCGCGCTACTGCTATCTGTTTCCCGAGCTTGCCGACCAGCGAGAAGCAACCACTTATGCCGGAGGCGAAGAAACAACGCATGCGGCCCTGGCATCATTGAGCCGCAGCATGATGGGCAAGACAACAGAGCAAAAGGGATTGAATCTCGCACCTGTCTATACCTACTTCGGTCAGTTCATCAGCCATGACATAACAGCCACGGTGACGGCGCGTGACGGCCAGTTCCGGGGACTGGGCGCAGGCATTATCGCAGGGGTTCCTGACCCCAGCGATCTTGACTCCGACAGGCGGTCCAAGTCCGGAGAGGATGTGCTCAAACTTCTGCTCAACCAGCAGGCACGGCCCTTGAGCCTGCATAGCCTGTATGGAACCGGGCCATTTGGTGAGTCCGAGAAGATACGTTCCTTCTATCTCTCGAGATCCCCTGTTTTCAAGCTCGGCAACGTTTCGCCGCTGCCTGATGATGTCGGGACGGTTGTACTCGAAGTCAAAAGCCTGTTGTTGCCGCGCGGCGCCAAGGACATTCCCCGCAATGCAGAGGGGCCGCACTTGCCTTTGATTGTCGACCGGCGCAACGACGACAATTTGATACTCAGTCAATTGCACCTGGCTCTGATGCTATTCCACAACCGGGCCTTCGGCTTTCTGAGCGAACTGCCCGAGTTTGCAGGGCACAAGCCAGAGATGATGTTTGAAGAGACAAGGCGGCTCGTGACCTGGCACTACCAGTGGTGCGTCATTCATGATTTCCTCGACCACCTGCTGCATCCGGGCAGCCTTGATGATGCCCTCAGGGGCACGGCTATGCTGATCAGCGAAGGAGAGGTGCCCCTTGAATTCTCGACTGCGGCTTTGCGCTTCGGACACTCAATGGTCAGCGCGCGTTATGACTTCAACGCAAACTTCGGCGTTGGGGGCGAAAAAATAGGAAAGTCCTTTGCGTCGCTGTTCGATCTGTTCATGTTCACTTCACGCATGAAGATGGGCGACAGGGATGGCAACATCCGCCAATTGCCCGTTCACTGGGTGCCGGACTGGAACCGCCTTATCAAGGCCTTGCCTGCCGACAATTTCAGCGCCGATCCCATCGATTCGGTAATTGCCGAACCCATGCTGACCGGCCTCAATACTGGCCCCGTCAAAGAAAACTCGTCCATCGCCTATCGCAACTTGCTGCGCGGTTTTCACCGGCGTATTCCTTTTGGCCAAGCGCTGGCAAGGAAGCTGGGTCTGGACCCGTTGCCAGCCAGTACACTCCGCAAGATGATAAGCGAAAGCGACAATGGCAGTTACGACCGCGATGAAGTCGTCGCCAAGACTCCTGCATGGCTGTATTTTCTGTGCGAGTCGGAAGCGCTCGAATCCGGCAAAGCCATTGGCCCAACTGCGAGCCGCATCATCGCCGAGACAATTATTGGGTTGCTGCGTCAGGATCCCGGATCAGTCCTGACTGCAGGCAAGGACTGGACCCCGCAGCGTAGCCCGCTGAGAACGCCGGCCGGGAAAAAAGTTGACGGCATCTCCGACATGATCGCATTTGCCGGTCTGCTAGCTTAGCCGTCAGTATTACAGCTTTCGGCGACAGCAATGGCCGAGAGGTTGACGACGCCGCGTGCGGTGACGGAGCCTGTGGCGATATGCGCCGGTTTTGCCGTGCCGAGCAATATTGGCCCAACCGGCAATGCCTCACCGAACACTTTAATTGCCTGATAGGCGACGTTGGCGGACGAGAGATCAGGCATGACCAGCAGATTGGCCTCGCCCCTGAGCGTGGACGACGGCAGCTTGCGCAAGCGCACCGCCTCGATCAAGGCCGAGTCAGCCTGCATTTCACCGTCCACTTCCAGGTCCGGTTCGCGCTCACGGATGATCTGGACAGCGCGGCGCAACTTGAGCGTGGCTGGCGTATCGAAATCGCCAAAGTCAGAATGCGAGACAAGCGCCACCTTGGCGGCAAGGCCGAAGCGGGCAATGTGGCGGGCGCAGAGAAAAACCATGTCGGCCAGCGCTTCTGCGGTAGGGTCCGCCTGCACATGCGTGTCGGCGAGGAATACGACTCCGCGCGATGTGATCATCAGGCTCATCGCCGCCAGTTGTTTGACCCCCGGCGCCAGACCTATGATATCGCGGATATGGCGCAGCTTGGAGCGGTAGCGGCCTTCAAGTCCGCATATCATCGCGTCCGCCTCGCCGCGCCGCAGCGCCAATGCGGCGATGACGGTGTTGGAGGTGCGGACCAGTGTTTTGGCCACATCGGGCGTAATGCCGTTGCGGCCTGCAACATCGATATAGGTTTGCACATAATCGCGGTAGCGCGGGTCGTCCTCGGGGTTGACGACCTGAAAATCCGTACCCGGACGAATGCTGAGGCCGTAGCGTTCAAGCCGTGCCTCGATCACTGCAGGCCTGCCGACCAACGTTGGCAGCGCAATCCCCTCCTCCAGCAGCACTTGGGTTGCTCGCAGGATGCGCTCGTCCTCGCCATCTGCATAGATGATGCGGCGCGGCGATTTGCGGGCGGCAGAGAATATCTGCCGCATGATGAAGCCTGACTTGAAAACGAAGCGCTGCAGGCTTTCCTCATAGGCCTTGAGGTCAGCAATCGGCCGGGCAGCAACGCCAGACTCCATCGCGGCCTTCGCCACCGCCGGCGCCACGCGCAAGATGAGGCGTGGATCAAATGGCGTGGGAATGAGCGAGTCTTTGCCAAAAAGCCGCGTTTCGCCGCCGTAGGCGCGGGCCGCCACATCCGATGGGGCTTCGCGGGCGAGGCTGGCAATCGCCTCCACCGCAGCGCGCTTCATGGCCTCATTGATCGTAGTAGCGCCCACGTCCAGTGCGCCACGGAAAATGTAGGGGAAGCACAGAACATTGTTCACCTGGTTCGGATAGTCAGACCTGCCAGTGCAGATCATCGCGTCAGGGCGCGCCGCCAGCGCCTCTTCCGGCATGATTTCCGGGTTGGGATTGGCAAGGGCGAGGATCAGCGGATTGGCGGCCATGCGCTTGGCCATATCCGGCTTGAGGATGCCGCCAGCCGAGAGGCCAAGAAACACGTCCGCCCCGTCAATCACTTCGGCAAGCGTGCGAGCCTCGGTCTGGCGGGCGAAGGCCGCCTTCCAGGGGTCCATGAGTTTCTCGCGGCCTGCATAGACAACACCTTCGAGGTCGGTGACCCAGATGTTCTCGCGGCGAGCGCCAAGCGCCAGCAGTTGATTGAGGCAGGCGAGTGCGGCAGCGCCAGCGCCGGATGCGACGATCTTCACATCAGCAAGCTTCTTGTCTGCGAGATGCAAGGCGTTGGTGACAGCGGCGGCGACGATGACCGCCGTGCCATGCTGATCGTCATGAAACACCGGGATGGCCATGCGCTCACGCAAGCGGCGCTCCACCTCGAAGCATTCCGGCGCCTTGATGTCCTCCAGATTGATACCACCGAAGGTCGGTTCAAGTGCTGCAATCGTCTCCACCAACTTGTCGACATCGGTCTGGTTGATTTCGATGTCGAAAACGTCGATGTCGGCGAATTTCTTGAACAGGACAGCCTTGCCTTCCATCACCGGCTTGGAGGCAAGCGCACCGATGTTGCCGAGGCCGAGCACGGCGGTGCCGTTCGAGATTACGGCGACAAGATTGCCGCGCGCGGTGTAGAGCGAGGCGGCGGCGGGATCATCACGGATCGCTTCCGAAACGGCGGCAACGCCGGGCGAATAGGCGAGAGCCATGTCGCGCTGGTTGCCGAGCGGTTTGGTGGCGCGGATCTCGAGTTTTCCGGGCCGTGCGCCGGCGTGATACACAAGTGCGCCACTGCGCAGGTCGCTTGATATGGGTTCGCTCATGTCAGGTTCCTTGCCTTGCCTCAGATGGAGGCTGGATGGTTTGCATGCCAATGACGGGCAATGTCGATGCGGCGCGGCAGCCAGACCCTGTCGTGACCAAGCACATAGTCAATGAAACGCGCCAGGCCGAGCGCACGCCCGGGCCTGCCGACGAGTCTGCAATGCAGGCCGACCGACATCATTTTCGCAGCACCGCGCTTTCCCTCTTCGTAGAGGCAGTCGAAACTGTCCTTCAGGTACTGGTAGAAGTGATCGCCGGTGTTGAAGCCCTGCGGCGTTGCAAACCGCATGTCATTGGCGTCGAGCGTGTAGGGGATGATCAGATGGCTGCCGCCGCCCGGCTTCCTCAGCCAGTAGGGCAGCTCGTCGGCATAATCGTCAGAGGAATAGAGGAAGCCACCTTCCTCCATCACCAGCTTCGTGGTGTTCATCGAGCAACGCCCGGTGTACCAGCCAAGCGGGCGTTCTCCCGTCACCTGCGTATGAATGCGGATGGCCTCTGCAATCTGCTGGCGCTCTGCTTCCGCCGGCATGTCCTTGTGTTCCACCCATTTGAGGCCATGGCTGGCAATCTCCCAGCCCGCTTCCTTCATGGCGGCAACCTGTTCCGGCGAGCGCATGAGGGCGGTCGCTACACCATAAATCGTGAGTGGAACTTGCCGCTCCGTGAATATGCGCCACAAGCGCCAGAAGCCGGCGCGGGCGCCATACTCGTAGATCGACTCCATGTTCCAGTGGCGCTGGCCGGGCCAGGCCTGCGCGCCGACGATCTCAGACAAGAACGCCTCGGAAGCAGCATCGCCATGCAGGATATTGTTTTCGCCGCCTTCCTCGTAATTGAGGACAAATTGCACGGCGACCCTTGCGCCGCCGGGCCAGCGAGGGTCTGGCGGACTGCGGCCATAACCCTTCATATCTCGCGGATACTCAAGCACGGCCCACCTCCCAGCAAATCAGCAGCGGCAGGATATAGCAGCGAGGCGGGCCTGCAAGGGCGGCCTTGCCTTGTTTTTGGACGGTGAATTGATCTATATCAGTGTTGAAGCCACTCGGATTGCTAGTGTTGCGGCCTGACAAGGAGGACGACCTATGCGACATTCGAATTTACTTGTGGTTTTGGCGTTTCTGGCAACGGCTGGCCAGGCTGCGGCGGCCGGCGATGCAGCTCTCGGCGAAAATTCCTTCAAGAAGTGCGCGGCCTGCCACGATGTAAGCAAAGGCATCAACAAGGTTGGCCCCACGCTGAAAGGCGTTGTTGGGCGGGCGGCATCCGCTGTGCCGGGCTTCGCCTATTCCGAGGCCAGCAAGGCTTCTGGTTTGACTTGGGACGAGGCCACGCTGGCTGAGTATCTGAAGAACCCAAAAGCCAAAATGCCTGGCACGAAAATGGCCTTTGCCGGCATCAAGAATGACGAAGAGATCCAGAATATCATCGCCTATCTCGCTTTACAGAAATAGGCTGGCTGGGGCGGGAGGGATCGAACCTCCGTATGGCGGAATCAAAGTCCGCTGCCTTACCGCTTGGCTACGCCCCAAGCGCGCGCCTCCTATAGCTTCTCAACCGCTGCGCCGCAACCGTCGCTGCAGCCCTCGGTTCAGGGCCTTGGCTTCTGCCATACCTGCCCCGGGCGAAAGGCCCTGAACCGGGCGGGCGCTATGCCAGCGGCGTGCAGCGCAGCCGCCAAGTCACTTTCCGGCTGGTCAATGGCTTCGTTAGTCAGCTGGAAGGTGCCCCAATGGTGGCCAATGGCATGGGCTGCCCCGCAATCTGCAAGGACATTGACGGCCTCCTCCGGATTAACATGCTGGCCTTGCATGAACCAGCGGGGTTCATAGGCTCCGATCGGCAGAATGGCGAGATCGACTGGTCCAAACTTGCGCGCGACGTCGCGGAAAATGACGCCGTCGCCATAGGCCGTATCAGCAACATGATAAACAGTCGCCGCCGGAGAAGTGATGACGAAAGAGCTCCATAATGTCGCGCAGCGGTCGGCCAACGTGCGCGCTGACCAGTGATAGGAGGGCGCGAAATGGATGGTGACGCCCTCACTCGCCCCGCAATGCTGGCCCCAATCAAATGCCGTGACATGGGCATCACCGCCGAGTGCGGGCCCGATGATCTTGTCGCAACCCAGGGGACAAACAAACCCTGGCTTGAATCTTTGCTGCAAGCGCTTGAGCGTTGTGACGTCGAGATGGTCATAGTGCGAATGAGAGACAAGCACCAGGTCAATGGGCGGAAGATCATCGAAACCGATGCCAGGCTCATTGACACGCAGCGGGCCTGCCATGGGAAGCGGGCTTGCACGTTTTGAATAGACCGGGTCCACGAGCATGTTGATGCCCGCCATCTGAATGAGGAAGCTCGCATGACCAATGAGAGTGACGCGCAGGCCGTCCATGGCTACCCGTTGCGGCGGCATATCGCTGAAGGGGCTCGAAAAGGTGGCAGGCCACCTGGCTCTGCGTTCCATCAACTGCCAGCGCAGCAGACGAGAGAATGAATTGGTCGAGGAATGCCCTGGAACATGAAAGCGCTGGCCGTCAAAGTGATCGGAGACGGGGCCGCTGTAGAACTTTGCCATGCGGCCTTGAGTCTTAACTGATCATGCACGGCTTTCCAAGACTGCCCCTAAAACAAGCGGTTGGCTTGGCACTTGGATTTGCCTCGGCCTCTGGTAGTCTTTGCCAACTGGTGATCAAGGACTGCGCTGTGACTGAACCTGTGATACTCGTCGACCCGCTGCCAAGGACGCTGGATGTGATTTGCACTCCAGAAACACTCCAGCGGTTTCGCCAGATGGGAAAGCTGGTGATCCACGAAAGCGGGCAAATGCCTGATGACATTGTAGAGCAGCATTTGCCTGAAACGGTTCTGCTGGTTGGCCAAACGCGGATGGACATGGACCGCCTGCGGCGCGCCAAGAAGCTGCGCGCCATCATCAATGTCGAGACCAATTTCACCGACAACATCGACTACGAATACTGTTTTGCACATGGCATTCACGTACTGGCGCCGGCTTCCGCCTTCGCCGATGTTGTGGCGGAGTCAGCACTCGGCATGGCCATTGACCTGGCGCGCGGCATCACGCAGGCTGACCGGGCCATGCGGGCGGGAACCGAACATTACGGACTTGATGGCAATGCCGGTTTCTATAGCGTGATGGGAGCGTCTGTCGGGCTTATCGGCTTTGGTGACCTGGCGCGATCTCTGCACCGGCTGATTCAGCCATTCAATTGTCCGATCAAGGTCTATGATCCTTGGGTGCCCGATTATGTGCTGCACAAGCATGGCTGCGCGGCCGCCAGTCTCGATGAGGTGCTGGCAACATCCAAGATCATTTTTGTCTTCGCCGGCGTCACATCGGAAAACCAGGGCTTTCTGGGGCGCCGCGAACTGTCACTTATCCAGAAGGATGCATCATTCCTGCTGATGAGCCGGGCGGCCGTTGTCGACTTTCCGGTGTTGCTTGAACTTGTGAAAGCTGGACGCTTCCGCGCAGCTACCGACGTGTTTCCGGTTGAGCCGGTGGCTGCAGACGATCCGCTGCGAAAAATAGAAGGCCTGATTTTGTCGGCTCACCGTGCCGGCGGCATGCCGTCCGCCTTGTTCGACATTGGCGAACAGATGGTGGCGGATGCCGAACTGATCCTCAAAGGCCTCCCTCCCATGGTGTGCCGCAAGGCGCAACGTGAAACCGTGGCGCGCTTCCGCAGCAAGCCCGTCAGCATGACGTGACAACGCTGAGAAGCATCATTTGCGCGCGCAGAAAATTCCGTAGAGTGTCTGCAGAACCTTGATGGCTTCCCTGCTGGCGAGCCGGTAGTAAATCGACTGGGCCTCGCGGCGCGTCGCCACCAAACCTTGCGCGCGCATTTTGGCGAGATGCTGCGAGACTGCTCCCTGACTTAAAGACGTCTGGGCGACGAGTTCACCGACCGACTTCTCACCCTCCACCATCTGGCAGAGCATCAACAAACGTGTCGGATTGGCCATAGCGCCCAGCAGTTCTGCAGCTTCCGCCGCTCTTGCTTTCCATGGTGCGAAAGTCAGTCTTCCGTAGCGTCTGGACCAGCGAGGCAGACATGGTTGATTTTCCATATTGACACATTCGTATTTTCGAATATATGAATATTGTAAATATTGTCAAGACAGGATATGTTCATTGATGACGACTGACTTCACACCACTTGCATCACTGGCCGGAGGGGCCATGATTGGCCTTGCCGCTGTGCTGCTGATGGCAAGCCATGGCCGCATCGCCGGCATAAGCGGCATTGCCGTCCGCATGTTTCCTCCTTTTCTGGACAGGGATGCGGGTCGGGCGCGTGGCATTCATCCTGGGTCTCGTCGCTGCTCCCCTGCTTTATGCATCGCTTACAGGCGCCTGGGCTCCGCTAACCATTGCAAGCAGCCAGCCGATGCTCATTGTCGCCGGCCTGCTCGTAGGGTTCGGCTCGATCTGGGGCAATGGCTGCACATCCGGGCACGGAATCTGCGGCCTTTCCCGCCTGTCGCTCCGCTCCCTTGTTGCTGTGGCAACCTTCATGACGACCGCAATCGTCACCGTCTTCATCTTCCGTCATTTGCTGTGAGCATGCCCATGTCACTTATCGTACAGTTTTTTCTTGGACTCCTGTTCGGTTCCGGTCTTGTCGTGGCTGGAATGTCCAACCCGGCCAAAGTGCAGAACTTCCTTGATCTCGCCGCCATACCTTCCGGCGGTTGGGACCCCAGTCTTGCGTTCGTCATGGCCGGCGGCATAGCCGTGACTTGGCTTGGCTACCGGCTGGTGCTGAAGCGCGAGCGCCCGCTTCTCGACACGCAATTCCACCTGCCGAAAGCAAAGGCCATCGACTCCCCCATTGTCGTCGGCCCGGCGATATTCGGCATCGGCTGGGGACTTGCCGGCTTTTGTCCCGGTCCCGCGTTTACTGCGCTCGGAACCGGTTCAACTGCCGCCATGCTCTTTGTCATCGCCATGTTGGCAGGCATGGTTGCCGCCAGGTTGCTGGCACTGAGGCAGATCGGCGCCAGCGCGACAACTGCAAAAACCTGAACTCCAGATCACGGAGGCCACCCATGGATCCCATTCCCTTCACGACAGACCTTTCAGTCAAGCCTGAGGTTACGGCATTTTTCGACGAGCCCACCAATACCGTTACCTATGTTGTCAAAGATCCTCACTCCAAATCGTGCGCGATCATCGATAGCGTGCTGGATATAGATTATGCGGCAGGCCGCATATCCTATGCCTCGGCGGACAGGGTCATCGAATTTGTCACTCAACATGGCCTCAAGGCCGAATGGCATATTGAAACGCATGTGCATGCGGATCATCTGTCGGCAGCGCCCTACCTGCAGCAGAAGCTCGGCGGCAAGATCGGCATCGGCAAGAACATCACCATCGTTCAGGAAACCTTCGGCAAGGTCTTCAATGAAGGCACGGAATTCCAGCGCGACGGCAGCCAGTTTGACCGCCTGTTTGGCGATGGCGACAGCTATCAGATCGGCGGCATGCAGGCGCACGCGCTGCATACGCCCGGCCATACCCCTGCTTGCATGACGCACGTTGTCGGCGATGCGGCGTTTGTCGGCGATACGCTGTTCATGCCGGATGGCGGATCGGCCCGCGCCGACTTTCCGGGCGGTGATGCGCGCACCCTATACCGCTCCATCAAGCGCGTGCTGGTTCTGCCCCCGGGGACACGGCTTTTCATGTGCCACGACTACGGCCCCAACGGTCGCAACATCAAGTGGGAGACCACTGTCGAGGAACAACGCCAGCACAACATCCATGTCAAGGATGGCGTCAGCGAGGATGAGTTCGTCGCCATGCGCGAAGCGCGCGACAAGACGCTGGAGATGCCAAGGCTCATCATCCCTTCGCTGCAGGTCAACATGAAGGCAGGCGAACTGCCCAAGGCCGATGAAACAGGAAAGCGCTTCCTGAAGGTGCCACTCAACACGCTGTGAGGCTGACGACCGAAGGCATGGAACGTTTCTTCCCGATCCTCGGCTGGACGAAAAGCTACAATCGTGGGGCGCTGGTCAGCGATCTCGTGGCTGCCGCCATCGTGACCATCATGCTGGTGCCGCAATCGCTGGCCTATGCGCTCCTTGCAGGCTTGCCTGCCGAGGCAGGTCTTTATGCCTCCATCCTGCCTCTCGTGGCCTATGCCATTTTCGGAACAAGCAGGACACTCGCCGTCGGCCCTGTTGCCGTCGTCTCGCTGATGACTGCAGCTGCGTTGGCAAAACTCGGCGTTACAAACCCTTCTGAATACGCGGCAGCTGCCATCACGCTGGCTGCCCTGTCAGGTCTGCTGCTGGTCGGGCTTGGCTTGCTGCGATTGGGCTTTCTCGCCAACTTTCTATCTCATACCGTGATTGCAGGATTTATCACAGCATCCGGCATTCTGATTGCCGCGGGTCAGATCAAGCATATTCTTGGCATCAAGGCAGGCGGCGACAATCTTATTGAGCTGATCAGGACTCTGGTTCCTAATCTCGCGCAAACCAATTTTATGACGTTGACCATTGGCATTGCGGCGACAGGCTTTCTCTTCTGGGTTCGCACAGGCCTGAAACCGCTTTTGATCCGTAGCGGACTGGCGCCTCGCCCGGCGGACCTGCTGGCCAAGACGGGGCCAATCCTTGCACTCGCTGCAACAGCTTTCCTGGCTTGGGCGTTCGACCTCGAGGCCCAAGGGGTCAAACTGGTAGGAGCCGTGCCGCGCGGGTTACCGGGTGTTTCAATTCCACATTTTTCCCTGCCGCTGGTGCAACAGCTGTTGCTTCCGGCGCTGCTCATTTCCATCGTTGGCTTTGTTGAATCGGTTTCCGTCGGACAAACACTCGCTGCCAAGCGCCGGCAACGCATCGAGCCCGATCAGGAACTCATAGGCCTCGGTGCGGCCAATCTTGCAGCTTCAGTCTCTGGCGGCTTTCCAGTCACCGGCGGCTTTGCACGGTCCGTGGTAAATTTCGATGCAGGAGCAGAGACGCCTGCTGCGGGGGCCTTCACTGCCATCGGCCTTGCTGTTGCCACGCTCTTTCTGACTCCGCTCCTTGCCTTTCTGCCACAGGCCACGCTTGCTGCCACTATCATTGTGGCCGTGCTGTCGCTGGTCGATCTCTCGGTTCTCAAACGCACGTGGAACTTTGCAAAGTCCGATTTTGCCGCGGTTATGGCGACCATTGTTCTGACGTTAGGCGTCGGAGTGGAAGCCGGCATCGTTACGGGCGTCCTGCTGTCAATTCTCATCCATCTATACAAGACTTCGCGGCCACACATTGCCATCATCGGGCGGGTGCCGGGGACCGAACACTTCCGTAACATCAAGCGGCACTCGGTCGAGACCGACAGTACACTGTTGTCGATGCGGATCGATGAAAGCCTGTATTTCGCCAATGCGCGCTATCTTGAAGACCAGGTCAATGCCAGGCTGGCAGAACGACCAGGGGTCCGGAACCTTGTGCTTGCTTGCCCTGCGGTCAACGACATTGACCTGAGCGCCCTTGAAAGCCTGGAGAGCATCAACTCCCGGCTCAAGGACGCGGGTGTTTCACTGCATCTTTCGGAGGTGAAAGGCCCGGTCATGGACAAGCTTGCACGCTCAGGCTTCCTGCCTCATCTCACCGGAAAGGTTTATCTGAGCCATCATCAGGCGGTGCAGGAATTGACTTGAAAATGGAAACTGGTTACGCAAATCAAGGCTTGATGAGGCCGTAACCTTTGCGGATTTCAGTTGCAATCTTCTTGTCCCAGTCGAGCTGCTTTGACACCTTGAGCCCATGATCCGTTTCGTCGTCGTACTGGTACTGCACGGTCATGCAATCGGCGTAAATGGCGTCAAACACCGACTGGGCATCGTCGGGCGATACGCCCTTGAGCTTGCGGTTCACTTCGAAGCCATAGAGTCCGAAGATGTCCCAATGACCCTGCTCATGCTTCAGGAGAGCGGCAGACTTCTTGCCTTTGACGACCCAGGAGTTGTTGTAGAATTCCACTTTTACGACAAGTCCCTGCGCGCCCGTTTCATAGGTAATGCCAGCGGAGGTTTCCGCCGCATCGTGGCCGCTATCGCTGGGCGCTTCCGGAATTTCCTTGAACTTCGACCAACCCAGCTTGTTTGCTCCGGACCAACCGATGACTGTCACTGCACCACTCCTGTAATTTCCGCGGTTCTCAGTCGTCTGCCCTCGCGTCTGATCCACTTTAAAGAGGAACACTAGTTGCTATGGATCGCTTGACCACTCGAGATATGACTTAATGCTTTCAGCCGCCGGAATCTTCCATGCCGTTTCGGGTTGCGCTCCGCCCGGAGGCCCAACAAAGTAGACCCGCTCGCCGCCGCCCTTGTCGACGTAGACAAATTCGCCAGACTTTCCGGTGCCCTCCAGCTTAAGCGCATAATGCCTGACGCCATTGCCGCCGGTCAGATCAGAATGACTCCCAGATGAATCCGCGATATCCATGGTTTGGAATTTGTCGGCAATGAAGCTTGCTGAGTCGACGAGGCCAATATGGAACGCCTTTGTTCCGGTGGTAAGATCGTAGCTGCCGTCGCTAAGCCGTGTCGCCAGCGTGTCGGGTCCATTTTTGAAGCTTCCGTCGAAGAAGATCGCCGCATCGCCCCGTTTCACCTCAGAAACGGACTTCCGCCTTCGTGATCTCGCACCCCAGAAAGTTCGAGGAAGATAGCCTGTCGCATTCGCTGGACGCGGGTCTGACATATGCGGGCAGTCGAGGCCCCAGTAAGCGGCTACAAAGCCTCCGCAATCGACACCAAGATTGTTATCGCAATAGTTCTGGGCCGTATCGCTTTCAAGGAGGCCAAGAAACGAAGCCAGCATCAGCGTTTCCTGTATCTCCCAGGGAGATGCCTTGCCGATGAAGCATCGCTTGATTGACAGCGATATGAAATCGTAATTGTGGAACTTGAATGTCGCCCTGCTCATCGCTCCCGCAAGGCCTTTGGTGCTTGCAATCCCGGACCATAACGCTTGCTCTGCCACTTTAGCCCGCTTCGACTGAGGGTTCTTTTCATTTTGCAGATAGTTTTTGATTGGCAGGTATTTCTGCTGCCAGTCAGCACCTGTCCAAAAGGCCACTTGCAGCTTGGCATAGAGCAGCGCGTAATCCTTGGGTGATGTGGCTGCGAACATCGACGACATCGAAAAACTCTCATTTAGGCAAGCCTATATTGCTAGGGTGCAATCAACTTACACTGTACGAAAAATCCCCGTCCTTCACTTCGACCTTCGCCTCGGTGATCTTTTCTCCGGCGACGGCCTTGTTGAGAATCTGCCGCGAGAGCGCAGGAAGCAGCGTATTGGTGACGATATTGTCCACCATGCGGCCGCCAGAATCCGGGTCGTTGCACATCGAAACGATCTTCTCCACCACAGCATCATCGTAGACAAACTCGGCGTCGTGATTGTCCGCGATGCGTTTGCCGATGCGGTCCAGCTGCAGGCGCACGATTTCTCCCAGCATGTCCCCTGAGAGCGGGTAGTATGGGATGGTGACAATGCGGCCCAGCAAAGCGGGCGGAAACACCTGAAGCAGATGCGGCTTGAGATCGGCAGCAAGTTCTTCGGCATCAGGCCGCGATTCGCCGTCACCCGAGGCCTGCATGATCATGTCGGTCCCGGCGTTGGTGGTCAGGATGATCAGTGTGTTCTTGAAGTCAATGCGGCGGCCCGAGCCATCCTCCATCATGCCCTTGTCGAACACCTGGAAGAAGATTTCGTGCACGTCGGGATGGGCTTTCTCGACTTCATCGAGCAACACGACGCTGTAGGGCTTGCGGCGGACGGCTTCCGTCAGTCTGCCGCCTTCGCCGTAACCGACATAGCCTGGGGGGGCGCCTTTGAGCGTGGAAACCGTATGCGCCTCCTGGAATTCCGACATGTTAATGGTGATCATGTTCTGCTCGCCACCATAAAGAGCTTCGGCAAGCGCCAGCGCGGTCTCGGTCTTGCCGACGCCGGAGGGCCCTGCGAGCATGAACACACCGATCGGCTTGTTCGGATTGTCCAGCTTCGCACGGTTGGTTTCAATGCGCTTGGCGATCATGGCGAGGCCGTGCGATTGGCCGACAACGCGCTTGTTCAGAATGTCCGCGAGGTTGAGGATAGTCTGGAACTCGTCCTTGACCATGCGGCCGACCGGAATGCCCGTCCAGTCCGAAACCACCGAAGCGACCGATTGCTCATCCACATAGGGATAAATCATTCGCCTTTCCGGATCTATGTCACCCAGTCTGGCAACGATATCTGACAGGGTCTTGCGTGCCTCATCAGCGCCTTCGCCGCCTTCGCTGACGATCTTGCGTGCCGCCATGATTTCATCAACGATCTTCTTTTCGTCCGCCCAATCCTTTTCCAGGACAGTGAGTTTCTCCTTGGTGGCATCGATGACGACTTTGACGTCAGTGATGCGGTCCTCATCGGCTGCGCCAATGTCGCGCTCGCGTTCCAACGCCGTCAATTCCGTTTCCCGGGCTGCGATTGCAACGCGGGCATCCTCGACTGCCGCCGGGGTTGCGGTTTGCGACACAGCTACTCGCGCGGCAGCAGTGTCCAGCAGACTGACGGCCTTGTCCGGCAACTGGCGGGAGGGAATGTAGCGGCTGGAAAGCTTCACTGCAGCGACAAGGGCGGGATCGGAGATGTGGACCTTGTGGTGCGCTTCCATCGGGGCCAGAAGCCCACGCATCATGTCACAACACCGCGCCACGTCAGGTTCGCCCACGCTGATAGGCTGGAACCTGCGGGTGAGCGCCGGGTCCTTTTCAATGTGCTGGCGATACTCAGACCAAGTTGTGGCCGCGATGGTTTTGAGAGTGCCGCGGGCAAGCGCCGGCTTCAGCAAGTTGGCGGCATCACCCGTACCTGCAGCGCCACCGGCGCCGATCAGCGTGTGGGCCTCGTCAATAAACAGAATAATCGGGATCGGAGAGGACTGAACCTGGTCAATGACCGAGCGCAAACGCTGCTCGAACTCTCCCTTCATTGAGGCGCCAGCCTGCATCAGGCCGATGTCAAGTGCGTAAAGCTTGTTACCCTGCAGCGCCGGCGGGACCTCGCCTGCCGCGACACGTTGGGCGAAGCCTTCGACGACAGCGGTCTTGCCGACACCCGCCTCACCCGTGAGGATGGGATTATTCTGCCGCCGGCGCATTAATACGTCGATGACCTGCCTAATTTCTTCATCGCGGCCGACAATCGGGTCCATCTCACCGGAGGCAGCCCGCTGAGTGAGGTCTATGGCGAAGCGGTCCAGCGCTGTCGTGCCTTTGGCGGAAGAAGATGCCTCGCCGCCTGCGCCCTTGGCAACAATACCTGAACCATCCATCGGCCGCATGTTTTCTTCAACCGACTGCTGCCAGATTTTGCGGTGCTCATTGGTGAGCAAGTCGGCGTCGATGGATTTGAACTGCTTCGAAATTCCAAACAGGGTCCGTGAAAGCCGGGGTTCCTTGAGCACGGCAGCCAGCACATGCCCGCTTCGGATCTGTGTTTCACCAAACATCAGGGTTGCATAGTGCCAGCCACGGTCGAGTGCATCGATGATGTTCTCGGAGATGCCCGGCATCTCCGTCTTATTCATGGCGAAGCCGGCAACCACTGCGTTCAGCTCTTCCAGCAGCTTTGCCTGGTCAAGCTTGAAATAGTCTATCGTAAGGGCAACATCTGTCCTGTCCATCTGCAGGATCTTGAGCAGCCAATGCTCAAGCTCCAGATTGCGGTTTCCCGCCCCCTTGGCATGACGCAAGGCTTGCATGAAAGTGTCATAGCCAATCTGATTGAGCTTGCCGGTTACTGTTTCAAGGCTGACATCAGCCATAGCTAGGCATCCTTGCTTTGATGTTTCTCTTCATGTGCGATGATTTCGCTGGGATAGTAGCGGCAATCCCAGCGGACGGGGTCTTCACTGTCGGCCCCTTGCCCGCGTTTCACCCAGCTCGTCCAGCCGAGGCGGCCAAAGCTGCCAAGCTGCATGGCCGGAGCCCGGGACTCCAGCAGCCCGATTTCGATGTCATAGATAAACGTCTCGCCCAGATAAAAGCGGACAGCATCCGCCATGGTGCGGAAAAACCGGCCGTGCGGCAGCAAGTGCTTCGAATTCCTGCAAGTCGCGGGCAAGAAACCTGATGCGGAACTTGTCGTTCAGGCTGTAGGCAGACTTGCCGATGATGCTATCCACCCCCAAAGCGCAACTTTGGGGCTTGAGGACGGCCCGCTCGGTTGGCTCGAGCGGCAACCAAACTCCGACGAACTGTTGCACATTGACCTTGGCCTTGAAGAGCCAGGCCAACATCGTTTCCAGGCGTGAAGCGCTCTTGACGGATGGCGAGAGCAGGCCTGCAAGCGCCAGCTTTGTATAGTCGCCTAGCCCGTCGCGATTGCGCATCGCATGCGTTCCGATCCCGATCGGGGCACCGAGATAGCTGCGGAATTGATTGTCATCCGGCCTGTCTGCCTGGACAATCGGCCGGGCATTGGCCCAAGCCCTGAAGAACAGCTGTTGGAACCGGTTGTTAAAGATATCGAGAAAACGCACAAACGCCTCGTCTCGCATGTTCTGCCAATGCACAGCTTCATAAGCCGTGTGAAGGGGAAGCGGACCCTGTGGTCCGAGCATGCCAAGGAACCGCGATAGCACCTGCACAGGAGCTCTATCACGCGGCGATATCGCAACCACGTTCGAATCGGAATGATCGACGTGGGCATACTGGCCAAGACTGACGATGTCCTGCAAGCGCGTTCCGCTTTCGCCAATGCGCGGCTTGTGGGGATTCGAAGACTCAAGCTCCCTCAGTAAAGCAAACAGATCAAGTTCGCCCTGGCTTGCAGATGGTCCGACCGAGGCGCTCATAGCTGGGCCCGCTTGCCGAGCCGCACGGGCCACCGCATGACCACCCCACGCTCGGTTGAGGCAATGACGGCCTGCATAATGTTGTTTATCCCAACATACTCCGCGAGAAACCTGTCGAGCACTGCTCCCAGCAAAAAGATGCCGCTGCCCTCAAAGGCCTTTTCATCGAGCGTAATTTTCACCTCAAGTCCACGCGCCACGCCTGCACCATTCTGCTGCCTGATGCGACGGTTGATCGGACGGCTTTCAACCGAAACGACACCGCGAACGCGACGCTCCGTGGCGGCATCTGCAAGGTTGGCGAAAAGCGACATAATCTCCCGCAGGGCAGCGCCGCTATCGCTCGTGCCCCGGCCGGTAAGGCCCAAATGATTGAGGCTCAACATGCTGATCAGCCGCCAAGCCGCCGAACTAGCCGTCGTCTGGTCACTGCCGGATCTTGCATCTGCAGCAACTGCATCGCGCGGCAGGGTCGGGCCTGCTATGCAGCTGACCTTGAGATTGGTTCTCTCTTCCAAGATGAAATCGGCGCCGCCCTGCCCCACTGGCAGATGCTCGGTCAGATGCCGGTTGGAGCAAAGGGCACGGATGCTGAGATCGGAGACCACGCGTTCCGAACTGTCACCCAAATTATTGCTGAGCGTCATGAACATGTCAGTGCCGGCATAGCGCGTTGGCTGCCCGTAGCGCTGTTCGTCCGATGAGCGGCGCCTCGGCAGCCTGCGGACCGTGTAATACATCGTGTTCGCGTCCGATACATCAAGCGGCGGCGCGGCATAGAGCGGGTAAACTTCTGTCTTCTCGCTCCTGCCAGCATAGTGCGCATAAACCTTCAGAATGCGATGCGCCTCAAAATCAAGATGGCGGGAGCGATCCGTTACAACATGGTGCTCGTGCTCGCTTTTTTTCAACGGCACGCGCGCTGTCGTCATTTCGAACAGGTTGATCGCAGGCGCGGCATACATGGCAAAGCTCTCGGCGCGGACAACCGAACCCAACCGTGCATCCGCCTGGTCAAAAGCGAAGACGATCTCCATGCGAGTGGTATCGATGCCAGCAAGAGCAGTCTGCAAGTTGCCAATCCGGAAACCGAGGAATTTAGTGGGAAACACAAAGTATTCGCGGAGCAAATCAAATCCGCCGAAGTTTCTCCCCTGCTCCGGGAACAGCGCTTCACCTTCTTCAAATCCAATCTGCTGCAGTTCACTGATTGGCAACTGCGTTACGACAGGATCACCAAAGCTATTGAGGTGGCGGATATAGATTTCCTGCGTGTGACCGAACAACTTCTCATACAGCCGGACTGCATCCGCTTCCTGGCAGACGATGTGGAATGGCAATTCTCGCGCGCGCAACTTTGAAATCCAGGTCTCTGGCTTCTTGGCGGTTTGTTTGTCATCCGGTTCATCTTCGCGGCGCGCTGATACACGTCGCTGAAGCGTGAGCTTGAGGCCTGACTGTATCGCCGGCGGCGCCTCAATTCCGAGGCCGTGCAGCGAGGCGGGAGACGGAAGGAATTCGGCGCCTGCTATCTCAAATGGCCAGAGTGTTACGTCCGACGCCAGCCTGTACTTGCAGGCGATGCGGCGTTCGCGCTCTACGAAACGGGCCTCCGCGTACGAGCCTGCGGAAATTTTCACGCCGTCCTTCAATGACGGATCCCCGTAGGGCGATTCAACTCGCAGAAGCGCTGCGGACGGAATGGGGGCGAGATAATCCGGCACCAGCTGTTCCAACAGATTGCTGGTGAACTCCGCATATTCATGGTTGAGCTTGAGTTGAACGCGAGAGGCGAGAAAGGCGCTGCCCTCAAGCAGGCCTTCGATCATCGGATCCATATTGTCGTCTATGAGGCCGCCAAGCCGCTCGGCAACGCCCGGAAACTGCTCTGCGAACTCCTTGGCGTTCTCCTTCAAAATACGGAGTTCGCGATTGTAAAGCTCAAGGAATTCGCGATTCATAACTCACCGTTGTGAAAGCCTCATTTTGCCGTTGTTGGTTTCGATGTCCGCAACAAACTCGATATGGGTATTTGAAGGGTTTGAATGCATTTCGGCCTGCACGTGAAACCTGATGTGTCCTGACTCTTCATCAATTCCGGGCTCTTTCACAACGGTCAGCGAGTTGGGAACCAGCCTCGACTCAAATCGCTCAAGGGAAGAGCGGAGCCATTCACCGATCAGTTCCACCGCATTCTCGTCAGCGGAAACTGCCGTGAGATCAGCGACGCCAAAATTCAGTATGGAGGCCCCGGCAAAGTTCCAGGCCGTCGAGGTTTTCAACCGAAGCGAAGTTGATTGTATTGAGCAATGAGCCCAAATCTTCCGCCAGTTCCTGGCGCAACACGGCTTCGTTCACTGCATTACGCGGAGAAGAGCGCCGTCCTGCTATGACGCGCTCTTCTTCATTGGTCCGCAAATCCAGCACTTTGGCCGAGTCCTTGTCGTGAAATGCAGCACGAAAGGCCTGCATGATGGGTGGCACGAAGCGCTCGTTCTTGGTTGCACGTCGCATCTAACCACCCATCCAACCTCCGGGACTCAGGATTCGGCATTCTTCTTGATGTCCCACTTAACCGGGGTTTCTTTGCCCTTGCTGCCGTCCTTGTTCTGTTCGGCGTAGGTGTATTCGAGCTTGGCAAAGTTGAGCGTAAGATGCTCAGTGAGCCGATCTTCGCCGCCGGAGCCGCCGGTGCTCATGCTGGTGACGAGAACGTCTTCCATAACGAGCTTGAGATATTCGAGCGGCTTGTCACCGGCCTTGCGGACCACCAATGTTGCCTTCGGCATGTGCTTGCCCTTAGCCATATGGAAGGTCAGCGTCGGCGTGGATTTGTCGATATGCTTGGTTATGGACAGGTCGGAGAAGCTGACCTTGCCGGAGCCCGAGCCGCCCATTCCGTGACCGGAGCCGGACTGGCTGCCGGACCACGACCATGACAGCAGGTCGATTTCCTTTGGGTGTGCCTTGTCTGTTGATTCGCCTTCAACGCCTTCAATCTTGAGAAACATGTCTACGGCCATTTTACGTCTCCATTGGTTTGTTCTGACTTGGCGCGCCAATCGCGTCACGTAAAGGAAACCATATTCAGGAAGAACTCACATCCCCCATTTGAGCGATGGGTGATGTGTTGGTGGCTGACTACTTCTGCGGATTAGGCAAGCGAGACACAAGGCTCAAACCAATGTCCATGCCTTCGAGCTGGTAATGCGGCCGCAGATAAAAACGCGCTGCATAATAGCCGGGGTTTTCTTCATCCGGGAACACATCGACGCGCGCATCAGCCAGCGGTTTCTGCGCCTTGATCAACTCCGTAGAGTTCTTGGGATCGCCATCGACATACTTGTTGATCCACTCCTGAAGATAGCGCCGCAGCTGCTCTTCTTCCATCGTCGAACCGATTTTGTCGCGCACCATGCACTTCAGATAATGCGCAAAGCGCGACACCGCGAACATGTAGGAAATCCGCGATGACAGGTTCTCAGAGGCGGTAGCGTCCACACTATCCATCTTGTGCGGCCTGTAGAGCGACTGGGCACCGATGAAGGCCGCCTTGTCGGTATTCTTGCGGTGAATGAGCGGCAGCAAACCGGCCTTCGAAAGTTCCGCCTCGCGCCTGTCGCTTATCGCGATTTCCGTTGGACACTTCAAGTCTATGCCACCATCATCCGTTGGGAATGTGTGGGTAGGCAGGTTGACCACTTCGCCGCCAGATTGCACGCCGCGAATGCGGACTGTCCAACCATACTCTTTGAAGGCGCGATTGATGTTGGTGGCCATCGCATAAGCGGCGTTCATCCAGCCGTATTTCTCGCCCTGGTGGCCATCGGTATCCTCTTCAAAGGCGAACTCTTCCACCGGCTCTGACTTGGCGCCATAAGGTTGGCGCGCCAGAACTCGCGGCATGCAGAGTCCGACGTAACGGGAATCCGGCTGATCACGCAGCGATTTGAAGGCGGCATAATCAGGCGTATCGAACACCTTGCCGATATCGCGCGGGTTGGACAATTCGTTCCAGCTATCCATGCCAAGAAGCGACGAATTGGCCGCCGCAAAGAAAGGCGCATGACCTGCGGCAGCTACCTTACTGATGTCGCGCAGCAACTGCACATCCGTTGGCGAATGATCGAAGTAATAGTCGCCGACGATGCAGCCAAAAGGCTCGCCGCCCAGTTGGCCATATTCGGCCTCGTACAACTTCTTGAAGATGGGGCTCTGGTCCCAGCGAGCGCCGGGGTAGACCTTGAACTCCCTGTAAAGCTCCTCCTTGCTGACATTCATCACGCGGATCTTCAGGCTCGTATCGGTTTCCGAGTTGAAGACGAGATAGTGCAGGCCACGCCAGGCGCTTTCAATCTTTTGAAACTCGGGCGCATGGATGATTTGGTTGAGTTGCAACGACAGCTGTTCGTCAAGCTTGGCAATCATCGCATCAATAGTGTCGAGGACATCATCCTTGACCAGCGACGTATCGTCGAGCGCCTGCTGCACCAGCGCATTAACGGCGTTCTCTACTTCCGCAGCTGCGCTATCATTGCGGGGCTTGAAGCTTTTCTTCAAAAGTGCGGAAAAGGCTTCAGGATCCCTAGTCTCGGTGACTACTGCACCTTCCTGGACCGCAGATTTCTCGGCCATGGTCAAAACTCCCTGCTGGGTTGGCCGCCGTAAGGCAGCATGCGATTACGATTCTTCCGACGACTGTTCGGCGCGGCGATCTTGCAAGACCTTCATAAGCTCCGGGTCCTTGAGCAGGGCCTTGAGCTGGTCCTCAGCCGCAACTTTACCATCCATATAGCGCTGCAAATTGGCAAGCCGCTCGCGGGCCTGGAGAAGTTTCGCCAAAGCCGGAATCTGCCGCACGACCTGCGCGGGATTGAGATCCGTCATCTTCTCGAAGTTGAGTTTGATGGACATCTTTTCGTTGCCTTTGGCGTCGCCGAGCTTGTTGGCGACATTGAACGAAATGCCGGGTTTGACGGCTTTCATCCGCGCATCGAAATTATCCATGTCGATATCGAGATACTTGCGATCAGCTATCGGCAGCTTCTCGATTTCCGAAGCGTTGCCAGACAGATCGGACATAACACCCATAACGAACGGGAGTTCAACCATCTTTTCAGCGTTGTAGGGGTCTTCATATTGGATTTGCACGCGCGGAGGGCGGTTGCGCTTGATGAATTTTTGCCCACTGTCAGCCATAGCCTTCTGCCTTCAATTAGATGTTGCAGTTAGGCCCCCGTCAAAATCCTAACCGAACGCCCGTTGCTTGACAATGGGTAAGCCGGCGCTGGAGCATTTTTGACCAGAGCTGTCGTGATCATTGGTTAAGCTCACCACCATTGCAATCCCCCAAATTAGGGAGCCCGATTTTCAAGTGAATCAAAAATCAAGGATAAATGTCAGCAATGTTGACGCGAAGGCAAAAGCCGCCCAAATGCTGGACTCGTTTGTGCTTCGCACTATACTGATACTGCTATGGTCGTGCCTTCGGTTGATCATATTCGTATTGCCGTCGTCGAAGACGACCCAATGGCGCTTGAGCGTGTGGTGGCCGCCGTCGCGAGTGAGAAAGATCTCTCTATTGTCGGAGTTGCGCGCAATGCGGCAGACGGCACAGCACTTATTGATGCCGGAGGATTCGACGTCTTACTCTGCGACCTTGGGCTGCCAGATGGCTCGGGAATCACGCTCATACGCAATGCATCAAAGAAATACCCGACGGCAGATATCATTGTGATCACTGTCTTTGCTGACCAGGGCAAAGTACTTGATAGCATCAAGGCCGGGGCCCGAGGCTATCTCCTAAAAGACGAGCGTTTTGACCAGTTCGCTGAAAGCATCCGGGAAATACGACGTGGTGGCTCGCCGATTAGCCCTGTCATAGCGCGTCAGCTGCTCAAGGAATTCCAACCCAAGATGGCGCTGCAGGGCGATAAGTCACATGATGCACTGTCGAAACGGGAACTCGAAGTTCTGAACCTGCTGTCACGCGGATTCTCCTTCATTGAAATTGGCGACATATTGAAGATCAGCCGGAGCACAGTGGCAACCTACGTGAAGAACATTTACCAGAAGCTGGAGGTGAGTTCACGGTCCGAAGCTGTGTACGAAGCTACTAGCCTCGGCATTATTGAAATGCCGCACTGAATGTTCCCCAAGCTGGATGAACGACGTAGCCGGTAGTTTCCATGGCAACCACTGTTTCACTTTTCACCGCAGCTATTCTCATTGCGATGACGCTAATCGCGCTTATTTTCGCAATCGCTAGGCGCAAAGAAAGGGCGTTGCCTTGGCTAGTCGCCATTGGTGCATCCTGGAGCCTCGACAATCTCATGCAGCTGTTCGCTTCAGGTTCCCGTGATTGGCTTGCCACATGGAATTCCGCCTCGGCGGGCACCATACTGACAATCTATGCGCTGGCCGGTTTTGCTGTGATGCAATTTGGCATCAAACCGGCAACGCGGTGGCTTGCCTCCATGGCGGGCATTGGCGCAGCGGCAATGGCAGCATGCTATTTCGCCAATTTAACAGGATACGGCAGCAATTCTCGAGCCGCAATCACTGTTGTCCTGGCGATGTCATTGTCAGGGCTGCTTGTCTTTCGGCTCCGTCAGGTTCGAAATGACTTAACGATTGGCACTGTTGTTGGCCTGGCAGTGGCTCTTTGCGCCCTTATTTTTGACAATTTGGAGCGTGCCGGAATTCTTGACGGCAACGAATTTCGCTTTAGTCCCTATGCAAGCATTGTGGCGTTCAGCATTTTCAGCTTCGTCATCGTCAGGACATTTCTACGCGCAATGGCCGACCGGGAACAGTTAGCGGAGCAGTTGGGAAAACGCATCGAGACAACGAAAGCCAACTTGCTTGCCAGTGAAAGCGCGCGCCGTTCGCTAGAAGTTTCGAGCGCCATTACTCACGAGCGAGAGCGAATGATGCGGGAAATTCATGATGGCATCGGATCAAGCCTCATTGCCGCAATCGCTTCAGCAGAACGCCAGGGACGGCAGACGACGACAGCAATTGTCGCGCTAAAAAGCGCGCTTACCGACCTTCGCATTGCCGTGGACTCGCTTGAGCCCGTGGAGGGCAATGTAGCCACCCTGCTGGCGAGCCTGCGCTACCGCCTCGAACCCGAAATGCGGAAATCCGGTATCTCCATTGACTGGCGCGTTGGCGATGTTCCCGAACTTGACTGGCTCGACGCGCCAAATGCCTTGCATGTGCTGCGAATTTTTCAGGAAGCGATTGGCAACATCCTCGGTCATGCCAACGCAAGACTGATCAGGGTCGCCTGCAAGATGGAACTCCACGAAGGCCGCCCTGGAATTCTCATTGATGTCACGGATGATGGAGTTGGCTTTGATGCGTCCGTACCGCCCAAGGGCAAGGGTAGGCGGAACATGGCTGACCGCGCTGAGGCCCTCGATGGAAAATTGTGGATCAGCAGCTCTCCGGGGGCTGGCACAACAACCTGTCTTTGGCTTCCCTTATTGCGGGCAAAAATCTAGCGCGCGATCAAATGAAGTGGGAACCGGCTTTCCGATTGATCGAGCAAAGAATCAGCCGCCCCAACCGCCGCCGGGATTGCCGCCACCACCACCACCGCCACCACCGCCCCAGCCACCGCTGTCCGGGGTATTGGCGCCGTCTCCCGTGGGTTTGCGCTTCTTCACAGTGACTGTGGCGCAACGGCCATTGACGATACGTCCCGACTTACACCGCAGGGAGGCAGGCTGAGCGAGCCCAACCCCTGAGCGAACCTTGCGTGACTTACTGTGCGCTACCTTTCTAGCTTTTGAAGAGACTTTCGACCTAACGATCCGCTTGTACTTCTTTTTCGATTGCCCAACCTTCGCAGTCTTCTTGGTTTTGATCTTTACAACTTTCTTAGCCTTCGCCTTCACCGGGACTTCAACTTGCTCGGACTTTGCCGGCATATCTTCCGCTGCATCCTTGGCTGTAACGAGCGGCGGCAGGTCAGATTTCTGACCTCCTGCCTGCTCAAATTTCCGCAAGGCTGGGTCTACGAACATACCATCGGGGAAGTTTAGCAGATAACTTTTAAAGTCCGCCGGGTTCTGCGAGTCCTTGATCTGATTCCAGAATGCCAGCTCACCAGCGGCCGACTTGTCTGCCACGGCGGGGACCCCGGCATCCTGGGCCATTGCGAATTCATGTCCACCGACTGCGCCCAATAGCGCCAGTGCGAGGCAAAGTGACAGTCGAGTTGATCTGTTGCGAAGCATTTTGGTCCTCATGATCAGAACAGGTCTAGACGTGGGTTACGCATCTGCCAGGCTTTTTGCGAAAGCATCACTAGCGTTTCGTCAAGGTTTGACGATGTTTCGAGATTGTCCGCGCCAACCTCGGCAACCAGCTGTTTCACCGCCATTGCCTTGGCTTCCGCCGGCACTGAATTGAGCGTTTCCTTTGCCGCTTTATTGGAATTGTAGGTGTCGAGGGCAACCGCAAGACCGGCGTACCAAGCTGCCTTGGTCAGATCGCGCTTTGCCTTCGGTTCCTTGGAATATATCCAGCCGAGGTTGGACGCCGCCCAGGTATCTCCCCGTTCGGCCCCCTGTTCGTACCAGCTAATGGCCTGCGCAAGGTCTTTCTTCACGCCATTGCCTTTGTAGTACATGGCGCCGATGTCTGTCGGAGCGCTGGGATGGCCACCTTCGTCAGCCTTCTTGAACAATGCGAGCGCCGTGGCGGTATCCTTCGACACCCCCTTGCCCTCAAGATAGGCAATAGCCATGTTCCGCATGGCGTAGATATCGCCGCGCGCCAATGATGCTTCATAGAAGCGTACGCCGCGCTTGGTGTTGCGGGTCAAACCAATGCCGTTGTAGTACATAGCACCGAGCTCATTCATGGCGTAGGTGTGGCCCATTTCGACCGCCTTGTTGAGGAGTTGAACGCCCGCTTCGAGATCCTGCTGCACGCCGCGACCCCGTGCAAGGTTGCGCCCGTAAGAAAGCATGCCATAGGGATCGCCGAGATCCGAGGCTGTCTTGAACAGTTTGTTGGCTTCTTCAATGTTCTGGCTGCGTCCCAGTCCACGCTGGGCCAAATACCCCAATTCGTAGAAAGCGCGTGTGTGCCCGGCTTCGGCCGCCTGATTGAACATGTCGATTGCGCCTGCTACATCCTTGGCAGCAAGCTTCGCGCGGCCGAGTTGATACTTGTAACGGGAAATCCCGGGATATTGCTGCACCGCTTCCATGCATGCAGGGACCGCCGCTGCAGGATCAATTTCGTTAGGCAATTTTCCGGCACTGACGCCCTGAAGATCAAGAGGTTCGGCTGCTTCCGCATCGCAGGGCAAGACAAACGATTCAATGTTTCCAGTTACGACTTCCGCAGCATCGCTGCCTGCCTGAGCTACCTTGAACTCTACGGACTGCACATTGTTTTCCGAGCCTATGGATGGTTCATAGGTAACTTTGCGCAGTGAGTCTTGGTCGATCACATCGCCTTCGACGAGCGCTTTGCCATCAAAGTACATGACGCCTGACTTAGGCGCAGCGGCGACTTCAATCTGGGCGCCGCTTGCTGCACGAATGATCGGAAAATCATTCAGCATGGCAACCTGGCCGACGCCGATGGGAATACGCCGCGGCTTGGCGAGTGATGCTGTCAGCAATTCTGCAATCTGGGCCGATGTAGTCGGCAGTTTAGCTGCAGTTTGGCCCTGCGCAGATGTCGAACCAATCTTCAAACCAGAACTTCCGGCCGTTTCGTTTGCTGGCGCGGCTGCTATCCGGATGAGTGGTTTTGCCAAGAAATACCGGCTCCGGAAGCGTGCTGCTTGCCCATGGCTTCTGCTTTTCATGCGTGGCTTCCCAGACTTCCTGGGTTACTTTTGCCAGCGCCGCCTGCACGTCCACGCCGAGCTTGAAAGATTGCTTCAGCACGGATTCAGTGAACGGCGACTTGTCTCCAATTCCGTCAACGGCAACTGCACCTGGTTGCGTGGAAAATGCCACCAGGCTGCCCAGCGAGCTGTTCTGCGGCGCAAGACCAATGCCAGCGGCTGCCAGCTGCTTTTCCGGTCCGACGAGAAAAGACTGGGAAGGAAACGGATTGTTCCGGCATGAATTGAGATAAACCAGCTGAACCTTGGAGTTCTTCTGCATGTAAGACATTATGGTTTCGACGCTTATCGTCTCAACTTCAAGGTCGGCTGCAGACGTCAGGCGAGCGTCGGTGGGTATGATCCGATTGTCGCCGCCGACCTGAATGCCATGGCCAGAGTAATAAAACAGGCTCACATCAGCCTGCTGCAGCGAACGCACGAACTTCTCAAATGCTGCGTCGAATTGCGCGCGATCCAGATTGACGGCCGTTACGACTTCAAACCCCGAACGCTTGAGAGCCTTGGCTACAGCTTCAGCATCGTTTTTTGGGTTGGGCAGCTTCGGCACGGACTGATATTCGCTGTTGCCAATGACAAATGCCACACGCCGTTCCGCAGCTTGTGCCAAGCCGGACACACCAGCAAACACCACAATTGCCAGGGAGAAAACTACAAGCGCGGACCGTGCCCGCGAAAAGATATGCCGAAAGCCATCAGGACATCCGCAAAGCATAAACTGCTCTCCACGGCCAATATGTCCCCTCAAGGTAACAGTAACACCGCCGGATTCGCCTGTCAAAGAATTGAATTGTTCATTTTTCATCATCTTTTCTCGCCATTTCCTTGAGTAGGGAAGTGAAGTCCTTTGCAACGAAGTTGCGGGCCCGTTCGACCAGTACCGGTATTGGGCTTGAGGGTTCGGCAATCTTGTAGAACTGCTCGACCTTTCGCATCAGAACTGTCGCGTCACCACGCGTGGCAGCAGCGTAGCTCCGAGCCTCCTCCCCTTCCATGTCACCCGACGACTGGTCGCCATCATCAGCAAGCGCGGAAAGCTGGCCGAAATCCAGCAAGAAGGGCGACTCTCCGCCCATCCTGACTGATGTCGATTCAGCCGCTTGAGGCGCAAGAACCCGCATCGCCTCTACAAATGACTTGCCGACAAGCTGATGTGCCTGCTTGACCAACAGCCTGGCAGGGCTCGATGGCTCTCTGGAGGCGTAGTAGCCCAGGATAGCCTCCAGTGCATTGGAGGCCTCCTTGAAGGATCGTATGTCAGCGGCTGCTTGCGACTTGGAACCTGCGAATTCACCGGACTCGTTATCGGTACCGTCCCCAAGAGAGTCCGTTGTGCCTCCCTCAGGTGGCATGCGGTGATTGAGGACTTCGGTGAGATACGAAGAGATAGTCTTGGCGCTCTCTGGCAATGCGTCAAACTGAGGCGCAGCATCATAGCCGGCCTTTGCGACAAACTGCGTGCGCAGGGCGTCAAGGCTCGAACCAATGCCTTCGACCATGGCGCGGAGATGCGTCAAGTTTTCGATCGGTTCAAAACGCATGAAGGCATCCCTAATGGTGCCTGAATCATGCGCCGTTTCTTCAGCCCGTGGCGGCAACTTGCCGTCAGCAACCATGATGTTGCGCAATGACAAGGCGCCGAGGCGCTTGTCGTTGATCAATGTCGCATTCTGCAGCGGGAGAACCGAAGTAGGAAGGTCATCAAGGCTTTTGAGATAAGCTGATCGAAGCGGATTGCCGCCTGCCGCTTCTCCCGGGTGAAAGTAGTCCCATTGCGCGGCAGAGAGAACTTCCATGGCGCCGATGCTGCCCGCAAAACCAGCAAGATTGTCAGACAGAATATGGAACTTCGCCATCAACACGAGGAAACGGATGTCGCGTGAACCCGCAATCAGTTCTTCCAGCCGCGCCAGCGTTGGCTTGGCATCAAACGATTTGCGGTTGAAATCCCTGTAACTCATCGGCAGGAGGCCTTCGGCCACAGCCAGAAAATTTTGTATTTCGGGATCGAGTTCTGGATCGGGGCCGCAAGGAGCCTCGGCAGAGATCGGCTTCTCGATATCGACAATCATTGTTATCGCACCTTGCGAACCAAAACTATCAGCACCCCCGCATACAGCATTGGGCAAAGACAATTTGTCCGCAACCCCCTAAAGAGGGGGGCGCAACCTTGGCCAATTCGGGTAATCGGGTGGACGCATATGGGCAACTACTGTAGCGTCCATCTTACCGGAGGAAAGGCCAAGGCAGGTCACAGTCATGAAACTGGCGCAAGGCACGAGAACGGGTTACCTCAAGACGCCGCTGGGCGAGGACAAACTCGTCATCAGCAGTTTTGAAGGCACGGAAGGCATCAGCGAACTCTTCGAATTCCGCTTTGAAGCCCTGAGTGACAGCCACAATCTCGATTTCGACGCTGCGCTGGGCAACAATTGCAGCCTGTCGATCCATTCCGGGCATTCTGGCGTCAAGCGCGTTTTCAACGGTGTCCTGGTCGAGGCGTACTGGACTGGAAAGAACGCAGATGGCCTCTCAGGGTACAGACTGACACTGCGGCCGTGGCTCTGGCTTCTGTCGCGAACCACCAAGTGCCGCATCTTCTCCGAAAAATCCGCCCTTGAAGTTATCAAGACGGTGCTTGGAGAGCATTCCTTCGCCAAGTTCGATCCGCGCACGACGCGAAGCTACCCAACGCTGGAGTATTGCGTCCAGTACTGCGAGAGCGACTTGCATTTTGTGTCGCGGCTCATGGAAGAATACGGCATTTATTATCACTTCGAACATAGTGAAGGCGAACACAAGATGGTGCTCGCGGACGCAGCTTCCTGCCATTTGCCGAAGCCAGGCGGCGCGGCGCTCTCCTACTATGACAGCGACCTCAAGGGGCTGCGCAAAGAAGATGCGCTGAACAGATGGAACGGCGGGCGGCACTTGCGTTCAGGGCGCGTCAAGCTCAACGATTACAATTACCAGAAGCCGACGGCGGATCTGGTGGCGGAGAGCAGCGCCAGCGCGAAGCACGCAAATGCTGACCTTGAACTCTATCACTACCCAGGCCGCTACACTCAGAAGTCTGATGGCGAGAAGCTTGCCAAGGTACGGCTCGAAGCGGAGCAGGCGCAAGACCGCAGGTCGTCTGCTGTCGGTGACGCTGTCACCTGCTGCCCCGGCCACTTGATCAATTTGTCTAAGCATCCCGTAAGCGGCGTAGACGGCGAATACTTGACTGTCAGGGCAAGCCACAATTACCGTTCCAACGCGTATCGCTCGGATGCGGCTCTCGACGATGAAACCTATGTCGGGCGCTATGAATTCCAGTCGTCCGACATCCCGTTCCGGGCGCCTGCCTATACACCCAAGCCGGTCATCTACGGCCCGCAAACCGCAGTTGTCGACAGCGAGGTCGATGAGCAATGCCGCATCAAGGTGCGTTTCTTCTGGGACAAGAACAACGTTTCACGTTACGTGCGGATCGGCCACCCCTGGGCCAGCAAGAACTGGGGCAACATCAAAATACCGCGCGTCGGCATGGAAGTCATCGTGGAGCATCTGGAAGGCGATCCGGATTTTCCGCTGGTCGTCGGAACTGTCTACAATGAAGACAACAAGCCGCCCTATCCGCTGCCGGCGGACAAATCCATTTCCGGCGTCAAATCCGACACGATCGACGGCGATGGTTACAACGAGTTCATACTGGATGATCGCGGCGGAAATGAACTCATTCGCATGCACGCGCAGCGTGACATGCAAGCAGATATCCTGCACGACGAGCGCCGTGACATTGGCAATGATGTCACTATCAAAGTAGGCCACAATCGCGACGAAGACATCGGATCGACATGGACTGTCAAGGCCGGGGACAAGATCGAATTCGTCGTCGGAAACAGCAGCAAACTGACAATGACTCGAACCGGCATTACGTTGAGCGCACTCAACATTACCCTCGACGCAGAGGCAGCCCTGACCATGACGTCCGTAGGGACAGGCGAACTGAAAGCCGGAGCCACCTTGATCGTCAAGGGCGCAACAGTTCTTATCAACAGTACTTAGTGAACAAGCGAGTTTACACTGTAAATGGCACGATTACGATTCTCGACCGCTCAACAAATCATCGACGCGTACCCGTCGCTTGAAGAGGTTGTAACGCTTCTGCCGAGGGACGTTGCGCCGCTCGCCTATATCGAAAAATTGCTAACCAGCGCAAATCCGGAGCAAGCATTGTTTGTTTTCGCATTTCTCCTGCCCCGGCGAGAGGCTGTGCGATGGCACTGCCAGGTGTTGCGGAAGCTGGAAAAACCATTGTCACCGGAACAGACCCAGCTGCTTTCCTTGGCAGAAGCCTGGGTCCGGTCCCCCACTGAAGAAACACGCCGCGCAGCTCTGGATGCAGGCATGGCAGACAAAACCAAGGGGGCGGCGTCATGGGCTGCCCTTGCTGCGGGCTGGTCGGGCGGAAGCATCACCAATGACGTTGCTTATCCCGTGCCGCCTCCTGCCAGCTTGACTGGGCAAGGCGTCAAGGTTGGGATGGTGGTGGCACTTGCAGGCATAGATCAAGCACAAAGGGTTAAAAAGATTAGAGAATTTGCATCAGATGCAATTTCCCTGCTGGTTCAGGGCGACAACCGGGACTAGCACAAAGCTGCTTGTCCTCTCGAAATGCTATACTATTTTCTTACATGTCGGCGATAGGATAGCTTTCGACCATGTTGAAACTGCGCATCGAGAATTTTGACAAACTGCCAGATGGTGGGCCGCTGGAATTTGAGGTCGACAGGCGGGGATTCGATTTAGGCCGCGACCAGCACCTCGATTGGACCTTGCCGGACAAGAACCGCGTAGTTTCCGGCAAGCATTGCGAGGTTCGCTTCTACGACGACGCATATTGGTTGTTTGACGTGTCGACAAACGGCACATTCCTGAATAGCAACGCCAAGCGCATGCAAAGTCCATATCGGCTGCGGGACGGCGACAAGATTTCGATAGGAGACTACATTCTTGCGGTTGCGGTGCAGGAGCCCGAGCCTGAACCGATGCTCTCCTTCAACACTGCCATGCCTGCTCCCGCGCCTCCACTCGCGGCTCCCGGAGCAAGTGCCATTTGGGAAGTCTCCAAGATTGCACCGCCGCCGATCGACTCTCGAGAATTGATGCCACCGAAGCCAGAGGAGCAACGGGCCGCCGATTTTCTCCATCACGCGATGTATGTTCCACCAGTTGCAGATTTGGCCGCAATCCCCAAACCACAACCAGCACGCGCTGGCGAAGCTGACGTATGGGGTACTGGCGTAAGCGGGGCATCACAATTGCCGGTTTCCGCAGCCTGCTGTGCAGGCTCCAGCGCCGGCTGCTCCTCCCGTTGCCGCACGAGACATGGAGCCGGCACCGCCCGCTCCTGCTGTAACAAGTCACAAGGAAGTGAATTCGCCCTCTCTTCTGCAGTCATCCCGAACTCCGGAGGAGGAAGATTTTCTGCGGCGATTTGCCTTGGGCGCCGGAATGCCTGAGGAGGCGTTCGCAAGAGCCAATGCCGGCAACGTGGCGGAAGAGGCTGGCAAGCTTCTCAATTTCGTCTCTAGCCAACTCATGGCAATGTTGGCTGCGAGAGCTGAAGCAAAGGCCTTGTCGCGCAGTGGTCACCGCACTTTGATCCAACAGTCAGACAACAATCCGCTGAAATTCATGCCAACAGCGGAAGAGGCCCTGCGTGTCATGCTCGGGCCGAAAACCAAAGGCTACCTCGATGCGCTCCAGACATTTGAAAGCAGCTTTGCCGACCTCAAAATGCATCAGGTCGCTTCGCTTGCGGCGATGCAAGCAGCCGTTACCCAGCTGTTTGACGACCTGGCTCCTGACGCAATTGCAAAAACAACCGATGGAAAGAAATCATTGCTCACCAACAGCAAGGCCAAGAACTGGGATGCCTACACCGAGCGGTGGAACAGCAAGGTCGGCCGGCGCGAACACGGTATGCTGGGCGTCTTTCTCGAGCTCTTTGCGGAACAATACGACAAATTGAACAAGCGCAGCAAGTAATGCCCGAGCATCCTCTTTAAGTAGGTAGCGCGTTGTAGTAGAATGAGTGAATACTGCGTCTCGAGGCGTTGCACGATGTTCGTGATGGCGGCCGCAAGGTGGGATTAAGCCCATGAAATGCATATCATTGCTGATGTTATTAGGTATCTTGACTGCTGCCGCTTCGCAGGCGGTTGCAGGAGATGTTCGTTACAAGGCGAGCGATATAGTGGCCTTCTTCGAGGGCCAGAAGCAGCTACTTGTGACGCGCGGGATATGCGTGGGCTCGGATGATGAATGTACGGCCGAGCAGGTGAAGGATCACGCAAGCGCATTCGACCTGCTGGTGAATTTTGACAAGAATTCTGCTGTTCTTACAGAAGAAGCCCGAGGCAACCTCATAGAGTTCTCAATTGCCTTGCGGGACACGAAACTTGGTTCACTGCGCTTTGCCGTCGATGGATTTACCGATGCATCCGGGAGTGAAGCTCACAATCTCGACCTGTCAAAACGGCGCTCTCAAGCAGTCATAGCATTTCTGGGCGGATTGGGTGTGGAGGCTGACCGCCTCGAAGCGCGTGGCTGGGGCGAGAGCAACTTCCGCGCCGCTGATGCCTTCGATGCCACCAACCGGCGCGTGGAGACGCGGCTGTTGCGGTGACGAAGGTTAGCGCACTGCAAAGTCCGTAACGGCAACCTCAAGGCTGGCTTTCGATGCTGCGATCTCGCCTTTGACCAGCGGCAGTATCGCTGCCAATGATTGTGGTTTCATACCATCGAGCAAGGTGAGCGACTTGTTAGACGCAATCGCCAGCAGCAATTGTGGCTTTACCTTCCCCTGCCCTTTGACGTGCACCGGAATGTTCAAGACAGCTCCACCGGGGGATGCTGCGGCATATCGCGAGACATCCTGAGCCATGCCTTCATCATCCACGAGAAGAAGGTAAAGCCAGGTAGCGGATAGGCCGCTGATGCGGCCAGACACTTCGCCGCCATCGGAAACCAATGACTGTTCAAGTTCGATCGAGAATGCAGTCTGAAGCGGCATTGCCGTGCGATGCGCAAACTCTATTGCCGCGCATTGCAGCGACTGTATGGAGCGGCGCTGCAACTCCACTGCCCCCATGTTCGATGACTTTATGTGACTTTCAAATGCATCCAGCGTTGCATCCGTGGCAGCGTAGGAAGTGATCAGGGGAGGCCTGCCACCAAAACTTGCTGGCACAGCGTGGAAGCACTGGCCACCCGGAAACCCCGCAATGACCTTCGATACATCAGCAGGTCCTTGCTGCGGTTCAGGTGGTCTTGCATCGGGCCGAACCAGCAGGGCCAAGCGGTCTTGGTCACTGACGGGGTTGCCTTGCTCACTCAACACGGTCTCGGGGCCAGATACCTGCTCCCCTACCATTTCCGACCCTGAAGACGTAGCTGCCTGCGAAGTCACTGCACCTGCTTCCCCGGTTTCTTTACTCGCCAAAGCACTCTGCTGAACCCGCTCACCAACATTGGTTGACTTTATCTCCTGGGATTGCTCCCCGTTGCTGGACTGTGCCGAGCCGGTTGGCAGGTTCGCATATACGCCGGCTGAAGGAGACGCCTCTTGCGCGAGCCCAACATCGCCGTGAACCTCGCCGAACGGCATATCTAATGACGTTGCCGCACCCTGCGGAGGTTCCGTAGCGGACAGTATGCTGCTCGCATTGCTATCTTCCAACTTGTCGGTATCGCTGGCATTCCGCTCACCTATCTCTGGCGACTGCTGACTTGCTGTGGCGAGGTCTGGCGGTGCTTGCTCAGTGACCTTGTCGGAGGCTTCCGACACTGCGCTCAGCTGCACTGTAGCCACGTCTGCCTCAGCGACTAGCATTGGAGTGAAGGTATCTGAGGTAACCAGGCTGAACGAGACTTGTGCTGTCTCGGTTGGTATGGAAATGAGCGTGTGGAGAGGCACTATGGCGCCTGCGTGCAGTACAACTGCGACCGTGCCGGCGGCAACCCATGACGGAAAGCCAGTACGGGTCATGGTGTTTCTTGTATAGTCATGATTGCAGGGGCAGGAAGCCCGGCCTTGTTGAAGGCCATTATGATGTCCAGCAAAGCCACAGCCTTCAACCGCTTGTCCACCACAAGCAGCGAAGCTTCCTCGCCCGACTTTGTGGCCGCGATGGCGGTGGCAAGGTTCGCCGTCTCGCTGCCGATGCGGAAATTGCCGAATTGGTCAACGAAGACCGCTCCGACAGGAACCGACGACATGTCCAATTGTTCTGCCACCGGCGGCAACAGGTTTCTCGGCGGTTGCACTGCCACTACGCTGCTGGCGAGAAAGAAAATGATAATGAGGAAGATGATGTTGATGAACTGCAACACCCAATCATCGCTGCGGCGCTGAATGGAACGCAGAATCTTCATTTCCTCACCACCGCAAAACTCTCGATGCGCGAACGGCGAACCGCTTCCATCGCAGAAACAAGGTCTTGCACTGAAGCGTTGTTGCCCGGAACAAGCACGCCGCGCAAAACGCCGAGTGCATGAAGCTCATTCAATGCGCTTGGCAATTCGTCCAGAACCATGCGCTTGCCGTTGACGGCAACTTGATTGGCTCCAGCAACGTCAACCAGCGCGCCCGGAAATCCTGTGGAGCTGTCAGATGACCCGCGCTTGGCATCTACTTGCAGGGAACTCATTTTGGAGAAGGAAGATGTCAGCATGAAGAACAGCAGCAGCAGGAATACAACGTCGATCAGGGGCGTCAGCGGGATCGGTCGCCGGATGGGTCTTGCCTTGCCGATGCGCATGGCGGGCCTCAAATTCCCATGGCTTGCCGGGCGAACAGGTTGGTGAGCAGCGATTCCATGCCGGCCCGTTCAGCCTCAACACGCGACTCGAGCCAAGCAACCGCGATTGAAAACACAATGGCGATGACAAGTCCCAAGGCCGTGGCAAGCAGTGCCGTCCAAATGCCGCCAGCCAACAATGCGGGGTTGACGTTTGCCCCTGAGCTCTCCATCCGATTGAACGCCTGTATCATTCCTATGACTGTACCGAGAAGCCCGAGCAGCGGTGCGCTCTGGGCGATGATTTCGATGCCGCGCAGATACGAATTCAAGCTTCGGACCTCATCGGTCGCAAGGCGCAGCGTTTCTTCCTTCGCCGCTTCCAAGTCAACATTGCGGCGGGACAGCAATTCGAGTGCGTAGTGGATGACGCGGGACTTCGGCTGTCTTCGGCCTGCAAGTGATTGCCGGGCTGGCTCAGGCTGGCCCTTCAACCACAGATCAATTGCCTGGCTCTCCACCCGAGCGCCGCTTCCCACGCCCGCCCGGAAATATTGGTAGAGTTTGACGAGCGTGAGCGTCATTGCGACGACCGACATTGAGATCAAGACGATGGCAACAGGGCCACCAAGTTTGAGGAGCATTTGGAAACCGGCTGTCATCAGGGATGCCTGCTCCCGCTATAGCAAAATGCACAGACGCAAGCGCCATCGGGCCTGCGTCATGACGATGTGTCCGTGAAACGCAATGGGGTGAGATTTTTCAAGATCAGTCCGTTCTGACATTGCTGCGTGATATCTGTCTCTGCCTTGCACGATTTGAACTCGTTGACAAAAATCTCGCCAATCTCCGAGCAATTGCGCTCTTTGAGATCAAACTTCGCGAAACGCGCCTTGGCGGCTGCGACTGCGCCAAAGGTGAACTGAACGCTCTGCAGGGCTACCCCCTTGGGGTCGAGCAGATAAAACTCGACGGTAAAACCTTCGAGCCTGGCTTTGAAGTGATTGCCGGCCCTGAATGTCAGCCTGCAACCGCCGTCATACTGTTCGACCTTGTTAAGCTCGAGTTCAAGCCCGGTCTGTTGCGCACGTGGGACTGTTGCTCCGCCCACGGAGGACAGAGTGAAAATTACCAAAGCGAGGCAACAATTGATCAGCTTCACGGCGCAAGCCTAGATCAGAACAAGTTTACTGCCAACAAGATTAGCGTTGTTGAACTACCGCAGGAGGGCCAACACTGCTGACTTGAGTTTTTCAAGAACGGGATCGCCCGAAGATTTGGCGAGTGGCCCGCCATCGTCGCTTGCCGGAGCAGCTTCAGAAGTCGCCGCCTGCGTTGCACCTTCGGCCGGTATCTCCTGCTTCTTGCCGTCCGCATCCTTCGCGTTCACATCCTTGGCGGACCCTGATTTTGGTTTATCGGCCTTCGGTTGGGCAGGCGCGGACGCAGTTGCCGCGGCCTTCGCGTCCGCGAGTTTGCCATTGCCGGGCTTCACGCCCGCCGCGGGCGGCTTGTCACCTTGAGCCGTTGCAGTTTGAGAGGGGGCGCCTATCTTCGGCGCGGACTTTGGCACACCACCACCCATCTTTTTGGCAGCCCAGGACACCAGCCAACCAATGGACTTACCGCGTTCGAACGGATTTGCCCGCACATGATGTGCACCGAACACTTCCGCGATCTGCCGGTTCTGATCGCTGCGAAGCACTTTTACTGCTCCTCCCACGCCAAGAAAGTGAGCGAGATAGAGATTGCCAGGCGTGGCGGTGTGGCCCGACCCACGGATGACAGCAGCATTGTCCCGCGTGAATGCCGCAGTCATGGCGCGCGCCAAGTTGCACTCGGTTCGCAAATTGAGCACGTCTTGGCGTGAACGGCCTCTCAATAAATCGGGACGGTGCAGGCGCACTGTTGTCATCCAGGTGCTTTCGATGAATTGACCAAGGCCCACGGCCGTCGAAAGAGGGTTGCGCGCATTGCAGCGGTTGCCGCTCTCGATATATATGATCCTGTGCACGAAGTGGTCCACTGCGCCACCAGAACCTGTGGTTGCTTGTACCTCCGATACAGGATCGACTGGAACACCCGCACGGCGAAGTTCAAAGTGCAGGCGCGGTTCGCGTGAAGTTGGTGGCGTGCCGATATAGCCAATCACCTGGCCGGCAGCGACCTTTGCGCCAGAAGCAATGCCGGATTGGACACGCTGGAGGTAGGCGTACATCGTGACCTTCTCATCCGGGTGCGAAATTCTGACAACAAGGCCAAAACCGCTTTCTTGGCCAACGGCAGTCACGTCTCCGGCGAATGCTGCCACTACCGGGGTGCCAACCGGAGCTGTCCAATCAACCCCGAAATTCATATTGTCCCCGCCATCGGAACCGCTGTCCTTGCCAGCGCCCTGCGGGCCGAATTTTGCAACAATGACGCCATTGACTGGCATGGTCATGCCGTCAGCTTCAACGGAGCTTTCACCTGCTTCCGACATGCACTCAAAGCCTATGGCGTTCTTGGATTGGAGCGGCAGGCAATCCAGATTGCCGGAGGTGCGACCGATGCTTACAAACACGATGCGGCCCAGCCCTGACTTGTCATTTCTGGCGGCGGGCGAATAGATAAGCGTGATCGTGTCGCCAGGCTGGACTTTCTGCTCAAGGTCTTGGGCGCGCGACAAGAGCATGATCATCTCGCCAACTACCGGAGCAGGAATCCGGTTGCGCAGTGCAACCGCATATATCGCATCGAGCAGGCGAGGCCGGTCCTCCGGCCTGACGTCGACCGGCAACAGGGGTGATTCAAAAATATCCCGCTGGAACCATGGATCTTCCGATTTGGCGAATTCGTCTATGTCGTTGATGGCAATCGACCCGACCAGCGCATCTTGGCGATACACGGAAATCTGCACCGGCTTTAGCACGCCTTGGCTGCCTGGCTCACCCATGGCGCGCACTGCCAGCTTGTCGCCTGGCTTGAGGGATGCCTGCTGGTACAAGTTGTCGAATGCTTGCTCTGCCGCTTTCGAACCATCGGCTTCGAGACCCATGGCCACCAAACGGCTGCCCAGTTTGGTGTTGCTGTTGATGTTGTCCGCAAATTCGGAAAAGCGTTCGCCGCCGCCATCGGCCAAAACGATGGATGTGCCATCCTGGCTTCCCTCGTTAGCAGCGAGCGTATCCGTAGACTCTGGGGACGTAGGCTGCATGACTGCGATATCATCTTGAGACCCCAATATGCCGGGCTGAAGTCCTGCATCAGGCAGGTCCAGCACATCCCGCAGCCGGTACACGTCATTCTTGATGCCAAGGTCCTTGGCGGCCTGAAGATGCGGAGCCTGATTGAGCTTGAGCAGCTGACGCGGCGCATTGGTCAGTTGGCGGACGATCACCGGATCGCCGCTAAGATCCAGGATGCGCGGCTGAATGGCTGCGCGGATCAGCCGTTCATCCTCTGCTTCGCTTTCGTCTGACGGGATCGACACGAGCTCTTGGTTGAGGTCTTGGTCTGCGACCTCGAAACTGCCTTGTTGAGTGGGCGACAGCAAATAGACGGTGGTGAGGGCCGAACCCAATCCTATGAACAGGAAGGCAAGGCCGACAAGCAAGACAATCGGAGCAGACGATTGCTTGCGGGGTTCGGCTGCGGGCTTTGCGGAGGATGCAGTGCCCGGCGGGAGCTTTGCGTGTTGGGGGTCCTGCCTACCGGAACTGGCCTTGTCCAGCGCCTTGTCCTTTTCATTGCGCTTGTCAGACTTTGCTGGACGGATGACCACAGTTGCATCCACTTCCCCGGTTGCCGCCTGGGCAGAGGCAACACTTGCAGGCGCCGTGCTGGGCTTTACCTTTTCTGGCTGCTTTTCCCTATCCTTGCGTTGCTTCGGTTTTGCAGGACGGACAATGATGGTTGCATCCGCTGTTGCGGCCGCGGCTTCCGCAGCAGCAACAGCGGCGGCTTGCTTTGCTGCTTTGTTGGCAGCCGCGGTTTCAATCCTGGTCTTGTCGTTGTCCGCAGCGGTGGAGGATTTTGCGGGCTTCGAACGGGCAACTATGGTCTTTTCGTTCATGGCGCATTGCCCATCATCTGCTCAGCTCACTCGCCACGCAGGAATACGGTCCAGGATTTCGCGTTGCCTGTGTCGATTTCCTTGAACTTGACCAGTTGAAAGCCGCGCACCCAGCAGTTCCATGGCTGCTCAGGTATTTTCTCGATTTTGAAGCGCCTGGTGTCGACGCACATCTCCCAGTTTCCTTCAAATGCACTGTCGCCGTTCACTGTGGTTGCGTAGACGTAAACATACTTCAGTTTCAGTGCGTCAAGATCATCCTTAATGGGGGTGACGCAGCTATTGGCGGGAACCGTCCACCAACCTTCTGTATGGAATTTCTGGCCGATTTCAGCGCCGATTGACAGATTGTAGAGGGCAATTGACTGGTTGCACACTTTGAATTGGGCTGCAGACGGAATTGCCAATCCGAGTGCGGCCGGCAGCACACAAGCCAAAAGCCACGGCCAAAGCGCGAAACGCCTGCCGTCCGGACACTTGTTCAATAACCATGACAATGACATGCCGACTTCTGAAAAGACACAAGTTCAGGCGTCGTGACTACACCAAAATAGGGGAGGAATGAAGCAGGATCGTGCTTTACATTGGCAACGCAATGCTTCGCAAAATTCATTTAAACCTTGATTTTCCTTTGCCTTATGGCAATCTTGATGCTCCGGTGGGCAGGCATGATAGCCACGCGTTTGCTGACCGCGGGAGTTGCCGGACGGCAAGTGTTTTGGCTGCTGCCGATGGTAGTGAACCTTGGCCAGATGGACGGTAACTGAATGTCTTGGTACAGCAAGGTCGTTTGGTCGGAAGGGCTGTTTCTGCGGCCCCATCATCTGCAGCAGGGCGACCGCTATCTGGAGCATCTTGTAGCAAGCCGCACCAGCTTCATCACGCCTTATCCATGGGGCTTCAACGATTTCGAGATTGATCGTGACCTTGCGCAACAATGCAAGTTCGGCCTGCGGCGCGCCACTGGCATCATGCCTGATGGCACACCCTTCAGTATTCCGGGTGACAGCCCCCTCCCCGCTGCCATCTCCGCGCCTGAGGCGGCTGCCGGTCTCTATGTTTGGCTTGTCCTGCCGATGGAAAAACCAAACACCCGCGAGGTCGATGACGAGGACTCCGAGAGTGGCTGCCGCTTTGTAATCAATTCAGAGCATCTGCTTGATTCAACATCCAAGCTGCAGGTGGAAGAAGAGATTGATGTTGCTGTTCCGCGCATGTCCTACGAAATTCGCAAGACGCCAAAGCCGGGCTTTGTCAGCTTGCTGTGTGCGCGCATTATCGAGGTAACGGATAAGGCAATCATCTACGACGAGCGCTTTGCCCCTCCACTCCTCACTATTAGCGCGCATGCTACGACAACGGGCTGGCTCGACCGGGTGATCGGATGGGTCGAAACCAAGCTTGAGGAGCTTGCCCGTTTTGCTTCCGATCCACGGTCGGGCAGCGGCATGCAAAGCGTCGACTATTTCATCCTGCAGATGCTCAACCGGCAAATTCCGGCATTGAAGCACATGCGAGGCTCCAAGTACGTGCATCCCGAGCGCCTGTATGTCGAGTTGCTGCGGCTGGCCGGAGAGCTTGCCACCTATTCGACAAAAGAGCGGCGCGCGCGCGATTATGCCACTTATGACCATGACAGTCTGGATACGACTTTTGCCCCAGTGCTTGCAGATATCCAGCGCTTCCTCAGTGTCGACATAAGCCGCGCCATCCGCCTGGAAATCGTTGAAAAGGCTGCAAATGCCTTCCTGGCGACTGTGACCGACCGAAACTTGTTCCGCAGCTCTACCTTGGTGCTGGAAGTAGCCGCTCGCCGTTCGCTCACCGAAATACAAACGCAGTTTCCGGCGCTCTTCAAAGTTGGTCCAAATACACGCATGAACGATATCGTGCATGCTCATCTTCCGGGCATCACGCTGATCCATGTCCCCACCCCGCCGCCCCAGATTCGCGCTGTTTCAAGCCATGTCTATTTCGTTCTCGACAGAACTTCGCCGCTTTGGCCTGAATTCAGCACGGCCAGCGGAATAGGAATGCATTTCTCCGGTGACTGGCCAGGGCTGGAGCTTACACTCTGGGCGGTGAAGGAAGATGGAAAGTAGGAAACTGGGCAGATGACGAACGGCAAACCACCGTTTGACACCGATCCCGCTCAGGAGAAGACCGTCATAAAGCCCAATCCGGGTGGTCGACGCGGTGCTCCTGCGGATGCTGGACTGACGGCTGCACCGCTTTCGGCTTCGGGTGGCACACCCGGCGGCGATATTTGGGGCGGGCCCCGGCAGATTGCGGGAACGCCGCCTGCAGTACCAGCGGCTGCGCAGCAGGCGCCTTCTGCGCCCGCAACCGGGCCAGTAATTGACCTTCCGACTTCCGGAACTCCCGGCATTGGCGGGCCCAATCCCATTCTTGAAGCGGCCATGCCGTTGCTGTTGCTCCTGGCCAACGTGCGGATTGCCAAATCGCTTCCACAAGTTGCGCCAATGATGAGTTCCGTGGCGCAAGGCATCGAAGCGCTCGCACCGGAGTTGCGCAGCAAGAATATCTCTGAGGATCAGATACGGGCAACGCAATATGTTCTCTGCGCCACCGCCGACGACATCGTGCAGAACCTGCCAAGCACTGACCGGCTGCTGTGGACGCAGTACAGCATGCTGAGTCGCTTTTTCCAGATACGTGACAGCGGCATCGGGTTCTACGATGAGTTGGCCAAGCTGCGGCAGAACCCGCAAGTCAACCACAATGTTCTGGGCCTCATGCACGCCGCCATGTCTCTGGGGTTCGAGGGAAAGTACCGTGTCGCCGGCGGCGATGTTCCACACCAGCAAATCCGGCGAGATATCTACCAGACTCTGCGCACGCGCGAGGCACGCGCAAACGAAGAGTTGTCGCCGCACTGGCGCGGCCAGAACATTGCCGCTGCATATGTGCGGCGCGCGGTTCCGCTTTGGGCGGTCGCACTATCAATGTCAGGCCTGCTGCTCCTCAGCTTCATGGTGTTTCGCTGGCTGCTCGGCGATCTTTCAGGCGTCGCCGAGGCGCGGCTTGCGGGCCTCCATCCGAATACCGGCATCAATATTTTCCGTGTTGCTGCCGCGCCGCCGCCGCCGCCCGTGGTGGTTCCGCAAAGCACACAGCTAGAACGCATCCGCAAGCGGCTGGCTTCTGAAATCTCCGCCAACAAACTCTCAGCCGACTATGCGGGCAAGGATATAGTCGTGCGACTTCTAAACGATGCAGTGTTTGACAAAGGCAGCGCCAAGGTGCGCGGCAATTTCGTCAGGTCGGTCGGACATGTAGCAGATGCGCTCAACCCCGAAGCCGGCGCTATCCGCGTCGTCGGCCATACCGACGACACGCCTATACGCTCTTCGGTGAAATTCAAGGATAACCAGGATTTGTCTGAACAGCGCGCCCAGGCCGTGGCTGTGCTGCTAATTTCCGGCATCACCGATCCCAAGCGGCTAAAAATCTCCGGACTTGCTGATACCGCCCCGATTGACCGCGCCAAAACCCCCGAAGCACGGGCCAAAAACCGTCGGGTAGAGATTTTCATTCCGCGTGAGGATCCGTGATGAAACGCTGGATCATACTTGTCTGCGGTGTCATCGCAATTCTGGCGCTTTGCGCGCTCATCTGGTTTCTCTTTCCGCTCATAGCCATCGCTGGCGTCGAGCCATTCGCCAATGCATGGCTGCGGCTGGCGATCATAGTGGTCGTGCTTGCTTTGTATTTCTCCGGCCTTGCCTACAGCATTTACAAGCATAGGCAGGCGGCCCAGCAGCTCGCCGAAAACATCGCTGTACAAGAGCCCGAGGACGACAATTCCGATGGTGGCGTCCTGGCTGAAAAGATGCAAGACGCGCTGTTGACACTGCGGGGTTCGCAGAGGACGAAGGGAGACTACCTCTACGAGCTACCATGGTATCTTATCGTAGGACCGCCGGGAGCCGGCAAGACAACCGCCCTTCTGAACTGCGGCCTGAAGTTTCCGCTCTCGGCCCAAGCAGCGGCCGGGCCCATAGCCGGAAGCGGGGGAACGCGCTACTGCGACTGGTGGTTCACTGAGGAAGCTGTTTTCATTGACACTGCAGGCCGTTACACGACGCAGGATTCGGATGCCGAGCAGGACCGCAAGAGTTGGCTGGTGTTTTTGGACTTGCTCAAGCGGCACCGCACGCGCCAGCCCATCAATGGCGTTCTGGTCGCCATCAGCATCGGCGATTTGCTGACGCTCAAGCAGACTGAACTTGCCGCGCATGCCATCGCCATCCGAAAGCGGCTGGCCGAGCTCAACAACAGGCTGCAAGTCGATTTCCCTGTCTACGTCATATTCACCAAGGCAGATCTTATCGCCGGCTTCATGGAGTATTTCGGCAACCTCGACGAGAACCGTCGCAAGGTCGTATGGGGCGCCACATTCCAGACCAGCAACAAGAAGGAAAACCGTGTCACTGAAGTTGGGCCAGAAATTGATTTGCTGGTTGCCCGTCTGGCGCAGGAACTGCCTGATCGCCTGCAGGATGAAGCGGATCCGGTTTCGCGCGTCAGGCTCGTCGGCCTTGCCTCCCAGGTGGCTGCGCTAAAACCAGCGATCACCCAGTTCCTGAACCAAATCTTCGAACCCACGCGCTACCAGACCAGCGCCACGCTGCGCGGCTTCTATTTCAGCTCCGGAACGCAGGAAGGCACGCCCATCGACCGCGTGCTGGGATCGCTGTCACGCCGCCTCGGGCTTAGTGGCGTTGTCAGCCAGGCCTATGCGGGGCGTGCAAAGAGTTTTTTCCTCGAAAACTTGCTGACCAAGGTCGTGTTCGGAGAAGCCGGCTGGGTTTCCACCAATGCAAATGCGGTCCGGCGCGCATTTCTTTTGCGCACACTGGGTTACAGCCTGACAGCACTGATTACTGTTGCGGCTCTCGGCGCTTGGCTCACCAGCTATTTTGCGAACTCCACCCTGATAAATGCTTCGAACGGGGCGGCCCAGCGATATTCGATTGAACAGGCAGCAGTCATCAAACAAGACCCGATTGATGATTCCGATTTTCAGCGAGTGCTCGATCCGCTGGACAAACTTCGCAATCTTCCTGCTGGCTTTGCCAACACGGGCGCAAGCCCTCCTGTTAGCCAGACGTTTGGGCTCAGCCAGTACAAGCGCATCAACACGGCTTCCACTGCTGCCTATGCGACGGGACTTGACCGGCTGCTGCGGCCCCGACTGATTGTGCATCTCGAAAAGCGCCTGGCAGAACTGGGCGACCAGCCCGGCCAACTGTATGAGCCGCTCAAGGTCTATATGATGCTGGGAGGCGACCCCAACATCCCTGTAGATGTCAACTTGATCTCGGGCTGGATGCAGGGAGATTGGTCACGGCTCTATCCTGGTGAACCGAACAAGGGCGTGCGCGAAGGCTTGCGATCCCACCTTGAGACCATGCTCGACATGAATTCAGGCAACGTGAGGCCCATCGCGCTCAATGGCGACCTGATCAAGCAAACTCAAAATGCGCTGGCCAGGTTGTCTCCGGCTGAAAGGGCGTTTGCGCTCATCAAGTCGACGGCTCATAGCGACGAAGTCAAAGACTGGACCGTTGTCGGAAGTGCCGGACCCGAGGCCGGCACGGTTTTCACAACGGTTGACGGCTCCCCAATCGAGGGAGTGGGGGTGCAGGCCTTGTTCACATACAATGGCTTTTACGCCCTGTTCCTGGAAAAAATGAAGGGCGTGATTGATCTTCTCAAGAATGAGCGCTGGGTGCTCGGCGAGGCAAGTGGCGATGCGCTCGACAAGCAGTTCTCCACCATTGGCCCCGATCTGTTCAAGATATATGACCAGGAATTCATCAAAGCATGGACCGGCGCGCTCAATCAGCTGAAGCTCAAGAGCTTCTCGGCTGATGCGCCAGACTATGCAACCTTGCGGGCCGCAACCGGCGCGTCCTCTCCCGTCAAGCTGCTGATGCGCTCCATCGCCGACGAAACACTGCTAACCGAAGCGAAGCCTGCAAATGAAGACGCAGCCGCAGCCAAGGAAGCACTGGGCAAAGTTGGCGAAAAACTTGCCAACGCTGCAGCAAGCAAAGGCGGAAGCCTTTTGCAAGACATGAAACAGATTGGCCTCGACGCCGCCCGCAAATCCGCCGGCCGCGGCGGTGAGGTCGAAGCGGCGTTTGTGCCCGGAGCGGCAATCCAGGAGCGATTCCGGCGCTATCATGAACTCTCCGCAGCAGACGGCGGCAAGAGCCAGATCGACCTGCTTGTCGAACAGCTTCAGGGTCTGCATCAGAGCCTTGTGGATGAGCAGAACTTTGAACAGGCTGCAGAGGCGCGCCAGAACCTGCAAAAGTTCATCAGCGCGCTATCCACCAGTTCTTCCCGGCTTGAGCCGCCGTTTTCAACCATGTTCAAAAAGGCAATGGGCGATTTTGAGAACAAGATCGTCGGTGAACGGGTTGCCGACCTGAAAGGCGAGATGAAGGGATCGGTCACACGCAAATGCCTTGATGTTGTTTCCGACAAGTACCCGTTTTCGCCGCGCAGCAAGCGGGATGTGCCAATTGCGGAATTCTCGCGGCTGTTCGGACCCAACGGGGTTTTCGATTCCTTCTACAAGGAGAAACTTGCTGGCCTGGTTGATACTTCCGGCCCGCAGTGGAAATGGAAGCAGAATTCCAAGCTTGGCCAGGTGTTGTCGGATCAGTCCCTGCTGCAGTTCCAGAAGGCAGCCCGCATCAAGGATGCGTTCTTCACCGGACAGGGCAATGCGCCGAACGTGAAGTTCGCGTTGATCATGCGGTCATTGAGCCAAAAGGCGCCGTCTGCAACCTTCGAAGTCAACGGCGCAAAGCTCGAGAGTCCCTTTGGCGTTGAATCACGCAGCGACTTTGAGTGGCCGGGAAGCTCGCCGGACGGCACGGCGTCTCTTTCGATGCCAGAAGCCGGCGGCAACGTCTCCGCCATAAAGTTCACTGGGCCCTGGGCGCTTCACAGGCTGATCGCAGAAGGCGCCCTTCGGCAATCAGGCAATAAGGCCATCGCCAGTTTCGTGGTTGGCGGACGGGAAGTCGCCTACCAGCTGACATTCGACACGCTGGATAATCCCTTCAAGATCATTTCGCAGGTAAAATTTTCCTGCCCAGCCGATTTGTAGGCCGAATTATGCAGTGCGGCATGTTCGGCAAGCTTCCCTCCAAGCGCGATTTCGTTTCCTACAACATGCCAAGGCCGTTCCTGGACCAATGGGAATCCTGGCTGCAAAGCGCTGTGGCGGCGAGCAAGCACGCCCTTGGCGAAAAGTGGCAAGAGGTTTTCCTCACCGCGCCAATCTGGCGCTTTTGGTTTGGCTCACAAGTGTTTGGCCAGTCCGCTGCAGGGGTGCTGATGCCATCTGTCGATGGAATTGGGCGCTATTTTCCTCTCAGCATTTGCGCTTGCAAGCCTGACGGCATGTTTCTGGCGCCGCCGCCAGACGAAGGACTGGATGCCTGGCATGAGGCGTGTGAGCAGTTTTTGCTTCGGCTGCTGGAGGAAGCACCCGGCGACGATGCCGCTACAATGCTGGCTGCCTTGCCATTTGCGCCAACGTTTCCGGAGGTTCGCGTACTGCCGGCGCAACGCGGCTCTTCGCTGATATGGACTTCAGATGATGCCTCTTTGGCGCAAGCGTTCCAAACCCTCCACGAGAGTGACACTATCGCTACGCATGACAGCAGGGCTTACTGGTGGACGCTTGGCGGCAGAAACTTTCGCGCTCAGCTCGCGGTGCTTAACGGCAAGCCTGACCCCATGCTCCTAACCTCTATCATGACGGGTGCCTTCAGCTGATGTCGCAAGTTCTGAAAGGCAATGGTCTCTACTTCGAAACCTCCTCTGTCACGCATTGCGGCAGAGTGCGCAAAAATAATGAGGACAGCATATTTGCCAGTGCAGAACGTGGCGTGTGGGTTGTCGCCGATGGCATGGGGGGCCACAAGGACGGCAATGTCGCCAGTGGCATGATAGCCGATGCCGCGCGCGCCCTGGTGCAGACCGGCGATAACACGGACCTGCCAGGCAGATTTCGGCAGGAGATCATTGCGGTCAATGAAAAGCTGATCGGCCTTTCAAACCTTTCGCATGACCTGATCGTAGGCTCCACGCTTGTTGCGCTGCTGATGACGGATAACAACTACTCCTGCCTTTGGGCAGGTGATTCCCGCTGCTATCTGGTGCGGAGCAGCCAGATATCGAGGCTTTCCCACGACCATACCGAGGTGCAGAATCTTGTCGACAAGGGCGTCATTAGCGAGGCGGAAGCTCGTACTTGGCCTCGCCGCAACGTGATTACCCGCGCCATCGGAGCTGACTACGACGTCGAGCTGGACGCCGTCACCGGGACGGCGCAAAATGGCGATTGCTTCATACTCTGCAGCGACGGTTTGACTGGGCATCTGGAAGACTGGGAAATTCTGGCTGCCGTGCAGAACTCGCGGCCCAACAAGGCTTGTCAGTCTCTGCTGAACACGGCTTTGGAGCGTGGCGGCCGCGACAACATATCCATCATCGTCGTCAGTGTTATGTCGCGTGAGGCAACCACACTGGTTCAGAGGTGGAGTTAGACGAATGGCAGGCCAATGAGCGATGACAGGACACAGATCGCGGGCAGCGGTTCAGCCGTAAAACTGGGCACCGAACTGAATCAGACTTATCGCATTGATCAGCTGATCGGCGTCGGTGGCATGGGCGAAGTCTTCAAGGGTCACAATATCCAGACTGGCGATCCTGTCGCCATCAAGATCGTTCTCCCGGAGTTTGCCCGCGACGAAATGATCCTTGAGCTGTTCCGGAAGGAAGCACGGATACTCAACCATCTCGCTCACGATGCGATCGTGCGCTACTACGTCTTCTCAATCGAGCGCTCCATTGGCCGGCCATATCTTGCGATGGAATTCGTCGATGGCCCGTCGCTGGCTGATCATGCGAAAAAGGCTCCGCTTGCCGCGCAAGACATCATTCTCCTGCTTCGCAGGTTGGCAGACGGGCTGCACAAGGCGCACGAAGCCGGAATCATTCACCGCGACATGTCGCCAGACAACGTCATCCTCCCGAGTGGCGTCGTGGCGAACGCCAAGATCATTGATTTTGGCATTGCGCGCTCAGCCAACGTAGGCGGTGCAACGCTGCTGGGAGGCAGCTTCGCCGGAAAGTACAACTACGTTTCGCCCGAGCAACTTGGCCTGTTTGGCGGCGAGGTCACCCCTAAGTCCGACATGTACAGCCTCGCCCTGGTCATGGCGGCTGCAGCGCGCGGTTATCCGCTGCAGATGAGCGGCTCGCAGGTTGAAGTGATCGAAAAGCGGCGGGAAGTTCCCGATTTGTCGGACGTGCCGAAGCAGCTTCACGGCGTACTCACCGCCATGCTGCAGCCCGATCCGGCTAACCGCCCACAAAGCATGGCGGAAGTGCGCGACTGGGACTTTGGCGGCAAGGCCGCGGCAAAACCCGCGCAAGGCAAGAAGGGATCGGCAAAACTGGTTTCTGCGGCAAGGTCCGATCCGCCGCAAGTGGCAGCGTCTCAATCTAATGCCATGCGCAACTCTGTCATTGCGGCAGGCGCACTGGCTGTCATCGCCGTCGGCGCGCTTGGCGGCTGGATCTTTGTCAGAGGTCAGTCAGGTTCCGGCACATCTGCGTCCACGCAGCAGACCGCTACAGTCGCCTCTGACTTACCTGGCACTGCAGCTTCGGAAGATGCCCAAGCCAAACCCGCCAACGAAGGCCAATCAGTCGAGACCAGTCCGGCCGACATCAAGCCAGCGGATGCGAACTCAGCGGAATCCAGTATCGCCGGCGACAGCAACACCACTTTCACCGTGCCGCCGGATGCAACCCCAGCGGATGGCGGAACGGCTCGATCTGATGCTTCACCGCAGCAGGCCGGGTCTTCTCAACAACAGGCGAACCTGCCGCCCGGAACGATCAAGACGCCTACCGTTCAATCGCCAGCAACCAGCGGAGTTGGCGACTTGCAAACCTTTGCAAGTGATTTCGGCAGAGGCAGCTGCTTTAGCGCGGAAGCAGTTTCTATTTCCGCGGACGCTGCCAAGTTATCGGTCATCGGCACGCAAGAGACAGCTTCCGCATTCAAGACCGCCTTCAGGTCCAAGGCCGGCTTCGATCCCGCCCTCGAGGTCAACCAGGTAACGCCTGAGCAATGCCAACTGCTGTCGCTGCTCAGCAAGATTCCGGAGACAGCCGACAAACCAGTCGCGATCAAGCTTGAGCGCGCCGATATTCGCCCGAACAATGAACAACTGAAAATCGCCGGCGACGGGCTGAACTTCATAGCTGACGGCATCGGCGACCGCATCGGCTATGTGTTTTTCATCACCGACCTTGGCCAGGTCTTCAACATCAAGCGCCTGCGCCCGAATGATGTCAGCCAACTGCCGGATCAGCTTGTGGTCCGCACGAGCGTTACATCCGATGCCGCGCCTGCTGAAGGCGAAGCCCAGTTCCGGCCCATTCTTGTCCTGGTCATCGCGTCACCACGGCCATTGCTGAAGATTGAATCGCAGGATGCATTTGAACCGGAAGATTTTGCCAGCGCCATAAACCAGGATCTTGGCGCCGCCAACGGCGTCTCCAGGAAGCTGACCTACGTCAGGCTTATGAACAAATGAACAGCTCTAGCGAGGAAGGTCAGCGTCTTCCAGTGGCCATGCGGCACATGAGCCACCAACACGCTTGCCACGCGTGCCCCAACCACGCAGTGGAGCCATGTTCGTCTTGGTCCAGGTCTCATCAATAAAGACCAATCTGTTGATGTCGATCCGGCTCTGATACTTTCTGCCATCTTGCCCGCCGCCTTGCGATGTCGGGCCTTGCCTGTTCATCGCCATAAACCGTTTTTTTTGAAGCTCTTGCCCTCGCGGTGCACAAAGTTCCACATGGTGCGGTAGTCAACCTTCAACGCCATCGTCTCAGCCAAGCCATCAGCAAGGCCCTGCAAGGTCACAGTCTTTTCCCGCCGCGATCTCGCCAAGAACCCAATCACGATGCGCGCCGACAATCTTGCGCGGACGATGGCCGCCAACCCGATCAGGTTTCTACACTTCCTGTCGCATCAAACCGCAGCAGCCACTTCACAACGCACGAGACACTGACCTCCGAGCCGCCTGGCCACGGCGTGACTGCTCTCTCCCGCCGATAATTACCGTCGGCAGGCCCACGACAATCTTGCCACCATGCGCGGTCGTGTCCCCGATCCGCGCTGCCGGCAAGCAATTCACCAGCACAGTTTTTGATCCCATTACAATTGCATCCGGCGGGCCGACGCAAACGCATATATCAGTCACGCGCGCTTGCGGCATAAAGCCGGTCAAGACATTGGGAGACCCGAGTGAGATTGGACCACCGACATGCGGCACAAGCACCGTCACCATCGGGCAGACGTGCATATCGCCAATACGTGAGGCCGGCATTCCCATTTTTCGATCCTAACCCATGTTCAGATGTCTATCAACGTGCCGGACCTAGCGGCAACATTCCGCACATGAACGAGACTCGGCATCACGCCGATGTAGACGGGCGCCTTGACCGGCATGCTTGACGAATTCTTGAACTTGAACTTTTGATATGACCTGAACTTGTCGCCAGGCGAAATCGCGATCTCGACATTCTTGTTGATTTGAGGCCCACCGCTGGAACTCTGGCAGACATCCACCGTCACCGACGTCGGATTTTCTTCATCGGGGTTGAAGCTGTTGACACTGTCGATGATGCCAATGTGGTAGTTGTCCCAAATCATCACGGCGAGCGGAACAATCTGGCTTAGCCGGGAGATGGGCTTGAATTCCGCAGCGTAGTTATCAGGGTAATAGGTCTTGTATTCGCTCCAGACGCCGGCATAGACGAGGTACTGGGAGACAAATCCAATGCAGTCCACGCCGAATACTTTTTTCTCAACCATGGCATTGAGGTAGTCGGCCGCGTTGGAACCCTTGTAGCCATATATGCTGGAAATCGCACGGGGCCTCCCCTCCGGAACACTGTGGCGCTTGCCATCCTCGCCCTTCACTGAATCATATGGCTGAACGACAAGCTTCTTGGCCTCTTCAAAATTTGCCGCGAAATGCTCCATTACCAGTACGAAGTCATCCGGATAGCCCTGCCCGGTCATCATGCGGCCAATCTTGCGGGTTTGAGCGCTTATCCGGTTGTCAGGTGAAATACTTCCATCGCGTCCAGCCGTACGGTTGCTATCGACAGGGATCTTTGAATTGAGGGCGCCGATAACAGCTTCCGCGTTCTTGCTGCCGCCATAGGCTTCGACGCTACAGACATACTGCTGCAGGGGAATGGACCCCGCCGAAGGGATGGAAAGACCTGGACTGGTCAGATAGTTCACGAAATCTGATGGCAACTCGCTGACGTATTTGGCCATAGTGGTAAACCAGTCGCTATAAGTGCAGTACTCTGGCACTATTGCACCGATGGTGGGCGCTTTCATCCCTCTTTTGCACGATGCAAGAACAGGGATTGCAGCTTATAAATCCAAGAGTTGTAATTTAAGTTTGCTAGAACCCCCAAGAACCAGGATTAGCCAACGGTGGGAAAAAGACGGGAAATCAGGGACAGCAATCCAAATCCTGTCAGCCAATTCAATGACCTGGTTGCCGGATTCGGAACGAGGGATTTGTCCGGCAGACCGCTTGGCGACATCATGGGACATTCCGTCTCCAGATTGCGTACATGTTACGCCATCCTTCACGCGGCTCGGCTGGCTGCAGAATCCGCCGTCCAACAATTGGAAGCCAACACGGTTCTGGAAGTAAAGCCTGCCGGAGCGCCGCCGCAGGACAGGGCTCACACCCATGAATTTCCGGCTGCTCATCTTGCACCCTGCCAGCTTCTCATCGAGCGCGGCTGGGCCCTGCGGCCCAATTTGCCGCTTTTCCTTATCTTTCGCGATGGCATCAGCCGCAGTTTCGTACGCGGGCTTTTTGAACGAACTGAGATCGTCCATGTCCTCGCCAACAAGGCTGACACTTATTGCGAAGGCTTCGGCCGAAAGGACAAGTTCGGCACAGCGCACGAGTTGGCCCGCAGCTGCAACATGATCATGCAAGACCACTCCCTCAAAGTGAGGGATGTCTTCTTCAATACGCTTGTGCCGTCATTCAGGAGCGTCGCGCTGGACCGGTTGTCAGGGCGATCCAGCACGCTGGACGACAGATTTCCAAACGCAGATGACATCAGCCCGATTGTCGATGCGAGCGGCCGCCTCTATGCGGCACCGCCCGCGCCAAGCGACAACCGTCTCGGTTCGCCGCACGCGCTCTCGCAGCAAACAAACCACCAGGCATCGGTACAAATCCTCGAAACCTATGCCAACACAGACACTCCGCCAACGCATGCGCTTGATCATATCGCTGGCCAGTTCAGCGCGCTTCGAACGAACGAGATTGCCGCCTGCCGCCGATAGGTTCGATACCCATCATAAATATGCGCTAACATAGCCGTTTGTTTGCAAAAAACTTGATCATCACGCCAGGCCAATAGATCAAAACGACGGCAGAGTTTCCTCGGCACTCCCAAGGGGACCTGCAGAACTGGCAGCAATGCGACACTCAGCCAATTTGAGATCAAAGGGCTTGAACGCATGGGCAGCTGTGATAGTTTTCGTTGTCGCAGGGACGGTCGAGGCGGGCAACGGGGTAAGGTAAATGCTGAGTGCTTGGCTGGGCACATTCAGGTTGCTACGTCTAGTTGTATTGCTTTGTTGCATGGCTCTTGTTGTGGCCTCCCCAAAGCATGCTTTCGCTACAGCGGACAACTCTGTAAGAACTGCATTCGGCAACATTGATTACGCGGAAACGGCAAAAACAACTGTAGCCGGTCTCGGTTGTACTGGTTGCCACAATGGAACTACTCCCCCTACAGTTTTTACACGGCCATTGTTCCAGACCGATCTGGCGGCGCCCTACGACGACAGCATTCTGAACAAGGTCAACTCCGCCTTTGCGCCTGCCTTTGCGGCCGGCGGAACCAGCTTGACGGTCAACAAGTCTGCGGCAGATGCCACGACAATCGGACCCGTCACGCTGTCGCAACAGGGCGCGTATGGCGTGGCCACAATACCAGTCCCTGCCGCTTATAATCCTAACGTCGAAATCACAGCTGGCGGGACAGGGTTCAGAGTTGCGGGCTCAGGCACAGCGTGGAACCTGCAGGTCAACGGCAACAAGCCCTTTGCCGGCATGTTTGCCCCAATAACGGTGGAGATAAGAGCAAGAAATCCCGAAGGCCTTTACTGCAAGCAAAAAGTTGGAGCTGTTTTTACAGCCTGCGACACGAAGCGGTTCACCGTCACTCTGACCAACAACAAGCCGACGCTTAGCGCGACGAACTTTCCGAACGCTGTAGCCAACACTGACGTAACCATCAACCTGACAGCAGTTGATCCTGATGGTGATCCGGTCACCATCGCCGGCCTGACCAACATTACCGGCCTTGGAACATTTTCAAATGTTGTTCCCGCAGTCAACGCACTGCAGTTCAGCTACAAGGCGCCATTGGGAATTACCGGCCTCTTCACGGAGCAGATGAGCGTTACCCTTGATGACACCAGCGGACCAGTGACGGTTCCATTCACGATCAAGGCCAGCGCAGGAGCCAATGTTGCTCCAACAGCGCCAAATGCCACTTTCACGATGGCCGAGGATGTACCTTTCAATGGAACACTGCCCGCTACCGATACAGACCCGCTCTCTTTCACTCCGCTTGGAACGACCACCCTGCCGCACGGAAACATCCTCATAAATGCCGATGGCACATTCACCTATACGCCTGCCCTGAATGATACCGCCGGTGACACAATTAACTACACCGCGACAGATACGTTTGCCGTCTCCGCTTCAGGAACGCTGACTTTTGTGGTGACGCCGGCCCCCGACCTGCCGGCTGTGGCTGCTGGCGCGGCCGTAACAGTGAACCAGGTGACGAATGTAGCTGGTTCGCTCACCCAGGACCTCAATGCCTTTGTTACCGATCCGGACACTCTCCCTGCGCAACGGCAATTTGCCTTCACCTCGATCGACAATGACCGGGCGGGAACGATCAGCGTCAGCCCCGCCGGGGTATTGCAGTACAATGCGAGGGTCAATTGGGCGGGCATCTTCAACGTTGCATTCACAGTTACTGATGCGCCTGGCGATCCAACCCGCACTGTCAATGGTTTGCTGACTGTCACCGTGTTGCTGAATGGCAAGGGAGGCCATGATCAACCGGGTGGCGCGCAGATTGCAGCCGTGGCAGGTTCCTTGGCCAATCGCTATACGCCCTATTTCCCTGCGTCAAACAAGCCGGAGGCATGCCTGAATTGCCACCAGCCCGGCAGGGTTCTGGAGAAAGCCCCGGATTGCAACACGACTTTCTTCACATTCTACGGTGCCGAGCTTTGCAAGGTAAGGCCGTTCGATTCCGATTTCAGCTCTCGGCTGCAAGATATTTCTGCGCAGTTCGAGCCATCGTTCACCGTTGGGCAGGCACAGCCGATCGAGGTTCCCGAGAACGCCGCGATCGGCGCAAAAGTTGGCCAGAAACTCGCATTTTTGCCGGGCAAGGACCTGGATGGCAATACCTCGACGATCGCCACCGCGCGCATCGATTCGTCCTCGCCAGCTGATGCTGCGACCTATTTCGCCCTTGATGCTAGTGGCCAGCTCACGGTGAGCAAGAGTCTGAGCGGACTGTCGCAGAGCCTGGTCACTATTTTCCCGCAACCTGTCAACGACGCCAAACAACGCAACACGACTGGAACACCAGATGCAGCGCGCCAGGGCGGCTTTTACCAGCCGAAAGGCATTGGCGGAACTGTCACCATTTTCGTCCGCAAGCTTGTGCCTGTCGTCTCGAACGATAGCTATCAGACTAATACAGACACCAGTTTGCCGCTCGACATGGATGTGACTGCCAACGACACTGGTGGCGGCCCCATTGATGCTCTTGTGGACGTAACGCAACCGGCTAAAGGCACAGTCACGATTGTTGGCAAAAAGCTGCAATATGTTTCGGATGGCATCAGCACTGGCACTTTCACCTTCACCTACAAGGCAAGCCGCAATGGCGTTGGCGTAAGTGAAACGGCGGCAACGGTAAGCGTTACCGTCTACGGCGCAAATGCGGCCGTTGCACAGCCGGATGGACCATATGATGTCATCATCGGCGAAACCATCACTCTGCCTGTGCAAGCCAATGATCGTGGCCCTAAGCCATTTACTGGCTTCCAGCTTGTCGCAGCGAGCTTGCCGCAACACGGATCTGCGCAGATTGCAGGTCAGGATATTACTTACCAAGCCATAAGCGAAGGCTTAGACGTTTTCAAGTATGAGGTCATCGGTGGCGGTGTCACGACGGAAGCAACTGTCACAGTGCGTGTTGGAAAAGTCAGTGGCGCAGTCCTTGAGGCAGCCACGAACAATCCCTTGCTGAAACCCGTTGCCAGGGCGCTCGGCGACACGTGCCGCGACATCAATCGGTCGGGCAGCGCTCAAACAGATGCGCAGACCGACCTCGTGGGAATCTGCAATGCGCTTGTCGACCAAGCCAGCACACCAGGTGCCATCGACCAGGCGCTTGACCAGATACGCAATGAAGAGGCACTCGTCGTGGGCGATGCAGTACAGCAGCACGACCGGGCGTCCGCCAATAACATCATGGGCCGGCTGGACTCCATCAGGAATGGCAAGGGTCGCGGTCTGAACTTCAGCCAGTTCGGCCTGCAAATCGATGAGACGACGATTTCAGGCGCGTTGGTTGACGCCACAATACAAAAAGCCAGTGCCGAACAAAGCGCGTCAGGCAAGGAAGATTTGCCGTGGGGCGTGTTCCTTGCGGGAACAGTGACCGTGGCCACGCAAGACGGAAACGGGCGTGAAGCCGGGTTTGATCTCGGCGGCGTTATGCTGACGGCTGGACTTGACTATAAAATTGACGAGAAGGCGCTGATTGGCATCGCCATCAGCGGTGGCCAGGCGATCATCGACATTGGCGGCGGCAGTGAGCTGACATCGCGGTCCTTCCAGCTTGCTGGCTATGGGTCCTTCACGATGACAGAGAACCTCTATCTGGATGGTTATGCCGGCTTTGCCGTAAACGGCTATGACATGTCACGCGCCATCGCTTTCACGTCCGGCGCAACGGCGGTCGATCGCCGTGCAGACTCTGCCTTCAATGGAGAAGCGCTAAGCGCGGCACTCCGTCTCAAGTATGCGACGCAGCTTGGCGAGACCGATCTGGAGACATACGCCACACTCAACTATCTCAAGGTGTGGACAAATTCATACGTCGAAACAGGCGCTGGCGGTCTGGGTCTTGCTGTGGGCAAACAAGACTTCGATACGCTGGCTGCCACCGTTGGCATGCGCCTGAGCAAGCCATTCGACCTAGACTCCGGCGTGATCAAACCCTATTTCGGGGTTGCCTATTCCCGGCAACTGATAACGGATGATCGCTCAGTCGCATCACGCTTTGCAGCAGGCCTGCCTGGCAGCCCCGAGTTCCTCGTTTCTTCTGAAACTGACGGAGAGAACTTCGGCACTATCGAGTTGGGCCTGAGCGCGGAATTCATCGATCAGACCAGCGCGTCGATCGACCTCTCGGGAACATTCTCCGATGGCGGCTTCCAAGGCTATCAAGCCAAGATCGGCGTCGATATCCCGCTGGGCTACCAGCCTCCTGCGCCTAGCAAACCTCCGACTGCCCCCACCAAGAAGAAGGCCAAATTGGCAAGGAAGCCAGTTTCACCAACACCCAGTGTTCCCGCAGAGACTTCGTCATCTAATACAACGCCTTCCGACACAGGTGGAGGCGGAGCCGGTGGTGGGTCCTCCGACCCCGGAGCCTGGGGCGGATAGGTGCCGGGCATCCGAGACCTGCCGCGGGCTTCTGCTGCTTCTTCAAGGCCGGACTTTAATTGCTTTCGGAGGAAATCCTTAGTGGCAGGTCACGCCCTACCAATGTTGCGGTGTTCTATTACATTAAAATCAACTAAGCGGTCATATAAAATAACGTTCATTCTCAATATTTTACATATTTGCACAACGGCTGAAAATCCGCGTGTCGGTGGTTCAATTCCGCCCCTGGACACCATTTCACTTAAAAACTTCCAACCCGCTGAACGAAAGTTGCCAGCTACGCGCATTTGAATGCGCCGTTGCTTCTCAGTTTGCTGATTTGAGGCCGCCCGGTGCGGAACAGACTTTGCAATTCCAGATCGTCGATCATCTGCTCGCAAATCCGGTAGCCAACTTCACGGTAGGCCTCGAACTGCTCCTCGTCGAAGAACTGGTCGCCGGTCGACTGGTTGGGAAACTCGGGATGGGCGCCGCGATAACCTTTGGCGCGGATGGCAAGATCGAGGATCAAGGTCGACTTGAGGTAGAGCAGAATGCCGCTCTTCGGGTATCCATTGCCGCCGCGTTCGCCATAGTCGATGCGGCCGACGACATACCCCTTGTCGGCGAACTCCGCTCCCTTCGGGTAATCCGTGTTTGAGGACTTCGCAATTAACTGCGCCGGCGATGACTTTTCAAACTTCCCGGTCTTCTTGTTCTTTACCTGCATGTCGAAGTAGACAGTGGCGCCAAAGTCCGAACCAATGCGCTGAACCGCCGTCACCAAGTCAGCGTAAGAGGACGCGATGTCCTGGCCGCCATCGCTGACGATGATCAAGCCGCAACGGCGGCGCACCAGTTCGTAGATGGCGAGATTCTCGAAGTGGCCGCCATCTGCCACTTCAAGCCATTTGGAATCTTCGGTGTAGCCACGTCTCGCAAGCGCATAGATGCCGCCGGGCCAAAAATGGTTGGGGCGCACCGGCAGCAAAGGCCTGCGGTCGGCATAGACAGGGTTTGGTATCCAATAGCCGAGGCGGACGTTAAGCAGGCTCATGATGATAGCCACCGCAGCGTTGCGGGTGACGCCGCGGCCACCTGCTGCCCCGCGCGGATTGGCCGCCGCGCCCGAAATGGCCATGGCTGAGGCAAGCGTCATATCCTTGTTGAAAGATTGTGCAGTCTTGTGCCAACCGGTTGCCGATGAACCCATATAGAACGGACTCAGGATGAAATTGTCACCGGCTCTCGTGTTGTATTTCCGGGCTTCCGACTTGCTGAGAACGACATTGGCATTGATGATGTGATAGGGGCCTTTGGCGCTCTTGCCTGGCCAGGCTTCCGAAAGCAGAAATTCATTTGCTCCGCAGGCCATGTGATTGAGATCGCTTTGCAGCTGATCGTCGTCGGGCATGAAGGCTTCCATCAGCCGGTCCCTGTAGAAGCGATGCAGGCCTATATGGTTGGTATTGACGAACCAGCCAGCAATCAGGGCGATGATGATGATCGCCGATAACATCGCCCGTATCGCGAAGTCTCCGTCAATCATAGTACGCGACAATTCATATCCCAGAAGCAGGACGCCGTAGGACAGGACGATGGCGCCGATCATAATGGCGATGTTGGTCCATTTGCCGTGCCCGGCGATGCGGCCCCAGATCTGGCCGGCAGCCGTTATGGCAAGGCCCGCTGCGGCCCAGGTGCCGCCCAGCCTGTAGCCAATATAGTGGTTGATGAGCGGCAGCGTGCCGACCGCGATAAGCACCAGGCTGTTCTTGATGGCGCCGCCAAAGAACCATTCGAAAACGCGTCGTGCATGGTATTGCAGCAGCGACGGCGTTGCAGCGGCCGGGCGTGCGCCCATCTTGCCGATCACCTGATCGCGCAGAATGTGGCGGATCAGAAGGCCGATCAGATAGTAAGCGTAGGTGAGGAATGAGATGGCGAAGACGAACTGCAGCAGCGGTCCAAGCCGCCACCAGGGGTTGGAGTGGATGCGTGAGGCTGCCGTTGCAGCAATGACAAGCACCAACAATGCCACCAGCACATAGACAATTTGCACCTGATTCTTGCTGCTTAGCCACTTGCGGGGTGAGGCGGTGCCGAACAGCTGCAAGCATACGAAGGTTACGCCAGCAGCAAGGGCCCATAGCAAGTATCCAATCCAGGGGGAGCTTGGGAAAATCTCCGGCAACGGGTTACTGGCCATGCCTCTCCCGCCGCCACCCTGAAACAGGGGTTTGAGCAGCGGGGCGACCCACAGCAGTGTTCCCACCAGCACGGCGATGCCTATCAGCCCGACAAGCCCCACCAACAGCCAGCTGTACCACTTTGCATTGGAAGAGTTGCCAAGCACGCCTGAAGCAGGCACTTGCGCGGCAAGTTGCTCGCGCTCGCTTCTATCCGTCCATGACAGAAGGGAATGGTTGAGGCTCCCAAGCAGAAAAAGACCGAGCAACAGGAGAGCGATGAGAATAAGCAGCAGAAAGGCAGGCGGGATGGTCTGATTCAATTCGATATTGCCGCTTGCGCCAACAGCATCGGCAACCGTTTCCAGCGAGCCTGGCGCAACCATGCGGACCATGAAAGGCAAGCCCTTGATGAAGGGCAGGCGGCCAATAGCAAACAGCACTAGCATGAGCAACGCTACGACCGGGATCCAGATCATGAGATTGAGGAAAATGGCGCGCAGGACAACGGCTAGTCCGGACCAGAAGGAGATGCCGTTTCCTGGCGTCAGGTAATTGCCATTTGAACGAAGGAATTGCAGCGGCGTGAGAGTGGCTTGAGGCTGTTCGGGGAGCTTCGGATCCACTGTGCCGAAGGGAAAGTTCGCGGCGGTATCATAAGTGCTCTCTTGGCTGCCGCGCTTGCGCAGCCACCAGGTGAGAGCCGAACCGATGTAACCGCCTCCCGAGACAGTTGAAAGGTAGTCCACATGTTGCAGCAAGCCAGCTCCCGCCAGTTTTTGCATGATGCCGAGCGAAACAGTCGCCGACCGGATGCCGCCGCCGGATAGCGCAAGCCCGATAGAGTAAGGGCCCTCGCTTGTGCTTTTGGAAGCTACGCTTTCACTGAGCTTGCCAAGAGTTTTTGGCTTGTCCTTGGCCAGCGTGTTGAGTTCGTCCTCCAGCATGGCGGCGTCCTGAAACTTGCCCTGGGTGACCGGGAATTTTATCGGATTTTCCATGGCGTTTCTCCCTGTCACAGCGTCTTCAGGTATTGCAGGAGTTGTTCTTTTTCCGGTGCGGAAAGACCCGTTCCATAGTCGTGGCCGAGCTTGCCATTGCCCGGCAGCATCGTGTCGAACTTGAACAGGCTTGGGCAGCTAGGTTCATTGATATCTGAAACGAACCCCATGTTGGCATCATCATAGAGATCACACCCGCGATAGAATTCCTTCCGTCGTTCGTTGGGGCGTGCGAGCAATTCGCGGAGGTTGGCAACAGCGCCATTATGCAGATAGGGCGCCCGCAGCCAGAGTCCCGACAGCGATGCAGAGACATAGCCCTTGTCCTTGAGCATGTTGCGCCGGTGCACACCCATTTCGAGCGCAACGCGATTGGCGCCATCGGCATCCTCCTGCTGCCAGGTGTCGAAACGCTCCCTATCAGTGCCGATATCCTCGATCGGCACGACCTTGCCGTAGTAAGTGCCTCCCGTTTCATGACAATCAGCGCAGTAGCGACGGTAGAGTGCATGCCCTGCCATCACATCAGGTGCAGTGGCTGCAGGCGCCAGTGGGTAAGGAGGCGGCTCCTTGCGCTGCAAGTAAGCCCGTATTTCCTTCATCTGGCGATCGAAGTGCGGTCCGGGAGGCGCGCCAAGGCCGAGCGCCGAGTCCATGATGACGGCAAGCGGATCCTGTGTTTCGCCTGCCCAGTTGAGGGATTGACCTTCACGCGCAGACAAGTCCCAAATCGCCGGAAAATCAGCATTGCCGGTTGTTCTGTCTCGCTGCCGGTCGGCGTTGAGCAGGAAGAACTTGGTGAGATTCATCGGATCGTCGCGACCCGGGCCCCAGTCTGGCCGCTTCTGACCGGGCCGGTATTCGATCTGGTCCATCCAGCTAAACCCGTCGACTTGGTCCTGGATGCGGCTCTTCACGACCGGAATGAGTGCGTAGTAAATGGCCCAATCGTCCCATCCCATCTTGAAATTGCGCTTGATCTCTTCCCACATGCCGGCATGGCTGAACTTCTCGTCCTTGGCCGCGCATCTCAGGAAACGAAGAAACTCCTGCGAGCTTGTGGTGTGCGATGGTCCGGCTGGCACGATGACAGGCTTGTCGTTCGCCGCCATGCGGTAGGTTGCGGCATGGCAGATCGCACAGGTCTGCGTGATGCGGTCGAACCCCAGCCGGCGCTTGGAAAAACCTACCGGCAGTTCGCGGCCTTCCTCCCACGGCAAGCCCAGCGAGCGATAGCCGCCGACACCGCCGTTAGGCAGGCATTGCGGAAAGATGCGCGGCAGCACGTAGAAGATGGGATAGGGAATGCCGCGCTCGTTCTCCGCATTCATTGAACCATACTTGAACTGCTCTTCTGCGTAGTTCTTCTTGCAGGCTTGGTTGCGCGGCCCCCTTTCAATGTCGGCGCAAACGTCCTGCTGCTCGACATAGAAGAACTTCCAGTTTCCGTAAGAGAAGGCGGCAAGGCCGAGCACGAGCAGGAACCACTGGCTGCGCAGAAATCTGAGCATGCCTTGCCACAACTTGATCAAGATGGTCTGGGGCATCGTTTCCATGGTCACGCTCCTTCAGAACGTCTTCAGGTATTCGATCAGTGCATTCTTGTCGGGCTCGGCAAGCTCAGCGCCATATTCATGGCCGCCGTTGCCGTTGCCCTTGCAGGTCAAAGCATCACAGGTCCCATTGTTCTCAGGCCGGTCTGCACCGCACGCTGCTTCGCCTGCCGCGTTGGTTGCAAAGCAGAAGAGGCGGGAGCGGATGTCGTCCGCAATAACCTCTTTCCGAGAAACAAACCCGAGATCGGCGGTGTCGTAGGCGGTGTTGCCACGGTAGAAGTGAGTGGGCCGTTGTGCGGCCGGCTTCAGCATGTCGCGGATGGTCGGAACCGATCCATTGTGCAAGTAGGGTGCCCGCAGCCACAGCCCATCGAGCGGCATGTTGGCATAACCGTCACTCTTGCGGAAATGCTGGAAGCGCTCCTCGGCATTGCCCGCGTACAGGAGGTTTTGGTTGATTAAAAGATCTTGGGTGTAATTGTCGAAACGGAAACGGTCCGTGCCAATCGCATCGATGGGCGTTGTCTGGCCCACGTATTTGCCAGTGAAGTCGGCGCCGGAAGCGCCGTGGCAGTCTGCACATTCACGCGCGTAAATCGCCCTGCCCTGCTCGGCCAGGCTCGCGTCGATCATGCCACCGGTCAACTCCGTGAACGAGGGAGGCTTGGCAGTGAGTACAAATTCTTCCATGCGGTGAACCGACTTGCGGTCTAGCAACGGAAAGTTGGCTCCGGTTCCGAAAGCGGCTGAGCGGTTGCGTTCCTGCAGCTTATTGTTGTTCCCATCCCAATGCAGCCACATGTCGCGTTTCTGCTCCTGCAGCCAGATAGATGGAAAATCCACGACGCCGATGCGCTCCTTCGGATCCAGCTTGTCGTGCGGCCAGTTGAGAAGGGCCTTGGCTGGCGAGAAAGTGTCAAAGCGGCCTGGGCCAAAAGCCGGTTCGGACTTCGTGAATTCAAAGCGGCGGCCGATGCCATTGATCAGGGTTTTCATCTGATCAATGGCAATGAAGCGAAGCGCCAGCCGGTTGATGATATCGAGCTCCAGACCTTGTGCATCTATCGCTGCCAGCACATCTTTCGCGTTGAAGCGGGGGTCAGCCGCAGCTGCGGTGAGGAAATACTGGAAGCCTTCCAGATCGACAGTATTTGCTGGCATGCCGAGCACAACTTCGGCTTCGCCGTTAGACTTGCGCACCATTCCCGTATGGCAGGCGGCACAATTCAGGAAGATGCGCTCCAGCCCCATGTGGTTACGCATGGTGGTGCCAATCGCGCGCTTGTGGCGTGGCTTCTCGCTAGCGGCGGAGTAGTCGCGCTCGTCGGTGATGAAGCCGAAGGCGCCCCAGCCTTCCACCTCGCGGCCCTTGGGCAGCTTGTCCTTGAATAGCACCGGCAACACTTCCCAGATCGCAAAGGGAATTCCGAAGTTCTTGTCGCCACCGGTCGAGCCATACTTGAACTGCATTTCAGGCGATCTGAATGTCTCGGGCTCATCGCGCGACAGACGCCAGGCGAAGTAAATCGCGGCCAATGCCAAAAGCACCAGCGCGATCCGCTTCCACGTACGATGACGCTTGCCATGAAAATAGGTAGCGGTCATTGCGAGCCTCCCGGCCGTGATGCCTGTTGCACGAGTTGGGATAACGAACCCGCGTCGGGGAGAGCGCCATCAAGCATTGGCGCAGCAGCATCGCCGGCCGCCAAACCTTTCAAGTTATCCACGGCCATTTCCAGTTGATCGCCCGATTTCGCATTGGCGATCTCCGCAAGGGTGTCCGGGTCAAACAGCTCCATAGCCAGCTGTACGGCAGCTTGCGGCCCCTCGGAATTGTTGGACCAGAATGTTTCAGATACGCGGGGCGTTTCGGGATTAAGAATACCGGAAGTCTCCACGGTTTCGGCAGGCGTCATGCCATCACGAACGCGCAATAAGGGATCATAGTCCGGAAGCTTGGACGAAGTGAGGGACAAGCCATCAGGCCAGTTCCCGGCAAGTTCTTCGATGAATGATCGATCCTTGACTTGATGGTCGCCAGTGTTGGCTGAGCGGGCCATGCGCAACGCCTCGCCGATCAGCGCAGCGCGGCAAACGCGTGTCTTGCAGCCTTGGCGCCATAGCTGGGCAGCAGCCTGCAAACGTACGGCGGCTCGCACGGCTCGGTCAAAGCGGTCGAGTCCATCGAAATCCACTGTGACGTTTACACCCTCATACATCGGCAGGAGCGCACTGACGACCGCCGGATTGGCGTTGGTTTCCTGCCATGGCGACGCTGAGAAGATAGGGCTCGCCGACTGATGGCAAGCTATGCAGCCTTGTTCATCGTGTGTTGTGAAAGCGCCGACGCTTCCGGCTTCATACTGCGTTACTTCCTGAAACACGAAGCGGCCCTTGGAAGCGTCGAAGGCGATGATCTCGATTGCGCCCGAGGCTGGTTGGTAGCCGATGAACAGCCGGTTGCGCAGCATCGGCCCAGTGCTTCCATCGCGCGTCACCGCCGCAATGATGCGTGGTGAGTCAAAGAATTCAGGATCCGCAGCCATTCGCTGCAGGGAGCGCCCTAGCGGAACAAATGCGACCTGCACCTCGGCGCCACCGCTGCGCTGACGCAAGTCATCAAGCAGCCTTCCAAATGGCATTGGGAGAGGCAGAACGCCATTGGCCGCAGGATAGAGCAGTTCGAACGCGCTTGCCGCATGGACGGGCGCCGTCAATGCGACGAACGCAAGGCCGAACAAGATCGCAAGTCTATTCCGCTGAAGCATGGCCCTGCTCCCCCGGCCAGCAATCTTCCGCGGCAGGCTTTCCACCAAGGAAATCTGGCAGGCCCTGCTCGGCTATTGCGGCATCATACAATGTGAAGTTCAACAGGAAGGCGCGGTTTGCATAGGCGCGCCCGAGGTAGAAACCGGGCCGCACCATGCGGATTTCGTCGCGAATGGCAATGCCGCGGCGGCCGGCGAGCGAATCCGGCCGTTCCATGTAGCCCTTGATGTCGTCGGTATAGGCATAGTCGATGATCACAGATTCGCGGCGGCCGTCGAGAAGGCTCTGCCCGCAATAGAGCTTGGCCGGAAACAGCAGCCAGGCCGTGGTGCGCGGCGACACCCAGGCCAGCAGACCATGACGCGGCACTTCGATGGTTTCGAGTTTTGCCGGATCATCAATCAAGGCCTCAAGCGGCTTCAGGTCCTCGATGGCATTCCGCAACACGCGCTCATCGCGGTAAAACCGCTTGCCTAACCAAAGCGTGCGGCCCAGCTTTTCCAGCTTGGCAATCTTGGCATCGGCCTTTTCACCGAGCAGGCCGCCAAGGATCTCGCCAAGCCGGCTGCGCAAACCATCCTTGCCGTTTTCAAAGAACAGGCCGCCCTCCCAGAAACCGTCGGGAATAGGCCCAGCAGTGAGGCGGGCATAGATCTGATCAACTTCTTCCTGGCTCAAGGTCTTCAGGTTTTCAGGCGTCAACTTGGCGCGGTCGGCGGCCGACAAAGGCTTCTCACTTTCGACGCGGGCAAAGTCGATGCGAAAAAGCTTTGTTGGATTGTCGGGATCATGCAGGCTTTCATCCTGCAGGGATGCGAACGGAATGTCAGGCCGCGATGCAGTGGGCTGACGCGTGGCAAACCAAGCAACGCCGACGGCGGCGACCAGCACTACCAGGGACAGAAGCAGCTTTCGCATCATCTCCCGCTCCTCACAATGTTGCAACAAAGGCGATGAGGGCATCCTTGTCCTGATTGGAGAGGGTCTCGCCAAATCGATGACCCACGTTCTCCACCCGGTCGAGGATGTTTGAGTAGAAATTCCGGACAAAGGCGCCTCGCTCGCCCGACAATTCGATGACGGCAGGCTTGTCGTCGATGATCGCTGCCAAAATCAGGCGCTGCAGACCATCCTTCAGCGCTGCCAATTGGCTCGCATCCAGCAGATCCTTGTATTTGGCATCAAGCTTGGCCGTGTCGCGCTTGAGCAGCACGACATCCTGCAGCAGGTCCTTGAAGCGCAGACTGTTGACGTCGAGGGCCGCTGTGCCCTTGGGGATCACGAGGCTCAGCTGGATGCCGAGGAGACCTGAAAGTTTTGTGTCCTCGATCTTCGGCACGACGGGAATGATGATGTCGTCGGAGAGCAGATGCATCTTGGGCACCCGCTTGTCAGGATTCAGCAACTCACGCATCGAGGCTACGTACAATTTGTAGCGCCCTTCGACACTCGTATCGAAGGAGACACAGGCAGGCGCATCGCTCACTGGTTTGCCATCCTTGTTCACGTAGGGCGATTCATAGAAATCGACATCGGCGTTGGCGGGTTTGCCGCAGATTTCAGGCCCGATGGCGTTGTTGTGCATGAACGGCGCATGCGCCCAGGCCGAGAGCAGCGAAATGTTGCGGTAGTAGCCACGGCCTGCGCCCTTCATCACTTCCTTGCGTGCCGGATCAGGCGCTCGCTTCGCCAGTTCGATTGATGCGTATTCGGCCCATACGCGGGTCGGCATATGGTTTGAATGCAGGGAACGGCCGCCATACGTGCCGATCTCGCTGGCAGGCTCCACCTTGTCATTGCCCAGCCAATCCACGCGCAAGGTCGCGTCATTGGGCATGGTTGCATGGAAGTCCGATCTGCTGGAGAGGCTGGGTTGGCTTGAATGGCAGGCGGCGCAGCGTTCGATGTAGATTTCGCGGCCCCGCGCGACGGCACCGGGGAAGTACTCGGCGTCAAGCTGCGATATGAGCTCGTCGCGCGTCGTCAACCCGCGCGCTGTATGAAGGTCGCTCGGGCGCGCGCTCAGGAAGAAATCCTTGAGGTCCGGCAACCGGTCTTCGATGGCGCGGAAGCTTGCACAATCGCGACGGCACTGGCCGATGTTGAACGGCGTCTGGCCATAATTGCGCTGGTTGGGGTCGGCGGCGCGCAAATCCGGAATGTGGTTGAGCCAACACTGTTCGGAGCATGAGCCGATGTTGAAATAGACGCGCTGGATGGCTTCTTCAGCGCCTATCGAGTCTTCGCCACCCTTCAGAATGCTGTGGACCGGCTCCTTCTTGGTGGTGCGTTCCCAGCACTTGCCAGGCTTGCCAGGCTCGCACCAGCATGCATCGGCAGGCGCATCTGCAGCGCATGAAGAGGTCTTCCGCCATTTGAGGACGGTTTGTTCAAACTGCGGGCGGCGTGCAAAGTTGATGATGGCGTTCATGGTGCCCGCATTGGAGACGTAATCCATCGGCAAGGCGGAGGTATCGACAATTCCGGGCCGCGCCCGCGCAATGAGCTGCCATTCCAGTGCATGCTTGCCGAAGCCGGAACCAAGCAGGTTGGAAATGCGGCTGTACTGGTTGCCGACAAGCCCATCGATGTTTTCCCATTTTGGATTGTTGGGATCGGCGGGCGGATTGTCCGGCTTGTAGGCGATGTGGCAGGCGCCGCAGGCCATGCCGATGCGGAATGGTGGCTCGACCGAGCCATCGAGAAGGCGGTTGACGCCTAGCTTCTTGTCGCTCTCAGTGCCGGTCAGTGTGGCGCGGTAACCTTCCCAGGATGCTGCCGATCCATTGAGCTGTCCCCATTTTTCAGCGTTGAAGCGCGGGTTGGGAAACTTGCGGAGGCCGAGCACGCCTGTGGAAGTGCCAAAGCGCAGGTCGCAGGCATTCTGACGCTGGTCTGTTCCGGTGACCGGCGCATCTTTCAAGTCGCAAGCGGGATCACGATATCCACTCTTGCCGACGAAACCCAGCAACTGGGCGTCGCCAGGACACCACTGAAAACCAAAGGTTTCGTCGAGGGACTTCGCAGGGCAGTTGGGGTCACCCGGGGTGCAACAATCGGGATCCGGGATGCTGCCCCAGCCCTGAAAGATGTCTTTCTTGTTCTTTGCAGCAAGTATCTTGTACCAGTCGATGGCGCCTCCGATGCGCTGCTGGAAGGCGTAAGTAAAGAATCGGTCGTTGAAAGCCGTGGCATTGAACCATACCTCGCTGCCAACCCGGGTTGAGGCAGGGAGCTTCGTCACGCTTTGTGCATAGCCCTCGCTGAGGCTGGATTGCGCCAGGCTTTGCCCCGTCAACTCAATGAGCAGCAATGCGCCAAGCAGCAGAGCCCGGAAAAGGGAGGAGAAGGTCATTGCACAGCTCCATAGTCAACAGCATGGGCGTGGCACGGCAGCGAGCGTCGAACGTAGCCATGGCCAACGCGCTGCGATGCTTCGAAAATCAGCTTTTCAAACTTACATATGGAAGCCGTTGCATCTCGCAGCAGCTCCGTGAAAACCTTTAGGCACGTTCAGTTGGTTTCTATAATTCTCCCGTCAAAGGAGCGTGAAACCCGGCTTATCGGTCTGAAGGCAGTCTATCAGCATTCCTGGCCGACGTGAATAGCTTGGGAAAATGCGAGACTTCAGGAAGCACGAGAAACTCTTGGTACCTCGAGTTGAGGGTTAAACCAAGTGGCAGATCAGCAGGTCACCAGGAGTAGTTTTTCAGCAGCCTGCTAGAGAACAAATGACGAATATGGTAGACTAGATTCCAAGACACGTCGGTCCTATGCGATCCTGTTTTTCCATTTTGGTCCGAGTTTCATCTTGACGAAGATGGGCCAAACCTGCAGAAAGCCCACGGTTTTCACATGTCGGAGTGTAGCGCAGTCTGGTAGCGCACCTGCTTCGGGAGCAGGGGGTCGGAGGTTCGAATCCTCTCACTCCGACCAGTTTTTCCCGTCAATATCAGTTACGATGCAAGGCGAGCCAAGCGACCGGGAAGGCGATGGCCGCCAGCACTGCCTTGATGATGTCGCCGATGACGAACGGATAGAGCCCGTATTCAAGCGTCTTGGGCAGGTCGCCTACAAATGTGTAGAGCCAGGCGAGGCCCGGCACATAGATGATGGCGCCGCCAATGAGTGCTGCGGCGAGCGCGGTGAAGGCATTACGGTCCCACGCCTTCTGGGCGAGGTAGCCGACAACACCGGCAGCGATGATGAAACCGAAGATGTAGCCAGCAGTTGGTCCCATGATACCGGGATAGCCATCAGGCGTTGGCGCGAAAACAGGAAGCCCGGCCGCACCTTCAGCCGCGTAGAGAGCAAGCGTTGCAGCACCTAGCCTTGCGCCAAAGGCACCGCCAATGATGAGGACAGCCAACGTCTGCAGCGTCATCGGCACCGGCAGCATTGGCACGCTCACATGCGCTGCCGCCGCCACAAGCAGACTGCCAAGGATAGCCAGAACGAAACCCCTCAAAAGGCTGACTGCCACCGAATTTGTTGGCCACAGGTGACCCAGCAGGGTCAGGTTCGGGGTATTCATTTGGACGCCTCCCAGACTCGAATTAACGGTTCATTAACCTAGCTGCTTCGCAGGCGCAACAGGGCTGACGCCTTACTCTGGCTGCGCCCAGCTGATTTCTGTGCTAGGATGGAGCAGTCAGACTATCTCCGCAGGAGGCTTCCATGAGGATGTGCCTTTTTGCCGTGCTTTCAACGCTTGTGATTTCGACTGAAGTGTCGGCCGCACCTTGCAGCGAGCCGGGTTCGCTGATCCGCGCCCGCACCAGCGCCAAGGGACAGCATGAGTTTGTCATCTTCACGTTCCGCAAGCCAACCACTGTTGCCTATGAGGTGCAGGCCGCCAACCCGCCGTTTACGGAAGACCCGAGCGACGAGCCGATCACTGTCGGCGGCGGCAAGTTTACCGAGGTCACCTTCCGCAATGTCAGCTGGATGTGCGAGATCAATGAGAAGTTCGGTTTGCCGCGGCAAGTTTTGGTTGACGTGAAGCGCACCAGCCAGTTCGAAGGCATGGTGACGTATGTCATTGGCCGCAGCGCATCATCACACTTCATCAATGTCTATAGCTATGACGCAGGCCACGGTTTTCTCACCGTGGTGGTGAAGTATCGCCGCTAAATAAGCTTGCGCTTGGCAAGATTGCCCATCAACTCACGCGTGCCGAAGGTCCAAGGTGCTGCTTCATCGGTGCGCACCACGCGGTTCTGCAGCGTGCCGAGTTCGGGTGCCGAGATTTTTACGACATCACCCATCTTGTGGGTGAAGCCCTGCCCTGCTGCGCCGCGGTCCTCGACGGGTGCGAACATGGTGCCGCAATAGAGCACAAGCCCATCCGGATACTGATGATGCTTGTTGATGGCTTGGGCCGCAAGATCAGCGGGATCGCGACTGATCATCGCCATCGAGCTTGAGCCCTTGAGCTTGAAGCCGTCAGTTCCTTCAACTTCCAGTGACACAGTGATGCTGCGGATGGTATCCAGCGTGAAATCATTATCAACAAAGCGGATGGCTGGGCCGACGGAGGCTGAGGCATTGTTGTCCTTGGCCTTGCCGAGCAGCAGGCCGGAGCGGCCTTCGACATCACGCAGGTTGACGTCATTACCCAGCATGGCGCCGACGATCTTGCCCTTTGAGTTGATGACAAGCACCACCTCCGGTTCCGGATTGTTCCAGCTCGACATAGGGTGAATGCCCACATCCATCATGGGGCCGACAGTCGCCATGGGCGGGCACTTGGTGAAGATTTCCGCATCCGGCCCGATGCCGACTTCGAGATACTGGCTCCATGCGCCCTCGCGGATCAGCGTTTCCTTGAGCTTCATCGCCTCGGGCGAGCCGGGCTTGAGGCGGCGCAGATCATCGCCCACCAATTCGGTGATATGAGTGCGGATTACGGCGGCGGCATTGGCATCGCCGCGGGCCTTTTCTTCGATGACGCGTTCCAGCATGGAAATTGCGAAGGTGACGCCTGCAGCCTTTACCGCTTGCAAGTCGATGGGAGACAAGAGCCAGGGGCGCTTGGCATCGCGCTTGTCCGGAGCGGCGTTGCGCTCGGCATCTGCGTAGGTTGCGATCACCGGACCATTTGCCTTGCGGATGGCATCCGCCGGGTTTGCGCTTTCGCACAGATCGCGCATGGTGGGATAGATGTGCGTCATGTCGAGGAGCACGCCGTCCTTGATCGCCGCCACTGATGGTCCGGCGCCCGGCACTTCAACGCGCACGGCGCGGGCGGATTTGGACAGTGACATGTCAGGCTCCCTTATGGGTGATAGGGTCAATGGGCGTGATGGCGCCCAGGTTCAATATCTGCTCCAGCAGCCTGGCGCCAGCCAGCAGCTTGGCTTCGCCACGCGTTGGCGCAACCAATTGAATGCCAACCGGCAATCCATCCTTGGTGAAGCCTGCGGGAATGGAAATTGCCGGGCATGAAACCAGCGTGATAGCCGAGACGATAAGCAGCCAGTCGACATAAGAGTTGAACTTCACGCCGTTGCACTCCGTCACATAACGCTGTTCGACGGGAAAGGGCGGAACAATGGTTGTCGGGCACAGCAACAGGTCGTAAGTTTCAAAGAATTCTCGCGTGCGGCGGAACATGGCTCCCCGCTGCGCTTCTGCTTTGGCAATCTCGACGCCTGTCAGTTTCTGGCCCTTTTCAATGTTCCAGATCACTTCGGGTTTCAGCTTGTCTCTGTGTTCGGCAAGCAAGGCGGACATGCCGGTGGCATAGTTCAGCGCCCGCAGTGTCTGCATGCAGTCCATCGCTTCGGAGAAATCCGGGTGCGCCTCCTCGACGATGACGCCCGCTTCCTCAAACCTGCGGGCAGCGTGCGTGACAATTTCCGCCACTACAGGGTCAACCGGCGAGATGCCGAGGTCACGGCTCAGCGCAACGCGCTTCGGCTTCCAGCCTGATTGCGCGGCGGCGAGATACGACGTCCCGTCACGCGGCAACGAAATCGGATCAGCCGGATTCTCGCCCAGCATGGCGTCAAACAACAGGGCAAGGTCTTGCACATTGCGCGCCATCGGCCCTTCGATGCCGAGGGTTGAATCAATCTTGCTGAACACGCTCGCCGCCACGCGGCCCGGTGAGGGCCGCATGCCAACGACGCCGCAAAAGGAGGCGGGGTTGCGTAGTGAACCACCAAGGTCAGAGCCATGCGCCAGCCAAGCCATGCCAGTGGCGAGCGCGACTGCTGCCCCGCCGGACGAGCCCGAGGCCGAAAGTCGCGTATCCCAGGGATTTCGCGTTACGCCGAAGACTTCATTGAAGGTGTGGGCCCCTGCGCCAAATTCCGGCGTGTTGGACATGGCATAGACGATGCCGCCTTCTGCCTCGAGGTTGTTCACCAAAATGTCGGATGACTCGGCAATGCGGTTAGCAAAGATAGGCGAGCCCTGCGTCGAGCGGACGCCTGCCACGTCCGTGAGGTCCTTGATGGGGACGGGCAGGCCGGCAAGGCGGCCACGGTCGCCGACAGGCTTTTCCATCAGCTCGCGGGCAGCGGTACGGGCGCGCTCGAAGCACAATGTTGGCAGCGCATTGACGGCAGGATTTACTGCGTCAATGCGCTTCTCCAGCGCGTCGAGACAATCGAGCGGCGTCACTTCGCCGGATTGCAGTAAGGCAAAAAGCTGAACAGCGGTCTTTGAAACGAGTTCCATGCCGCACTACCCTATCGCCATGGCACGGTCGGGAGCGAGCCAGAAAGGCGGCAGCCATGCCGCCATGTTGCTGAAAGGCAGCACCTCCGGTTTGAGCCTGATGCCGAGCGTTCCTATCATGAAGGCGCGACGCGCTTCGATGCGCTTCCAAGCTTCCGGATAGTTCTTCGCAAAGGCGGCGCGTAATTCCTCATCCGCCAGGGCCACGCCATCCTCAATGTTGGACATGAAGTAGTCCGTGCCGGTCGCGGGGATAATGTCGCATTGCAACGCCATGCCGGAAGCGAGTTTCATGCGGCTGCCCTTGCGGATGGGCGAATGCAGCCATTCATCCAGATGGATGAGATGGCCGGGATTGAGACCGATGCCGAAGAATGGATCGCCGACATGGCGCATCACGGCTTCATACATGACATCGCCCTCAACGCCGATGCCAAGCGTTTCATACCAGGCGACCGCAGCAGAGAAATACGGAACCACCAGCTTCTCAACATAATCACGGATATTCGGTGCGAGGTCGTTTGCATCCCGCGCTAAAAAGCCTGCCCGGCAATTGAGCGCGCCCATGAGGCCTAGGCCGACGACGATGGGATCGCCCTGCTGCATCACCCGCATTGACGGGCTGGGCAGGCCATACTTGGCGCGCGGGCCAGAACACATGTTGACATGCGTCGATTGCGGAAAGCCCCGCACGTTGAGTGCAGCGCAGAATTCATACTCGCTCATGCCCACTCGCACGCCATGGATGGCATTGCGGATGGCGGATGATGACAGCGTTGCCGCATACTCAAAGCAGGCGAGTTGTTCCAGTTCATTGGCAACGCGCAAGCCATCGGTTGGATGCATGAACAGCAATGCGGCATTGGTGACAGTGCCGAATTTCTGCAGCGTACTCACCAGATAGTGCGGTGTCTCAAACCACTGGGGATCGAACGCACCCTCCTCTGTCTCAAATCCTTTCCAGCCTGCAAGCCCGATGTTCATGCCTGCGCGAAGCCCGGCGCGGCGCAGCAACCCGTCCAACGGCTGATACTTGTCACGTGGCTGGCCCATGAGGCTCAGCGGTTGCCACAGTACCCGCTCGAAAACGCCAAACGCCAGTTCGGCATAGGGAAAGCCTTCGTTGCCTGCGAGCAACAAAGGGGTGCCCTCTCTTGTCACGATGAAGAGTGCCTCCTCAAAGCGCGGATCATAGCCGGAGGCCCAAGAAATATTGGCCACGTGCTCGCGGTCACCGTAGATAACAACTGCGTCCAGTTTCTGCTCCGCCATCTTACGGCGCAATGCGACGAGGCGCTCTTCATAGACCGACGCGGGACAAGACAGGTTCGGTCGTCGGCATGCCAAAATCTGGCAGCGTCACTCGGGTCAAGTGAGCTTTTCGCATTGTTCTTACCTGCCCTCTTTCGCGTTCTTCAATCAACTCACTTGCTGACGATAAACAACACTGCAGCAATGTAGCTCAGGTAATGCAAAGCCTGGTCGCCAACCAAGGTCCACCAGAATTGCGGTTGGGCCTGGTTCCATTGCATCCGGCGCAGCAGCTGCTCCTTGGCAAAGTCAATGTGATAATGCACGACCCATTCCGCAGCGGCAATGCCGAACGCAAGTGCTGGCGGCATGCCTGCGAGGAAGAGGATAAGCAGGGTGGCGCAAGCATGGATGGCAGCATGCAGCAGGCCGAGGCGGTTTCCATAGATCGCCTTGCCCCGGACCATCGCCAGGGTCTGCAGCGGTCCATCGCAGATAAAATGCTTCACGGCCAAAAGAGCCAGCAGAGCGAGGGCGGCCTGGGGTGTTGTAAAATCCATGGGCCCCTTTTTTGATGCCAACCCATGTGGAATACAAGTGGCTACGCCCCTTGCTCAAACCTGGGGCTGCCTGTCCGCTTGCAAACACTTCGAACATGTCACAACATCAATTGTTCTGACCGAGGATGGCACCCATGAGTTCGCAACAGAACGGTAAAACCGGGCACTGGTCGGAAGGCTTGCTGGGGCTGTTCATGGCTGCGGCGGTCGTGCTCGGCGTGCTTGGATTGCCGCTGGTAATCTGGCTCGACATGAAGGCCTTGTCGGAACGCAGCCTGCAAAGCCGCGCCACCGAAACCGGGCGCGTAATTGACATCATGCGCGGGTTCTACAGCAGCGATGTGGTGAGCCGCATTCTGCATGCCGAAGGAAAGGTGACGACTAACAGCAACTACAAAAACATTAATGGCGCCGTGCCTATTCCTGCCACCTTGTCGATTGAGCTGGGAAACCGGATCAGCGAGGGCGATGGAGCCATCAAATATCGCTTTGTGTCCGACCTGCCGTTCAAGGACCGCGAGCCTCACCTACTCGACAATTTCGAGACCAATGCCATCACCACGTTGCGCGCCAATCCAAAGGCCAGCGTCACCGACTTCAGCGGTTCCATGTTCAATCGCCAGCTGCGTGTGGCATCTCCCGTCATCATGGCGCAGGCCTGCGTTGACTGCCACAACTCCCATCCCAACAGCCCCAAGACTGACTGGAAGCTTGGCGATGTCCGCGGCATCCAGGAGATTTCCGTGCGACAACCAATTGAAGCCAACATTTTTTCCTTCAAGTATCTGCTGTCATACATAGCTGCCGCTTCGCTCACCGGCATTGCTTTGCTGTGGTTGCAATGGCGCCAGTCAAAACTCATTTCCTTCATGAATTCCGAGCTGGCGGAGGCGAACAACTTTCTTGCGGCAATTTCCATCAAGATCGCGAAGTATATTTCTCCGCAAATCTACAAAAGCATATTCAGCGGGCAACGCGACGTTACAATTGCAACCGAACGCAAGAAACTCACCATCTTCTTCTCCGACATCAAGGATTTCACGGCGACAGCGGAGCGCCTGCAGCCGGAAGACCTGACAGCCCTGCTCAATGAATATCTCACCAGCATGTCGGCCATTGCACTTGAGCATGGCGGCACCGTGGACAAATTCATTGGCGATGCAATTCTGGTGTTTTTCGGCGATCCGGAGACCAAGGGTGTTGAAGAAGACGCAAAGGCTTGCCTGCGCATGGCGATTGCCATGAAGAACCGGTTGGAGCACCTGAACAAGTCCTGGCGCCGCAAGGGCATTGAAAATCCGTTCAAGGCGCGGATGGGCATCAATACCGGTTATTGCAATGTCGGCAATTTCGGCAGCGATGATCGCATGGACTATACAATCATCGGGGTGGAGGCCAATTTTGCGGCCCGCCTGCAATCAGTTGCTGAGCCGGGCGAAATTGTCCTCAGCTACGAAACCTATGAGCTGACGCGTGACATGGTGAGCGCACGTCCAAAGCCTCCAATCTCCATGAAAGGCATAAGCCGCAGGGTCGTTCCCTATGTCGTTGACGGCATTCTCGGTGAAGTGAAGCAGCGAAAGGAAGTGATCAGCGGACACACGGTCGGCCTCGACCTGTTCCTTGATCCGGCAGCGCTCGACGCTCAGGGGCTGAAAGAAGCCCGCAAGCGCCTGAAAGCCGCCCTGCAGGCGCTCGAAGCGCAGACCTGACCTAGCTGCGCGCGACCTTGTCGGCCATGTCCGAGTTCAACATGGTGCTTATGGCGTTTCGCAAGTTGTCATTCTTGATTTGAGCGCGCGTCAATACGCTGTGCGGCCAAGAAATGTAGAGCGAGCCAGGAGCCACCTTGACGGTTGCGCTGGCTGGACGCTGCTTCAAAAACGCTACCTCGCCAATAAAAAGACCAGGGACGACCTGGATTTTTCGCCCACCCTTGTCAATTTCCACATCACCCTCGACCACATAGTGCAGCACGTTGAGCGACTCTCCCTCCTTAGCCAGCGGCATTTCACCGTTCGCCTTGCTCCATTTGCCAAGTTTGACGATCTTGCGGAACTCCGCCGGAGACAGGCTGTTCAGGCAACGATAGAGCTTCAACTCATTGTCGGTGAAGCTGGTGACGCGGCTATCCCGCAAAATCAGGGCAATCATAGTCAGGTTGATAAGGGCGTTGGGAATGTTCCAGAAAATAGCACCCCAAAGCGGCTGGTCAGCCACATTGAAGTAGTATGCGACATAGGCCGCATCGCCAGCAATGGCGAAACTGCGGAGCAGTATCTGGTCGCGAAACAGGAAGCACACCAGATAGAGGATGGCACCCACATGCACCAGATTCTGCAATACCTCCTGCAACGTCATCAAACCAGCCCCTTTGCCCCCGGCTGACTGGACTCACTGAAACCGTTTGCCGGGCAAAGGTCAACAGCGCTAAACTAGACCACATTCATCCAAGGAGCAGATCATGAACGCACCCGTCTTCACCCCCGCACCCGCAGGCTCGAACAAGGCCTGGGTTGAGCGGCGCGCCAAGGCCGTTTCACGCGGCATCGGCATGGGTGCGCCGGTGATGGCGGCAAAAGCAGAGAATTCCGAAATCTGGGATATCGAGGGCAACCGCTACATTGATTTTGGCGGCGGCATTGCGGTGGTCAACACTGGCCACCGGCACCCGCTGGTGATGAAGCGTGTCTATGAGCAGTTGGAGAAATTCACCCACACCTGCGCCATGGTGATGCCGTATGAGCCATTCATCGAGGTGTGCGAGAAGCTGAACGCCGTTGCTCCCATCTCCGGCGAGAAGAAATCCGCGCTGGTGACCACGGGAGCGGAGGCAGTTGAAAACGCCGTCAAGTACGCCCGCGCTTACACGGGGCGCTCTGACGTTATCGCCTTCCATGGTGGTTTTCATGGCCGCACGCTGCTCGGCATGGCGCTCACCGGCAAGGTGCTGCCTTACAAGGCCAAGTTCGGCCCGATGCCGGCGGGCATCTGGCATGTGCCGTTCCCGGTCGCGCACAAGGGCATCACAGTTGAAGATTCGATCCACGCAATCGAGTTGCTGTTCAAGTGCGATGTGGAGCCGCAACGCGTGGCCGCCATCATCATCGAGCCTGTGCAGGGCGAAGGCGGCTTCTACATCGCGCCCAAGGAATTGATGGTTCGCCTGCGCAAGCTGTGCGACGAGCATGGCATCCTGCTCATTGCCGATGAAATCCAGTCGGGCTTTGGCCGTACCGGCAAGTTTTTCGCCATGGAGCATTACGGTGTTGAGCCTGATCTGATGACAGCGGCCAAGTCACTCGCCGGTGGTTTTCCGCTGGCAGCCGTTGTCGGCCGCGCCAAGATCATGGATGCGCCAGACCCAGGCGGCATCGGCGGCACCTATGCCGGCAACCCGATTGCCTGCGCTGCAGCGCTCGGCGTGTTCGAAGCGTTCGAGACGGAAGACCTGCTGGGCCTTGCCACCAAGCAGGGTGAAACCATCATGAAGCGCATGAATGCCATCAAGGCCAAGAAGAAGGGCATGGCCATTGGCGATGTGCGCGGTCTCGGCGCCATGTGCGCCTTCGAGATGGTGACCGAGCATGGCGGCTCGACGCCCGATGCTGGCGGCGCCAAGGCGCTGGCTGCCAAGTGCCTGGAACGCGGGCTGCTCATCCTCACCTGCGGTGTCTATGCCGATACGGTGCGGCTGCTGACGCCCCTCACCGCACCGGAACCGGTGCTGAATGAAGGCCTCGACATTCTCGAAGCAGCGCTGCTGGGGAACTGACGGTTAGCGGGTGATCATCCTCGCTCTTCTCGGCGCACTAGCCTTCATCGGCCTGATTTTTGGTCCACAATTCTGGATCAAGTGGACGATGAAGGCGCACGCCACCGAGCGGCCTGACTTTCCGGGCAGCGGCGGCGAGCTGGCGCGCCATCTGCTGGACCAGGCCGGCCTCAAGGATGTGAAAGTCGAAACGACTGACCCGATGGGCGATCATTACTCGACGGATGACCGCGCCGTGCGCCTGTCGGAAGACAATTATCGTGGCCGCTCGGTGACGGCAGTTGCGGTTGCAGCCCATGAAGTGGCCCACGCCATCCAGCACCGCGATGAGTATGCCCCGCTCATGCTGCGGCAGCGGCTGGCGAAGACGTGCATTGCAATCGAACGGACCGGCGGCATGATGCTGATGGCCACGCCCATCGTGTTCGCGCTGACGCGCTCACCTGTCATTCTCGTGGCGGAGATTATGCTGGCGATAGGCATCCTCGCCTCAACCATCGTCATCCATGTCTTCACTTTGCCGACCGAGTTTGATGCAAGTTTCAACCGCGCCCTGCCGGAACTGGAGAAGCATTTGCCGCCGGAAGACATGAAAGGCGCCCGCGGCGTACTGCGTGCCGCAGCATTCACCTATGTTGCAGGCGCTCTCATCAGCCTGCTCAACGTGGCGCGCTGGCTGCGCATTCTCAGGTTTTGATCAGAAACCAGAGAACAGCAGGTCAATTGCTGCGATGAATTCCGCATGCTGGGCGCTGGCATTCGCTATGGGGCGGCCAACACGGCTTCGTGGAATGGCTGCCATGCCCTGCACACCGAAGCGGTATTCCTTGTTACCGATGCGGATCAACGGATTGAGCTTGATGATCGTCTTCCCAGTTCTTTCCGGATAGACAGGCGCAACTATGACAGTTTCGAATGGTCCAAGAATATCTGACTGAAGAATCAGGAAATACGGAAGACGCTTGTTTTTTGTACGATCCGGATTGCTGCAAACATCATACTGGCGCATTACCAGTCCCGCATGCCGTCGGACCATACGCCATTCTGACGAATGTCCTCATTGTAGGCTTCGATGGCGGCGCTGTTTTCGGCTAACCACAAACGGGCCTGTTCCTTCGATAAAGCCCGCTCCAGGATTGCAGACAAATTGAGACCTTGAGCGCGGGCAGCGGCCAGCAAGTCCTCGTCTATGGACAGGTTTACGGCCTTCTTTCGCTTGTTTGCTGTCGTGTTGACATTCATGCGCATAATGTGTGCGCAGGACATTGTGCAGTCAAGATGTGGATAAGCTCAAAGCAGCCTAGGACTGCTGGCTCATGCCCTTGTCGAAATCCATCATCACAATTGGCAGCCTATCGTGACTGTACTTGCGGACGAATATCCAGCCGCGGCGCCTATAAAAATCCGCAGCGAGCTCATTTCCTGCGACAATGCGTAGCTTCGCATGCTGGAAGCCTCGCTCTCGGATCTCGGACTCGCCGATTGTCAGCAGTTTGCTGCCAAGGCCTCGGCCACGGTGCGGACCGGCGACCCACAAGTCATCGATGCAATCGCCGGACGACAGCATCAGCGCAATGAGTCTCCCGTCGTCATCGGCTACCCAGGCAGGAGTCCAATCTGTTGTATCGATGGGCGGAGCCCCTTCCGGCCAGATGAAGGCGTATGTTTCATCCACTACTGCCTGCACAAAGCTGCTCGCCGCCGCCGTCTCCCCCGGCCTGATGCGCCTGACGTTCATGTTCTACGCTGGCTAGAGATAGATCAACGCTATCGCCACGAAGTGGCAGGCGGCGGCCGAAACGACGAACGCATGCCAGATGGCGTTCTGGAACTTGAGTTGCTCCCAGAGATAGAATGGAACGCCAGCCGTGTAGAGCAAGCCTCCGGCGGCGATGAGCGCCATGGTCGTGACTGGCAGCACAGCCCAGAAAGCCGATGCCGCCAAAACTCCTACCCAGCCGAGCGCCAGGTAGGTGACGACAGCGAGGCCGTCATAACGGCCCGGCAGAAACACCTTGATGATGACGCCAATCGTTGCCCCGCTCCAAACAATTGCTCCCAGAACAAGCGCCAGCCAATGATCGTCAAGCTGCAGCAGCAGGGGCGTGTAGGTGCCGGCTATCAACAGATAGATTGCCGAGTGATCAAACCTGCGCAGCACCCACTTGAGCGGCGAATGCGGCGCCATGTTGTAGGCAAATGAAAAGGCAAGCATCGACAACAGCGCCGCAAGGTAAACGCAGAAAGCTGCAAGATGCGATCCGCCCTTCGCCCACACTTGCGGGAGGAGAAAAACACCTGAACCCAATGCCGCAGCAAATCCGGCGCCGTGCACAAAGGCATCCGCCTTCAGTTCATCCGGTCCATAGCGGCGTTGTTGGGTATAATGTGCCATGCGTCAAGATAGGCAAACGGCTGCGGACACGTCAAATCGCGCATTGTAACAATTCGCAATAAAAATGGTTTAGCCAGAGGGCTTGCGCAGCACCAACAGATTGGCGCTAATCATAGGGATGTGCGCCGCAAGAATGATCTTGCGCAACATCTTCTCGACTGCCGCAAGCGGCTTGATGCGCTTGTAATAGCGATGGCCGACAAAGGCGGTATGCTGCTTGACCTCGAAGCCTGCGCGCTGCAGTACGCCAGCCAGCTTTCGGGTGGGCGGACCACAGTACTTGTAGAAGGCAACGAACTTGCCCTCTGTTCCATCCTGTTGGCGATTAGGCTGCAGCAGCGGCAGAATCTTGAGTGACAAAGCCTCAGGGATGAGCGTGTTCATGAACAGCGGGAAATTGTACTTGGCAGGATACAGGTGCACGCTGAGGCCGCCGGGCCGCAGCAGACGCGCAAAGTTGGAATGAGCCTTCAGCGGCTCCTGCACGTGCTCCAGCATCATGTGTGAGAAGACGAGATCGAAGTCGGTGCGGACCTTCATTGCGTTGAAGGCGTGCGCATCCGAGGTGATGTCAAATTCAATCTTGCGGTAGCGCTTGTCGGCCTTGGCCAGCTCACTCGCCGATATGTCAAAGACATAGTATTCGAGACCGTGCTTCTCGATGAACTCCATATCGATCAGCGGACGGGCGCCGCCGCCAATGTCACCTACGACCTTGCAGCCATTCTCAAGAATGAGCTTCTTGAAGAATTCCGGCGCCTGTTCCCAGCCCGGAAATCCGTCAACGTCCTGATAGCTTGCTGCCATGATGGAATGTCTTGGTCGCTGTTGTGTCAAACTATCGAAAAAATAGCACCAATGCGGTGCGGCATGCTTGCGACCTTTGCGGTTGGTTAACACTGCTGGCGAGCGGTGATGCAACTACGGGCAGGTTAGCCGAGCGCCTGCGCAATATCCGCAATAAGATCATCAACATGCTCGAGGCCAACCGAGATGCGAACCAGATTGTCAGGCACCGGGCTCTCCGGCCCCTCAACCGCCTTGCGGTGCTCAGCCAGCGTCTCGACACCGCCAAGCGATGTCGCCGGAATGACCAGCTTCAGGCCTTTGCAAAACTTCTGGGCATCGTCATAGCCGCCTTTGACCAGCAAGGAGAGCATGCCGCCAAAACCATCCGTCATCTCGCGTTTCGCAATTTCGTGGCCGGGATGACTGGCGAGGCCCGGATACAGCACGGTTTCAACGTTCGGGTGGCGCTGAAAGTGCCTGGCAATGGTGAGTGCGCTTGAGCAGGCTTGGCGGTAACGCACAAACAAGGTGCGAAGGCCGCGCATCAACAACCAGCATTCGAACGGCGGCAGTGGTGAGCCAAGCCTGGTCCGCAAAGCGACGATCTCTTGCCAGCGGGCAGTTGCTTCGCGCGCCACCAATGCGCCCGCCAATACATCAGAATGCCCGTTCAGGTATTTCGTGACCGAGTGGAAAACATAGTCGGCACCGAGCGCAAGTGGGTGGGTAGTGACGCTTGCCAGCATGGTTGCATCCACAACCAGGTCCGCACCGGCCGCATGGGCAAGCTTTGCGGATTCTGGCAATGTCCGTCACATCCCAGGTGGGGTTACTCGGCGTTTCAATCCACACAAGATTTGTCTTCTCGCCTTGCAACGCTTTAGCAAGGCCCATGGGCTCGCTTGCCTTATAGAGCGTGAGCCGAATGCGCCCCAGAGCGTGAAGCCGTTGCAGTGCAGCGCGTACGCCGTGATACATCACATCCTGCGCGACAACGCGCGCGCCGTGCGGAATAGTTTCAAAAAATGCGCTGCATGCGGCCATGCCGGAGGCAAATAGCAAGGCTGCCTGGCCTTGTTCCAGCCGCGCAATGGTCGCTTCGGCCTGCTGAATAGAGCGGGGTGCCCGTCACGCTGGTAGATATTGCCATGGCGCAACCCATAGTTTTCATCGCGCGCAAAAGTTGTCGAAAGGTGGATGGGCGGCACCACCGCACCAGTCTCCTTGTCCACAGCGTGCAGACCCTGTGCAGCAATGGTTTCAGGCTTGTGCAAGTTGTCAGACATGCTGCCCGCCGTTGATGTGCAGCTCCGCGCCGTTCACGTAGCTCGAACCATCCGTGCAGAGGAAATAGATGGCGCGCGCCACCTCTTCCGGCTGGCCCAGACGGCGCTGCGGGATCTGCGGAATGATCTTTTCAGTTCCGGGTGATAATATCGAAGTTTCGATCTCGCCTGGCGAAATGGAATTGACGCGCACGCCGAGTGGACCGAAATCTCCCGCCATTTCACGCGTCAACGAGGCGAGCGCTGCCTTGGAAGTGGAATAGGCAGCCCCTGCGAAAGGGTGCACACGCGTGCCGGCAATCGATGTAACGTTGACCACTGCGCCCTTGGCGGCTTCGAGTTCATCAATCAGGCCGCGCGCCAACATGATGGGGGCGAAGAAATTGACCTGGAAAACCTGTTTCCAATCATGTTCTGATGTTTCGATGGTATTGAGACGGCCACCATCTGCCTTCTTGGGGCTGATGGCGGCATTGTTGACCAGCGCATGCAGCCGGGAGCCATGCTCCTTCAGCTTCTCTTTCATCAGCAGGATAGCACGTGCCGTATCAGTAGAGTCTGCGAGGTCCACCTGGATATGATCCTCCGGTCCTGCATCCCATGGGCAGTCCTCCGGAAAAGCATAGCGAGAGCATGAAATCACCCGCCATCCAGCGGTTGAGAAGCGTTTCACCGTGGCATGGCCGATGCCGCGCGAAGCGCCAGTGAGTATCAGCGTCTTGCGCTCTGTTGGCGTCGCCTCTGTCATGGATAGAGCCTTGTCTTGCTCCAGCGGGCGGCAGGGTCCGGCCTTCTGAATGATACCCGGTCATGCAGGCGGAATGGCCTGTCATGCCAGAATTCAATCGACAGCGGCTTGATGCGGAACCCTGACCAGTGCGGCGGACGCGGCACTGTGCCAATGGCGTAGCGTGCAGCAGTCATTGCCACCGCTGTTTCCAGCGCAAAGGGGCTTTCCAACGGACGTGACTGTTGCGAGGCCCAGGCGCCAATGCGGCTTTCGCGCGGGCGGGACTTGAAGTAGGCATCCGCCTCCTCATCGCTTACCTGCTCAACGAGGCCACGCACGCGTACCTGGCGGCGCAAGGTTTTCCAGTGGAAGTTGATCGCCGCCTTCATGGTGGCAAGTATCTCCTGGCCCTTCTGGCTTTCGAAGTTCGTATAGAAAGCGAAGCCCTTGTCGTCGAAGCCCTTGAGCAGCACCATGCGCACGTTTGGCAGGCCTTCTTCATCGACAGTCGCCAGCGACATGGCATTGGGATCGTTCGGTTCCGACTTCTCCGCATCCTTCAGCCAATCAGCAAACAGCGCAAAGGGATCATCACGCTCGGCAAAACCGAAAGCGGCGGTAAGTACGGGAATGTCTTTCATGTCCATGGGGAACCTCTCACCCCAGATAGCCGATAATCCCTGCTTCGTCGCCTGCATTCCTGAAATGGGCATGCTCCCTTTTCAATAGTGGCCAGTTGTGCCAAAAGGCCCTGACGAACGCACATCAAGTGCCCTTCCGCTTCCGGGACTGATCATTAAAATGAGTGAAAACAAAGGTTTGATGGCAGGCAAACGTGGCCTGATCATGGGCGTTGCCAACAACCGGTCGATTGCCTGGGGCATTGCCCAGGCTTGCGCCCGGCATGGGGCGGAGCTTGCCTTCACCTATCAAGGCGATGCTCTCAAGAAGCGGGTCGAGCCGCTGGCCGCTGAAATTGGCAGCAAGCTGGTGGTCCCCTGCGATGTGACCGACATGGCCTCGATCGACGCCACCTTCGAAGCGATAGCCAAGACATGGGGCAGCCTCGACTTCGTCGTGCATGCCATCGCGTTTTCTGACAAGGACGAGCTGACTGGCCGCTACGTCGACACGTCGGCCGACAACTTCACCAAGACCTTGTTCATCTCCTGCTATTCGTTCACGGCAATTGCGCAGCGGGCCGAAAAGCTGATGACGAATGGCGGTTCGCTCCTCACCCTCACCTATTACGGCGCCGAGAAGTGGATGCCACACTACAATGTCATGGGTGTCGCCAAGGCGGCACTTGAGGCTTCGGTGCGCTACATGGCGGCTGACCTTGGCGAGAAGAATATCCGCGTCAATGCCATCTCCGCCGGGCCGATCAAGACACTGGCGGCATCAGGCATCGGTGACTTCCGCTATATTCTCAAGTGGAACGAGTATAACTCGCCACTGCGCCGCACGGTGACGACCGAAGAAGTCGGCGATAGCGGCTTCTACCTGCTGTCTGACCTGTCGCGCGGCGTGACCGGCGAGATCCTGCACGTCGACTCGGGCTACCATATCGTCGGCATGAAGAACCCTTCCGCGCCTGACCTCACGGTGAATGGCAACGGTGACTAAGCCGCCGCTGATATTCATCCGTCATGGGGAAACCGACTGGAATCGCGATGGCATCATCCAGGGGTGGACTGATACTGCTCTCAATGTAACCGGCCATGCGCAAGCAAAAGCCGTAGGCGATGCGCTGGCGCGAGACCTCGCCGCTTTCTCGGACTTCGAGTTTTTCGTCTCGCCGATGATCCGCACCCGGCAGACGATGCACTACATCCGCTCGGCGCTTGGCGCTGGAGAGGACCGGCTCACCGTCGAACCACGGCTCAAGGAACTTGGCTTCGGCATTTGGGAGGGCAAGCCCTTCTGGGAATTGAAAGCCTCGCCTGTTTATCCGGCAGACCCTATAAACCGTTATGGCTGGCGTCCCGAGGGCGGGGAAAGCTATGCCGATGGGCATGCACGGCTGGCGGGCTGGATCGAGACCCGCACCAAACCCACCATTGTCGTGGCCCATGGCGCCATCGGCCGTTGCTTTATCGGGCTCCTCGCCGGGCTTGAGACGCGCGAGTTGATGGCGCAACGCATGCGGCAGGGTGCCTATTGCCTTATTGAGAACGGCAATGCCCAATGGTTTGACGTGCACAAGGCGCCCGCTTAAAACAACTTATGTCCCACAACAGCTTCGGTCACCTGTTTCGTATCACCACCTTCGGGGAAAGCCATGGTCCTGCCATAGGCTGCGTTGTCGATGGCTGCCCTCCCGGCATTGCGCTGACAGCCACCGATATTCAGGTCTATCTCGACAAGCGCAAGCCGGGGCAGAACCGCTTCACCACGCAGCGGCGCGAACCGGATGAAGTGAAAATTCTCTCCGGCGTGTTTGAAGACGCATCCACCATCGGCCAAGTGACGACGGGTACGCCCATCGGCTTGCTGATCGATAATGTCGACCAGCGCTCCAAGGATTATTCGGAGATTGCGGCCAAGTTCCGCCCCGGCCACGCTGATTTTACCTACAACGCCAAGTACGGGTTGCGCGATTACCGCGGTGGCGGGCGCTCCTCGGCGCGGGAGACGGCTATGCGCGTGGCGGCAGGCGCCATTGCCCGCAAGATCATTCCCACTGTCAGCATTCGCGGCGCATTGGTGCAGATGGGTCCGCACAAGATTGACCGCCGCAACTGGAACTGGGCTGAAGTGGACAACAATCCGTTCTTCACGCCGGATGCGCAAGCCGCAAAGCTGTTCGAAACTTATCTTGATGATGTGCGCAAGGCGGGCTCGAGCTGCGGCGCCGTCATCGAAGTAGTTGCCTCTGGTGTTCTTGCTGGCTGGGGCGCGCCGATCTATGGCAAGCTCGACCAGGATCTTGCCTCCGCGATGATGAGCATCAATGCTGTTAAAGGCGTCGAGATTGGCGATGGCTTTGCCACAGCTGCCATGAGCGGTGAAGAAAATGCCGATGAAATCCGCATGAAGGATGGCAAGCCGGAATTTCTCTCCAACCACGCGGGCGGAATTCTGGGCGGCATCTCCTCAGGGCAGGATGTGGTGGTGCGGATTGCCATCAAGCCTACATCTTCGATACTTTCGCCGCGCAAGACAGTAACGGCTGGCGGCGAGGATACCGATATTTCCACCAAGGGGCGGCATGACCCGTGCGTCGGCATTCGCGGCGTGCCGGTGGCGGAAGCAATGATGGCGATTGTTCTGGCAGACCACTTCCTGCGCAACCGCGCGCAGGTTGGCCACTGAACCGGTCACGGCGTATGACTGCCAGCCTGATTTGCGGGTTTTGTCTTACTGGCCGCAACTAGGAATTCCTGCGTGCCGTCGCCGCCTCTGACGGGCGATGGCGTCACTCCAAGAACCTTCCAACCCATTGATGACAAGAAAGTCTGCACCCGCTCGCACACGTCGCGCTGCTGTGCTTCATCATGCGGGTTGCGGCCTTTGCCCACTTCAAACTGCGGCTTGATGAGGGCGACCAGCGTTGAGCCAGGTTCCATCATTGCAAGCGCGGGAGGCAGGGCGAGCAGCAAAGATATAAAACTGACATCACAAACGATGATCTCGATGGGGCGGCCGATATGGTCAAGCTGAATATCGCGGGCGTTCAGCCCCTCATGCAACGTGACGCGTGGGTCGCCAACAAGGCTTGCATGCATCTGGCCGTGGCCCACATCAATCGCCGTGACATGGGCAGCGCCCTGCTCCAGCAAAACTTGCGTGAAGCCGCCGGTTGAACTGCCGAGGTCGAGACAGCGCTTTCCCCGCGCTTCTATGTGGAATTGCTTCAGCGCATGCTTCAGCTTGAGGGCGGCGCGCGAAACATAGGGCTGGGCTGCATCGTCGATGGCTATCTTGTCGCTGGCAGCAATGCCTTGCGCAGGCTTTGCGGCAACAACACCATTCACCTCTACTGTGCCGCGCAATACAGCATCGCGTGCCCGCGCCCGTGTAGGATAAATACCGCGACGGACAAGTTCTTCATCAAGCCGGGTGCGGCTCACTCCACGTCCAGCGGCGTGGTGCCGGATGGCGATCCATCCGGCTTCAGCGTGATCTTCTCGATCCGCGCTTCGGCAGCGCGCAGTTGCTTTTCGCAATAGGCCTTGAGCGCCTCGCCGCGCTCATAGATGGCGATCGATTGCTCGAGATCGACCTTGCCGGATTCCAGCTTGGCGACGATTTCCTCAAGCTGGGCTAATGCCTTTTCGAAGGAGAGACCCTCAATGTCGGGAAACTTGCTCATTCGGCATCATCCTCATCTTCATCGTCATCATCAGGCCCAGCAACGTCCGAACCATGCATCAGCGCCTGCACATGCACGCCCACCGAGGCCGCCAGCGCGCGCAAGTCGTAGCCGCCTTCGAGCACCGAGACAACCCGCCCGCTGGCATGCGTCTCGGCTGTTTCCATCAACTGCAACGTAGCCCAGACGAAATCCTCCTCGGTGAAGCGGAGCGACCCGAGGGGATCATCCTGGTGGGCGTCAAAACCCGCCGAAATCACGACCAGGTCAGGCGCAAAAGAATCGAGTGCGGGCAGGATGATGGATCGCATGGCCTCACGAAACTGCTCGCCGCCATCACCTGCGCGCAGCGGCGCGTTGAAAATGTTACCGACGCCGGTTTCATGCACTTCCCCGCTGCCGGGGTAAAGCGGCATCTGGTGGGTGGAGCCGTAGAACAGGTTCTCGTCCGACCAGAAGATATCCTGCGTGCCGTTGCCATGGTGAACATCGAAGTCAACGACCGCTACGCGCTCCGCATCATAGCGGGTTTGCGCATATTTGGCGGCGATGGCGACCTGGTTGAACAGGCAGAAGCCCATGGCGCGGTTATGCTCGGCATGGTGGCCGGGTGGCCGCATGGCGCAGAAAGCATTATCCGCCTCGCCGCGGAACACGGCATCAACAGCCGTGGTTGCTGCCCCCACGGCTCGCAATGCCGCCTCAAGCGAGCCGGGTGACATGACGGTATCGGGATCCAGAAACTCGAAACCGCTTTCAGGCGCCAGGGCGCGCACCGTGTTGAGGTGCTCTTCCGTGTGAGCCCGCAGAATGTCCTCATCGCGGCCGAGCGGCGCCTCGCGCCGGATGAGGCCTGCAAAGTGCGGATTGTCGAGAATTTGGCTAATGGCGCGGATGCGGTCTACCCGCTCGGGGTGGCCGTCCGGTGTCAAGTGCCTTAACGACGATGCATGGGAATATAGAAGCGTGGCCATGCCCCTGCTATAGAACCGGTGAGATGGAAAATTCCACTGAAATCAAGGCGGCAGTCGAAGGTTTGCAGGCAGGACAGTTGGTCGCCTTCCCGACCGAGACGGTTTATGGGCTCGGCGCCGATGCGACGTCTGATGCGGCGGTGGCACGCGTATTTGCCGCCAAGCGGCGGCCGCAGTTCAACCCGCTCATTTCGCATGTGGCTGATGCCGAGGCTGCCTTCAGGCTGGGTGTTTTCCCGGATGAGGCGCTGAAGCTGGCCAAGGCTTTCTGGCCGGGGCCGCTCACCCTCGTTGTGCCACGCGCTGCCGATTGTCCTGTTTCGTTGCTCGCCTCGGCGGGCTTAAGCAGCATTGCTCTGCGCGTCCCAGCCCACCCGCTCGCCCGCCAATTGCTGGCCGCCTTCGGCAAACCGGTTGTTGCCCCGTCTGCCAACCCATCGGGCGGCTTAAGCCCCACAACGGCGGAGCATGTGCGCAAGGGGTTGGGCAGCAAGGTGCAGGTCATTCTCGATGGAGGGAACTGTCTGGTAGGCGTTGAATCAACTGTTGTCAGCTTCGTGGGAGATGCGCCGGTGCTGCTCCGCGCTGGCGGCATTGAGCGGACAGCGATCGAGGCCGCACTTGGCAAGCAACTGCAGGACCCTGATGCCAATGATCCATTGCTTGCTCCGGGGCAGCTTGAAAGCCACTATGCTCCTCACGCCAGATTGCGCCTTGCCGCCAAGCGGCCGGGAGAGCGCGAGGCCTATCTTGGTTTCGGCCTGCACTCGCATGGCCCCTACAATCTCTCCAAGCGTGGTGATCTTGCGGAAGCCGCCGCCAACCTGTTTCGCCTGCTGCATGAGATCGACGCTGAAGGCATTGAGACGATTGCGGTTGCCCCGATTCCTGACAGGGGGCTTGGCGAGGCCATCAATGACCGGTTGAGGCGCGCCGCTGCCCCGAGGCAAGCATGACACCGGAGCTAATGCAGCGCTTCACCGGCATCGTCGGAGAGGCCAACGCGCTTCGGAACGCTGCGGACAAACAACGATTCCTCCATGAACCCCGCGACCTATGGCGCGGGGAAAGCCCGCTGGTGCTGCGGCCTGGCAGCACTGAGGAAGTCTCTCAAATCCTGGCGCTAGCGCATGAGACGCGCACATCCATTGTACCTCAGTCGGGCAATACGGGCCTGGTTGGCGGGCAGGTTGCGCTTGCGGCCAACAAGTCCATCATTGTGTCGACCGAGCGGATGACGAGCATCCTGCGCGTCGATGCTGCCGACAATTCCATCACCGTGCAGGCGGGCGCCATCCTCAAGAGTGTGCAAGTCGCAGCAGATGCCGTTGACAGGTTGTTTCCACTCAGCCTCGCTTCCGAGGGTTCGTGCCGCATCGGCGGCAATCTCGCTTCCAATGCCGGCGGGCTGAATGTGCTCGCCTATGGCAACGCTCGCGACCTGTGCCTCGGGCTTGAAGTCGTGCTGCCGGATGGGCGCGTGTGGAACGGTCTCCGCCGCCTGCGCAAGGACAACACCGGCTATGATCTGAAGAACCTTTTCATCGGCTCGGAAGGCACGCTCGGCATCATCTCCGCGGCGGCACTGAAACTTTTTCCCAAGCCCGTGCTCATTCGAAACGGCGTTTGTTGCTGTGCCCTCACCCGTTGCGGCGTTGGAGCTGCTGTCCTTGACGCGCTCGCTCAGCGGCAACAAGGCCATTGCCTTCGAGCTCATGCCGCGTTTCGGCCTCGAACTCGCCGTCAAGCACATGGGGGCCGTTGACCCCCTGCCTGCGCCCTCGCCCTGGTATGTGTTGAGTGAACTGGCCGATGCAGAGAATGGCACATTTCTGCGCATTCTTGAAGCCGCCATGGCGCAGGGTCTTGCGGGCGATGCAGTAATCGCCCAGTCAGAGGCCCAACGGCAGGCCCTGTGGAACGTGCGCGAAAGCCTTTCAGAGTCACAAAAGCCGGAAGGCGGCTCGATCAAGCATGACATCTCGGTGCCTGTATCACGCATTCCTGAGTTCATTGAGGAGGCAAGTGCTGCCGTCACAACATTCATGCCCGGCGCGCGGCCCATGCCCTTTGGCCACATGGGCGATGGCAACCTGCATTTCAACGTGAGCCAACCGGTGGGGGCAGACAAGAAGCAGTTTCTCGCTGCCTGGGAAGACATGAATGACGTAGTGTTTGGGCTTGTGCAGAAATATGAAGGCTCTATCAGCGCAGAGCATGGCATCGGGTTGCTGAAGCGGGAGCGTATGGCGGCCATCAAAACCCCGGTCGAGCTTGAGATGATGCAGTCCCTCAAGGCATTGTTCGACCCGCACGGCATCATGAACCCGGGCAAGCTGCTGCCCTAAAATAAATTCATCTGCTGTTTGGATGAAACGTGTCGGGGCGGCGCAGGCTTGCGCTGCAAGGCTGTTGTCGGCTCGGCCACGAAGGTTCCGTCAGGTGCAGGGCGCAGCAGATGCGCCGCTTCAGGACCATCAACGTTGATTACATCGAGCCAGTGCGAGTAATCTGCGGGCTCGATGATGACGGGCATGCGGGTGTATATCTCCGCTATCTCGCGATTGGGTTCGGTGGTGATGATCGCCGCCGATTCCAGCTCGGACCCATTGGCTCCCGCCCAATGCTCCCAAATTCCGGCAAAAGCGAACAGCCCGTCATCCGGCTTGTGAATGAAGTGCGGCACCTTGCGGCCAGGCATGTCTCCCTTCCATTCGTAGAAACCATCGGCAGGAATGAGGCAGCGGCGACGGCGGATGGCATTGCGGAACGACGCCTTTTCGAGAATGGTCTCTGCCCGCGCATTGATGAGCGGCTTGCCAGGCTGGATTTCCTTCACCCATGAGGGCACGAAACCCCAGCGCACCAGCGCAAAGTGGCGGACACCTTTCTCGCTTCTTACAATGGCAATGGGGCTCCCCGGCGTGATCACTTCACGGGGCGGAAAATCCGGCTGTTCCAGATAGTCGAGCAGCGATCTTGTTTCTGCCGCGGCCTTGCGAAAGCTGTAGAGATTGCACATGCCACAGGATAACCCGCCTTCTGGCGTGCGCGAAAGCCAAATCCACTGAAGCTATTCAGCGCATGCGGAGCTGCGTACCTCTGCCGGCTGCAAGTCTTTCGGGCTCGGCCATTCCGGAAGGGGCGCTGCCGTCACTGATCGTATGGTATGGCTTTACGAACTTGATGGGCGTTTCATTGATGCTCTGCAGCTTGCCGGCCCATGCCTGCTTGTACAGCGACTTGAGGTCCGACTTGTCACGCGCCGTCAGCTTGCTGTCCTTGCCGTAGTTCATGATCGAGAACTTGTGGTGCTTGCCGAAAATCTGCGATTTCCATGCGGTTTCGCTGATCTGGGCGAAGAAGTGGCGCAGCCCAAAGATGTGGCCAATCTCGTGCACGAGAGTTTCTATTTGCTCTTTCTTGGTTTGCTCGAACATCTTGGGGTAGATCACCAGCTTGTGGCGACCGGCATCGGGAAAGAAAGCCATGGCGAGTGTGCAGCCGGAGCTGTCGCAATCGTCGGTATTCTTCATGACCAACTCGAAGTCCCACACGTCGTCGTCATAGGCAAATTTGACCGGCGCGGAATCTCCCCAGGCCAGGACTGCGTCGGCGAACAGTTTCTGTGTTGCGGCCTTGGCAGCTTGCGGATTCTCGAATGCCTGGAATGAGCTTTCCTTGAAACGCCAGCGCAATGTCGTGTTCTTCGACCACAGCGGGATAAACCCTTCAGATGCATCGAGTACGATCTCGGCAGGCGTTCTGCCGCCTGGCGCCTTGTGACCGCGCCGCTCAGTTTCGCAACGGACGCCCTTTCTGATGATGTGCACAAGGTCTTTGGCGGCATCTGTGCTGGCTTGCCCGGGCTTCAATTTGAAGGGCTGCTTCACCGTTTCCACCGCCTTGCTGGATGGTTTCGATTGCTTGCGCGCCATGGCATTCATCCTCCAAGTTCACATCAGAATTGCAAATCCTCAAGTGCGGTAAGTGGTTGCACACTGAAATTGTAACACCATGGATAGAAACTGAATACCAGTTTTTCCCCGGCGAACTCCCTGATACTGTGCGAGGTCCAATGCCTGATAACGGCCTGCATCAATTTCCTCGCCTTGGAGCCTCAGCCTGCATCTGGCGCGACGGACGCGTATTGCTGGTGAAGCGGGCCAAACCGCCGCACTACTGGGCGTTTCCTGGCGGTCATGTCGAGTTTGGCGAGACGGCAGAGGCGGCGGCGCTGCGCGAGTTGCATGAGGAGACTGGCATTTCTGTTCGCCTCGAGCATCTCGTCGGCCTCTATGACGTGATCCTGCGCCAGCCGCCAACGCACTATGCCATTGCATGTTTTTGTGGCCACTGGCTTTCTGGCGAGGCTGTCGCCAACAGCGATGCAGCAGAGGCAAGCTGGTTCAGTCCCGAAGCAGCAAGCAAGCTCCAACTCGCCCCCAGCATCGCCGTCGCCATGCGCCGCTCCGAGTTGCTATTGTCCATTTAAATCAATGCTCATTGTTGATGTTAACCTTCCTTTAAGGAACTGGTCGCCAGCCCGGTAACCTTTGCTAATGTCGCTCATCACTCAACGCCGGTGGGACGGTGGAGGGGTGTGGGGGCCAAGGGCGTAACTGAAGACTATCATGAACAAATTCCAGACACGGGCGATGCCAGCGACCTATCCTAGCGAGGCCAAACATCTGGCGCTGCGTTACATTCTCGATGCGTGGGAAGAAGCCGTTTACGAAGGGCTCGAGTCCGATTGCATTGCAACGGCTGCGATCTTCGCGGCCCTTTCCGACCTCATTGCCAGCTACGGCGAGGAACCGGTAGCCGCGATGTGCGAGCGCCTGCCGGACCGTGTGCGCGCCGGCGAATTCTCCGTCGCCAAGACCCGGCAGTAAATCAGAAACTGCTCACGCCACGTCGACGACGACGCGTCCCCTGACCTTGCCCTGCACAATGTCGGCGGCAATGCGCGGCACGTCATCCAGCCGCACATGCGTTGTGAGGCTTGCCAGCAATGAGCGGTCAAGGTCGCGCGCAATCCTGTTCCAGGCGAGTTGACGCCGCACCAAGGGTGTTGTCACCGAATTGATGCCGATCAGGCGCACGCCGCGCAGGATGAATGGTGCAACGCTTGACGGAAGATCCATGCCCTGGGCCAGCCCGCAGGCAGCAACTACACCCTCATCCTTCATCTGCGAGAGAATGTTGGCGAGTGTCACTGACCCAACAGAATCAATGCAGCCGGCCCAACGCGCCTTGGCCAGCGGCTTCACCGGCACATTGAATTCCTTGCGGTCGATGATTGAGGAGGCGCCGAGATGGCGGAGAAATTCCTCCTCCTCCGGCCGGCCTGTCGAGGCCACGACTGTGAAGCCCAGCTTGTGGAGCAATGCGATCGATACCGTGCCGACGCCACCTGCTGCACCCGTCACCAGCACTTCGCCATCGGCGGGCTTGAGGCCCTGCTCTTCCAGGGCCATGACGCAGAGCATTGCCGTATAGCCAGCAACGCCGACCGCCATCGCCTCAGCACAAGTCCAGCCTTCCGGCACGGCCACCAGCCAGTCACCTTTGACGCGAGCGCGTTCGGCAAAGCCGCCATGATGCTGCTCGCCCACGCCCCAGCCATTGAGCACTACCTTGTCACCCGCCTTCCAGGCGGGATGCTCCGACTTCAGCACGATACCGGCGAAATCAACTCCGGGGATGAGCGGATAACGCCGCGCAATCGGCGCCTTGCCGGTGATCGCGAGGCCATCCTTGTAATTAACCGATGAGTGGGTGACCTTCACCGTGACATCGCCATCCATCAGGTCCGCATCGGTCAACGAGACGAACTGCATGTGCTGGCCGGCTTCGTCCTTGGTGAGCTGGATGGCTAGAAACGTATCTGACATTGCTAAAGCGCCTCAACAAACCGGACCGGCTGCCCATGCGCCGGACCTATGATCTCATCATCCCACATCACTTTGCGGCCGCGCACAAGCGTGCCTTTCGGCCAACCCACAACTTCCATGCCATCATAAGGCGTCCAGCCGCAGCGGCTCTCGATCCAGTTGTTGGCGATGGTGCGTTTGGCCTTCATGTCGACAATGGTGAAATCGGCATCGTAACCTTCGGCAATGCGACCCTTGCCGCTGATACCGAAGATTCGGGCTGGCCCGTGCGAGGTGAGATCAACAAGGCGCTCCAGAGTTAGCCTGCCCTTGTTGACATGATCAAGCATGACGGGAACCAGCGTCTGCACCCCCGGCATGCCGGAGGGCGAGTGCGGGGTAAGGCTTAGCCTTCTCTTCGAGTGTATGAGGTGCATGGTCCGAACCCAGAACATCAACGAGACCGGAGTTTATGGCGCGCCACAGCGCCTCGCGATGTTCGCTCCCGCGCACCGGCGGGTTCATCTGCAATCGCGTTCCAAGCCTTGCATAATCGTCTGCCGAGAGCGTGAGGTGATGCGGCGTCACTTCAACGGTTGCCACATCACGATGCGCGGCCAGCAGCGGAAGTTCATCCGCCGTCGATACATGCAGAACATGCACGCGTTTGCCGGTCTTGCGCGCAATGCGCAGCAGCCGCTCAGTGCAGAGCCTTGCCGCTTCCACATCACGCCAGACGGGATGGCTCGCTGCAACACCTGCAACCTGATGGCCGAGCCTTGCCCGCAGCCTTGGTTCATCCTCCGAATGGAAGGCCGCCCTCCTGCTTGTACGGCCGAGAATGGCGGATATGCCGGCGTCATCCTCAACCAGCAGGTCGCCGGTGGATGAACCCATGAACACCTTGATGCCGGCGCTGCCCGGCAGCTTTTCATAAACTGGCAAGTTTTCCACGTTGGCGTGCGTGCCACCGACGTAGAAGGCGAAGTCGCAGAACATGCGATTGGTGGCGCGCTTCACCTTGTCAGCCAGTGCATCAGCCGATGTCGTCAGCGGCTTTGTATTGGGCATTTCGAAGACAGCGGTGACCCCGCCCATGACGGCGGCGCGGCTGCCGGTTTCGAGGTCTTCCTTGTGTTCTGCCCCTGGTTCGCGAAAATGCACCTGGCTGTCGATGACACCGGGGAGGATATGCAGTCCGCGGCAATCAAGCGTTGATTCGGTTGAAATGCCTGCAACATCACCAATGGCAATGATACGCCCGCCGCTGATCGCTATATCTGCCGGTCCCATGCCGTTCTGGTTGACGATGGTGCCGCCCTTCAATATCAGTTCAGCCGTAGGCGGCATGTGCGTTCCTGGATTGTTGTGTACAACAACCGTAGATGCTGCATGGGAGTTCCGCAACCGCGATGACACAGCCTCCGTTCCCGGTCCAGGTCGCTTCCAACAGGTCGGTGCTCAGCATTGAGGGCGATGATGCAGCACAGTTCCTGCAAGCGCTGGTTACGGCCGATGTGCAAGCGCTTGCCGTTGCTGAAGCCGCCTATGGCGCCCTGTTGACGCCGCAGGGAAAGATTCATGCCGATTTCTTCATCCTGCGCACGGTTGAGGGTTTCCTCATTGATTGTTCGGCGGCGCAGCGACAGGAATTGATCACCAAGCTCGGCTTCTACAAGCTGCGCGCCAAGGTGAGGATTGCACCGCGCGATGAGGTTGACGTTGGCGTCGGTCCCGGCGGCGGTGGCCAGCCGATTTCCTACCCTGATCCACGTTTGGACGAAATGGGTGACAGGTTCATCGTGCCCAAGGGCAGCCTGCCGCATGCTTCGGGCTATGATCGCTGGCGTGTCCAAATGGGGCTGGCCGACTCGGATCTCGATATCGGCCAAGGCAGATTGTTTCCGCATGAGGCCAATCTCGACCTGCTCTCGGGCGTGAGTTTCAGCAAGGGCTGCTATATCGGCCAGGAAGTCGTTTCCCGCATGCAGCACCGCGGCACAGCGCGCAGCCGCATCATGCCGGTGCGTTATGAGGACAATGCGCCCGCCGCCGGCAGCGAACTTGTGAGTGGCGACAAGCCTATCGGCATGGCGCTGTCATCTAACGGATTTGACGGGCTTGCCTTAGTGCGGCTGGACCGGTTGGCGGATGTGCAGGAACCCATCCTGACAGCTGGTGTCACCACGGCGGTGCATGTTCCGGCCTGGATGGAAGGCAAAATCTCTATCGAGAAGAACCCCGCATGACTGCGACAAGGCATGAGGACGGCATATGCCGCTGCACCTGGTGCGGCAGCGATCCAGTTTACGTTGCCTATCATGACGAGGAATGGGGCGTGCCGGAGTATGACAGCCGCGCCCTGTTTGAAAAGCTGCTGCTTGACGGTTTCCAGGCGGGCCTTTCGTGGATCACAATCCTGCGCAAGCGCGATTCATTCCGCGAGGCGTTTGACGGCTTCGATCCTGATGTGATGGCGCGCTACAACGCCCGCAAAGTGAAGCAACTGATGGCTAATGCTGGCATCGTGCGCAACCAGCTGAAAGTTGATGCCAGCATCACCAACGCTCAGGCCTACCTCGAAATCCCCGACTTCTCCGCCTACCTTTGGGGCTTTCTCGATGGCAAGGTGGTGCAGAACCGTCCGCGAAGCACGAAGAACGTGCCAGCGCAAACGCCGCTTGCCGAGAAGATTTCGAAAGACCTCAAGAAGCGCGGCTTTCGTTTTGTCGGACCCACAATCGTCTATGCATTCATGCAGGCCTGCGGCCTCGTCAACGATCATCTGGTTGATTGCCACCGCCATGAGGCGGTTAAGAAACTGGCACGCTGATGGCGGAGGCTCCTCGCGCATGGCAGCGCATGCTATCGGGCCGCAGGCTCGACCTGCTCAACCCCTCACCGCTTGATATCGAGATTGAGGATATTGCGCACGGGCTTGCCCGCGTGGCGCGCTGGAACGGGCAGACAAAAGGTGATCATGCCTTCTCGGTGGCGCAGCATTGCGTTCTGGTGGAAGCGCTGGCCTTCCGTCTGAACCCAGAACTGACGCAGGCCGCACGCCTTGCAGCCCTGCTGCATGATGCGTCGGAGTATGTGGTGGGTGACATGATCTCGCCGTTCAAGGCAGCCCTCGGGCTTGACTACAAGTCGTTCGAGAAAAGCCTGCTGGCCGCTATCCACATTCGCTTTGGCCTGCCGCCGAAGAATGCGCCTGCCTTGGAAACGGAGATCAAGGCGGCGGACAGGATTGCAGCCTACCTCGAAGCCACTCAGCTTGCTGGTTTTTCCATTCCCGAGGCGCAAAAATATTTCGGGCAGCCGAAAGGCCTGACAGGTACGGGCTCCGCCAAGTTCTTCGTGCTCAAGCCACAGCCTGCGGTGGATGCTGCGGCAAGTTTCCTCAGGCGCTTCAAGATGCTAGTGGAATGACATGATTATTGTTTGCCCATTGAATTCTGTTGCCGATCAGGTGCGGCTTTCTGGCGCGCGCCACGCAGTGAGCCTGCTTGGCCCACCGACACCTGCGCCAACGATTGCCGAAATAGAACCCGGCAATCACCTGAAGCTGGCTTTCCATGACATCATCGAAGCGCGTGACGGGCTGGAACCGCCGATGCCCGCGCATGTGGAGCAGGTCATCGCATTTGCCAGACGCTGGCCGCGCGAAGCGCCGCTACTTATCCATTGTTATGCCGGCATCAGCCGCTCGACGGCGGCGGCCTTCATCAGCTGGTGCGCACTGCGGCCTGAACTCGATGAAGCACAACTCGCAGAGCGGCTGCGGACTGCCTCGCCTTCGGCAACGCCCAATGCGCTCATGGTTTCATTTGCAGACAGGCTGCTCGCGCGCGATGGAGCCATGGTGCGGGCCATTGCCGCCATCGGCCGCGGCGAAGATGCCTTCGAGGGCCGGCCCTTCAGGCTGGATCTGTAGCATCAGCCCAGCCTGCCGTGTGCATAGTCCCAGTAGAGTTGGCGCGCCCTGGCAGCGACGGGGCCGGGCTGCAGCCGCCGATCCTCAATGCCGGTGACGGGCGCCACCTTGCTGTAGTTGCCGGTGGTGAACAGTTCATCGGCAGAGAGCAAGTCCTGCCACTTCAAGTTCTCCTCATGCACGGCGATGCCGGCCTGCCGCAATAGCCTGATAACACGCTGGCGCGTGATGCCGTTGAGGAAACAGCCACTGGGTGCCGGCGTGAAAGCCTCGCCATTCTTTACGCACCAGATGTTGGAGGTCGTGAGCTCGGCCACATTGCCTGCGGGATCGAGCATCACGGCATTGTCAAAGCCGCGCTTCTTGGCTTCAGCCAGCGCGCGCCCTGAATTGGGATAGTGGCAAGCCGCCTTGGCGTTTGTCGGCGCATACTCCATTGACGGGCGGCGGAATGGCGACAGCGTGATGATCCCGCCCTTGGGCTGGGGCAACGGCGAGTCATAAACAGCGGCGGCGAACTGTGTTGATTCAGGATCAACATCGACAAAACCTGAAGCTGCCCAAAACATGGGGCGCAGATAGAGTTCCGCGGTTTTCGGGAATTTCGCCACGCCTTCGCGGATGATGGCTTCTATTTCCCTCGCGTTCTTGGTTGGCTCAAGTCCGAAGGCTTCTGCCGAACGGATGATGCGCTGGCAATGGAGGTCGAGATCCGGCGTCACGCCTTCAAAGGCACGCGCTCCATCAAATACCAGCGAGCCCAGCCATGGTGCATGATCCATGCTGCCCATGATGGGCGGGTTGCCGTTGTGCCATTCACCCTTGAACCAGGTCCATGCAGTACCGCTCGTTTCGCTCCAGGCCATTTGCTGCTCCTTGTCGGCTGACCTTAGCGCTGTCGCCACAAACAACAAAGGCGCCTGACGGCGCCTTGTATTGCAAAACCGGAATGACGCTTACGAGTCGGAATAGAAGATGTGCCGGCCAATCTTGACGAGGCGGCGCATGCCCTTGGCCCAGCGGGGGCGCACATAGTCGGCATGATAATTGGTGGCGGCACTCATCGCCTTCATGTTGTCAGTGCCGGCAATGGCGCGCTTGGCGATCTGCTTGGATTGCGCCCAGGCTGCCGGTTGCCGCACTTCATCTGCCATGCCGTCACAGGCGAAGGAGAACTGGCAAGAATTGCGCCGGTTTGAACCCTGGTAGACAACACCGCAGATCGATTTCGGGTAGTTCGGGTCCCGGGTCCGGTTGAGGATGACCTTGGCGACAGCAAGCTGGCCCATCGCCGATTCGGAACGGGCTTCGAAATAAATGGCGCGTGCCAGGCAATTCTCTTCAGCCATGCGCACGCGGCGCTGCGCAATAGCTGCCTGCTTTTCGGCTTTCTTGATCTTGAAACTCTGGTCGATATCAGCGGGCTTCGGAGCCAGCGCGAGACGCTTCACCGGGCTTTCGCCAGCATCCACATCCTTGCCGATCTTGGCGGCAGCAGGGGTGATGACGATCTTGGAGCTGGCGAGCTTCGGCTTTTTCGGTGGCACGGGAGCCGCAATCGGGTCGGGGTTGACGAAGTCAACCTTGCCATCAGCCACAATGGCCGGCTGAGAAATCGAGCTAAGTGACGTAATACTCAGGCTTTCTCCCATCGGAAGGAGAGACCCCTTGGCCATGATATCGGTTGTCGGCGCAATCAGCGAGGCGGGCATTTGCCCCGGCACGGCGTTATGCGCAACGGCGTTCTGGCCCATGTAGTTGCCAGCAAATGCAAAGGCGCTGATCAGAAAAGCGCCGCCCATCATGAAAGGAATGAAATCGCGGAAAGAGGAAGACCGCCCCCGCAGCGTTGCGAATTCGTTCAGCTCTTCGTCAGAAAGCTCACGCTGCTGGTTCTTGCTTGCCCGCAATTCTCTTGTCCTGCAATTTGACGCGCGTCGGCCTTTTTACATGACCGATCAATACCACGCATTGCGTTTAACATAGGTTAACCATAGCGGCAACAGAAACTGGCCCCAAACAGGCCCAAGTTTCAGCTAATTTGACACTGGGTTAATTCTGCAACAGTTGGAAAAAAACCTATTTATTTCTGATAGTTGCCTGGGCAGCTGCAAGCCTCGCCACGGCTATGCGGAAAGGCGAACATGACACATAGTCTAGCCGTATCGCCTCGCAGAAGCTGATCGAGGCGGGATCGCCTGCATGTTCGCCGCAAATGCCCAGTTTCAGGCTTGGCTTCGCCTTGCGGCCACGTTCGGTGGCGAGCGTCAGCAACTCGCCCACGCCATCAACATCGAGCGATATGAAAGGGTCAATAGTGAGCAAGCCCTTGGTTGTGTATTCGCCGATGAAGCGGGCGCTGTCGTCACGGCTGATGCCCAGCGTCGTCTGCGTCAAGTCGTTGGTGCCAAAAGAGAAAAAATCAGCTGATAGAGCAATCTCGGCTGCCCTGAGGGCGGCGCGGGGAAGCTCTATCATGGTGCCAACCAGATAGGTGAGCTGAAACTCCGAAGCCTGCTGCACTTCATTTGCCACCGAAAGGATGCCGGTCTTCACCAGATCAAGTTCCGGCCTGCCGAACACCAGGGGAATCATGATCTCCGGGATCGGCGCCTTGCCGTACTTGCGGGCAACCTCGACAATCGCCTCGAAGATGGCGCGCGCCTGCATGACAACGATTTCTGGGTATGAAACGGCAAGCCTGACGCCACGATGGCCGAGCATCGGGTTGAACTCCTGCAACTCGGCAACGCGGGTGCGGAGATAGTCTTCGGCAATTCCCATCTCCTGGGCGAGCGCCACGATCTCATGCTCTGACTTGGGCAGGAACTCATGTAGCGGCGGGTCCAGCAAGCGGATGGTGACCGGCAGCCCCGCCATGATTTCAAACAACTCGATAAAATCCTGGCGCTGCAGAGGCAGGATGTCGGCCAATGCTTCGGCTCGGGATTCCGGCGTTTCGGCAAGGATCATGCGGCGCATGGGGCCAATGCGCTCGCTCGAAAAGAACATGTGCTCGGTGCGGCAGAGGCCGATGCCTTCCGCCCCGAAATAGCGGGCAGCGCGCGCATCCGCCGGGGTTTCGGCATTGGCGCGCACCTTCATGCGGCGCACTTTGTCAGCCCATTCGAGGATGGTGCCGAAATCGCCCGAAATCTCGGGCTTCACGGTTGGAACGGCGCCGCGATAGATGCGGCCTGTTGCGCCATCAATGGTGACCGTATCGCCCGCCTGGATAACCTGGCCGAGCGAGGTAACGGTGCCTGAGTGCTCGTCTATACGAAGCGTCGAGGCGCCGACAACGCAGGGCTTGCCCATGCCGCGCGCGATGACGGCGGCGTGCGAAAGCAGGCCGCCGCGCACCGTCAATACTGCTTCCGCGGCATGCATGCCCTGGATATCCTCGGGGCTCGTTTCATGGCGCACGAGGATGACCGCCCTGCCCTTGGCCTTGGCCTGATGCGCTTCGGCGGCATTGAGCACCACCTGACCAGAAACCGCTCCCGGTGATGCGGCAATGCCCGATGCGAACACCGGCTGGCTGGCGGCGGGGTCCAGCATCGGGTGCAGGAAGTGGTCGAGCATCAGCGGATCGACGGCAAGCAGCGCTTCCTCGCGGTTCATGACGCCTTCACCCACCATGTCGACCAGCATCTTCAATTCGGCCTTGGCGCTGAGCCTGGCGGGAAGCGTCTTGATCAGCCACAGCTCACCATCCACCACCGAGTAGGTGACCTGCTGGATGCGCTTGTAGTGTTTCTCGATCTTGGCGAGCGCTGCCGCCAGCTGCTTGCCGGTGCGCGACTGGTCGGCGGCATGAACCGCCGCAGTGACCGGATTACGGGTGTGGACGGTGACTGGCGCCTGGCTCGTCAACGCCACTTGTTGCACAACGATTGACAGCTTCTTGCCGCGCATGACCGCGAGGAAGGCCTCGAACTGATCAAGCCCATCCTGCGGAAAGGCTTGACCCGATACTTCCAGCAGCCGCGCCTTCGCCGCCGCGCCATGGCAGGGCCGCTTTCACCTTCGTCATCGAAATGGCTGTGGCGCATGCCAAGAACCATCACGCCATAAGTCTCTATGAGTTGCCGGTAAGCAGCGAAGGCAGCGGCGCGGTCATTCACCTGGCGGGCGAGGCCTTCAACCGTCTCGTCATTGAGGCCGATGTTGAGGACCGATGTGTTGGCCCCCAGGGTCAGCAGCAGCGGGCTTTGCCGCATGGCGAGCAGCAATGGGTCCTTGGCATCGCCAAAGCCCTTGCCGACTTTCCTGACGGCGGCGGCAAGCTGTTCGCGCGTCGGTGCCGCTTCAGGCGCGATGACAAAGCCCGGCGGCACCGGCAGGCCGAGCGAGGCCATGACGGCAAGGCCATGGGCCTTGGCGCCAAGCACATCCGAGGCCAAGTCTGCCCCCTCGCCTACGCCCTTGCCGAAGCGGAATATCTGTTTGCGCAACATGTTGCGGCGCAGCAAACACGCTGCACAGTTTTTGGTCAAGTGCTACTGCAGGCGGTTTGGCCGATCCCCTCCCCTCTATGAAGGATTGCTGCACCGGGGAATGAGAGTAACTTCTGCCTCCATGGTCGAAATTACGCGAAGGCAGCTTATTGCCGGGATCACAGCACATCTTGCAGCGGGGACATACAGCACATGTTCCCCTGCCCGTGCAGCAAGTGAGGGACGCTTGAAAATTTCATTGCAGGCCGTTGCGGCAGGTCAGCCTCCGCACATCTCGATGAGCGCTGCTGCCCCGCAGCTCGTCGTGGTTTTCGAGAACACCGGCAAGGACGCCACCCGTGTCTGGGATGATGATTGCAGTTGGGGTTATGTCAGCCTGTCGCTTGTTGCGCGGGATGGCGCGGGACATGCGCACAAGCTGCTGCGCCAGGAACGGACCTGGGAAAAGAACATTCCGCGATGGAACGAGCTTGCGGCAGGCGCCGCCTTTCGGCTTGAGATTCCGTTCGATCCCGAACACTGGCCGGGGCTTGCGCACCTCAACAAGGCGGGCGAGCAGGCGGTGACGCTGCAAGCCGTCTACGCCGTGGCACGCGAGTATCAGGCGGAGACCCATCAGATCTGGACTGGCACGGCAACATCGGAGCCGTTGGCAGTCATCCTCAGTTCGTAAAGGCAGGTGCGGAAAGGAGATAACGCATGCGCACTTTCAAAATTCGCAACGGCGTTCACGTCGGCAAGCACATTGAAGTCACGCGCTACGTGAAAACTGACCGTGGCGTTGAAATCGCCATCACGCACAATGTCACGGCGCGGGCAGGAAAGCAGCTTCAATGGGTGCAGACAGTCTCCAGCAACGGCAAATTTTCAATCGACTGCAAGATGATGACGCGTGTCGATCCCTTCGGCCATGGCGACCCGGCGGTGCACAAGGTTTCGCTGCCAGCGGTGCCCGGCCTGTGCAAGGCCGATGACCTGTTGCCGTTCTATTGGACTGCCGCCGACAATGCCGCCGGCAACGAGCATGACCTCACTGACGGACCGGGCGTGCCAACGCCTGCAAACGGCCGGACGTGGACCAATTTCGTGTCAGCTCTCACCGAAGTGACCGGCACCACGGTGCATCATTTGGTCGCCATCACATGGGGCTATGACCGGATGGCTGATGGCAGCGTGCGGGAAAACGGCATCCATTACGCCGATCATGACTCGCTGAAGCGGCATGGCCAGGCCCTTAAGAAAATGCACCCGAGCTATCGCTACACCTAGATCACGCGGCGCTGCTTCTCAAACCCTGCCCGCGCATGCCGTTTCGGCCGAACAGCAGCCAGAAGGCTATGGCCATGTTGAGCAGGTTCCAGCCGATGCCGTGCAGGAAGGCCATGCGGTAGGAGCCGGTATAGTCAAAAATCTCACCCGAAAGCCAGCCGCCCAAGGCCATGCCAATCACCGTTGCGGTGAGCACGAGGCTGATGCGGGTGCCCGCCTCGCGGGCGCTGAAATGATCGCGGATGATAAGCGCGTAGCTTGGCACGATGCCGCCCTGCGCCAGCCCGAAGAAGGCCGAGACGATGTAGAGCGATACCAGCCCGTTGAAGGGAATATAGAACAGCAGCGCCAGGCATTGCAGCACCGAACCGATGATCAACGTGCCAGTGCCGCCAATCTTGTCGGCCACATAACCCGAGAGCAGCCGCGAGACGACGCCGAAGCCCAAGAGCAGCGACAGCATTTCGGCGCCGCGCGCCGGGCCGTAGCCAAGATCAGCGCAGTAGGCGACGAGATGCACCTGCGGCATTGACATCGCTACACAGCAGGCAAGCCCCGCCAGCACCAGCATGCCCTGAAGGAACGGCGTGCCGTTGAGATCGGACTTGGTGGCGGCGGACATGTGGCGCTTGGAACTTCGTCAAGCGAGGCGCGCCGCCTGAGGAAAAACGCCAGCGGCAGCATGACGGCGAGCGTCAATGCGCCGAGGAACACATAGGCCGGCCGCCAGCCGTAGCTCTGCGTGATCCAGGTGAGGATAGGCGGCCAGATGGTGCCCGCGAGATAATTGCCGGAGGCGACGATGGCGATGGCGATGCCGCGGCGTTTCTGGAACCACAGCGAAACATCCGCCACCAGCGGTCCAAAGGTCGGCGCGCAGCCGAGGAAGCCGATGGGCACCGCCTGCGCAAACACGTAGACCCAGTAGTTGGGCGACCAGGCCGCGAGGAAGAAGCCGAGCGCCAGCATGAGCGCGCCGAACACCATGGGCATGACGATGCCGAACTTGTCGGACAGCTTGCCCATGAGCAGGCCGCCCAGCGCAAAGCCGATCATGGTGGCGGTATAGGGGATCGCCGCACCGGCGCGGTCGACGCCGAAGTCCTGCTGGATAGTGGGGAGGAAGATGACGGGTGCCCACAGGCCAATGCCGCCGACGGTTGCCAGCAGCAGCGAAATGAACAGGCGGAACCAGGAGTAGCGGCTGTCCTGAAGCGAGGTGGAGTTCATGGGCTTGGTATCGACACCGCGCCCACGCTTCGGCAAGCGCGCGAATGCATGGATACATTGCGTTGCGAAGGGGCCCCCTCCACCGCTTCGCGGAGCTCCCCCAGCAGAGCTGAGGGAGCGCGGTTGCGCGATCTATAAGCTGCGCTCCCTCAACTTTGCTGGGGGGTGAGCCCTTGCGAACGCCGAAGGACTGAGGGGGCCCCTCGCCTACAGCGACGTCGACAACCCGCCATCCACCGCCAGCACATGGCCATTCACATAGGCCGCAGCATCGGATGCGAGGAACACAACCGCCCCACCCAATTCCTCAGGCTTGGCCCAGCGGCCCGCCGGCGTGCGCGCTTCCACCCATTTGGTGAAGGCTTCGTCGTTCAAGCAGCGCGGTGTTGAGTTCGGTTGCGAAATAACCAGGCGCCAGCGCGTTGACGGTGATGCCATGCCGGCCAACTTCGGCCGCCATGGAGCGGGTGAGGCCATGCAGCCCCGCCTTCGCCGCCACATAGGCATGGATGGTTGGCCGCCCGAGAATGGCGGCGACCGAGCCGGTGTTGATGATGCGGCCAAACTTGCGCGGCAGCATCAGCCGCACCGCAATCACGCGACAGGCGGAAGCAGGACGAGAGGTTGGTGGCGATGACGCGGTCAAAATCCGCATCCTCCCATTCGGTGAGTGGGCTGCCGTGCTGGATGCCGGCATTGTTGACGAGAATGTCGAGCCTGCCATGGCGGCGCTCGATCTCGTCCAGCGCCGCGCGAGTAGGCTTCGGCATCGGTCACGTCGAAGGGCAGGCCTCGGCGCTGATCGATGCTCGCTGCTGCCTTGGCAATTTCCTCGGCGTTGCGCGCATTGAGGATGACAGTCGCGCCCTGTCCTTCAGCGCCTTGGCCATGGCAAAGCCCAAGCCCCGCGATGCGCCCGTCACCAGCGCCACGCGGCCTTTGAGTGAAAACATATCCGCCATGTGATCCTCCAGTTATGTTCTCGCTCCCTCGGCTTCGCCGGGGGAGCTCCGCGAAGCGGTGAGGGGGGTGGCAGGACTGTACGTCCAGCAACCGTCCTGCCACCACCCCCTCCGCCCTACGGGCACCTCCCCCAGCAAAGCTGAGGGAGGGTAAATGTTTGCGCGCTCCCCCAACTCGTTGGGGGAGCTGTCCGAAGGACTGAGGGGGCCTACCCCTCGATCTTCGTGAAATCCGCAACCGCAAGCGTCGCAGTGCGGATGCGGCCCAGCAGGTTGAGGCGGTTGGCGCGGAAGCTTTGGTCCTTGTCGTTCACCGTCACATGCTCGAAGAAGGCATCGACAGGCGCGCGGAGTTTCGCAATCGCCGCCATCGCCGCTTCGAAATCCTCCGCCTCGACAGCCTTCGCCGCCTGCCCGCTGGCGACGATGATGGCGGAGTTCAGCGCCTTCTCCTCGCCCTTCACCAGCTGGCTCGCGATCACATCGCCGCTATAGCTCTTGGCATCCTTCTTCTCTTCGATCTTGAGAATGTTGTTGGCGCGCTTCACGCCGGCGAGCAAATTCTTGCCGTCATCGGTTTCAAGGAACTTCGACAGCGCCTCGACGCGCTTGACGATCATCAGCAGGTCATCCTGCCCGCCGAGCGAGAACACCGCGTCGATGAGGTCGTGACGTTGGCCTTGGTCCTTGAGATAGACTTTCAGGCGATCGGCGAAGAAGGAGAGGAGGTCAAGTGCTCTACCATCTACTTCACTGTCGCCAAATTTGTGATTGCCAGTTGCAATGCCTGGGACAAGCAGAACTGCGCCCACCCCAATTTCTTTTGCAGCTTTAACTTTCACATTGGCAATGCGTTCTTGTTCACTTGCCAAGAATTCTGAGAACTTTTGTGAAGTTACTCGCGCAATTGGTAGATTGATGTTGCTTTCAAGTACAATGCGGATGGCGCCTAGCGCCGCGCGCCGCAATGCGTAGGGGTCTTTCGAACCTGTTGGCTTTTCATCAATCGCCCAGAAGCCCACGAGCGTGTCCAGCTTCTCCGCCAACGCAACAGCCTGACCGACTTTCGACACCGGAATGGAGTCAGTCGGCCCCAGCGGCTTGTAGTGATCGCGGATGGCTTCGGCGACTTCGCGGTCGATGCCCTTGATCGAGTGCGTAGTAGTGGCCCATCAGGCCTTGCAGTTCGGGGAATTCGCCGACCATGCCGGAGACGAGATCGGCCTTTGACAGTTTTGCTGCGAGCTTCGCTTTCTCGACATCGGCACCAATGGTCTTGGCTATCTCACCGGCCAGCGCCTCAATGCGCTTCACCTGTTCGCCCACCGTGCCGAGCTTGGCGTGGAAGGTTATGTTATCCAGTTTCGGCAGCAAATCCTCCAGCTTGGTCTTGCGGTCCTGATCCCAGAAAAATTTGGCATCGCTCAGCCGCGCGGCGATCACCTTGTTGTTGCCGGCAACAATCGTCTTGCCGCCGTCCTTCGCCACCATGTTGGAGATGAGCAGATAGCGGTTGGCGAGCTTGCCGGTTTTGGCGTCCTTCAGACAGAAGCATTTCTGGTTATTCTTGATGGTGGTGATGATCACTTCCGGCGGCACATCGAGATAGGCCTTGTCGAACTCGCCCATCAACACCACCGGCCATTCGACGAGGCCCGCCACTTCCTTCAGCAGGCCTTCATCTTCGACCACGTCAAAGCCCTGCGCGAAAGCAAGCGTGCGCGCATCGGTGCGGATCGTTTCGGCGCGGGCCGCTTCGTCAATGATGACATGCGCCTTGGTGAGCTTCTGCTCGTAATCCTCATAGCGCCGCGCTTCAATCTCGCCATGGCTGAGGAAGCGGTGGCCGCGCGTTGTGTTGCCGCTGCGGATGCCATCCACCTCGAAGGCGACGACCTCGCCATCGAAAGTGCAGAGGATGGAGAGCAGCTGGCGCACCCAGCGCAAGGTGCCCGAACCCCAGTGCATGGATTTGGGCCAGGGGAACTTGCGGATCACATCCGGCACCAGCGCGGCGATCACATCCGTCGCGTCGCGGCCCGGCTTCTTCATGGTGGCGATGTAGAACTTGCCCTTCTTGTCGTCCTGCACCGTCAGCTGGTCGAGCGAAGCCGGTTGATTTCAGGAAGCCGTCAATCGCCTGTTGCGGCGCATCGGTGCGCGGCCCCTTGCGTTCCTCAACCGTATCCTTGGCCTTGGCGTTCAGCCCTTCGACGGAGAGCACGAGGCGGCGCGGCGTGGCGTGCACGCGAGCGCCTTCATAGGTGAGGCCCGCATCAACGAGGCCATTGGTGATCATCACGCGCAAATCATCCGCCGCCTTCGCCTGCATGCGGGCGGGAATTTCCTCGGAGAAGAGTTCAAGCAGGAGTTCAGGCATGGGTAGCGCTCAAACAATACGTCACCCCAGCGAAGGCTGGGGTCCCGCTTTCTACACCACGCGTGCGCCGGGCAAAGCTGGATGCCAGCCTGCGCTGGCATGACGGCAATTCTAAAAGCATCACTCTCCTCACAGCGTCTTGTGGCTTCCGTCACAGAACGGCGGATTGTTGGTCTGCTTGCAGGTGCAGAACCAGCGCTCACCGCTCTTCGGCGCGGTCCATTGCACTGGCGTGAACTTGCCTTCCGCCTTGTGGCTGCCATCGCAGAACGGCTGGTTTGCCGACTTGCCGCAGGCGCACCACCAGTAGTCCTTGCCCTTCTCGACTTGAACCGCGACTGGTTCACGCCCGCCGATCTGACCCTTGCTCATGCTCTTCCTCCTGTTGAATTGGCTCCAGGCTTCGCAACAGGCTTTCGCCAGATCGCGCACCCGCAAGAATATAGGCCTGCCGTTCGGTGACGGAGATCACGCCGCGCGCATCCATGAGATTAAAGTTATGTGAAGCCTTGATGCATTGATCATAGGCGGGAAGCGCCAGAGTTGGCCTGTTACCGTCGACGCTGCGTTCCAGCAGAGCCTTGCATTCCTTCTCAGCGTCTTGAAATGCGCTCGACAGGATTTCGGTATCGGCCTCTTCGAAGTTATAGCGCGAGAACTCCTGCTCGGCCTGCAGGAACACATCGCCATAGCTGATGCGGCCCTTGCCTTCCGGCAATCCGTTGAAGTTGAGGTCATAAACATTGTCGACGTTCTGCACATACATGGCGAGGCGCTCCAGCCCGTAGGTGAGTTCGCCGGAAACCGGGAAGCAATCAAGCCCGCCCACCTGCTGGAAGTAGGTGAACTGCGACACTTCCATGCCATCGCACCAGACTTCCCAGCCCAGCCCCCAGGCGCCGAGCGTCGGGCTTTCCCAATCATCCTCGACAAAGCGGATGTCATGCAACGTCGGGTCAATGCCGATGGCGGCGAGCGAGCCGAGGTAAAGCTCCTGCAAGTCGGGCGGCGATGGCTTGATGATCACCTGATACTGGTAATAGTGCTGCAGGCGGTTGGGGTTTTCGCCATAGCGGCCATCCTTGGGGCGGCGCGATGGCTGCACATAGGCTGCCGACCAGTGCTTCGGACCGACGGAACGCAGCGTGGTGGCGGGGTGAAATGTGCCGGCGCCCACTTCCATGTCATAAGGCTGCAGAATGACGCAGCCCTTGCTCGCCCAATAATTATGGAGCGTCAGAATGAGGTCTTGGAAGGAACTCGTGGGGTGCAGAGCCATGAGGCTGGTCTAAAGTTCACCCGCATTGAGGTCAAGGCCGCAGAGGCGGCCTTTGCAGCAGCGCCAGCACAGGCTCGATCGATGACCCTGCCTGCCCAGCCAGTTCCGCCTCGCAGAACCGTAATGTGACGACTTCATGGGTAGTCAGGAGACGGAGTGCTTCAGCGTCCTTGCCAGTGAAAGCCGCTCTCCTTTCAAGGTCGGCATATTCATCTACCAAGCCTGGCAAATCCGACATGAAGTCACGCAGCATCACCTGCCACTGCATCGGCGTCAGGCGCTCCGCTTCTGCGAGTCCTTGCTGGCGTTCGGTTTCGGATTCTCCCGTGTTTCCGCCGCGGCGCCGCAGCAACCCATGCATTGCCGCCTTGGTTTCAAGCTCGAGCTGGACCAGCACCATCCATTTCCAGCGCCGGACCGGATCGGTTTCAGCGGAGGCCATCGCAGAATACATGGCCTCTCCGTAAACCTCGCCCTGATAACCACGCTCCATGGCTGCAAGAATGTCTGGCGGAGTTGCTGCACCTGAGGTTTCCCTGTCCGTCATCAAGACTTCAATCTCGGATCTTGCGATAGACATGCGCGCGCGTTGTGAAGCCGCTTTCAGTTTCCGATTGCGGCATGGGATGGTAAATCTTGCTGGTTTCCGCCGGCACCAAGCTGCCAATTTCGCAGAGTTCCGCCAGCTTGTCGGAGAAGCCCGCCTCGGCCCACACGGTGGTGCCGACAGTGAAGATCAGATGCCCGCCGGGCTTTGTTACCCGCGCCAGTTCATCGAAGGCTGAGGCCGGCGCGTGGCCAGTGGTGAAGGTGCCGGTGGAAATGACTGCCGTAATCGAACTCGATTCGAAGGGCAGCTCCTCCCCCAGCACGCCCTGCTCCAGCCGCGCATAAACATCACGCTCGCGGGCCTTGACCAGCATGCCGTCTGACATGTCCAAGCCAATGAGATTTGAATAACCGGCGATGGACAGAATTTGACCGACTGTTCCGGTGCCGCAACCTGCATCGAGAATCGCTGCGGTCGGATCGGTCACATAGCGCGCGGCAAATGCAGCGATGACGGCAGGGTGAACATAGCCCAAGACCTGCATGTCAGCATCGTAGGTCTCGGCCCAGCTTGTCATAAAGCTTGCGTGAGTTCGCCCGGCGAAGCGGCGCTGTAAACCTGTTCGACCCAGCTATCGCTGTCGGCCTTGCGGCTCTCTGCCATCAATCTTCGGGAAAATAAACGCCGGTTGAGGGATCGCGGCGGAGCCTGGTCACCTGCCTGTCTCTCGCTGGCGCGGCTTGGCATGCACCTTGGCGCGGGCCTTGGTGGCCTGGACCTGCTCCATGATCTTGCGGGCAAGAACAGCCGTCATTGCACTAACAATCAGGAACGTTACGAGCTTCAGAACCATCGGCAGCCTCTCATTAAAGCGGTGTCACAACCCAAACCTAGACCATTGCGCACGGATTTCCAGTGCTTCGATGGTCGCATCAGGTAAATCCCCGAAAGCGCCCAAACCAAGGCGGCGGCCAAGGCCTTTCGGCGCCTCGATGTTTCTGATCACCACCTTGTCGCCGAATTTCTTCTTCAGCACCGCATGCATGTGGCCAATGCCGTCAATGAGGCCGCGGTCGAGGGCATCCTGCCCGGCCCAGAAGGCGCCGGAAAATAGCTCCTTCTCGCTGCCCTTGAGTTTGTCGCCTCTATGTTTGCGCACCAGTGCCTTGAAGCTCTCGTGAATGCGGGCCTGCATGTCGAGGATGCGCTTCACATCCTCTTTCTTTTCCGGCTTGAACGGATCGAGGATGGATTTGTTCTCGCCTGCGGTATGTACGCGCCGGTCAATGCCGAGCTTGGCAATTGCCTTGTCGAAGCCGAAGGCCGCAAAGATGACGCCAATCGAACCCACTATCGAGCTTTCATCGGCATAGATCTCGTCACCGGCGCAGGCGAGCCAGTAACCGCCGGAAGCAGCCACATCCTCGACAAAGGCAAACACCGGCAGCTTGTGTTCGCTCGCAAGTTCGCGGATGCGCGCATGGATGAGGGATGACTGCACGGCTGAACCACCGGGCGAGTTGATGACAAGCGCCACCGCATCGGCCCGCTTGGTAAAGGCGCGGCTGAACACCAGCTCAAGGTCCTTGGCATTGAGCGAGGGAGAGAGCCGCGAGCCCATGCCTATGGCGCCCTTGAGGCGCACCACATGCACAATCTTCTGCGGTTTGCGAAGAAAGAGTTTCTGGAAAAATGAGCGCTCAGCCATGGCCCAACAGATAGGCAGGCGGCGCAGCCATTGCAAGTCGCGCCACCTGCGAGCTTCTACTTCATCACATCAGTCCAGATAGCGGTATACAGCGCATCGACCTCCGGCGGACAGGCTTCGACAAACTGCCCTTTGGATCGAAGTTCCTGTGGGATGACAATTTCACGCGCCGTCTTCATATCCTCGGGCATGAAAGCCTCGGAACCGGTAATGGCGTTGGCATAGCGGGCAAATGTGGAATTGAGGCCCGCAGCCTCGGGTGTCATCAGATAGTTCTGGAACAGCTTAGCATTCTCGACATTTTTGGCTTCCTTCAGCACCACGACACTGTCCATCCAGTAGGCAAAACCCTCCTTGGGGTAACCATACCTGATGTCGGGGTTCTGCAGGCGCGCGCGATAAACGCCACCGTTCCACTCAAGGCCCGCCGAATAGTCACCTTGGGCCAGCTTCTCCACCGAGTTATAGTCCATCGAAACCCACTTCGGCTTGGCCTCCAGAAGCTTGTCACGCACTTTCTTCAGCAATTCCTTGTCGTCAGAGCATGACTTGCCACCGAGATACATGAGAGCCAGTGTGATTACGTCATTCATTTCCGGCACGACGTTGATCTTGCCCACAAGTTCTGGCGGCGGATCAAATACGATCGCGGCGGTATCGACGTCACCATTGTAAAGCTTGCTGTTTACGGTAATGCCAATCGGTGCCCCACAGCCACGGCACAGTATAGTGACGGCCGGGATCGTACGGCACATCCTTCCACTTGGGATCGAGGTTCTTGAAGTTCTCCATCTGGTCTGGGCGCGTTTCGAGCAGCAGCCCTTCGCTGATCCAGATCGGCACGAAGTTGGAAGACGGCACAGCAATGTCATAGCCATGGCCACCAGCCTTGACCTTGGCGAGTGCGGTGTCGTTCGAGTCGTAATCGGTGATGGAGACCTTGATGTCGTACTGCTGTTCGAACTTCTTGATCATATCCATATTGGTGTAGTCACCCCAATTGAATATGTGCAGTTCTCCAGCGGCCATTGCCGTGCCACTCCAGGCACCCATGGCGAGCGCACAAAGTGCGACTCCAAGTTTCAGCTTCATTGACTTCCCCTCTGAAAATGTCCGGGTCTTCCCGGTTAGGGGCAATATCAGATCAAATATCGGGAAATGGCAAGGTGAAGAAAAACAGGCCCTTGGGCCTAGCGGAGCCGCCAGGTCGAGCCGTCACGCAGCACGGCTTCGGCATCGGGCGTGAACTGCGAATCCTGCCCATGCAGCACGAGGCCGGGGAGCAACTGCATCGGCGCCTTGGAGCCCTTGACGCCCTGCACGACAACGCGCGAGGCGGCCGTGCCTTCACGCGCATAGAGCGGCGCGATGCGAATGTCGCCAAAGCGGCTATCCATGGCCTGCAGGATCTTGCCAAGCGAATCAGCGCGGTGAACGAGCGTGACCGTGCCGCGCGTCGCGATCATGGTGTGCATGACCTTGACCCAGAGGTCGAGGTCATCCGGTCCAAAGGCATGCGCCTGGGCTTTGAGGATATTAGGCGAAGGCGTGCCCTTGCCTTCCTCGAAGTATGGCGGATTGGCATAGGCGTGGCTGAAGCTGCCGTGCTGCGGAAGATGCGCCAGGTCCTTGCGCATGGCTTCCTTTACATCGGCATGGATGACGCGAAGATTGTGCGCATAGCCATTGCGCTTGGCGTTTTCCTCGCACAGCATCGTGTAACGAGTGGCTATTTCAATGCCCGTGACGTTGACTGCAGGATTACGGGAGATGACGCAGAGGGCGGCAACGCCTGTTCCGATGCCGGCCTCAAATATCGATTCGCCGGCGGCGCAGGGAATGGCGGCAGCAAGGAAAACGGCATCTATGCCGGCACGATAGCCTTTTTCTGGCTGCAAAATACGCAGACGTCCACCGAGGAACGCGTCCTCGGTCAAGGTTCCGGGGGTTGCATGGGCAACCGCTCCCGGAGGCGGCGAACTGGCGAGTTGCGCACTCAATTGCATGGTGTCCGAGTATTATGGCTCGATGGTTAGCGAAACGTTACCACCTTCGGCAGCAGGTCGCATTCATTTTGCTGGCAAGCAACCCTCGCGCATGGAGGAATTTTCGACGGTTAGCGTCGTTTCGTGGTCTTTCCTTTTGAGGCGGGAGCGGGCAATGTCGAATTTTAACGTTTTGTTAAGGCGGCGGCGAGGGAAGTGAGGCGGTGATGGGAGTTGTCATCAAATTCGGCGGGGGCGAGGACCGCCCGACAGCTTCGCTCGATACGTTGGTGGCCCTTGTCGACGCCGACATGAACAAGGTGAATGACGGCATCCTGGCGCGTGCTCAAAGCCATGTCGAACTCATACCGGAGATTGCAGGACACCTGATCAACTCGGGCGGCAAGCGCATTCGCCCGATGCTGACGATTGCGGCGGCGCGGCTGTGCAACTATGCGGGCGAACATCATATCAGGCTGGCGACTGCGGTCGAATTCATGCACACCGCCACACTGCTGCATGACGATGTGGTGGATGAAAGCGATTTGCGCCGCGGCAAGCAGGCGGCGCGCGTCATCTGGGGCAATCAGGCCAGCGTGCTGGTCGGCGATTATCTGCTCGGCCAGGCCTTCAAGATGATGGTGGAGACAGGCTCGCTCGAATGCCTGCGCATTCTTGCCAATGCGGCGGCGGTGATTGCCGAGGGCGAGGTGCTGCAGCTTTCCATCTCGCAAGATACAACAACGACCGAGGATGCCTATTTGCAGGTCATCCACGCCAAGACCGCTGCGCTGTTTGCTGCTGCCGCCGAAGTGGGTGGCGTCATTGCAGGCAGACCGAGGGAGGAACAGGCGGCGCTTGAGTCTTACGGGCGCAACCTCGGCATTATCTTCCAGCTGATTGACGATGCCCTCGATTATTCCGGCAAGCAGGAAGCGCTCGGCAAGGCAGTAGGCGATGATTTTCGCGAGCGCAAGATCACGCTGCCGGTCGTACTGTCATTCCGCCGCGGTTCGCCGGAGGAGCGCAGTTTCTGGAAACGCACGATGGAGGAAGGGCAGCAGACAGCCGATGACTTTATCTATGCCCAGAAGCTGATGGCGCGCCATGGCGCTATCTCGGACACGTTTGACCGTGCCAATCACTATGCTGCCATCGCCCGCGATGCACTGGCCATATTCCCGGACAATCCGTGGAAGCAGGCGCTGCTCGAAGCCGTCGATTTCTGCGTCCAGCGGGGACACTGAACGGCGTTACGAAATCCGCGTCGACGCTATCCACCAGTGTGGGTGGGCTTGCCGCAAGTCGTCAGCTGCCCGCTGCGCAACTTGCAACGAAGCAGCAAGCCCAAAGCAGGTTGCGCCAGAACCGGACATGCGGGCAACCTCGATGCCGGTCGCGGAAGCCAGTGCCGCCAGCACTTCATCCACCTGCGGCACCAGCTTGCGCGCGGGTTCCGTCAGGTCATTCCGCCATGTGCCACTATTTGCAGGATCAAGAGCCGACCCATGGTTTGCACCAGGTTGCAAGCCGAGTTCCGCAAACACTGCAGGTGTTGACACCGCCACGCGCGGATTGACCAGCACCGCCGCTGCTGGAAGGCGCAGATCAACTGGTTCAATCAGTTCTCCCACACCCTGCATGCGGCAGACTTTACCCAGCAGGCAGACCGGCACATCGGCGCCGAGAGAAAGGGCAATGCGGCCAAGCTCTTTCGCCGGAACGTCAAGTGACGCGAACCTGACAAGTCCCCGAAGCGCTGCTGCTGCATCAGCCGAACCGCCGCCAATTCCCGAGGCAACCGGCAAATTCTTCTCTAGTTGGAATGCGACAGGCGGCAGATCACGGTCTTTGCCATTCACATACGAGGCAAGTGCCCGATAGGCCTGCAGAACGAGATTTCCCTGGTCGACAGCCAGTCCATCGCCGAAAGGCCCGGTGACAGAGAGGGATGTTGTCGCGGCGGATTGCAGCGTCAGACGATCGCCGATTTCTGCAAAGGCCACAATGGAATCGAGTTCGTGATATCCATCGCTGCGCCGGCCGAGCACATGAAGTGCGAGATTGATCTTGGCCGGGGCGCGCTCCTCAAGGAGCACGGCGCTCAACCATTGCCTTGCGACGTGCCGTTCTGCGCCGGCTTCGGCAGCGGTTCATCCGGCGGCATGCCGTTTTTCAGCTTGTCCTCGATGCGCAACAAGTCTTTGGCTTCCGCGCCGTTGTCCTTGGCGTGTTGCCACTGGAACCTGGCTTCAAGTTTTCTGCCGACCTTCCAGTACACATCACCCAGATGCTCGGCGATGATCGGATCGGACGGGATAAGGTCAACCGCGCGTTCGACTTCCGTCAGCGCAGCTTCATAGTCTCCCAGCTGGTAGTAAGCCCACCCAAGGCTATCGACGATCATGCCGTCATTCGGCTTCAACGACACGGCCTTCTTCACCATGTCGAGCGCCTCGTTGAGCTTGATCTTCTTCTCGATCATCGAATAGCCGAGATAGTTCATGACCAACGGCTCATCCGACGAAAGGGCGAGCGATTTGCGGAAATCCGGTTCTGCCTTCTCCCACTGGCCGGACTGCTGGTAGCAGATGCCGCGATGATAGAAGACGCGCCAGTTTTCCTTGCCTGGTTCCTTCAGCAGGGCGATGGCGCGGCTGTAGGCTTCGGCCGCCTTGTCGAACTTCTCGCTGACGCGATAAACATTGCCGAGCGTGGTGAGCGCATCCAGGTTGCTGGGATCTTGCGTCACCAGCTTCTCAAGCACCGCAATTGACTCGTCGGTTTTCTCCAACCGTTGCAGATTGATTGCCGTGTTCAGCTGAGAATTGATATGCAGCGGTGAATCGGCAGCCACGCTGCCATAGGCGTCGTTGGCCAGTTCGTATTTCTTCAGGTCTGCCAGCACGTCTCCAAGCAGCGTCTGCTGCATGGCCTTGTCGCCCGGAAGCGCCAACGCAAGCTGGGTGTACATCAGGGCAACGGTCAGGCTCTGGTCATCCGTCATTACGGAAGCGAGCGAAAAAAGCGCTTCGGAAGCACCACCGACCGCATCCTTGATGAATGAGGCAGGCTGCTTGACACTTGCCAACTCTGCAATTGCGGCATCGACAAGCACGCTGCCTTCACCACCGGACTTGTAGGCTTCGTAAATCTTCAGCGCATCTTCCTTGCGCTTGTTGCGGACAAGGAAGTTGCCATAGCCCTGCACAACGCGCAGCGCCCTTGGGTTCCTGGTCAGCGCTTCCTTGAAAGCTGCTTCCGCCCTGATCGGGTTGCGCAGCAAATCTGAAATCAGCGCGCTGTGATAGAGCTTGAAGTTGAGGAACGCCTCATTGCCATCGAGCTTTGCCAGCGCCTTCAGCGCCTGCGGAAGCTTGCCTTCGCCGGCGTAGGACCAGGCCGTCAGCAGCGCCGAGGTGAGCGTTCCGATCGGCGTATAAGACGACTCGGCGAAGTGCTTCCTGGCGGATCCGAAATTGCGCTGGCGCATGTCGCGGAGGCCGAGCGTCAGCCGCGCAGCCCGCTGCTGGCTGTTGAACTGGATAACCTTGGCGGCCAGGTCTTCAGCTGCCGGAATATCGCCATCCGCCAACTCGATGATGAACAACCGCTCGACAAGGGAAACATTCTTCGGGTCGAGCAAAAGCGCGCGGGTGAGATAGTCGGATGCTGGCCCCGTGTCGTTGGCGCGGTCCGCCGAGCGTGCGGCGAGGTAGCTGCCAGCAAGGCTGCCATCGTCTGCGCCAACCGAAAACTCGGCGCGCGCCGGCATCGAAAGAGCGGCCAGAAACAAGTGCGGCGCAAGGCAGACTAAAGCGGGAAAGGCGAGACATGTCAGTCAATCTCATGGAAGCGCGGCTCCAATCGCCGCGCAATTGATTCATGACCGCCAAAATGGGGTTTTTTAAAGGAACCTGCAACAGCAAAACGGCGGGAGTCTACCCCGCCGTTGCAGAAACTGTTGATATCAGAGCCTACATCGAGAGGCGCAGCGCCCGGATATTGGCAGCGATGGTCTCGAAGGCGGCAGTGAGGGCGGCGCCGTCCGTCGCCAAGATGATGTGGCCGGCGTCCGTCGAGCAGGCTGCCGTCAACTGCTGGATGTCCGTATCCGTGCCGTCAAGGCCGATGCCGACGAAGTATATCTCGATATCCTTGGTCTTGGCGAAATTGCAGCTCGCCTTGGCTTGGGTGAACGAGTTTCCGTTAGGGCTGTAGCAGCTGCCGCGCGCATTGTTGAGAGACTTGTCGATCAGGCCGCTGCAGTGCCAGCGGTTGAAGGCGCCGTCAGTCATGACGATCATGATCTTCTTGATCGTCTCGTCCAAATAAGGGCCAGGCTTGGCCTTGGTGTCGCCCGCAGCAGCTGAAAGCCCTGAACCAGGCGCCAGCATCTGGATGCCCCATTGGATGCCGATATGGCCAGCCGTGCCGCCAGTAGCCGTCATGCTGGTGATGGTGGACTTCAGGTTAGGTCTTGCTGTCGGTCAGCAGACGAACTTTCGCCGGTACGCACGTGTCGTTGTAGTTGTAAGGCGCGCGCGACGCCGTGATGTCCGCATCATTGGACCAATCAGAGTTGGTGCGTTCGACCACGCAGTCACGCAACGTGTGGTCTGTAGTGCCGTTACTATCGTCACGCGCCATGTCGGGCAGCCATAAACGCGGCCGCAGGTTGGAGAGGTCAGCACTGCCTGGCGTGAAACACTTTGCAGCGTTCCAGGGTTGACGGTTGCAGAATAGGGAACGATGGCGGCCTTTGAATAGAAAGGGGTCTGGCTGGCAGGATCTGAGATGACCTTGTCCACAAAGGCCGTAGCCGATTCCTTCAGCACGGTGATGCGGTTCTTGCCGCCGCCGGCCGGATCGAGCATCGAACCGGTATTGTCGAGGACGAGCGCGACTTCGATGTTCTTGCCGCCGCGCACGGCTTCCGCTTTGATCGGAATGTCCATGAACTTGTAACCGACGATCGACATGAACCAGGTGCGGACGCGCACATTGGCGTTCGCCTTGATCTTGCCGAGAGGCGCTGTCAAGGTGAAGCCCGAAACCTCGTCATAGGTGTCCGAACCGTAGTTCGCCATGAGGTTTTCGTAGGCGATTGTTTGCAACTGCGCTTCGGTCTTGCCGGTCAAATTGGCGACATGAAGGACAGCGGCGTCCATTGAAACGGCGAGGCGCTGCTGGGCAGAAACCACGCGGCCATAGTCGATAGCAGCGCCGGTTGCCACGCAGAGGCCCAGCATGGACAGGCCTATCATCGCCGTCATCGAGCCTTTGTCGTTCTTCCAGAACCTGTTACGCAGTTTCTTGGCCTTTGATGCAATCAACTTCTTCATTTTCGCCGCCTTGCACATGTCAACACACGCTCTAGATCCGCCAAACACCTGGCGAGACCTTGTTCAATGAAGCAGCATTAGGGGCGAACTGTTAAATTCGGCTGATTCCAATTGCTAAAATTTGATTTATTTCGCTGCTAGGGTGGTGCCGTAGCGGTAGCGGCAATGCGCATTCACGCGGCACAGCCCCCACAAACCCAGCAATTTTCCGCCAATTTTACGCAAGTCAGCGATGATGGCCGATGTTGCTGGCATGCAAGCCACCATGGCAGCGCCAATTTCCAGCCTTGGTTAACATGAACGCTTAACGCAGCAACCCTACATGTTGGGATAGTTCGGCCCTTCGCCACCCTGCGGCACCGTCCACACGATATTCTGCGACGGGTCCTTGATATCGCAGGTTTTGCAGTGAACGCAGTTCTGGTGGTTGATCTGGAAGCGGGGAGCCTGCCCTTCCGCCAACACTACTTCATATACGCCGGCAGGGCAGTAGCGCTGCGCCGGTTCGGCCCATTTCGGCAAGTTCACCGCAATCGGAATATCCGGATTTACCAGCTTGAGGTGAGGTGGCTCATCCTCCTCATGGCTGGTGGCCGAGAACGCCACGTTGGTGAGCCGGTCGAAGGACAGTACATTGTCGGGCTTCGGATAGTCGATCATCTTGCATTCAGATGCGGGCTTCAGGCTTGCCGCATCGGTCTTGCCATGTTTCCAGGTGCCGAGACCGAAGCCGAACAACGTGTTCATCCACATGTCGAGTGCGCCCAGCGCTACGCCGCCGGCGAGACCAAGCTTGGACCACATGGGCTTGACGTTCTTGACCCGCTTGAGGTCCTGATAGACCCAGGAGCCCTCATAGGCGGATTGGTACTCCTCCAGCGCATCGCCGACGCGGCCAGAGGCCAAGGCTGCGACTGCCGCTTCAGCGGCCAGCATGCCAGTCTTCATGGCATTGTGGCTGCCCTTGATGCGCGGCACATTCACGAAACCTGCAGAACAGCCAATCAACACGCCGCCCGGAAACGCCAGCTTGGGCACTGACTGGAAGCCGCCTTCGGTGATGGCACGTGCGCCATAGGCAACGCGGCGTCCGCCTTCCAGCACATCGGCAATGAGCGGATGATGCTTGAAGCGTTGGAACTCGCCATATGGATAGAGATGCGGGTTCTGGTAGTTGAGATGGACGACGAATCCGAGCGATACGAGGTTGTCCTCCAGGTGATACATGAAGGAGCCGCCACCCGCATTGCGGCCCAAGGGCCAGCCCATGGTGTGCGTCACCTGGCCGCTGTCTGTGCTTCTCGGGCTGCACCTCCCACAGTTCCTTCATGCCGAGGCCGAATTTCTGCGGCTCCCGGCCTTCCGACAGCTTGAAGCGGCTGATGATTTCCTTGGCCAGCGAACCGCGCACGCCTTCCGCGATGAACACGTACTTCCCAATCAGCTCCATGCCCGGCTGGTAATCCGGCTTGTGGCTGCCATCCTTGGCGATGCCCATGACGCCCGCGACCACTCCGCGCACCGAACCATCTTCCCGGTACAAAACTTCCGAACAGGCAAAGCCCGGATAGATTTCAACACCCAGCCCTTCCGCTTGCGTCGCCAGCCAACGGCAGACATTGCCGAGCGAGACGGCATAGTTGCCATGGTTGCTCATCAGCGGCGGCATGAGGAAGTTGGGCATGCGCAGCGCGCCGCGCGGACCCAGCACGTAGAAGCGGTCGTCAGTCACTTCAGTGTTAAGCGGTGCGCCCTTCTCCTTCCAGTCGGGGATCAGCTCATTGAGCGCAATCGGATCAACAACCGCGCCTGAGAGAATGTGCGCGCCCACTTCGGAGCCTTTTTCGAGGATGCAGACGCTGGTTTCCGGCGACAGCTGCTTGATGCGGATGGCGGCGGCAAGCCCTGCAGGACCTGCGCCGACGATCACCACATCATATTCCATCGTCTCGCGCTGTATTTGATCCACAGGCAAATCTCCCGTTCGGCCCCGCCGCTTTTGCTTTCGGACTGTTATAATGGAATAATGCCAGCGGCAAGCCAGCGAAAGTGGACATGACAGAGAAGCAAACCGACATTGGCCCCGAAGAGGCGCGCGCCGCATTGGCCTGGCTCGTCGATATGGGCGCCGATGAGATCATTCAGGAACACGCGGTTGACCGGTTTGCAGCGCCAGCTCCGAAAGCAGAGGCTCCGCCGCGCAAGCCGGTTGTTGCACCACCACCGCAGGCTTCGCCGCAACAACGCAAGCCCGCCAAGCCCCAGCCAACACCGTCTGCTGCGCGGTCAGCATCAGACTGCAAGAGCGTGGAGGAGCTTGAGGCGGCGCTCCTTGGCTTGGAAGAGTTGGCGCTGAAGCGCACCGCCAGCAATCTGTGCTTTGCTGGCGGCAATCTTGCCGGCCGCGCCATGGTGGTGGGCGATGTTGCGGGCCGCGAGGAAGACCTCGAAGGCGCGCCATTCGCCGGGCAGAATGCCGCGTTGCTCGACAAGATGCTGTCCGCTATCGGCTTGTCAGCGCAGGCAGAAGAGGCCGCGCGTGCCGTCTCGCTGTTCAACCTCATTCCCTGGCGGCCACCCGGCAACCGCCCGCCGACAGACGCGGAAGTGGCGGATTGCCTGCCCTACCTGCAACGCGCCATAGAGATCGTGAAACCTGACTTCATTCTCTGCCTTGGCGGGCTTGCCGCACAAAGCCTGTTAGGCACCACAGAAAACCTCATGATGATGCGCGGCAAGTGGTTTGAACTCTCCCTCGGCGGGCGCAGCATTCCGCTGATCACCACTTTTCCGCCGCGGCTGCTGCTGCAGCAGCGGGCCCAGAAACGGCTTGCGTGGCGCGACCTGCTCTCACTGCAGCAGAAAATGGATGAGGCTGCTAAATGAGTGCGGACCGTGTTTTCATGCCAGTGCGCATCGCTGTTCTCACCGTCTCCGATACGCGCACACTTTCTGATGACAAGTCGGGCCAGACGCTTGCTGACCGTCTGCTGGAAGCGGGCCACCTGCTGGCAGACCGCACCATCGTCAGGGACAATGTAACCGCCATTCGCCGCGTAGTGCGAGCCTGGGTGAAGCGCAGTGATGTTGATGTGGTGATTTCAACTGGCGGCACAGGCCTCACGGGACGGGATGTGACGATCGAGGCAATGCGCGACCTGTTCGACAAGGAGATCGAAGGCTTCGGCACGCTGTTCCACATGATGTCGTTCCAGAAGATCGGCACCTCCACCGTGCAGTCACGCGCCACGGCCGGCGTAGTGAAGGGCAAGTATGTGTTCTGCCTGCCGGGCTCACCCGGAGCCTGCCGCGATGGCTGGGATGAAATCCTGAAGCCGCAACTCGACTATCGCCATCATCCCTGCAACTTCGTGGAAATCATGCCACGGCTTGATGAGCACATGCGGCGGAAGTAGAGCTAGCTATTCCTTGGATAAAGCGATGATACGAAAGCTCAGTTCAGGCTCGCCCGAGCTGACGGCCGCCGCGCAATGGCGTTACGATGCTTTCCTGAAGGATGATGGTTATTCGCTTGCCGACAGTGCTGCCCAGCTTGAGAAGCTGGTGACCGCGCCTGAGGGGTGCGAGACGGCGCTGATCGCATGTTGCCAAGGTGAGGCCGTTGGCGTTTGCCTGCTGGTGCTGCATGAGCTGCCGCCCGCGCACGATTTGTCTCCGTGGCTTGCCAGCCTCTATGTCGCGCCTGAGCAACGTGGGCGCGGCATTGCGCGGGCCCTGATTGCGGCGATCGAGAATCATGCCAGCTCGTGTGGTGTTATGCAGCTCTATCTCTACACTGGAGAAGCTGAGGAACTCTATTTGAAATGCGGCTGGCAGGTGGCGGAGCGGATGGAGCTGCTTTCCCTGATGGTGAAGGAACTCTAATACTTTAAAAAAAATACTCGCCTGCTGCGATCCGCATCATCGCAGTATTCTCCTCATGCTGGCGTGAGGATTTAGGTAAAGTCGGTTCTGGCAACGATTTAGGAAAAAAGACCTTGACAGCGTACGGTGGATATTCACTATAAACGGCTATTCTCCAAAATTGCGAACCTACCCCCGCGAGCGCAAGGCTCCCCTGACACGGGAGCATCGCTGAAATCCATTGGGCCTTTGGTCATGGTACAACGCAGGAAGGTTTCAGAGGTGGAGCGATGGGCCTGACACCGCGCCAATTTTGCCATGATTCATGTGTCAGTATTGAAGTTGCGGCGGCGCAACGACATGGAGACTGTCATGACGAGACCCGCGTTCGCTGACATATTCAATCTTGAGCAGCCTTTCGACGTCATTGCCGGCGGGGCGTCGCAGTTGCGTGAGAGCGCCGAAGCAAATGCCCTTGCTGAAGAGGCTCCAACCGAGATTGACAAGTTCATCGCCAAACGCCGGAGCAAGCGGACAAGACGCTAGAGCGCCGTCTTCCAGCGCGGCACCACAAGCCGTTGACGATGGCAAGACCGAGCAACAGCACGATGGCGCCGCCGACCTGCGCAGCCGACATGCGCTCGCCGAGGAATACCATCGCTGTTGCAAGGCCAATCGGCGTCATCAACAGATATGAATGGCGCAGCTGTGTTCATTGGGACTCGCTTGAGCAGTGCGAACCAGGTGGCGTAGGCGAGATAGAATCCGAATACGATGACGAACAACAGCACAAGCCATTGCTGCGGCGTGGCGGTGGCAACTGATTGCCATTGGCCTGTCTCAAACAAGGCGCTCGCAAAGGCGAGTTGCGGCACGCCGACATAGGCATTGCCCTTGAGCATGCCGAGACCGGTATCAAGGCTGAGTTTCTGGGCCAGTACCTGCCCCAGCGCCCAGGTGACGCCGCCTGCTATCACCAGCAGCGTCGGCACCAATGGCGGCTTGTGTTCCGGAAGACCAATGACAATGGCAACGCCGAGAAGCGCAATGAGAGTTCCCGCAAATTTCTGCATCGTCATGCGTTCGCCATTGAGCAGCCAACCGAGAATAACGGCGCACGGCACTTGCAACTGCAGACACAAGATTTGCCGTCGTCGCCTCAAGGTTAGCGCAGGCCGCCAAACACGAATGCGCCCTGCACAGTGACCGAGAACAGCGCGATGACGAATATGCGGCTGTAAGGCGTTCTGACTTCCACGCCGCGCTTGAGGACCATCACGAGGGCGACGAAGCCATAGGCCATGAGCATCATGAACAGCGGCGGAAAGTGGGTTACCACCGGTTTGGCGAAGGTGAAGGTCGTTCCCCATAGCAGTGGAGCAGCTAGTCCGAGGGCCAGGGTGCGCAGGTTCATGGTCGCGATGCTTCCCAGTTTCGCTGCCATGCCGCAAGTTTGTTCTTGTAATGTTCTCATGCGTCTGCTAGATGTGAGCCATGCCAACTCTCGTCAAAATGCGCCAGCCTTCGCAGTTGGACCGTACCGTAGGAGACGGTTCGAAATTCACCGCGCTGCCATCGCACTGGCGCGGCCGCGGCGCGCGCAGCAATGAGGCGTCGCGCTATGAGGACAAGCTGCGGGCCTTGTTTGATGATGGCTGGGAAAGCCTCGGAGAGTTGCCGCCGCTCAAGACCTCGGTGTTCGAGGAAAGCGCCAAGAGCATCATCAGCCACAACAAGTCGCCCGATATTTCCTTTGAACAGTCGATCAATCCCTATCGCGGCTGCGAGCATGGCTGCATCTACTGCTATGCGCGGCCGACGCATGCCTACATGGGACTTTCACCCGGTCTCGATTTCGAGAGCAAGCTATTCATCAAGCCGAACGCGGCGGCTCTCCTCCGGGAGGAATTGACCGCGCCCAAATACGTTCCGAAAACCATCATGCTCGGCGCCAACACCGATCCTTACCAGCCGATTGAGCGCACCTACCGCATCACGCGGCAGGTTCTTGAAGTCTTGTCGGAGTTCAACCATCCGGTCGGCATCACCACCAAATCGGCGCTGGTGATGCGCGACGTTGATATCCTCGCTTCCATGGCGGAGCGGGGTTTGGCCAAGGTTGCCGTTTCAGTGACAACGCTGGACGGCAGGCTGGCACGCGCAATGGAGCCTCGGGCTTCTGCCCCTGCGAAGCGCCTTGAGGCCCTGCGCGTGCTTGTTTCAGCGGGGGTGCCGGCAGTTGCCATGCTCGGCCCCATCATCCCCGCCATCAATGACATGGAGATCGAGAAGATCCTCAAGGCCGTGTCCTTGTGCGGCGTGAAGGAAGCAAGCTACATCATGATGCGGCTGCCGCTTGAGGTGAAGGACCTGTTCAAGGAATGGCTGGAAGACAATTTTCCGGACCGTGCCGCCAAGGTCATGGCGCAGGTGCGCGACATGCGGGGTGGGCGCGAAAATGATCCCAACTTCGGCACGCGCATGACCGGCACTGGCGTCTATGCCTGGTCAACCGGGCGGCGTTTCCAATTGGCGGCGGAGCGGCTTGGGCTTAATGCATCTCGGGTGAAACTGCGCACCGACCTTTTCAAGCGGCCGCCTGTGGCTGGTGAGCAGCTGGCGCTGCTATGATGAAGCAAACTGACAAAGGCAGCATTTTCCGCAGGCTGCATGCGGAGGCGGGCTGCTTCGTAATCCCCAATCCTTGGGATGCCGGCAGCGCTGTTCTTCTGGAGCAGATGGGTTTCAAGGCGCTGGCGACCACCAGTGCAGGGCTTGCCTATTCACTCGGTCGGCCAGACGGCGAGAATGCGCTGTTGCGGGAAGAGGTGCTGGACAACGCCCGGCAGATTGCTGCTGCAACAAGTCTTCCTGTTTCGGCCGATCTGGAAGGCGGTTTTGGCGAGAGCCCGGCCGCATGCGCCGAAACCATCCGGCTCGCTGCTGAAGCAGGCCTTGCAGGAGGGTCAATCGAGGATGCAACGGGTAATGCGGAACGGCCCATTCATGATATCGGGCTGGCGCGGGAGCGTATCGCCGCCGCCGCCGAAGCCGGGAGGGGTATCTCGGTTCCGTTTATGCTCACGGCGAGGGCGGAGAACTTTATCTACGGCAATCCCGATCTTGCTGACACGATCAAGCGGTTGCAGGCTTTCCAAGAGGCGGGAGCGGACGTGCTGTTCGCACCGGGCCTGCGCTCGGTGGACGATATCCGCACCGTCGTTTCCGCCATCGACAGGCCACTCAATGTGGTGATGGGGCTCACCGGACTGAAGTTCACCGTAGCGCAGCTTGCTGAGCTCGGCGTCAAGCGCGTCAGTGTTGGAGGCTCCCTGGTGAGGACGGCGCTTGGCGCCTTTCTGCGGGCAGCCCGGGAAATTCATGAGCAAGGCACCTTCAACTATGCCGATTCCGCCATTCCGGATGCGGAGATCACCAGCATTTTTCGCGGCAGCAGTTGACGCGGGCAATGCGCCCTTTGCATATGGGCCATGGCCAAGACCCGCGCTGCCCCTCCTGATTTCTTGTTTGAATTGGCCGCATTTGCACAGGGTCATGCCATAGTCTGCGGCGTTGACGAGGCAGGCCGCGGTCCGTGGGCGGGGCCCGTGGTTGCCGCCGCCGTCATCCTCGATTCCGCCCGCATTCCCGCCGGGCTCAATGACTCCAAGAAACTTACCGAAGCGAAGCGCGAAGCTTTGTTCGAGCCGATCCTGGCGACAAGTCTAGTCGGCATCGGCATTGCTGATGAAGAGCGTATCGACCGCGACAACATCCTGGCCGCCACGATGTGGGCCATGCAGCAAGCCGTAGCAGGATTGTCCACCGCTCCGTCCCTCGCTCTTGTTGATGGCAACCGCGCGCCCCGCCTCGCTTGCCCGGTACAAACGATCGTGGAAGGCGATGCACGTTCACTCTCCATTGCTGCCGCCTCGATCATCGCCAAGGTGACGCGAGACCGCATCATGCATGATCTCGACCGGCAATTTCCGGGCTATGGCTTTTCCCGGCACAAGGGTTATGGCACGGTGGAACATCAGGCAGCGTTGGCAAAACTCGGCCCCTGCGCCTGCCACCGCAAAAGCTTTGCTCCCATCCGCGCGCTCATTACTCGTTAACCATGTTGGTTAACCAAATGTTAGGAATTCAGATTCACGCGGGACTCCGCAGGACTCATGATCGCCCGCAGCACAGTGAGTTGCGTTCAACAGCGGGCAGTCCATGGGTTACGAAACACGGCCAGACATCCGGCCTCTATACGACACGGTTTTGCGCGGCGATTGCGTTGAGGAAATGAAGAAGCTTCCCTCGGCTTCCGTCGATCTCGTGTTCGCTGATCCGCCCTACAATCTGCAACTTGCCGGCGATCTGACGCGTCCCGACCAGAGCAAGGTTGACGCGGTTGATGATCATTGGGACAAGTTTGCAAGCTTCGCCGACTATGACGCTTTCAGCCGCGCCTGGCTTACCGAATGCCGCCGCGTGCTCAAGCCCAATGGCGCGCTGTGGGTGATCGGCAGCTATCACAACATCTTCCGCGTCGGCACCATCCTGCAGGACCTCGGCTATTGGGTTCTCAACGATGTCATCTGGCGCAAGACCAACCCGATGCCGAATTTCCGCGGCCGCCGCTTCACCAATGCGCATGAAACGCTGATCTGGGCCTCGCACTCGGCCCAATCGAAATACACGTTCAACTATGAAGCCATGAAAATCTTCAATGACGATGTGCAGATGCGCTCTGACTGGACGCTGCCGCTGTGCACCGGCGGAGAACGCCTGAAGAATGCCGATGGCGACAAGTTGCATCCGACGCAAAAACCGGAATCGCTGCTGCACCGCGTGCTGCTGTCCACGACCAATGCTGGCGATGTGGTTCTTGATCCTTTCTTCGGCACCGGAACCACCGGAGCCGCAGCGCGCCAGCTCGGCCGCCACTTCATCGGCATCGAACGCGAGGCTGTTTATGCAAACGAAGCGGAAGCGCGCATCGCCGCTACAAAGGCCTTGCCGGATGAGGCGCTCAAGACAGCCGTGCCGAAGCGCGCTGAACCGCGCATCCCCTTCGGCTCGCTCATCGAGCGCGGATTGGTGAAGCCAGGCGAAACCCTGCTCGATCCGACGGAGCGTATTGCCGCCAGCATACGGGCTGACGGCTCCATTGCCTGCCGCAATGCCTCTGGCTCCATCCACAAGATCGGCGCTTTCGTGCAAGGCGCGGAAGCCTGCAATGGCTGGACCTTCTGGCATGTGCGCAAGGGCAAGGCGCTGGTGCCAATCGACGTGCTACGCCAACAAGTGCGTGCCGAACTCGGCAAGGCAGCGTAAGCCCCATGAAAGCGCGCCAACCGGCCTCCTTCCTGTTTGATCTCGACGGCACGCTTGTTGACAGCGTCTACGATCATGTCATGGCGTGGAACGCCGCGTTGCAGGAGAACGGGATAGAAGTTTCCATCTGGCGGTTGCATCGGCGCATCGGCATGTCGGGTGGCTTGTTCACAAGAGCCTTGCAGCGGGAAACCGGGCTGACATTCGATGATGACACGCTGACACGCATTCGTTCGTCGCATGCCCGCCATTACAATGCCCATTCAGGCGCCACGCGACCCCTGCCAGGCGCACGTGAATTGCTGGCCTATCTCACATCCGCGGGCATTCCCTGGGCCATCGCCACTTCGGGCCGCATGGCCACGGCCGGGCCGGTTTTGAAGATTCTGGGAGTCGATGCAGACAAGGTGCCGATCATCACAAGAGACCTTGTGGCCTATGCCAAGCCTGATCCTGACCTGTTCCTGGCCGCCGCCGAGAAGCTAGGCATCGAAGTCGAAACCGCAACAGTCGTTGGCGACTCGATCTGGGACATGCTGGCTGCCCAGAGAGCTGGCGCTCTCGGTGTCGGCTTCCTTTCCGGCGGCTATGGCACGGACGAGCTTGAACGCGCCGGCGCCTACCGCGTGTTTGACGATCCCGCCGGCATGCTGGCGCATATTGACGAGTTAGGTGGGCGGCGCTGATCAGCGGCGCATCACGGCCACAACCTTCATGAATAGTGAGGGCAGGCCTGCTTCCTCCAGATCATTCGCTGCTATCCATCGATAGCTATCATCCGGTGGTGGCGTATCCCGTTTAACGGTAGTCTTTTCAATCGCCAGTTCGAGATGGAAATGTGTGAAGGTATGCTCAACTCTTTGCTTTGACTTCGTGAAGCGCGCTGAGACTGGCCTATTGGGTGTGTTTATGCGCTTGTCCCATGCCGTTGTCGGCAATCCCAGCATGCCGCCCAGCATGCCTTTTTCCGGGCGGCGTTCCAGCAGAACAAAGCCGTCCTCACGCTCCACCCAGTAGGCGGTGCCGGTGCGTGTCGGCACTGTCTTTTTCGGCTGCTTGCGTGGCAGAACTTCCGCAACTCCCAAACGGCGGGCGCGGCAATCTTCCAGCCATGGGCAGATCAGGCAGTTCGGTTTGCGCGGCGTGCAGATGGTCGCGCCAAGATCCATCATCGCCTGCGCAAAATCTCCCGCCCGGCTTGCTGGCACCAATGATTGCGCCAACTCCCTGATCTGCGGCTTTGAGTCGGGCAGCGGCGTCTCAATGGCAAAGATACGGGAGATGACGCGTTCGACATTGCCATCCACCGCTGCATGCGGCGCGTCAAAGGCAATGGCCGCAATGGCCGCCGATGTGTAGGGCCCAATACCTGGCAGTTTGCGCAGTTCTTCCTCGGTTGCGGGAAAGCGGCCTGAATGCTCGCTGGCAACCACGCGCGCACAAGCCAGCAAATTGCGGGCTCGGGCATAATAGCCGAGCCCTGCCCAGGCCTTCATCACATCCTCATCGACAGCAGCAGCCAATGTTTCCACGGTCGGCCACAACCGCAAGAACTTCAGGTAGTAGTCCCTGACTGCGACAACGGTTGTCTGCTGCAGCATCACCTCTGAAAGCCAGACATGATAAGGATCAGCCTTTTCCCCCGGCAGCGAACGCCAGGGCAGGAGGCGGGCGCTGGCGTCATACCAGGCGAGCAGACGCTGCGCCAAATCCTGTTGAAGCCGTTGTTCTGCCATTGTCTTGTCCGCAATTCAGCCTATCTCTTCTATGATATAGACGGGCCATGGAACGGATCGACAAGCATTTTGAGAAACTCGCCGCCGCCAGCTTCGCGCGCTACGGCTTTGCCTATGGCGAATTGCTGGCGCGTTGGCCGGAGGTTGCGGGCACAGGCATAGCCGCCATTTGCAGGCCGGAGCGAATCAAGTGGCCGCGTGGCGGCGGTGATGACAAGCGCAAGCTGGGGGGAACCCTCATCCTCAAGACCGAACCCGGGCACGGTCTCGAGGTGCAATACCAGGTGCCGCTCATCCTCGAACGCGTCAACCAGTTCTATGGCTATGGGGCCATTTCCGAAGCGGTTGTCCGGCAAGCCTCCACTTCCCACCGCAAATTACTGAAAAACAATCAAAAAACGCTTGATCCCGGCGAGCGCGAGAAAATTTCCAGCAGCGTTTCTACCGTTGAGGATGAAACGCTGAAAGCCGCCCTTGCGCGCCTTGGCGAAGGCGTTCTGGCGCGCGCCAAAGTTTCTCCACAAGACGAATAATCAGTTTGGTTCCATTCCCCAACTTCGAGTAGGACAACGATATGAAACAAATCACCAGACGCTTGTTGCTTTCGGCAACTGCTCTCATCGCCACCGGCTGGCCAGCGCTGGCGCAAGAGGACGTGAAAGACCTCACTGCCCTCAATACGCCGCCAGAAAATGGCGAGATGGCCATGGGACCGGAGACTGCTAAGGTCACCGTCATCGAGTATGCATCGGCGACCTGCCCGCATTGCGCTGCCTTTCATGCCGAGACCTTTCCGGCCTTGAAGAAAGAATACATCGACAGTGGCAAAATCCGCTTCGTGTTCCGCGAGTTCCCGCTCAATGATGCAGCCCTCGCCGGCTTCATGCTGGCGCGCTGCGCGCCGAAGGAAAAGTACTTCCCCATCCTCGACGTCATTTTCTCGACATTGCAGGAATGGGCGAAGGATCCGCTCGCGGGCCTCAAGGGAATTTCACAGCAAGCTGGCTTCAGTGCGGAACAGTTTGATGCCTGCATGAAGAACGAGACGGTCGCCAAGCAGATTCTTGCCTCGCGCACTAGCGGCGAGAAGTTCGGCGTTGCCGGCACGCCGACATTCTTCATCAATGGCAAAGTGCTGAACGGCGACACCAGCATCGAGGAATTCCGCAAGGTCATTGACCCTCTGCTGGGCTGAAACTTTGCAAGGCAATTAGTTCTGGGGGACAGGAGTTCATGAAGTTCACGCGGCTGCGGTTGTCCGGTTTCAAGTCATTCGTTGAACCAACGGAACTGCTGATTGAACCCGGCCTGACTGGCATCGTTGGCCCCAACGGCTGCGGCAAGTCCAACCTGCTTGAAGCGCTGCGCTGGGTGATGGGCGAAAGCTCCTACAAGTCGATGCGCGCCTCCGGCATGGATGACGTGATCTTCTCCGGCACGACGCAGCGTCCCTCGCGCAACATGGCGGAAGTTGTCGTCACGCTTGCGGAAGAAGAAGGCGTATTGCCCGCACCATATGCCGGTATCAGATCAGCTTGAGATTTCACGCCGTATAGAGCGCGAGGCAGGTTCTGCCTACCGCATCAACGGCAAGGACGTGCGCGCGCGAGACGTGCAACTGCTGTTTGCCGATGCCTCAACCGGGGCTCGCTCGCCTGCCCTGGTGCGGCAGGGGCAAATCTCCGAGATCATCAACGCCAAGCCGCAGGCGCGGCGCCTCATTCTTGAAGAGGCCGCCGGCATCACTGGCCTGCACACGAGGCGCCATGAGGCTGAACTCAAGCTCAAGGCCGCAGAACAGAACTTAACGCGGCTTGAGGACGTGACCTCCCAGCTTGAAGCCCAGCTTGGCAGCCTCAAGCGGCAGGCGCGGCAGGCGCAAAAGTACAAGCAGGTATCAGCCGAAATTCGCAGGCTGGAAGCTGCAGGCCTCTATGCCGCATGGATGGACGCCACCCGCCATGCGGAGGCTGATATTGCAGCGCTTGACGCATCAACGCGCCAGCTTGCCGAACATACACGCGCCGCAGCCGAGGCGCTGCGTGAGCGCGATGAGCAAGGCGACAAGCTGCCGGGCCTGCGCGAGCAGGAGGCCATCCGCTCCGCTGTCCTGCAGCGCATGACAATCGAACGTTCGTCGCTGGATGAGGAAGACCGACGCGTTGACCAGCGACGCAAGGAACTGGAAGCTCTTCTTTCCCAGGCAGAGGCCGACGTTGGGCGCGAGCGGGACCTGCTTGGCGACACTGACGGCGTCACCGCCCGCCTCGCCGAAGAGCGGCAAACGCTCGAAGCGGCGCGCGGCAATGATGCTGAATTGCGGTCGGAAGCAGCCTCAGTGCTTCAAGCTGCGGCCGAAACACTCACCGCCGCACAGCAGGCGGCTGATGAAGCTGCGGCGAGACTGTCGGAACTCACCGCGCAGCGCAATGCCTTGTCGCGCTCGTTGGAAGAGCAGCGGCAGCAACTGGCGCGTATGGAACGGGAAGATCGTGAGACCGGCGCGAAACGCCAGTCGCTGCTTTCGGCCATGGGGGCCGAGGGCGATGGCCCGGCACTTGCGGCAGCGCTTCAGCAGGCAGCCACGGTGGCTGCAGAGAATGAGACAACTTCGGGCGATGCAGAACAGGCTTTGCGCAGCGCCCGGCAAGGCGAAGCCGAAACTCGCCAGCTGCACGAAGATGCCCGGCGTAAGGCGGACCGGCTGCAGACTGAAGTCCGTACCCTGACGAACTTGCTGAAAGCCGGCGGCGATGACCTGTGGCCGGCACTGGTTGACCAGCTGCGTGTCGAACGTGGCTATGAGGCAGCGCTTGGCGCCGCATTGGGCGATGATATCGACGCCTCGTCAGACGAAGGCGCACCTGTGCATTGGCGTGGGCTGCCGCCTCTTGGTGATGTGGCTTCGCTGCCTGCCGGTGCAGAACCGCTGTCAAGCTTCGTTGCTGCTCCGCCAGCGCTGGCGCGGCGCTTGTCGCATGTTGGCGTGGTCAGCCGGTCTGTTGGGCCAGTGCTGCAGGCGCAGCTCAGTGCCGGACAGCGGCTCGTTTCAAAGGAAGGCGACCTGTGGCGCTGGGATGGTTTTACCTCCGCGGCGGATGCACCAAGTGCTGCCGCGCGGCGACTTGCCGAACGCAACCGGCTGACGCTCCTTGAATCCGAAATGGCAGAAGCGGTGAGCATCGCAGATGCTGCGCGCTCCACGTTTGAGGCTTCGCGGCGCACGGTTGAAGACGGTGTGCGGCAGGAGCGCGAGCGGCGCGAGGCATGGCGCGCGGCGACAGCCGCACTTGACGTGGCGCGGCAAGCTCTTGCGCGGCACGAGCGGCAAACGGCAGAACGCTTGGCGCAGACCAGCGCCCTAGATGAAGCGCTGCGCCGCATCGCTGCTTCGCTTGCCGATAGGCAGAGCAGCCTTGTTGCCGTTGAAGCTGAACTGGCAATGCTCCCCGATGTAGGCGGCCTTGCGACGGAAACGGCAGGCTTGCGCGATACGGTGAACAGCGAACGCGCCGCCTATGCGGAGGTCCGCGCGAGGCATGACGGCCTTGAGCGTGAAGCGCGAGCCCGCGATGAGCGGCTTGAAACCATTACGCGCGAGACGTCGCAGTGGGAAGAACGGGCAGTCAGGGCCCGCCAGCAAATTGAACAATTGTCGCAACGGCTGGACGAAACCCGTTCCGCGATAACAGAGTTGGCCTTGGTACCGCAGCTGCTGGCGGAGCGGCGGCAGAAGCTGATGAGCCTGTTGCAGGATGCCGAGGCTGACAAACGGCAGGCATCTGACGCGCTGGCCGCAGGCGAAAACATTCTGCGTGCTGCCGACCAGCATTTGCGCGCGACGCAGGAACAGGCTGCCGCATCACGCGAAGAGCATGCCCGGGCGGAGGCTCATCTCGAATCATCGCAGATGCGCCAACAGGATATCGAAACCCGCATCTCTGATGCCTTGTCTTGCGCACCGGCAGAAATACCTGCACAGGCAGGAATTGATGGCGCCAGCCTTGATACGCCGGAAGCGATCGAACGAAAGCTTGCTGGGCTGCGGGAAGATCGCGAGAGGCTGGGCGCCGTTAACCTGCGCGCCGATGAGGAAGCCCAGCAGGTTGCCACGCAGCTCGAAACCCTGGTGAAGGAACGCGATGACCTTGTGCAGGCAATTGCCAAGCTGCGCGGCGGCATTTCGAGCCTCAACCGCGAGGGCCGCCAGCGGCTGCTTGATGCATTCGTCACGGTGAACGAGAAATTCGGCGAACTGTTCACCACGCTGTTTGGCGGCGGCAAGGCCGAACTGCAGCTGGTGGAAAGCGATGATCCGCTGGAAGCCGGGCTCGAAATTCTGGCGCATCCGCCCGGCAAGAAGCCGACGGTTCTCTCGCTGCTTTCAGGCGGCGAGCAGACGCTTACGGCCCTTGCCTTGATCTTCGCTGTGTTCCTGACCAATCCTTCACCCATCTGCGTGCTCGACGAAGTCGATGCGCCGCTTGACGACCATAACGTCGAGCGCTTCTGCAACCTGCTGTACGCAATGCTGGAACGCACTGACACGCGCTTCCTCATCATCACCCACCATGAGCTTACGATGGCGCGCATGCACCGGCTGTTCGGCGTCACCATGATGGAGCGCGGCGTATCGCAACTCGTGTCTGTTGACCTCGAACAGGCGAGCGAACTGGCGGAAGCGAGCTAAGTCTAACCTCATGCGATCTTTTGCAAGTGCTTGCGGATTCTGACGGAATTTGACTTTGGTTTGGCTCGCGGTTTCGCGGTAATGTCCGGCCATGCTGCGCGATGCCATACCGAAGCCGCAAACCCGTTCCGACCTGCGGATGGCGCTTGGCAAGCGCTGGTTCACGCTCAAGCGCCATGTGCAATGGCATATGCCTGGGCAGAAGTTTGCAGCCGATCGGATCAAGGACCTCCTCGCCTACCAACATGCGGATCACCGCACGCCGTTGTTGCGACAGTTGAAGGGCGTCGACATGTGGCTGCAGCACAACAAGGTGGAGAGCCTGCGGATCGCCGCCTCCTGCATTGATGGCCTGGTGTTGAAGCCAGGAGAGACGTTTTCATTCTGGCGGCTTGTCGGCAGGCCAAGCGAGCGAAGAGGCTTCAAGGTTGGACTCGTGCTGCGCAACGGGGCCATCGGCCAAGGCATCGGCGGCGGCTTGTGCCAGATGACCAACCTGATCTACTGGATGGCGCTGCATACCGATCTCACCATCGTCGAGCGCTGGCGGCACGGTTTCGATGTGTTCCCTGATGAAAACCGCACGCAGCCTTTCGCTTCAGGCGCAACCTGCTCCTACAACTATATTGACCTGCAGATCAGCAACGGTACGTCAGCCGACTATCAGCTGAAACTGCGGCTCGATGATGCATACCTGCATGGCGAATGGCGCTGCTCGCGTCCGAAGGCCTATTCCTACCAGGTCATCGAGCGCGACCACGCCATCAGGCAGCAGTGGTGGGGCGGCTATACGCGCCACAATCGTCTGCTGCGCGAACAGCGTGACATGGCGACTGGAGAAATGCTCGGCGAGCAGTTCATCACCGAGAACCACGCAATTCTCATGTACGCACCGCTGCTCAAGGCCTCATCGGAAACCGGCGTGGCCTGAACTATTCCTCAGGCTGCTGCTCCAGCAATTGTCCATGCCATTCGGTCGCTGATGCATCAAACCCGCCACGATTGCGCTGCTTGGTGGCGATAACGGCGGTCTGCACCTTGTCGAGCAACTGATGAGCGGCATCGCCATCACGCGGCGCCAAGGCAAAGCCTATCGAACTGCTGATGCTGACGATCTCGCTGCCAAGTTGGATGGAGCGGCTTGTCTCCAGCATGATACGATTGGCCAACCTGGCTACATCGGATGGCCGCTTCACATCGCGTTGCAGCACAAGGAAACGGTCGCCGCCGATGCGCGCCACGGGGTCATTGCCACGCAACAAGCCTTTCAGCCGCGTTCCCAGCTCGCGCAGGATGTGATCGCCGCCAGAGCGGCCATAGTGCTTGTTGATCGACTTGAAGTGGTCGAGGTCGAGGCAATGCAGCGCCACCACCTGGCCGGGGCGCAAGCCCGCAAGAACGAGTTCAATCTGCTCATTGATGTAAGCGGCTTTGGGAAGGCCGGTGAGCTGGTCTAGTTCCTGGCGGGCGTCTGCCTGAGCAATCTGGCGCGATTGAGTGATATCCAGATAGGTCGTCATGAAGCCGCCGCCTTCGAGCGGCACTCCACGAATTTCAAGAACCATGCCATTGGGCCTGACGCGCTGATAGGTGTGCGCGCAGCGCTGCCGCACCAGCTCCATGCGCGCGACAACGTGGTCCTCTATCTGTCCCGGACCATATTCACCCCGCGTCGCATTGAAGCGGAAAAGCTGCTCAAGGCTCGGCGTGCCGAAGGCAAACAGGCTTTGCGGGTAGTCGAGCATGTCGCGCAGCGTCTTGTTGCAGAAAACCAGTTTCAGGTTTTTGTCGACCAGCGACAAACCGCCCGGGAAGTTATCAATGACGGCATGGAGCAGCGCGTTTTCTTCCACAATGTTCTCGAGGCGCCTTGCTGCTGGCGCCTTTTCGTCGCGGCTTGCCAGTGCATCGATTTCTTCTGACAGCGCCAAAAGACTGTTGAAAGGCATGCTTGACCCCACGGCCACCTCGCAGGGCGGCTCTTGTCGTCGAATGTCACGGAAACATGCCAGTCAAGCGGAGCGATGGACGACATCATATCTCTGATGCGACTTGAAGTCCTGCATCAGCCATCAGCCACAAGCTATCATGGAGCTGCCATCATTCCCTTAACGGCGCGCGCAATAATGCAGTGGAATGGGACAGAGTTAAAACTTTGTAATCACCGTCACACCGACGCCGGAAAAGCTGTCCATCGCCATGAGCGCGGGGCCGGCCTCGTCGAGCGAGATGCGCTTTGCCACCAGCAGGTCCGGCTTCAGGAGGCCTGCCGTTATCATGGCAAACATGGCGTCATACCGGTGGGCCTGCATGCCGTGGCTGCCATAGATTTCAAGCTCATGGGCAATGATGCGGCTCATCGGCACTGCTGGCGTCGCGTGATCCGCCAACATCAACCCGACCTGCACATGGCGTCCGCGCTTGCGCAGGTTGCTGATGGAATTAAAGCAGGTCGCCGGGTGGCCAAGCGCGTCTATCGACACATGCGCGCCACCGCCTGTAACGACCTTCACCTGCCTGACAACGTTGCTGTCGCGCGCAGCGTTCACAGTTGCTGCAGCACCAAGGCTTCGCGCCAGTTCCAATTTGTCATCGGCAATGTCGATGGCAACGACATTAGCTCCCATGGCGCTGCCGATCATGATGGCCGAGAGGCCCACGCCTCCGCAGCCGTGCACGGCGAGCCATTCGCCGGGCTTCAGCCGTCCCTGGTCGATGACAGCGCGAAACGAGGTGACGAAGCGGCAGCCGAGAGAAGCAGCCGTTGCAAAGTCCATGTCGTCTGGAATGCGCACGAGATTGAGATCGGCATAGTGCAGCGACACATACTCAGCAAACGAACCCCAGTAAGTGAAACCGGGTTGAACTTGCGCGTCACAAATCTGCTGATTGCCGGTAGCGCATTGCGGGCATGCACCACAGCCCGAAACGAAAGGCACCGTCACGCGGTCACCGGCTTTCCAGCGCCTGACCTCGGCTCCCGTTGCCACCACGATGCCTGCGAGTTCGTGGCCCGGCACATGTGGAAGCTTGATGTCGGAGTCATGGCCCACCCAGCCATGGTAATCGCTGCGGCACAGGCCGGTTGCCTGTACGGAGACGACGACACCATGAGGTTCAGGCACGGGGTCGGGTACGTTTGTGACTTTGGGCGGGGAATTGAAGCTTTCGTACAGAAGGGCTCGCATGTCGTTAGTGTGCCCGCCCGTGGCCGTTTGCGGAAGCCAAAAAGTGGAGATTCGCAGCACCCGCCGCGGCAAAACGCTGCGCTGCAAAACAACAACACTAAGCTTTTGTTTTTAAATCGAAAACCAGCGCAATCCCAAACTTGACACATTTGGGCCGCGCAACTAATGTCCGCCGCAGTTTGGGAGGGGTGAGCCCTATCACTTTGTTCGCGTGTGCGGAGTTATCTCAGTATGGCTTCACAACGAAAAGGCGGCAAGGATGAAAGCGGCGGATCCTCACCCGAAATGGGCGATCTTTCGAAACGTCTGGACGAGCTAAAGGGGCGAATAGCCTCGGAAGAGCGTGAGCGAGTTGAAAGTCTAAAGCAGCCCGCCAGCTATGCGAATGCCACTGGCTATGCCAAAGGTTATCGCTTGGTAGCGGAGTTTGTGGCTGGAACATTGGTCGGCGGCCTTATCGGTTATGGCCTCGATTGGGTGCTTGGCACTTTGCCCCTTCTGTTTATCGTGTTCCTGCTCCTTGGTTTCGGGGCCGGCATTCTGAATATGGCCAGAGCGGCCAACAGGGTGCCCCCGGCTCAGGAGCGGTTTGGTTCAAACCCGCCGCCGCCAGCGGCTCTAGATGATGATGAAGAGGACTGATCGTGGCCAACGATCCGATCCACCAGTTCCAGATCCAAGACCTCACCACGCCGGTTTCCATCGGCGGGCATGAGTTCAGCTTCACCAACTCCGCGCTTTTCATGGGGCTGACGGTCGCCACCATCACCGGCTTCCTGCTCTATGCTTCACGCAAGCGCGAGTTGGTGCCGGGGCGGACGCAGTCAATTGGGGAACTGTGGTACAGCCTGGTTCACAACATGGTGCAGCAGGTGCTGGGGCATGAGGGCAAGAAGTTCTTCCCGCTGGTGTTCTCGCTGTTTTCATTCGTCCTCGTCGCCAACCTGCTTGGCATGTTCCCGTATTTCTTCACTGTCACCAGCCATGTGATTGTCACCGCGTCGCTCGCCGTATTCGTGGTCGGGCTCGTGGTGGTCGTCGGCATCGCCAAGCATGGGCTCGGCTGGTTCAAGCTGTTCGTGCCGCATGGCGTGCCAATCGCCATCCTGCCGTTCATTTCGCTGATCGAGATCATCTCGTTCCTGTCGCGGCCCATCAGCCTCGGGCTTCGTCTGTTCGGCAACATGCTGGCTGGCCATATCGTGCTCAAGGTATTCGCCGGCTTCGTGGTCAGCCTCGGGGCGCTCGGCATTGGCGGCATCATCGGCGCAATCGCACCAATGGCCATGGCGGTGGCGCTCACCGCACTGGAATTCCTCGTGGCCGGACTGCAGGCCTTCGTGTTTGCGATTTTGACTTGCGTTTATCTCAATGATGCGCTTCACCCGGGCCATTAGGCCTACACCTTCAACCGGACGAACATAAACTCAGGAGAATACAAATGGATCCAGCAGCAGCAAAACTCATCGGTGCAGGCATTGCTTGTATCGGCATGGGCGGCGCAGGTATCGGCGTGGGCCACATTTTCGGCAACTATCTGGCTGGCGCCCTGCGCAATCCGGCCGCTGCCGCTTCGCAGTTCACCAACGCGCTGATCGGCGCGGCACTTGCTGAAGGTCTTGGCATCTTCTCGCTCGTCGTGGCGCTGCTCCTCCTGTTCGTCGCCTAACAGCGTCTGAGCTTCAATCAAAGCCGCCTGCCCGCAAGGTGGCGGCTTTTTTTCAATTCGAGTGTTGGTCATGGCATCGACGGAAACAACGACTGCGGAACCTGCGGCTGGCGAAACCCACGCCACGACTGAAGTGGCTGGCGGCGAACATGGCGGCGGCGCCAAGTTTCCGCCGCTCGATACGTCAACCTTCGCTTCGCAACTGCTCTGGCTCGCGATCTTCTTCGGCCTGCTTTACTGGCTGATGAGCAAGGTGGTGCTGCCGCGCATCACGGCGATCCTCGAAGCCCGCTCCAGCCACATCGAAGGCGAACTGGCCCGCGCCAAGACCCTGCAGGAACAGACAGCTGCTGCCGTACAGGCTTACGAAAAAGCGCTGGCGGAAGCGCGCGCGCAGGCCGGAGCAATTGCCCAGGAAAACCGCGCCAAGCTCACCGCCGAGGTTGACGCCGAGCGCACGGCGCTGGAAGGCGAACTGGCCAAGAAGATTGCCTCCTCCGAAAACCGGATCGCCAATAGCCGCGCCAAGGCCATGGCGGAAGTCGGCAAGATGGCGAGCGATGCGGCGGTTTCAATCGTCGAGCAATTGCTGGGCACCAAAGTCACCAAGGCCGCTGCCGCCAAGGCGGTCGGCGGACGAAAGGCCTGATCCATGCACTTAGACAACACCTTCTTCGCGCTGGTTGCCCTCATTCTGTTCCTTGGCATCGTGTTCTACGTCAAGGCGCCGGCCAAGGTCTCGGCCATGCTGGATGATCGTTCCAAGGGCATCGCCAAGGATATTGACGATGCACGCAAGCTGCGCACCGAAGCCGAAGCGCTGCTCAACGAATACAAGCAGAAGCGGGCTGATGCGGTAAAGGAAGCTGAGAGCATCGTCTCGCAAGCGAAGCGCGAGGCTGAAGCCTATGCTGCTGAAACCCGCGTCAAGCTTGATGACATGCTGGCGCGCCGCACCAAGCAGGCGGAGCAGAAGATTGCCCAGGCTGAGGCAACCGCTGCCAAGGACGTGCGCTCTGCCGCAACCGACGCGGCAATCGCCGCCGCCACCAAGCTGATTGGCGAAGCCGCAGGCGGCGCCAAAGGCTCAAAGCTGGTCAGTGAATCGATTGCTGCAGTCAAGGCACGGCTGAACTGACTTTCCCCTCATCCGGCGCTAACGCGCCACCTTCTCCCCAGGGGAGAAGTGCACTGAAGGTCTACCTCTCCCCAATGGGGAGAGGATGTCGCGGCACGCGACAGGTGAGGGGAGCACCCGGACGAGTGCTACCCCTACTCCGCCGCCTCGACGTAGTTCTCCATCGGCGGGCAGGTGCAGACGAGATTGCGATCCCCAAACACATTATCGACGCGTGATACCGGCGGCCAATACTTGTCCTGTGCATGGCCCTTGAGCGGGAAGTAGGCCTTCTCCTTGCTATAGGGATGCGTCCATTCTCCAAGCAGCAGCTTGTGGGTATGGGGCGCGTTCTTCAGCACGTTGTCGAGCTTGTCTGCGTTGCCCTCTTCCACTTCGGCGATCTCCTTGCGGATCTCGATCATGGCGTCGCAGAAACGGTCCAATTCACGTTTGCACTCGGATTCCGTCGGCTCGATCATCAGCGTATCGACAACCGGAAACGACATGGTGGGCGCATGGAAGCCGTAGTCAACAAGACGCTTGGCCACATCCTCAACCGAAAGGCTCGTGCGCTCCTTCACCCAGCGCAGGTCAATGATGCATTCATGCGCCACGAAACCACCCGGCCCTGAGTAGAGCACGGGGAAATGCGGATTGAGGCGCTTGGCCATGTAGTTGGCGCTGAGGATCGCCATGATCGAAGCCTTGCGCAAACCCTCTCCCCCCATCATGGCAATGTAGGTCCATGATATCGGCAGGATGGAAGCCGAACCCCATGGAGCGGCTGAGACTGCGCCATTCGTCTGGTCACGGCCCGCTGCCGGATTGACGCCCGGGACCACGACATGACCCGGCAAATGCGGAGCCAGATGCGCCTTTACGCCGATTGGACCCACACCTGGCCCGCCGCCACCATGCGGAATGCAGAAGGTCTTGTGCAGGTTCATGTGGCAGACATCGGCGCCAAGTTCGGCGGGCCGCGTCAAGCCAACCTGGGCGTTGAGGTTTGCGCCATCAAGATAAACCTGCCCGCCGTTGGCATGAACGATTGAACAGATATCCTTGATCGCCGTTTCGAACACGCCATGCGTGGAAGGGTAGGTCACCATCAGGGCAGCGAGCTTGTCCTTGTGTTGCTCCGCCTTGGCCTTGAGGTCGCCCACGTCGATGTTGCCCTGCTCGTCACAGGCAACGACTACGACCTTCATGCCGGCCATGACGGCCGAGGCCGGGTTGGTGCCATGCGCCGAGATCGGGATAAGGCAGATGTCGCGGTGCTTTTCGCCTCTTGCTGTGTGATAGCCGGCAATCGCGAGCAGGCCCGCGTATTCGCCCTGGCTTCCTGCGTTTGGCTGAAGCGACACGGCATCGAAGCCGGTAATCTCTCCCAGCATGGCTTCCAGCTCTTCGAACAGTTGTTGGTAGCCCTGCGCCTGCTCCAGCGGCGCGAAGGGATGCAGGTGGCTGAAGCTTCGCCAGGTGACGGGGATCATTTCCGTTGTGGCATTGAGCTTCATGGTGCAGGAGCCGAGCGTGATCATGGAACGGTCAAGCGCCACGTCCTTGGCCTGCAGGTGACGCAGATAGCGCAGCATCTCGGTTTCCGAGTGATACATCTCGAACACGGGATGCGTCAGGAAGGAGGACGTGCGCCGCAGCGACTTAGGGATGACCTCGGATGTCTCACGGTCGAGCCCATCGAGGTCAAACGTTCCACCTGTCTTGAATACGCTGAGCAGGCGCGCGAGCTCTTCACGCCTTGTCGACTGGTCAAAGCTGACGCCGATATGGTCGGCATCGACAAAGCGCAGATTGATGCGCTTTTCCCTGGCGCGCGCCAGCATGGCATGGGCGCGTCCAGGCACATGCAGCGTTACCGTATCGAAGAAGGCCGAGGTGACAACCTCTATGTTGAGCGACTTCATCGCCTTGACGAATATCTCGGCCAGGCGATGCGTGCGTTCAGCAGTTTTGCGCACCCCCTCCGGGCCGTTATAGACCGCAAACATCGAAGCCATGACGGCGAGCAGAACTTGCGAGGTGCATATGTTGCTCGTCGCCTTCTCGCGGCGGATGTGCTGTTCGCGCGTCTGCATGGCCATGCGTAATGCGCGGCTACCTTGCGCATCAACCGACACGCCGATGATGCGGCCCGGCATGGCGCGCTTGTATTCATCACGCGTGGCAAAGAACGCCGCATGCGGCCCACCATAGCCCATCGGCACGCCGAAGCGCTGGGCCGAGCCTACCGCTATGTCCGCTCCCAGTTCGCCCGGAGGTGTGAGTAGCGCCAGCGCCAGCAAGTCAGTCGCCATGATGGCGAGCGCGCCCGCGGAATGAAGCTTGTCGATAATGCCGCGATAATCGCGCACTTCGCCCGATGAACCGGGGTAAGAGAGCAGCGCCGCAAATACTGTTTCCGGCTTTAGATCTTTCATCGGATCGCCGATCTGGATGTCAAAGCCGAAGCCTTTGGCGCGAGTCTTCAACACGCCGATGGTCTGCGGGTGCGTGTCGGCATCAACGAAGAAGGTCATGCTGCTGGTCTTGACCAGGCGCTTGGCCATGGCCATGGCTTCCGCCGCAGCGGTCGACTCATCAAGCAGCGAGGCGTTGGCCAGTTCAAGGCCGGTGAGATCAATGATCATCTGCTGGTAGTTGAGCAGCGCTTCAAGCCTGCCCTGGCTCACCTCGGCCTGATAAGGCGTGTAGGCCGTGTACCAGCCGGGGTTCTCCAGAATGTTGCGGAGGATGACCTTGGGCGTCACCGTGCCGTAGTAACCCATGCCAATCATCGAGGTGAATATCTCGTTCCGCTCCGCCATCTTGCGCAGGTAGGAAAGTGCGGTTCGCTCTGCCTTCGCGGGCGGCAGATCAAGTGGGCGGCTTATGCGGATATTCTCCGGCACTACTTTGGAGATGAAGTCCTCCAGCGACTTGGCGCCCATCTCGCGCAGCATCTCCTGCGTTTCAACAGCACTTGGGCCGATGTGGCGGCGGATGAAATTGGCGCCGGGTTCCAGGTCCTTCAGGCTTGTGCGCTGCACGGGGGCCATCTGCTTAGGCCTCCGCCACGAACTTGTCGTAGGAGGACTTGTCCATCAGTTCGGCCAAGTCGCCTTCGTTCGACAGCTTGATTTTCATGAACCAGCCATCGCCTTCAGCAGCGCGGTTCACCAGCGCAGGATCGGATGAAAGCTCGGCATTCACTTCCACGACCTCGCCCGAGACAGGCGCATAGACATCGCTGGCGGCCTTGACGCTTTCGACGACTGCGGCTTCACCGCCTTTCGTCACCTTCTTGCCAACGGCGGGAAGGTCAACGAACACCACGTCGCCGAGTTGTTCCTGCGCATGCTGGGTAATGCCGACGGTGGCGATGCCGCCTGCAACGCTTACCCACTCGTGATCCTTTGAAAATTGTACCGGCATTGTGATCTCCTCAGCGTTTGAAAGTGTTGGGAACAAAGGGAAGTGAAACGATGTTTGCAGGTAAGGGCTTGTCGCGCACCATAAGCTGTATGGACGTGCCCACGGCTGCATGGCTTGCGCCTACATAGCCCATGGCCACCGGGCCGTTGACCGTGGGGCCGAAGCCGCCGGACGTGACCTTGCCGATCTCGGCTCCTGATGCATCGAGGATGACGGCACCTTCGCGCGCAATGGCGCGGCCTTCTGGCTTGATGCCAACGCGCTTGCGGGCTGGCCCTTCAGCCAGCTCCCTCTGAATTCGTGCCGCACCCGGAAAGCCTCCCGCCACGCGGCGCGATTTCTGGATGGACCATTGCAGGCCCGCTTCTATGGGGCTCGTCGTTGTATCAATGTCATGGCCATAGAGGCAGAGGCCTGCTTCCAGCCGCAGTGAATCGCGTGCGCCAAGACCAATGGGTTTCACCTCGGGGTCTTCGAGCAACAGGTTCCACAGCTTGGCAGCATCCTGCTCGAACACCGAAATTTCAAAGCCATCCTCGCCGGTGTAGCCGGAACGGGAGACATGCGAGGTTATGCCGCCGATCTCGAACTTGCCTGACTGCATGAACTTGAGGTCGCGCGTGGCGGGATTGAGCTTGGCAAGCACGCCCTCGGCTGATGGACCCTGCAGCGCCATAAGGGCCAGGAAACCCCAGATATCCAGTTTCACACTGGAGGGCAGTGAGGCAGTTGAAATGCGCAAAGTCGGCATCCTTGCAGCCGGCGTTGACGACGATATACAGCGTCTGCTCGCGGCCTTCCCAGTTGGAGCGGGTAATCATTAGGTCATCAAGTATGCCGCCATCACTGGCGAGCAATTGCGAGTAGCGCTGTTGGCCCGGCTGCAGGCTGCGAATGTCCGCTGGCACCAGACTTTCAATGGCTGCGGCTGTTGTTTCAAAATCCGGTCCTGTCAGGCAGCACTGGCCCATGTGCGAGACATCGAAAAGGCCCGCATGCTGGCGCGTCCACTGATGTTCGGCCATGACGCCAGCAGGGTATTGCACCGGCATGTCGTAGCCAGCGAATGGCACCATCTTGGCGCCAAGCATCACATGCGCTTCGTAAAGGGGTGTTTGCTTGAGGGGTTCATCTGACATCCGGTTCTCCAAAAGGCAGCAAGACCCCGCGCATGATTGCGCTGGCCCTGCCCCCTCTGTCAGAGAACCTGAGAGTTTTCACCCAACCGTCACTCCGACACGGCGGGCTTGCTCCTACGGTGAGGCGAAGTTCGCCTGCTCTCCAGAGTCTTCGTTGGCACAAGCGGTCCTTTTGCCTGAGAGTTTCCGGGGCGGTTGCTCCTTCGGCGCTGGGTCTCCCCAGTCTCTCCCGCGTGTGCGTTGTCCAGCATCCTTAGCGCTCGCAATCGCCAAGTCAAGGCGGTTGGCAAGGGGCGCGTACGGAGTTAGAAGGCAGCCATGAATCGTGTGATGATTGTCGGTGGACCGGGGTCCGGCAAGAGCACATTAGCGAGGGCGCTGGGTGCGGCAACAGGTCTGCCAGTCTATCATATGGACCATATTCACTGGCAGCCGGGGTGGGTTGAACGAACCAGAGCGGAAAAGGACAGGCTAACTCGGGAAGTTCACGCCAGGGAACGCTGGATATTTGAAGGTAACCATAGCAGTACCTATGCAGAGCGGGTGTCCCGGGCGGATACGTTGATTTGGCTCGACCTGCCGCTTGGCTTGCGGTTTTATCGCGTGGTCTGGCGTTCGTTGCGGGACCTGGGACAGCAAAGGCCCGATTTGCCCGCCGGTTGCCCTGAGCAGTTGTCGGTGGAAACGCTGCACTTTCTCCAATTCATATGGCGCACGCGGCACAGCGCCCGCGCCAAGGTTCGCGCGCAGATCGCGGAGATCGGCGGCGGCGTCACTGTCGTGCATCTCAAGAGTCGTTCCGAAGTGCGTAACTATCTGGCCCGTTTCAGTTCTTGACATTGGACGTCGCTCCAAACATCTAGACAACATGAGCAAGCCGCCCCTCACCATCCTGCTGGCCGCGCCGCGCGGCTTCTGTGCGGGCGTGGTGCGCGCCATCGACATTGTGGAGCGAGCGCTCGCGCTTTACGGCGCGCCGGTCTATGTGCGGCACGAGATCGTGCACAACCGCTATGTAGTGGATGACCTCAAGGCCAAGGGCGCGATCTTTGTGGATGAGCTGGACGAGATTCCGGCGGGCGACAGGCCGGTAATCTTCTCGGCCCACGGCGTTCCCAAGGCCGTTCCTGCTGCCGCCACGGCGCGCAAGCTGTTCCAGATTGACGCCACCTGCCCGCTCGTCACCAAGGTGCATATGGAAGCGCAGCGCCACCATGCCGAGGGGCTGGAGATCATCCTCATCGGCCACACGAACCATCCCGAGGTGATCGGCACCATGGGGCAATTGCCGCCGGGAGCAATTCGCCTGATTGAAACGGTCGAGGAAGCGGAAACGATCAGCGTCAACGATCCAAACAAGCTTGCCTATGTGACGCAGACCACGCTTTCAGTCGATGACACGCGCGACATTGTCTCCGCCCTGCAGCGGCGCTTTCCGGCGATCCGCGGTCCGTTCAAGGAAGACATCTGCTACGCCACCACCAACCGGCAGGAAGCGGTCAAATCCATTGCGCCGCGCATTGACCTGCTGCTTGTTGTCGGCGCTCCCAACTCGTCCAACTCGAAGCGATTGGTCGAGGTCGGAGAGAAGAACGGCTGCCCGCGGGCGCTTCTGGTGCAGCGCGCCACGGACCTTGCCACGCATGATATCGTCGGCCTTCGCTGCATCGGCATCACGGCAGGGGCATCGGCCCCGGAAATCCTGGTCAATGAGATGATTGACGCGTTCCGCAATGTCTATGAAGTGACGGTCGAGAAAGTCACGCTGCGGGAAGAAAATGTCACCTTCAAGCTGCCGCGCGAACTGCGCGAACCGGCTGCCGCTCCTTCGGCATGACTGCAGGCAAGGTCATCATCCATACGGACGGCGCGTGTTCCGGCAACCCGGGGCCAGGCGGCTGGGGCGCCATCCTCGAATTCAACGGCACGCGCCGTGAACTGAAGGGCGGAGACGCGCTCACCACCAACAACCGCATGGAACTGCTCGCCGCCATTTCGGCTCTCGAAGCGCTGAAGCGGCGGTGCCGCGTCGAGATGCATGTCGATTCCGTCTATGTGAAGGACGGCATCACCAAATGGATCAAGGGCTGGAAGGTGCGGGACTGGAAAACGGCTGACAAGAAGCCGGTGAAGAACGTTGAACTGTGGCAACGGCTAGACGCCGCCGCTTCTGTCCACGATGTATCATGGCATTGGGTCAAGGGTCACGCGGGCCATGAGCATAATGAGCGGGCCGACGAACTGGCCCGAGAAGGCATGGCGCCCTATAAGGGTTAAAGCTCGCACACCATCGTATCAGCGCCCGAAACATTGACGCCAGATTTTTGCTCGACATTGAGCGATGTCACCACGCCATCGTCGACAACCATCGAGTAGCGCTTGCTGCGCTTGCCCATGCCGGCCACCGTCAAATCATTCTCGAGGCCAAGGGCGCGGGAGAATTCGCCATTTCCATCTGCCAGCATCATGACCTTGCCATCGGCGCCGGTGGCCTTGCTCCAGGCATTCATGACATGCACATCGTTCACGGCGATGCAGACGATGCTGTCGATGCCCTTGGCGCGAAGCGCATCAGCGCTGTTGATGTAACCCGGCAAGTGGTTTGAACTGCAGGTGGGCGTGAAGGCTCCCGGCACGCCGAGCACGGCGACCTTGCGACCGCCGAAAATCACGTCGGTTGAAAGCTTCTGCACGCCATCGCCGGTCATGGCCGTAAGTTCGGCGGCAGGCAGCTTGTCACCAACCTTGATCATAATGCATTTCCCCATTGCTTTTGTAGCTCGGACTTAGTCGAGGACGATGTGCTGTTCAACCGCTTTGTCGGCATAGGAGACCGTCACAGTCACGGGCTTGCCGCGCAGCTTTGCTGCATCCGTCAGGTTGGCAATCGGCAGGATCATCTCGGCATCACTGCGACCCCGCTCCGGCTTGCCAAAATATGCGCCGGTTTCTGACTCGACGAAAATATCCACTGGCGCCCCAGCCAAATAGAGAACCAGTTTCAGATTGCCGCCCTGCTGTTCAACGCGACCGGAGGCTACCATTCCACCCTCTCCGGTTGGCACCCGCCGGGGCACGCGGCCTTGCCAGACAGCGACTCGGGCATCTGGCCGGGAGGTTGCGAAATCGAGGAGAAGCTCGGCTTTGGCCGGTATGCAAAGGTCACGGCACACTGCGAAGAACAGCTTCAGCCGCAGGACAACTGGTTGTGCGGCATCTTTCGGCGTCACCAGCAGCGGGAACACAACTTCATCATGATAGCCGATGGTTTCACCACTAGCATCCCTGAAGCGGCCGGGTGCAGGGTACTGCACTCTGACCGCGCTGACATTGTCTGACCCGGACCAGTCAAACTGCGGCGGAATGCCCGCATCTCCGGGCATCCGCCAGTATGTTTTCCACTCGGGCTGCAAGGTTACGCGCAGGCCGGCCAGCAGTCTGCCATCTGCTTCACCGCCTGCAATGAGCGAGGCCTCATAGTTTGCTGGCGCAGCCTTCGCCATTGGCGCGGCTACGGGCAGGGCCGCAATGATTTGCACAAACGTCCGTCGGTTCATGCTGTTCAATATGCGTTGCGGCGGCATCAAGCCCAATCACTTTCACGTCACAATGATGACTTTAAAGGGAGGCCGATTCGGGGTAACCATCGTGCTTATGGCATCCGATACAATGCTTGAAGGCCAGATACTGATCGCCATGCCGGGCATTGGCGACAGCCGCTTTCAGCGGTCTCTCGTCTACCTTTGCGCGCATAGTGAAAATGGCGCCATGGGCCTGATCATCAACAAGGTCGCGCCGCTCATGTTTTTCTCCGACATTGTGTCGCAGCTCAATGTTCGGGGGCTGGAAAATACCGCTGCCCTGCCGCAGCATTTGCTCAATCTGCCTGTGCTGTTTGGCGGGCCTGTGGAACAGAACCGCGGATTTGTCTTGCATAGCCGCGACTACTTTTCCGCCAGCAGCAGCCTGCCCATTCAGGATGATATTGCGCTCACCGCCACAGTCGAGATTCTGGAGGCAATCGCCAGGGGTGAGGGCCCGCTAAAACTCCTGCTTGCTCTCGGCTATTCGGGCTGGGTGGCGGGCCAGCTCGAGGACGAGCTAAAGCACAATGGCTGGCTCACTTGCGAACCAGACGATGACCTGCTGTTTGGCATGGATCAAGACAGCAAATATGTCCGCGCACTGCACAAGATCGGAGTGGATCCTTCCATGCTGTCCGCCGAGGCCGGCCACGGCTGATCTCTAACGCTTGGCCTTGCTCTTCTTGGCGGCAGGCTTGCGCGACTTCTGAGAAGCAGGCGGGGCCGGCTTGTCACGTTTGGCCTGCTTGCGCGGCTTGGCGGCGCCCACGGCAGCGGCAGGCGCTGGCAACGCTCTCGCCATGCGCGGCGCCATGGGTGAGTGGCCGGGCAGCGGCGCGGGTTCGGCCTGGCCTGCCATTGCCAGTTCGAGCGATGGCTCGCGCTTGCTGTCTTCCAGCTTCTGGCGCATCGCCTGCGCGATAGCATTTGTAGATAGTCCAGCCGGGCTTGTCACATCTTCGGTGTCCGCTTCGGCGCGTTCCCACAATGAAGAAATGACGGTCTTTCCGAAATCCTGGACATAGGGCAAAGCTGCCAAGGTTTCTGTCACCTGCTTGCCCGTCATCGGGGCGCCGATGAAGAAACCCTGGCCATAATCACACATGAGCGCACCGAGGCGGTCCACCTGTTGCTGGTTCTCGATGCCTTCGACGACGATCTTGAGACCCAGGTCATGGGCCAGCGCGATGATCGCCTCAAGGATGATGGCCGCCCGGTCGTCCGATGGATCGGGTACGATGAAGGAACGGTCTACCTTGAGCGTGTCAAAGGGCAGATTGCGCAGACTGGACAGCGAGGAATAGCCGGTGCCGAAATCATCGCAGGCGAGGCCGACACCAAGCTGCTTGATGCGCTCGAGCAGGCCAGCCGCCTTTTCCGGGTAACGCATGACGACCGATTCCGTCACTTCGATCTTCAGTGTCTGGCGGTAGACTGCCTCGCGAATGATGGCCGATCCGATATCGGAAACCAGATCGGTTTCGAGCAGCTGGCTGGCTGACACATTGACCGCCATGAACACCGGGTCGGTTGGGCGGAAAGCGCGCTGCCAGATGCCAAGCTGGCGCGTTGCCTCGTTGAGCACGAAGCGGCCAATGTCACGGATCAATCCGGTCTGCTCGGCGAGATCCAGAAAACTCTCCGGCGGCATCAGGCCAATCACCGGGTGGCGCCAGCGTACCAGCGCTTCGAAGCCTGCAATGTCCATGTCGCGCAGCCGTGCGATGGGCTGGTAGTGCACCTCGATCTCATTGCGTTCGAGTGCGCGTCGCAACTCGCTTTCGAGCGCCACCAGTTCTCCCCGGTCGTCGCGCATCGAAGGCTGGAAGAACTGGATGTTCTCATTGCCGCGGCGCTTGGCTTCATAGAGCGCAATTGAGGCATCCTTGAGGAACTGTTCGGCTGTCTGGCCAAGTTGCCGGTAGCGCGCTACGCCCATGCTGGCGGTAAGGAAAATCTCCTGACTCTTGATGTTGATGGGCTGCGCCACCGATGATCCAATGACTTCCGCAAAGGCCGGTATGTTGCGGTTGGGGTTGGCGCCTGGAACCAGCACGGCGAACTGGTTGCCCGGCAGACGGGCGACTGTATCCTCCGGATCAATGAGCGCCGAAATGCGGCGGCCAACGACATTGAGCAGGCCATCGCCTGCCTCATAGCCCAGCCCGTCATTGATGTCCTTGAAGCGGTCGATGTCGATGACGAGAACATAGAGGTTCTCGATGTGATGCATGCTGATCTCGCGCGTCATGCGGTCCAGCAGCAACGCCCGATTGGGAAGGCCCGTCACCTGGTCGTAAACGGCGTCATTGAGCAGCCGTTCTTCGGCGCGCTTGGTGTGAGTGACATCCGACAAGGTGCCGATAGCGCGAGCCAGCCGGTTGTCCGGCCCCGACATGCCCCGTGCCCGCAATTCAAACCAGCGATAGGTGCCATCGCCCCTCTGCAGGCGCACATCCTTGGTGATGAAACCCCTTCCGCGGCGCTCGACGCTTTCAAGTGCGGCGAGATAGGGCGTGCGGTCAGCCGGGTGCATGATGTCGAGAAGCGCTTCGCTGCCTGCCTGGCGGAAAGTGCCGTGGAGGTGGCCCAACGCCTTTTCAAGCTCCTCACTCACATAGAGCTGGCGGTCCTGCGGGTGCCAGTCCCACACATATTGCTGGGCGCCGGCAAGGGCGAGGCCGCGGCGGCCCGCTTCCTGGAAGATGTGCTGCGATATCAGCCCGTCACCTGCAACGGACTTGGTATGGCCATAGGTGAAGGCGACCAGCACGACGGTGAGACCAAGCAGCAGCAGCGGAGAATAGGGAAAGCTTTCGGGATTGCCGAGGGCCGCAAGCGCTGCGATGAAGCTCCAGCCGAGCATGAGCGCCCATTGCACGATAGCGGTGCGTGATGGCCGCCGGTCCCTCAGCGTGTAAAGTACAAACACTGCGGCCACGGCGATGATTGCGAACAGGATGCGGGCCAGTGTCGAGACAAGCCAGGGATCGATGAACGCATAGACCGGCAGCGCGAGGCCAAGCAGTGAGAGCAGTGTTGCCGTATTCCACATCCACGGCAAGCCGCGCCGCACATCCGGGCTGGTTCCAAGACAAAGAAGCGCCGAGATGGCGAGAAACGACTCGATGATGGCCCGCGTCTCGACCGGCTTCAGCCTGAAGATGCCGAAGACCCAGAACAACTGCGACAGGTAACCTGCCTCGAAAGCCATGAAAGAGGTGGCCGACAACGCGAACATGCCGCCTGCAAGCAGCGCCAACCTGAAGTGGCTGGTGAACAGCAGCAAGATGGTGACAACCAGCAACAGGTTGATGCCGAGCAGCGCTCCCCTGAAGAAGGCCAGCGAGCGTGCGTTGAGGTCGTAGGCTTCACGGTCCCACAGCGACACGGCGGTCTTGTCCGAACTCACCTCAAAGGCGAAGGCGGCCGAACCTGACGGCTCCATGTCGATGGCGAAGGCATCGTGCGAGAGTGCGGTGAGTGTGCTGACCTGGGCGCCGCCCGTCTGCGCAGCGCTGAGCACGACCGACCCTGGTGGTTCCGGGTGAATGACGCCGGAACCTGCAAAGCGCTGATAATCGACAACGAGGACCAGGTTGCGCGGAACATTGCCAGTATTGCTGAGCGCCAGTATCTTCCACTGGTAGAGGTCGCCGTTTGCTTGTGATTCAAGGTTGAGGTTGTTCACCTTGCCATCAGCCGCTGGCGGCATTTCGACAGTGATCTGCTTCTGCTTGGTCGCCAGCGTCCGGAGGTAAGGCGAAAGGTCCTGGCTGACGCGGAGTGTGCTGATGTCGAGTACGCCTTCGGCCCGCGCCCACGTCACGCCAGCAAGCATGACAACGAACGCGACAATGGCTCCGCGAAGGATAGTAACGCAGGCCCCAGTGCCCCGGTTTCGAACTCATGGGGCCTTTGGTAGCCCTCGCTGCCAGCGGTTGCAAGAAGCGAGGCAAGGTCATGGGGCAGTTCGGGAAAACAACAGATGATCCTGCCATTTTCCGGCGATTTTCAGGTATTGCCGGGCCTCGCCTTCTTGCACAAAATGGCAACGCCTAAGCAGGCTGACTGATGCCGCATTGGTGGGAATGCAGGCAGCTTCCAACCGGTGCAATCCAAGATCGGTAAAAGCATAGGTGGCCAGCGCCGTGAGCGCTTGGGTCATGACGCCCTGGCGGGCATAGGGTTCGCCCACCCAGTAGCCGATGGTGCCCATCTGCGCCACGCCGCGGCGGACATGCGACAGGTTTATGCCACCCAGCAAGCGCTCGTCTTGGCGCCGGAAAATAAAGAAATGATAGCCGCTATCATCAGCCAGCGCCTGCTGCACCTTGCGGACACGGGCGCGGAAACCGGCGCGGGTGAGTTCCTGCTCTGTCCACAACGGTTCCCAGGGTTCGAGAAAACTGCGGCTTTGCCGGCGAAGTTCAGACCATTGCTGGAAATCCTCCATCGCCGGCAGGCGCAGCACGACGTTGCCATGGGCAGGCTCAGGCCCGGCGCCGCGCGGGGCGATCGACCGGGTGATCAAATGCCGCAGAACATTCATGCCGTTCAGCCAACGAAATAGGCAGCAATCTTGGCGTGCGGCGACATATGCGAAAGCTGGCCCACGGCGCTAACGGCCGGCACATGGTTGGCGAAGATGCGGTGCGCAAGGCTGCGCACTTGCTCGCCTGTGACTGCTTCGATCTTCTCCATCAGATCGGCGATGTCGGGCACCTTTCCGAAGGCGAGGAACTGCCTCGCGATTTGATCGGCCCGCGCCGAAGCGCTTTCGAGATTCATGACGAGGCTCGACTTGAGCTGCGCCTTGGCGCGCTTGACTTCTTCATCGGTCACCATGGCAGTCACCGACATGATGACGTGCGAGGCGACATCCAGCAGTTCTTCGGCATGCTCAGGCGTGCTTGCCGCATAAACACCGAGTTGCCCTGCATCTTCATAGGCGGAGCCGAATGAGAACACATTGTAGCAGAGGCCGCGCTTCTCGCGCACTTCCTGGAACAGGCGAGACGACATGCCGCCGCCGAGAATCGACGAGAGCACTTGCAACTGATAGATTTCAGGGTCGCGATAACCTGGCGCCTGAAACGACAGCACCACATGCGTCTGATCCAGCGTCTTCTGCGCTACGCGTTCGGCCGGCTCGAATTGCGGCGGCTCGCGCTGCGGCTGCTGGCCGCGGTTGATGGAACCCAGAAGGCGCTCCGCGGCTGCCGCGAATGCGGCATGGTCAATGTTGCCGGCCGCCACGCAAACAATGCGCGAAGCCCAGTAGTTGCGATCGCGCCAAGCAAGCATCGAGTCCCGATTGACGCCGGCGATCAGTTCGGCGGTGCCAAGGATGGAACGCCCGAGAGGATGATCGCCATAACAGGCGGATTGAGCGAGATCGAAGACGAGATCATCCGGCTGGTCATTGGCGGCAGCGATTTCCTGCAGGATGACATCGCGCTCGCGCTCCAGCTCTTCAGGGTCGAGCACCGAGTTGGTAAAGATGTCGGCGAGGATGTCGAGCGCCATGGCCCAGTCATCCTTCAGCACACGGGCATAGTATGTGGTGGTTTCCATGCCGGTCGATGCATTGATCTCGCCTCCGGCGGATTCAATTTCTTCGGCAATTTCCCTTGCGTTGCGGCGGCTGGTGCCCTTGAAGGCCATGTGCTCAAGAAAATGCGCTATGCCGTTTTCTTCGGCCCGCTCGTCGCGCGCGCCAGCCTTGACCCACAGGCCCAGCGCCACTGTCTCCATATGCGGCATATGGTGAGTGATGACGTGCAGGCCATTGCTCAGGCAGGTGGTTTCTACTCCCATTCACTCGTTCCCAATCAGGCCTTGTTGTGCGCCAGGATGAAGTCCCTGACCGCGTCGGCGCTGTTGGGCAATACTGTGAAACGTTCTGGCGCTTTGAGCAAGTGGCTTAAGCGAGAAGGTAAAGCCGGGCGGATGCCGGTTGCCGCAGCAACCGCGTCCGGGAACTTGGCCGGGTGGGCCGTTGCGAGCGATATCATGGGGGCAGATCCTGCCTGCCTCTGAGCCACATGCAGGCCAACTGCCGTATGCGGGTCAACAATCTCGCCATTGCGCCGGTAGAAATGGTTAATGGCGGCGGCGGTATCCGCCTCGCTTGCGGCGCCTGAGCCGAACTCGGCGAGAATCGCATCCAGAACCTGCCGGGGCAGTTCAAAAGCGCCGGATTGACCAAGCCCATTCATCAGTTGGCGCACCAACTGGCCGTCCTTGCCTGCCGCCAGGTAGAGCAGACCGTTCGAAGTTGCTGGATACCTGAATGTCCATCGACGGGCTGGAGGATGCGGTGACGCCCTGCACTTCGTAACGTCCGGTCTTCAAGGTTCGGTCGAGGATGTCATTGGCGTTGGTGGCGACCACCAGCCGTTCAATTGGCAGGCCCATGCGTTTGGCCACGAGGCCCGCAAAGATGTCGCCAAAATTGCCGGTTGGCACGCAGAAGGACACAGTCCTTTGCGGCGCTCCGAGCGACAGGGCAGCCGTCACGTAATAGACCGCCTGCGCCAGTATGCGGCCCCAGTTGATGGAGTTGACGCCCGACAACTGCACTCTGCGGCTGAAGGCATGGTCACGGAACAGGCTTTTGACGATGGCCTGGCAATCATCGAATGTGCCTTCGATGGCGATGTTGTGGATGACACGAGAGGCCACCGTCGTCATCTGGCGGCGCTGCACTTCGCTGATGCGCCCATGCGGATGCAGGATCACGGTGACGGCGCGGCTGCTGTCGCGGAAGGCTTCTGCCGCTGCGGCACCCGTATCACCGGAAGTGGCGCAGATGATGGTTGCCTTGCCGCCGCGCCGCGCCAGCGCAAAATCCATGAGGCGCGCGATCAGCTGCATCGCTACGTCCTTGAAGGCCAGCGTCGGACCATGGAAAAGTTCCAACAGCCAGAGGTTCGCATCCACCTGCTTGAGCGGCACCACGGCAGCATGGCCAAACGTTGCATAGGCCTCGTCGATCATGCGGCGAAGTTCACCTTGCGGCACATCATTTCCGGTGAATGCGGAAATGACGCGCTCGGCTATCTGCTGGTAGCTCTTGCCCCGCAGCGCTTCCAACTCGCCAGCCTCAAACTGCGGCCAGCTTTCGGGAATGTACAAGCCGCCATCAGGGGCAAGTCCTGCCAGCAATGCCGCCTCGAAGCCGCATGGCGGCGCTTCGGCACGGGTCGAGACATAGCGCATGGAATTCCCTCTCAGAGACGGGCCGGGACACTAATGACCAGTCTCCTTGTCTTCAAGTGCGATGATCCCTCACCTGCCGCCAGCCCAGCAGGCCAGCCACCGCAGCAAGGCACATGGCCAATGCAAACCACGTCAAAGCATACTGCAGATGGTTGTTGGGTATTCCGGCATCTAGGTTCTCGGCCACGGGAAAGCGCTCGCCTTCGCCTCCCGGCAAGGCCTGCAGGATGAAGGGCGCCACCTTCGAATCGGCGTCGATCTTCAGGCTGCCCAGCATTGCCGGCACATCCCACCAATACCAGGTGGCGGATGCCGCATCATTTTCCGGGTCGAAGATCCCCTGGCCGCGATCATGCAACCGTACTACGCCTTGCAACCGGGTTACGGATTGCGGTGGGCCGGGAGAGGTTTGGCGCATGTCGGCGGGGATTACGCCCCGGTCGATGAGCACGACAATCCCGTCCGTGCTCCTGAACGGGGTCAGCACCTGCCAGCCTGGTCCGCCCTTGTAGGTTGCCTGCTTGTAGAGCGTGCTGCCACTGAAGCTGCCGCTGACCTCGGCCTTGAGAAACTCGGCGTCTTCTCCTGCTTCGTTGCGCGCCAGCACATCCGCCAGGGGTATGGGCGCCGCAGCAATGCGTTCCTCCAGATGGGCAAGATAGTCGCGTTTTTCGCCCAAGCGAAAAAGCTGCCAGACGCCCATGGCGCAGAGCAAAACCACCCCGAGCAGCGACCATACGGCCAACCCGAACAGGTTACCCTGCCTCATGGTTCAAGCCGCCCTTCCATGGCCTTCATCTTCCATTGCTGGTTCAGCATCACGCCTTTGACCGGGCGCAAAAGAACAATCGGCAGGATGATGAGAATTGGAATGGCGAGCAGCGCATGCACCCAGAACGGCGGCGCGTAAGCCACTTCAATGCCGAGAATGCTTCCAACTCCAACGACGCAGCCAAACAGCATGACGAACCAGGCTGCTCCATCGCCTGCATCTGCAAACGCAAAAGAAAGGCCGCAGCCGGAGCAGGAGCGATGCACCTTGAGATAACCGTCAAACAGGCTGCCGCGACCGCAACGCGGACATTTGCCGGCAATCCCGGTGGAGAGCGGCGACAGGTCCGGGTAATAATTGTCATCCATGGCGCACCATTAAAGGCGAAAGCCGCGCTTTGAGGGCGCGGCTTCCGGAATTTCTGCGGGTGGCTATTCCGCCGCGAAGACGCCGCCGTAGTTGCCCCAGATATAGATGCAGGCAAACAGGAACAGCCACACCACGTCAACGAAGTGCCAGTACCAGGCGGCAGCTTCGAAGCCGAAATGCTGCTGAGGCGTAAAATGCCCCTTCAGCGCCCGCAGCAGGCAGATGATCAGGAAGATGGTTCCGATGATCACGTGGAAGCCATGGAAGCCGGTCGCCATGAAGAAGGTCGATGAATAGATGTTGCCGCCATTGTCGCCCTTGAAGGCGAAGGCCGCATGGGCATATTCGTAAGCCTGCACGGCGGTGAACAGCAGGCCGAGGCCGACAGTTAGGACAAGACCCCAGACCAGACCCTTGCGATCGTTGTTGAGCAGTGCATGGTGCGCCCAGGTGACTGTGGTGCCCGAAGTCAGCAGGATGAGCGTGTTGAGCAAGGGCAGGTGCCAGGGATCAAACACCGTCATGCCCGTCGGCGGCCAATGTCCGCCAGTAGCGGCAACGCGCGCCGCCTGGATGGTCTCGTTGGCATAGAGGCTGCCATCAAAGAAGGCCCAGAACCAGGCGACGAAGAACATCACCTCGGAGACGATGAACATGAGCATGCCGTAGCGCAGGTGGAGCGACACGACCGGCGTGTGATCGCCGGCATTGGCTTCCTTGATGACATCGCGCCACCACATGAACATGGTGTAGAGAACGAGCGCCAGGCCGACGATGACAATTGCCGGGGTGTAGTTATGCATCCACAAAATGGTGCCGACGGCGAAGATAAAGCCGGCAATGGACCCTACGAACGGCCATGGGCTGGGCTCTACAAGGTGGTAGTCGTGATTCTTGGCGTGGCCGTCAGCCATGGGCTTTCTCCTCGGTCTTCAGTTTGACAGTTGCTTCGCGGCGTTCTGCGCCGCCTCTGCACTGCCGGACTTGGCGGATGGGTAAAAGGTATAGGACAGGGTTATTTCGGAAATGTTCTTGGCATCCGGATCATCGGCGATGGCAGGGTCAACGAAAAACACGACCGGCATGTCGACGGTTTCGCCTGCCTTGAGCTTTTGTTCGGTGAAGCAGAAGCATTGCAGCTTGTTGAAGTAGCTGCCTGCGATCTCCGGCGTCACATTGAAAATGGCGCTGCCTGTGCTTTCAACTGACTGCAGGTTCTGCGCCTGGTAATGCGCCAGTGTTTGTTCTCCGAGCTTTACCTTCACCACATTCTGTTGCGGGGTGAAGCGCCAACCCAGCTCATCCGCTACATTCGCATCAAAACGGATGGTGATTGTCTTTTCGCTGACGGCGGCAGGCGCTGCATCGGCGCGTTGCGTCGTGCCGGCAAGTCCCGTGACCTGGCAGAATATGCGGTAAAGGGGAACAGATGCAAAGGCGAGGCCGGTCATTCCTACAGCGATGGCGCCTGCCATGAACGCGACGCGCGCATTTTTGCGAGGATCAACGGGGCGTGCCTGGCGCGCCATTTCAGCCGCTCCCTGCGCCGGGCGCCATCGAACCCATCTTGGCGATGGTTGTGGCAAAGAACAGGACAACGAAGAAACCCAGCGCCAGCGCCATCACCAAGGCACGGCGGCGGCGGCGGGCCAAGTCTTCTGCGTCAAAGGGCGCCTTGCTCATGGCCTCATCCCTGCCCCAGCAGATGTTGAATGAGGCGGTCCAAGGGAATGAGCGCGAAGATCAGGAACAGCCAGAGAATGGAAAAGCCGAACAGCCTCCTGCAGGCGCTGATAGCCGCGTCTCCCTCACGCTGGCGGTAAACGTTGACCGCGTACCAGCCAAACACCAGCGTCAGAACGCCTGCACCTGCGGCATAGATCAGGCCTGCGACACCCAGAACATAGGGCAGCGCCACAGTGGGCGCGAGCAGCAGGGAATAGACAAGAATCTGTTTTCGCGTCGCATCGGGGCCCGCAACATTTGGCAGCATGGGGATGCCCGCCTTGCCGTAGTCGCCTTCGCGGAACAGGGCGAGGGCCCAGAAGTGCGGCGGCGTCCACATGAAGATGACAAGAAAGAGCGAGAGCGCACCAAGGTCTATGGTGCCGGTGACAGCGGCCCAGCCAATTACTGGCGGAAAAGCTCCCGCCGCACCGCCAATGACGATGTTCTGCGGCGTCCAACGCTTCAGCCACATGGTGTAGATGACGGCATAGAAGAAGATGGTGAAGGCGAGCAGAAACGCTGCGACGACATTCACCAAGAGCCCGAGCAGCAGCACCGATGCGACCGACAGCGCCAGCCCGAAGCCCAGCGCTTCCCCCGGAAGTATAGCGCCGCGTGGCACGGGGCGCGAGCGGGTGCGCTTCATCACGGCGTCAATGTCGGCGTCATACCACATGTTGAGAGCGCCGGAGGCCCCTGCTCCCATGGCGATGGCGAGGATGGCGGTGAGCCCGATGACGGGGTTGATGTTACCGGGGGCGACAAGCAATCCGACAAGCGCGGTGAAAATGACGAGCGACATCACACGCGGCTTGAGCAGCGCCAGATAATCCCCAGCGGTGCCCTGTCCGCCGAGTTCGGCGGCCGGGCTTGCGCTGGTCATTTGCAGGTCCGTCATCAGCCTACCGGATGACAGGCAGCGTGCTGAACTGGTGGAACGGCGGCGGCGAGGACAGCGTCCACTCCAGCGTCGTTGCGCCTACGCCCCATGGGTTGTCAGGCGCAGGCACCTTGCGGGCAAAGGCCTGGATGACACCATAGAGGAAGATCAACACACCAAAGGCCGACAGATACGAGCCGTAGGACGACACCGTGTTCCATCCTTCGAATACAGCAGGATAGTCGATGTAGCGGCGCGGCATGCCGGCAAGGCCGAGGAAATGCTGCGGGAAGAACACCAGATTGACGCCAATGAAGGTCACCCAGAAGTGCAGCTTGGCGATTGCGTCCGAGTACATGTAGCCGAATATTTTCGGGAACCAGAAGTACCAGGCGGCAAAGATGCCGAAAGTGGCGCCGAGCGACATGGTGTAATGGAAGTGGGCGACCACATAGTATGTGTCGTGCAGCGAACGGTCGATGCCGGCATTGGCCAGCACCACGCCCGTGACGCCGCCAACGGTGAACAAGAAGATGAAACCGAGCGCCCACACCATCGGCGCACGGAATTCTATCGAGCCGCCCCACATGGTGGCGATCCAGGAGAAAATCTTGACCCCGGTTGGCACGGCGATGATCATGGTTGCGGCGAGGAAGTAGGCCTGCGCGTCAACACTCATTCCCACCGTATACATGTGATGCGCCCAGACCACGAAGCCGACGACGCCAATCGCCACCATGGCGTAGGCCATGCCGAGGTAGCCGAACACCGGCTTCCGCGAGAAAGTGGAGACGATGTGAGAGACGATGCCGAAGGCCGGAAGAATGAGGATGTAGACTTCCGGGTGGCCGAAGAACCAGAACAGATGCTGGTAGAGGATCGGGTCGCCGCCGCGCGAAGCGACGAAGAACGAGGTGCCGAAATTGCGGTCGGTCAGCAGCATGGTGATGGCGCCCGCCAGCACAGGCAGCGACAACAGCAGCAGGAACACCGTCACCAGCACCGACCAGACGAACAGCGGCATCTTGTGCAGCGTCATGCCGGGGGCGCGCATGTTGAAGATGGTGGTAATGAAGTTGATGGCGCCAAGAATGGAAGACGCACCGGCCAAATGCAGCGAGAGGATGGCGAAGTCCACCGCAGGCCCTTCATGGCCTGACGTGGAGAGCGGCGCATAGACTGTCCAGCCCGTACCGGCGCCGTGGAAACCGGCGCCTGGGAAGAACATCGACATGATTAGCAGCGAAATCGAAGCTGGCAGCAGCCAGAACGATATGTTGTTCATGCGCGGGAAGGCCATGTCGGGCGCGCCGATCATCAGCGGCACGAACCAGTTGCCGAAACCACCAATAAGGGCCGGCATGATCATGAAGAACACCATGAGCAGGCCGTGCGCTGTGACGAACACATTGTACATGTGCTTGCCGGCGTCGAGGGCTTCCGCCTCAGGCGTGCCATAAACCATGGAGGCCAGGCCGGAGAATATCTGGATGCCGGGGTGCGCCAGCTCCATGCGCATCATCACCGACAGCAAACCGCCGACGCAGCCGGCAAAAATCGCAAACCACAGGTACATCGTGCCGATGTCCTTGTGGTTGGTTGAATAGACATAGCGGCGCCATCCCGTCGGGTGGTCGGCATGGTCATGTGCGGCGTGAGCGTGTGCCATGTAGGTCAGCCTTTCGGGACTTAGTTTGTCGCAACCTGCTGGGCAGGCTTGATGGTTTTGAGAAATTCGGTGTAGGCCTCGGGGGCCGGAGCAGTGAGGATGAAATCGCTCCAGGCCTTGAACTTGTCGTCAGCCACGACCCACACTTCGATCGGCATGTAGGCATGATCCTTGCCGCAAAGTTCCGAACACTGTCCGTAATAGACGCCTTCGCGTTCGGCCTTGAACCAGTCTTCGTTGAGACGTCCGGGGACTGCGTCAATCTTCATGCCGAAAGAGGGAATGGTCCATGCATGAATGATGCCTATGGGGTCGGAAGTGATGATCATCTTCACTGTCTTGTTGATCGGAACGACCATGGGCACATCCGTCGCCAACAGCCAAGGTCGAGCCATCCTTCTCGGCCTGGTCCTGCGGCTTCAGGTAGGATGTGAAGCTGACCTTGACGCTGCCGTCATCGTTCTTTCCAAGGTCGGGATACTCGTAAGTCCAGTTCCAGCTCGGATTGCCGATGGCCTTCACTGTCATGTCGGCCGGCGGAATGACGCGCTGGATCATACAGCAGGCGCAATGACGGGATGGCGATGGCGACGAGGATGAGGATCGGGATAACCGTCCACAGCACTTCAACCGTCGTGTTGTGCGTCGTCTTGGTGGGAACCGGGTTGGCCTTGGCGTTGAAGCGGACGCAAACATAAATCATCAGTCCCAAGCACGAAGAGCGAAATTGCCGTAATGAGCCAAAGCAGAAAGGTGTGCAAAGTTTGGATGCGCTCCGCAATTGGGGTAACTGCATCCTGGAAACCGGTCTGCCAGGGTTCCGGCTGGCCTGCAGAAGCAAAAACCTCAGCTCCCGCCAACACGCTGATAATGCCAACAAGAAGCAGCTGCATGCCCCATCTCAATTTCATTTTCAAACCCTTCAGTTTCGCTGCCCATGGTTCAGGCTGGAATCGCGCATCTGGCCTGATCTGACCGGACCTATGGATACGCTACAACCCGCTATATTGTGAACAAGAATTTTACAATAAAGAGAGCATGTTGCCGTGCGTCATATCGTCATTGGCGGGGGCTCAGTTTCTTGTTCGAATTTCCGCCGCATTTGTTCGGCTAAAGCCATTTAGCCACATCAGCAGCTTGCGCCGACAAACCTGTTGTGTGGAAACCCGCGCGGCGCTAATTGAGCCCGACTGCCATTCTTGAAAGGCTTGTAAATCGTGAGAATCACTGCTGCTGCCTGCACCATAGCTGCCACCATGCTGTTCGGCCTGCCTGCGCTTGTTGCGGCACAGGATAAGCCGGCTCCCTCAGGCCAACAGAACTTCGGACCGCGCGCCAAGCAGCCGCAAGGCGGCCTACCGGCTGATGCGCCGCCGCCATCTGAAACAGTTGCGACCATCGGCTCCTGGCAAGTTCAATGCGGGCAAGCCCCCGCGCAAGGCGACCAGCCTGCAAAGAAGCAGTGCGGCATGGTGCAAGTGACGCGCAGCGAAAAGAATGAACGTGTTGGCCTTTCGCTCATTGTCATGAAAATGGTCAATGGCGGCAAGCAGGTGACGATGATGCGCGTCATGGCGCCGATTGGCGTCTATCTGCCGACTGGCGTGGCGCTCGAGATTGATGGCGCCGCCGTTGGCCGCGTTCCATTTACTCGCTGCCGCCCGCAAATCTGCGAAGCGCTGGCAGAAGCTTCTCCTCCGACGTTGGAAAAGATGAAGAAGGGTGGCGCAGCGACCTTCATCATCTATGAAGGACCGGGCGCTGGCGTGCCAATGAAGCTGTCGCTTGATGGTTTCTCAAAGGCGCTTGCCGAACTCGACAAATACTGATCACTGACAGTTATGCAACCTTGCCGATTGTTGCGTTGAGCAACTCGATGAATCTTGCGTAAGTTGTTGTTGTGATGAACGCTGGCGTTGAGTGTACGCATCACCGGCAGCATATCAGCAACAACGCGTGAAGATTTCTTTTCGATTGCGTGACGTAACTGTTGAAATTTCACGCGGATGCACTGTAAGCAGGCTGCGAGAGGTTTGTAGGTGCGGGTTGTGTTTGAGAATTCTGATCTCAATCGTGAGAGTGCTGTCGCACTTGTTGCAGATGCGCTGCATGGCGCAGATGATGGAGAATTATTTCTCGAATCCCGCCAGACGCAATCGTTTTCCTTTGATGATGGCAAGCTGAAAGCCGCAAGCTTTGATGAAAGTTCAGGCTTTGGACTTCGCGCCGTCAGCGGCGAAACAGCCGCCTACGCGCATGCGACTGATATTTCAGTATCCGCACTGAGGCGCGCAGCCGGCCTGTGCAAGAGCATGACACGCAATGGCGGCGGCATCGTTGCCGCAGCACCGCCACGCAGCAATCGCAAACTTTACTCCAGCGCCAATCCGGTGGATGCAATTGGCTTCAGCGACAAGGTGTCATTGCTGCAGGCGGTTGATGCCTTTGCGCGCGGCCTCAGCTCTGAGGTCTCGCAAGTTTCCGTATCACTGGCGAGCGACTGGCAGTCCGTCGATATCATCCGCGCCGATGGCGGGCATTACAGTGATGTTCGTCCGCTGCTGCGCTTCAATGTTTCAATCGTTTCAAAGCGGGGGGGCCTGCAAGGTCAGGGGAGTCAGGGGCTTGGTGGTCGCGGTGACCCAAAGCAATACCTGACCCCCGATGTGTGGCAGGAAGCCGCGCGTGAGGCCTTCCGGCAAAGCCAGGTGCAGCTTGAGGCCAAGGCCGCACCCGCAGGTGAAATGGATGTTCTGCTGGGGCCAGGCTGGCCCGGAATTCTGCTGCATGAAGCGATTGGCCATGGGCTTGAGGGTGACTTCAACCGCAAGAAGACCTCGGCGTTTTCCGGCCTTCTGGGGCAGCGCATTGCATCTGAAGATGTAACCATCGTTGATGACGGCACCTTGCCGGACCGGCGCGGCTCGCTCAGCGTTGATGACGAGGGCACGCCTTCCAACTGCACGACATTGATCGAGAACGGCGTGCTCGTGGGCTTCATGCAGGACCGGCTGAATGCGCGGCTGATGGGCGTGGCGCCCACGGGCAACGGCCGCAGGCAGTCCTTCGCGCATGCGCCGATGCCGCGCATGACCAACACCTACATGCTGTCGGGCAAGCGGCATCCGGAAGAAATCCTGTCAGGCATCCGTCAGGGACTTTTTGCAAAGTCCTTCGGCGGCGGCCAGGTCGACATTACATCAGGCAAGTTCGTGTTTTCCTGCACGGAAGCTTACCTGATCGAGGACGGCAAGCTCACCACGCCGGTCAAGGGTGCAACCCTGATCGGCTCGGGCGCCGATGCGCTGACGCGCATTTCCATGGTGGGCAACGACATGGCGCTCGACAGCGGCATTGGGACGTGCGGCAAGCAGGGGCAAGGTGTGCCGGTCGGCGTGGGCCAGCCAACCTTGCGGATCGACAAACTCACTGTAGGGGGAACCGCAGCATAATGGCTCCAAAAGTTGTAATATTCGATATGGACGATGTGCTCTGTCACTATGACTTGGGCAGGCGCTTGCGCGCATTGTCGGAGATCACCGGCAAGGAACCGCGCGATATTCGCGCCGCTCTCTGGGATTCAGGATTTGAGGACGAGGCTGACGCCGGAAATTTTCCGGACGTTGAAGACTATCTCTGGCAGCTCAGCGTACGCGTGGGTTACCCGGTGACGCGCAGCGAATGGGTGAAGTCGCGGCGCGAGTCGATGGTTCCATCGAACGATGTTCTGGAATTCGCCAGGAAGATTTCCGGCAACACGCGCGTCGTCATCTACAGCGACAATGGCCCGATGGTGAAGGAAGCGCTCGACGATCTGTTCCCTGAAGCCGCCGCCATTTTCGAAGAGCGCTACTGCGCCTTTGAGTTCGGCGCCAAGAAGCCCGGCGCTGAAAGCTTCGCCAAGCTGCTCGAGAAGCTCGGCGTCTCGGCCAAGGAAGCCTGGTTCATCGACGACAAGAAGTCGAATGTCAAAGGCGCGCTGACGGCTGGCCTCAACGCCCATCATTACCGGACGTTTGATGCCCTCGCCAACGACGCCCGCGACCTCGGCTTCAAGCTCAACTAACCCCTGATCCGTCATTCCCGCGCAGGCGGGTAATGACGAGGGTTGGCGGTTGGCCACGAGAAATACCTTCCGCTAAAGGCTTGCAGGCCAGCGCCGAACGTTTAATCTGCGGTTGATTTGCAACCGGGGAAATTACCAACCATGGCGTTGATGGATTTGTTGGCCGCCGCACAAGGCGGCCAATTCTTTACGAATGCGGCACAGGCCAGCGGGCTTGCTGATGGCGTGGCTGAAAAGGCGATGCGCGCCATTGCGCCCGCGATTGCCGAGCGGCTGCATGACAAGGCGAAGAGCGATCAGGATGCTTTTGAAAAGCTGGTTGACCTGCTGGACGATGATGACGGCACCTTCGATCTCGAAGACCCAGCCTCGGTGATGGGAGCCGAGGCGGTGGCGGATGGCGAGGCCATCCTGCGTGATATCTATGGCGGGCAGGCAGCAGCGCGTCCGATCCTCGCCAAGCTGGCGCCTGGAGTTGATCCTACCGCACTTGAACAACTGGCGGCGATTTCAGCAACCAGCGTTCTGGCAGCCTTGACCCAGAGCTACCGCACACCGCAGACGCTTGTTGGCGCGCCGCAGGCAGCGGCAAGTTCCGGCGGCGGCGGCTTGCTCGGAACAATTCTCTCAGCCGTGGTTGAGGGCGCCATGAAAAGTGCGGCTCGCCAGCTAGCCCCCAAGAAGCGGCGTCGGCGGCGCAGCTATGCCAGCTACTGGAATGCGCCGCGCAAGCGCCGCACCACGCGCCGCAAGCGCGCAGCCAATCCCACTCTCAATGACATATTCGGCGCAATACTCGGAAACAGGAGATAGAACATGGACCTCGGAGCAATCGGACAACAATTCGGCCTCTCACCGCAGCAGACGCAAGCCGCAGTCGAAGCGCTTGGCCCGGTGATTGCCGCTGGCATGCGGCGCAATGCCAGTTCCGGCGGCGGCGGCCTCGGTGATATTCTCGGCGGCATGCTGAATGGCGGCGGCGCGGTTGATCCCACGTCGACTGGCAATGACATTCTGGGCGAGATCTTCGGTTCCAAGGAAGTCAGCCGCGGTGTCGCCAACGAAGTGTCGGCATCAACCGGCATCGGCGCTGCGGTGTTGAAGAAACTGCTGCCCATTCTCGCCTCCGTCATCATGGCGCAGATGGCAAGCCGTGGGCCTGCGCCGGTGGTGGCGGTGGACTTGGCGATATTCTTGGCCAGGTGCTGGCGGCGGTCAGGGTGGCGGGTCGCCAGCTCCTCGCGGCGATGGCGGACTTGGGTGATGTTCTCGGCGGCGGTTCCGTTGGCCGCAGCCCACAGGGCGGCGGCGCAGGTGGTGGGCTGGGTGACATTCTCGGTCAAATCCTGCAAGGCGGCGGCGCACAGCCGCAGCAAGGCGGCGGCGGTCTGGGCGATATCCTCGGCAGCATCCTCGGCGGCGCAGGCCAGCAGCAAAGTGGTGCAGGCAGCCCGGCGGATATTCTGCTGGAGCAACTGCAGAAGAGTTTGGGTGGCAGGTAGTCGAGAATTCCACTCCCGTTTGCGGGAGTGGAGGAGGACTTCTGGCTCCGCCTATTCCCACACTCCTCATACGCGGGCATGACCCGCGTATCTTCTTGCCATGATGTCCGACAAGTTGCCCTTGACAGAATAGCGATGAGATTCTTCTCTAGCCAGCTATGGTCACCTGGCGGGCAATGGAGGCTGTTGGATGCATGTGGCGTTCCTATTTCAGAACTCAGCAAGAGCTCGTTTCACTTATAGAAGCCTCGCTAGATAAAGAACTGTCTGGGGATGACCGCCACTCACCTGTACTGCAAGGCGGTGGAAATTGTTGAACTTTCCAGCGACAAGAACATCGATGACCTCGAAGCGATCTGCCGTCATGAGTTCGGCAGATGGCTCGACGACGCAAGTATTCGCAAAACGGACGTGAAGAAGATGCTCGGATACGACTGAAGTCCTGAGGACATGATGTGACTCAAACACACATGGTAAACTCTTCATAATCGCTTCACGGAACAGCTGGCCTGACCTACCCGCGTTGTACCATGGCCGAGGCCGATTGGATTTCAGCGATGCTCCCTGTTCACAGGGAGCCTTGCGCTCGCGGGGCAGAACTACAATTTCGGGATATACCCCTATATGGCATTTTCACCGTACGGTGTCAAGGATTATTTTCATATCTACAATCATGACCCCTAACTCCTCCATTCCTCATGCGGCGGGCTTGACCCGCGTATCTTCTTTCCAGACGTGAAGATGGATGCCCGGATGCAGTCCGGGCATGAGGAGAAGTCAGGGACTCTACAGCTTCCGCAAAAACACGCTGCGCACCGCATGGTTCGAGCCCTTGCGCAGCACGAGGTCGGCGCGCGGCCTTGTCGGCAGCACGTTTTCGCGCAGGTTCACCAGATTGATGGTCTCCCAGATGCGCGTCGCCGTGATCTTCGCCTGCTCGTCCGAATAGCTGGAGTATTTGTGAAAGTAGGATTTCGGATTTTTGAACGCGCCATCCCGCAGCGAGAAGAAGCGGTCGACATACCAGCGCTGCAAGTCCGGAATCTCGGCGTCGATGTAGATCGAGAAATCGAAGAAGTCCGAAACATTGGGAATGCCGCGGCCATCGCGCGGCGGACGCCCCGTTTGCAGCACGTTGATGCCTTCGAGGATGAGCACGTCCGGCTGGTCCACCGTCACCGTTTCGCCCGGCAGCACATCGTAATGCAGGTGCGAGTAGACAGGCGCCGTCACGGCAGCCTTGCCGGCCTTGATGTCCGACATGAAGCGCAGGATCGACGGCAGGTCATAGCTTTCGGGAAAGCCCTTGCGCGCCATCAGCCCTTCGCGCTCCAGCACCGCGTTGGGCATGAGGAAGCCATCGGTCGTCACCAATTCCACCTTCGGGTGGTTGGGCCAGCGCGACAACAGGCGGCGCAGGATGCGGGCCGTGGTGCTCTTGCCCACCGCCACGCTGCCGCCGATGCCGATGACATAGGGCACCTTGCGGTCTTCGCTGTGCAGGAACGAGTTGGTGGCGCGGAACAGCTTCTGCGTGGCGCCGACATAGAGGTTGAGCAGGCGCGACATCGGCAGGTAGATGGTTTCCACCTCTTCGAGATCAATGCGGTCATTGAGGCCGCGCAACTCATCGAGGTCGGCCTGCGTCAGCGTCATCGGCGTATCGGCGCGCAGCTTCGACCACTCTTCGCGTTCGAAACGGCGGAAGGGGGAGACTTCGCGGGCGAGCGTTTCCATCAGCTCTTGTCCCCGCGCGAGGCCTTTTCGGCAAGGCCGCTCTGCGCTTCGCGGCGAGACAGCTCGGCAAGAACATCCGTCCACTGAACATCCGCGGCCTGCAACACGACCAGCAAGTGATAGAGCACGTCTGCCGCTTCCGCCGTGATATGCGCCTTGTCCTTCTGGACGGCGGCCATCGCCAGCTCGACCGCTTCCTCGCCGAATTTCTTGGCGCACTTCTCCACGCCGGCGGCCAGAAGCTTTGCCGTGTAGGATGAGGCGGGGTCAACGCCGTTTCTTGCAGCGATGGTTGCCGCAAGCCTCTCCAGTGTTTCCTTGTTGCTGCTCATCACTCCCCCACTCACCTACACCATTCGCACGGCAATGCCGCGTTCGGCCATATATGCTTTAGCCTCAGGAATCGTATGCGTGCCGAAATGGAAGATCGACGCCGCCAGCACCGCCGTTGCATGGCCATCGCGGATGCCTTCGACAAGATGCTGCAGATTGCCGACGCCGCCCGAGGCGATGACCGGGATGGTCACCGCATCCGCAATGGCGCGGGTCAATGGAATGTTGAAGCCCTGCCCGGTTCCGTCCCTGTCCATCGATGTCAGCAGAATTTCTCCGGCGCCGAGGCTCGCAACCTCACGCGCGAATGCCACGGCATCAATGCCGGTTTCCTTGCGGCCGCCATGGGTGAAGATCTCGAACTTGCCGGAGGACGTTTCCTTGGCGTCTATGGCCACGACAACGCACTGGCTGCCGAACTTCTCCGCCGCCGCTTTGACAAACTGCCGGTCGGAGACGGCGGCGGAATTGATCGACACCTTGTCCGCTCCCGCCAGCAGCAGCTTGCGAATGTCTTCCAGCTGGCGCACGCCGCCGCCAACGGTGAGCGGCATGAAGCAGGTTTCCGCCGTGCGCGTCACCACATCCAGCATGATGCCGCGATTTTCATGCGTGGCGGTGATATCGAGAAAGCAAAGCTCATCGGCGCCCGCTGCATCATAGGCGCGGGCGGCTTCAACAGGATCGCCTGCATCACGCAGGTCAACGAAGTTGACGCCCTTGACGACGCGGCCATCCTTCACATCGAGGCAGGGAATGATGCGGGCCTTGAGCATCAGCCTCTCCCCTTCAGCAGCGCCAGCGCTTCCGGCACGTCCAGCCTGCCGTCATATAACGCGCGCCCAGTGATCGCACCTTCGAGAATGGCGCATTCAGGTGTTGCGAGCCGCCGCACATCGGCCATGGAGGCAAGTCCGCCAGAAGCGATGACGGGGATCGGCACCGCTTCGGCGAGTTCCAGCGTCTTCTCGAAGTTGATGCCCTTGAGAACGCCATCACGCTCAATGTCGGTAAACACGATGGCCGCGACGCCTGCATCGCTGAAACGCGTCGCCAGTTCAATCGCGGCCATATCCGAACTTTCACCCCAGCCTTCGACGGCGACGTGGCCAGCCTTGGCATCAATGCCGACAACCACCTGGCGCGGAAATTTTTTGCAGGCTTCGCGCACCAGATCAGGATCGCGCAGCGCCGCCGTGCCGAGGATGACGCGCCTCACACCTAGTCCCAGCCAATGCTCGATGGTCGCCATGTCGCGGATGCCGCCGCCAAGCTGCAGCGGAATGTTGATGGCATTGAGTATCGCCTCAACTGCCGCTGCATTGACGGGCTTGCCTGCAAAAGCGCCGTTGAGATCGACCAGATGCAGCCATGCAAATCCCTGCTGCTCGAAACTCTTCGCCTGCGCGGCCGGATTGTCGCTGAACACGGTTGCCTGTTCCATGTCGCCGAGCTTGAGGCGCACGCACTGCCCGTCCTTCAGGTCGATCGCTGGAAACAGGATCATGGCGACCACCGCAGGAAGTTGGCGATGAGGGCGAGGCCTAGAGCCTGGCTCTTCTCCGGATGGAACTGAACGCCCACCATATTGCCGCGCGCCACTGCGGCGGTGACTGGCCCGCCATAGTCGGCAGTCGCCAGCACATCATCCGTCTTCAAGTGATAGGAGTGGACGAAATAGGCATGCAGCCCCTGCTCGCCCGTTGCGATGCCTTCAAACAGCTTGTGAGGCCGCGCGAGGTTCAGCGTGTTCCAGCCCATGTGCGGAATCTTGAGCGTGGGATCGGAAGGCGTGATGATCGCAACATCTCCCGCGATCCAGTTGAGGCCTTCCGTCACATCATGCTCAAGGCCGCGCGTTGCCATCAGTTGCATGCCAACGCAGATGCCGAGGAAAGGGCGGCCCTTGCCGTGCACCGCTTCCTCCAGCGCTTCGCGCATGCCGGAAACGGCATTGAGCCCGTCCCGGCAATCCTTGAAGGCGCCGACTCCGGGGAGAACGATGCGATCCGCCGTTGCCACATCTTGCGGCTTAGCGGTAACCATGATCTCGGCAGGTATCGCGTTATCCCGCGCCGCGCGTTCAAACGCTTTGCGGGCGGAATGCAGGTTGCCGGAGCCATAGTCGATGATGGCGACGCGCATGGCGAGGCTCACCAGCCCTTGCCGAACAGGCCGAGCGGATCAGCATCCGTCATAGCTCCTGAGGCGAATGCAGGTGTTGGAGCAGGCGAGGTTACCTGTTGGTCATCGTTGCGACTTGCGTAGAAACGGACTTCGGCTTCTTCGCGCGAATGAGCGATGAGATGGCCTTCCTCGCGGTAGCCGCGCCGCGCCAGCGACCATGCCCTGAGGTCCGCCGCGAATATTCCAGCGACCAGCAACAGGCCAACGTTGGTGACAACAGCCAACATCGGCGGAAGCAAGCCTGCGAGAATGCCGACAACTCCCAACAGGATGGCCACCACCCACATGCGGTTGACCAGCGCCCAGAACGGCCCGAAAACGGCGGCGGCCCAGTTGAAGCCATCAGGCACGAACACCGCATCTTGTGCAGCGCCGGTTCGCTGGCACCATGACCGTATAGGCAGCCATCAGCCTGCCAGCGAACCCTTGGTGGAGGGTATGCGGTCCTTCTGCCGTGGATCAATTTCAATGGCATCGCGCAGCGCGCGCGCCAATGCCTTGAAGCAGCTTTCGGCAATGTGGTGGCAGTTGGCGCCGTACAGCGTTTCCACATGCAGCGTGATGCCGGCATTCATGGCGAAGGCCTGAAACCATTCGCGCACCAGTTCGGTATCAAACTCGCCGATCTTGGGGCGCGAGAACTCGACCTTCCAGACGAGATATGGCCTGCCCGACACATCGATTGCCGCGCGGCCCAGCGTCTCGTCCATCGGCAGCAGGCAGCTTGCATAACGGCGGATGCCCTTGCGGTCCCCCAGCGCTTTGGCGATGGCTTGGCCAAGCGCAATGCCTGAATCTTCCACCGTGTGGTGAAAATCAATGTGCGTATCGCCCTTGGCCTTGAGCGTGATGTCAATGAGGGAATGGCGGGCCAGTTGCTCCATCATGTGGTCGAGGAAACCGACGCCCGTGGCGATGTCATAGGCTCCCGTACCGTCGAGGTTGACGGTGGCGGAGACTTCGGTTTCCGTTGTCTTGCGGCTGATGGTGGCTTGGCGCATGGTTCCGGCCCTTTCGGCTGCGCCTATTAGCAGATGCAGCATGGGAGGGCCATACGGCCTTTTGATGAACGTTAAGGATTGGAAATTGCGGCCAATCTTCCTAGATAAGGCAGATGAAACAGGGTTTTGGCAGATGAGCGAACCAGTACAATGGCACGGCACCACCATTCTCACCGTGCGCAAGGGCGGCAAAGTGGTGATAGCGGGAGATGGGCAGGTGAGCCTTGGCCCAACCATCATCAAGGGCAATGCCCGCAAGGTGCGCCCTCTCGGCTCCGGCCAGGTGATTGCCGGATTTGCAGGCGCTACGGCTGACGCCATGAGCCTGTTTGAACGGCTGGAAGCCAAGCTTGAACAGCATCCGGCACAGCTTACGCGTGCCTGCGTGGAGATGGCGAAGGACTGGCGCACTGATCGCTACCTGCGCCGGCTTGAAGCGATGATGATCGTCGCCGACAGCAAGGTCTCGCTGGTGCTGACTGGCACGGGCGATGTGCTGGAACCGGAGAGCGGCATCACCGCCATCGGCTCCGGCGGAAATTTCGCGCTCGCCGCGGCTCGCGCGCTCATTGATACGGACATGGAAGCCGAAGCCATCGCCCGCAAGGCCATGGCGATTGCCGCCGACATCTGCGTCTACACCAATGGCAACCTGACGGTTGAGACGCTGGATGCAGTTTAGCTTTCCCCTCCCGTCATTCCCGCGTAGGCGGGATCATCTGCTCAAGCATCTGACTTGACCATGGACGAGAAACAACGCCGCCGTCTATATGTTGTCCAATGGACCACGCGGCACTATCCTACATTGGAGTGACCTCCGCCTTGTGGAACAGAGTTGCAACTCATAAGGACGGTGGCGTTGAAGGCTTTACGTCGTCGTCACGGACTCAGAAGACCTGGTTTGGTATGAACATCACGCAACAATGGACTTAGCCATCAAGCGCGAGAAGCAAATCAAGAAATGGAACCGAAATTGGAAAGCTCAAAAATGATTGAGGCTTTCAATCCCTCATGGATTGACCAGCATGACTGCAATTGATGTGTCAGCTCAATTTGATGAAACCACAGTTGGATTCCGCTGGCTTGCAGACGAAGTGCAACACCAGATTGAGGTGCTTCGACGGAGAGTGTATAGTCATGCTCACACTTGCTGATGCAGACACCATTATCGATGCCGCACTGCGCGAAGGGCGGGCGCGAAACCTCGCGCCGCTCGCCGTTGCCGTGCTTGATGCTGGCGGAAATCTCGTCGCCTTCAAGCGCGAGGATAATGCGGGAATATTGCGCTTTGGCATTGCCACGGCCAAAGCCTGGGGTTCTCTCGGCATGGGCTACGGTTCGCGTGAGCTGGCGAAACGAGCCGAAGCCAACCCGAATTTCGCCGGCAACCTGTCCGACATTTCGCAAGGCCGCGTAGCCGCTTCGCCCGGCGGTGTGCTGATTCTCAAGGACGGCAAAGTGATCGGAGCCGTTGGCATCACTGGCGATACTGGCGACAACGACGAGATTTGCGCCATTGCAGGCACAAGAGCCGCCGGTTTTCAGGCGCGAGCAGAAATCAACGACGTGTTGTGAAGGATTGAGATTTTTATGCCCGACTTTACGCCGAGAGAAATCGTTTCCGAACTGGACCGCTACATCATCGGCCAGAACGAGGCAAAGCGCGCCGTGGCCGTGGCGCTACGCAACCGCTGGCGCAGGCAGCAGCTCAAGGGCCAGCTGCGCGAGGAAGTGAGCCCCAAGAACATCCTGATGATCGGGCCAACCGGCGTCGGCAAGACGGAGATTGCGCGGCGGCTGGCGCGGCTCGCCAATGCGCCCTTCATCAAGGTGGAGGCAACGAAATTCACCGAGGTCGGCTATGTCGGCCGCGATGTTGATCAAATGATCCGCGACCTGCTTGAAGCAGGCATCAGCATGGTGAAGGCGGCGCGGCGCAAGGATGTGGAGGCGCAAGCGCAGGATAACGCGGAAGCCCGCGTGCTGGATGCGCTGGTGGGCGCAAACGCTTCCGAAGCAACGAAAGCCTCCTTCCGCAAGAAGCTGCGCGAGAGCGAGCTGGACGACAAGGAAATTGAAATCGAGGTCGCCGATGCTGGCGCGCCTTCGTTTGAGATTCCGGGCATGCCCGGCGGCTCCGGCGCCATCATTAATCTGTCTGACATGATGGGCAAGGCCTTCGGCGGGCGCACCAAGCGCCGCAAAATGACGGTGGCGCAGGCCCACACGGTGCTGATGGCGGAAGAAAGCGAAAAACTGCTCGACCAGGAAAAGGTGATCGCAGAGGCGATTGAGTCGGTCGAGAATAACGGCATCGTATTCCTCGACGAGGTGGACAAGATCTGCGCCCGCAGCGAACGCAGTGGCGCTGATGTTTCCCGCGAGGGCGTGCAGCGCGACCTGCTGCCGCTCATTGAAGGCACCACTGTTTCAACCAAGCATGGACCGGTGAAGACCGATCACATCCTGTTCATTGCTTCCGGAGCATTTCATGTGGCCAAACCTTCCGACCTGCTGCCGGAACTGCAGGGGCGGCTTCCCATCCGTGTCGAGTTGAAGGCGCTGGGGCGCGAAGATTTCCGCCGCATCCTGTCTGAAACGGAAGCGAGCCTGATCAAGCAGTATGTGGCGCTGCTTGATACCGAAGGCGTGAAACTCACATTCACTGACGACGGCATTGCGGCAATTGCCGATGTTGCCGCCGACATCAACTCGACGGTTGAGAACATCGGCGCACAGACGCTTGCTGACGGTGATGGAGCGCGTGCTGGATGAACTAAGCTTCACCGCCACGGACCGCTCCGGCGAGACGGTGACGGTTGATGGACGACTATGTGCAGAAGAACATCGGCGCACTGGCGAAGAACACGGATTTGAGCAAATTCATTCTCTAAGTCTTGCGCAGAACGACAAGCGGTATGGCGGCCAGCACGCCGATGACGAGGCTGAGTGCGAGCAGCCATTCGATCCCGTAGCGGTGCCAGACGAAGGCGAAGGCAACCGGCCCCACAGAACTGAGAACAGTGCGCACGGCGGCGAGCTTGCCCAGCCTTGCGCCATAGCCATGCGGGCCAAAGAGCGCCAGTGGCACGGTGCCCCGCGTGATCGAGAACAGGCCCTGGCCGATGCCGAACACAATGGGGACAGCAACCCTGCAACCACAGAACCCGTGCCTGCCAGCAGAAATGCCGCCGATACGGGCAACGCCAGCGCCGCGATCAACGCCACGATAAGCGGATGGATGTTGCGCCACATGGTGGCGTTGGTGAGCCTGATCGCCACCTGGGCCGGTCCCATGAGCATGGAAACGACGTAGGCCGATGTGCCAAGCTCCTTGGCGGTCAACAACGGAACGAGATGGGTGCCGAGCGCTGTGATGAGGGCCGAGCTCATGGCAAAGCTGATGGCCACCAGCCAGAAGCTTTGCCGCCCGTGAGCTATCGGCTCGCTTTCCTGCAGCTCTACATCAGCGATTTTCGTCCTCGGCACGAATGGCTGTGCGCGAGCCTGCCGCCAAAGCCAGCAATGCAGCGGCACCAGCAGCAAAAGATGCATGGCGGCAAAGGCTGCATAGGTGAAGCGCCAGCCAACTTCACCCAGCAGCCAACCGGTGACGGGCCAGAACAGCGTCGATGAGAAACCTGCGATCAGTGTGAGGTGGGTAATGGATTGCCGGGCGCGGTTACCAGCCGCCTGGTTGATGGCGGCAAAGGCCGCATCATAGGCGGTTGCGACCGAGGCGACCTGCATGGCAATGGTCGCAACGGCGAACAGTGCCGCAGTTGGGGCTTGCGGCTGCGGCGGCAAAAAGCACCGCATTGGCAAGCGAGCCGAAGGTCATGACCTTGGCTGCTCCCCAGTGGTCCATCAACCTCCCTGTGAAGGGCGCCAGCATGCCGCCAGCGAGAAACCCGGCGGAAAGAAATGCGAAGAGCAATTCCGGCGAAACGGCAAGGTCACGCGAGACATGCGGCGCCACCAGCGCGAAAGAATAATAGAGCGTGCCGTAGCCGACAATCTGGCTGATGCCGAGCGCAATGACGACCGGCCACATGTTGGCTACGACTTGGCCAGATCCTCCGGGCGCGGCATGGAGATGATGTTGTAGCCGCTATCGACGTAGTGGATTTCGCCCGTGACGCCGCCGGAAAGCGGCGACATCAGATAGAGGCCCGCGCCGCCAACTTCTTCCAGCGTGATAGGCCGGCGCAGCGGTGCGTGGTTGGATTGGTAGTTGAACATGGCGCGCGCATCGCCAATGCCGGCGCCTGCCAGCGTGCGCATGGGACCGGCGGAAATGGCATTGATTCTAATGCCTTGCGGGCCGTAGTCGGCAGCGAGATAACGCACCGATGCTTCCAGCGCGGCCTTGGCGACGCCCATGACATTGTAATTCGGCATGACGCGCACCGAGCCGCCGTAGGTCAATGTGATGATGGAACCGCCATTCGGCATGAGGGCGGCGGCGCGCTTGGCGATCTCGGTGAAGGAGAAGCAGGAGATGACCATGGTGCGCGAAAAGTTGTCGCGCGTGGTATCGGCGTATTTGCCCTTCAGCTCATTTTTGTCAGAGAAAGCAATGGCATGGACGAGGAAGTCGATCGATCCCCAGTGCTGCTTCAGGCGTTCAAAAACGGCATCGACTGTTGCAATATCCTCGACGTCGCATGGCAGCAGAAGCTTTGATCCAACCTGCTCCGCCAATGGCTGCACACGCTTGCCAAATGCTTCGCCCTGGTATGTAAAAGCGAGTTCTGCACCATGCCTGGCGAGTTCCTGCGCAATGCCCCAGGCAATGGAGTGGTCGTTGGCGACGCCCATTACCAGGCCGCGCTTGCCCTTCATCAATCCGTCCATTTTTTTTGTTATCCGTTGTAGCGCTGAAGGATGAGTGTGGCGTTGGTGCCGCCGAAGCCGAAGCTGTTGGACATGGCTGTGTTGACCTTGGCATTGTCGACGCGGGCCCGCAGAATGGGCACGTCGGCAAATTCCGGATCAAGCTCTTCGATGTTGGCGCTCTCACAGAGGAAGTCGTTCTTCATCATCAGCAGGCAGTAGATCGCCTCCTGCACGCCAGTTGCGCCAAGCGAATGGCCGGTGAGCGACTTGGTCGACGAGATCGGCGGAATGTTGCCGCCGAAGACTTCGCGGATGGCTTCCATTTCCTTCTTGTCGCCAATCGGCGTCGAGGTGCCATGCGGGTTGATGTAGTCGATCTTGCCGTTCACCGTGGCCATGGCCTGGCGCATGCAGCGCACAGCACCTTCGCCGGATGGCTGCACCATGTCGTAGCCGTCCGATGTTGCGCCGTAGCCCACAAGCTCGCCATAGATCTTGGCGCCGCGCGCCTTGGCATGCTCCAGTTCTTCCAGCACGACAACGCCAGCGCCGCCGGCGATGACAAAACCATCCCTGTTCTTGTCGTAAGCGCGCGAAGCGGTTGATGGTCTGTCGTTGTACTTGCTGGACATGGCGCCCATGGCGTCAAACAGCACAGAGAGCGTCCAATCCAGCTCCTCGCCGCCGCCAGCGAACATCACATCCTGCTTGTTCCACTGGATCATCTCGGCCGCGTTGCCGATGCAATGCGCCGACGTGGCGCAGGCGGACGAGATTGTATAGTTGATGCCGCGAATGCCAAAGGGCGTGGCAAGCGTTGCCGAATGGGCTGACGACATGGCGGGGGGAACCGCAAATGGCCCCACTCGCTTGGGGCCTTTTTCACGGGTTATATCGGCGGCGGCAACGATGGTCTTTGTCGAGGGGCCGCCGGAGCCCATGATGATGCCGGTACGGTCGTTCTTGACGTCTTTCTCCTCAAGCCCTGAATCGGCAATCGCCTGCTGCATGGCGACATAGTTCCAGGCAGCGCCATCGCCCATGAAGCGGCGCACGCGGCGATCCACCGTATCGAGATCGTAATTCGGCGCGCCATGCACCTGGCAGCGGAAGCCGAGCCTGGCATAATCCTCGGCCCGCACGATGCCGGATTTGGCTTCACGGAGTGAGGCTGTGACCTCCTGCGTGTTGTTGCCGATGCTCGAGACAATGCCCGTTCCTGTAACCACGACGCGACGCATGGCGAATTCTCCTGCTGTTTAGGCTGCCGTGGGAACGAACAGGCCGACCTTCATGTCGGTGACCTGGTACACAACTTCGCCATCGGCCTTCATGATGCCGTTGGCTACCGCCATCTTGAGCCTGCGCAAGATGAGCCGCGTGACATCAACTTCATAGGTCACTTTCTTCGTCTGCGGCGTCACCATGCCGGCGAGTTTCACCTCGCCCACGCCAAGTGCCCGCCCCCTGCCCGGTTCGCCCAGCCAGCCGAGGAAAAATCCGGTCATCTGCCAGAGCGCATCAAGTCCGAGGCAGCCGGGCATGACGGGATCACCCTTGAAGTGGCAGGCAAAGAACCACAGGTCCGGCTTTACATCGAGTTCCGCCACCACTTTTCCAAGGCCTGCCGAGCCGCCTTTTTCACTTATTTCCGAAATGCGATCAAACATCAGCATGGGAGGCAGCGGCAATTGCGCATTGCCCGGGCCGAACAGCTCGCCGCGCCCGCAGGCCAGCAAATCCTCGTAATTAAAGCTTTGTTTCCGCTCTGTCATTCAACGCCCTTGGCCAGCCCCCGATTCTTTTTGACGATGCCGCGAAGCGCCGCCCCGGTTCATTAACACATGCCCCAGCGAGGTCAAAACCCGCCAAAGCTCCCCAAACTCACGAAAGTTGCATAATCCACCGTCAAATTGTTATACAGTTGGCATAATGCCGACCGCACCGCAGATTTCAAAGCGCCAGCCTCTGGAGGAAAAGCTCCGGAATGCCGGCTTGCGGCCAACGCGGCAACGCATTGCGCTGGGCGCCATCCTGTTCAACGGCATGGACAGGCATGTCTCGGCGGAAGAGCTGCACAGCGAAGCGGTGAAGGCGAGGGCGGGCGTTTCGCTTGCCACTGTCTACAACACGCTGAACCAGTTCAAGGCCGCAGGCCTGTTACGCGAAGTGGCGATCGAAGGCGACCGCAGCTACTTCGACACCAACACCTCGAACCATTTCCATTTCTTCGATGAAGCCACCGGCCAGTTGACCGACGTGGACGCCGACAAGATCGCCGTGCAGGGCCTGCCGCCATTGCCGCCCGGCACGGAAGTCATCGGCATGGATGTGATCGTCAGGATCAGGCCGGCGAAGGGTTAGGCTTTAAGCCTTAAACCGTCGATGTGCTGATTTCCGGCCAGCATGAGTTTGCCATTGCACGCGCCTGTTGCTCCTCGGGATGCGGCTGCACCGGTCAGACGCCTAACATACACTGGACTATATATGCCTTGTAGTGTATGTATAGATCCATGCCGTGGCTGGTCCTGTTTCATGTGGCGTTTGTGGAGGAGTTTCGAGCTCTCTCCCCGCCCATACAGGACGAGATTGCGGCGATGGCTGAGTTGCTGGCTGCCATGGGGCCGTCACTGAAACGGCCCCATGCCGACACGCTCAAGGGATCGCGCTTCGCCAATATGAAGGAGTTGCGGTTTGGCGCGGATGATGGCGTGTGGCGGCTCGCCTATGCTTTTGACCCGGAACGCAAGGCCATCCTGCTGGTGGCGGGAGACAAGTCTGGAATTCCGCCGGCGCGTTTCTACAAGGCGCTGATCACCAAGGCCGATAGCCGTTTTGCAGCGCATCTGGATGAATTGAAGAGAAGGACCAAGAAATGAAAACAGCCATTCCCCTGAAACAGGTCATTGCCGGATTTTCGCCTGCCCGCAAAAAGCATATCAAGGCGCGCGCCAAGGAATTGATCGTGGAAGAAATGGCCCTGCGCGATATCCGCAAATCCCGCGCCCTGACCCAGGAACAAGTCGCCAAACGCCTTGGTGGCAAACAGGTCTATGTCTCCCGCCTCGAAAGCCGTTCCGATGTGAAAGTCTCCACCCTGCGCGACTACGTCCACGCGCTGGGCGGTGAGCTGCAATTGATGGTGACTTTTCCCAAAGGTGAAAAGGCAAGGATCAAGGGAGAGGGCAAGACGGCAGCCCGTTGAGACGGTTCTCCTCACTTAGAACTACCAATTGCCAAAGTTGTCTTTCATGTCTTTCAAAACTGCCGGGCTTGTCAGTCCAGCAGCCAGAACTGTTGGAGGAGAAAGATGATGCGTAAGACCCGATACAGGAGTGATGCCTTCGAGGCGATCCACAGTTCTGCGCGCGCGCTGAACCGCGTGAGTACGATTGGCAAGGCGACCATGCGCGATTTTGACGAAGCGTGCCTTTCTCCGCTTCCTGTGTTCAAGCCGCGTGATATCCAGCGGCTGCGCGAAGCCAACAACGTCAGCCAGCCGGTGTTCGCGCGCCACCTCAACACCAGCGAATCCACCATCGAGAAGTGGGAGACCGGAACCAAATGCCCCAGCGGAATGGCGTTGAAGCTGCTCACCATCGTCGAGAAACACGGCCTCCGGGTGCTTTCCTGAAACGGAAGGAAGGCGATGTGCATGGCTCGTTCGATGGATCAAACAGCTGCTCACTTCGGCACATCAGATGCCGCAAGCGGTCAAATCAATTTGCATGCAGAGAACAAATATTGCCTTGCGGGAAAGTCAGAACCGACATAGCATTATTGAGGCGTGCCAATGTGACGCCGGAATTGCTCTGCATCCAAACAAAAAATGACAATTTTCTTTAGGGAGTGTCGCACGATGAAATCCGCCAAATTACTAGCTTGTGTGAGTGTCTTGGGCTTCAGCTTTGCCGTTGGTGCATCCAGCAGCTTTGCGGAAGATTTAAAGGACCCAATCAAGATCATTACGAACAACTGGACCAGCCAATTGGTTCTTTCCAACGTCGTTGCCGGGGTCTTGAAGTCCAAGGGCTACAACGTTGAATTCAAATCATCCGATACGCAGCTGCAGTATACTGCGCTTGCTTCCGGCGACATGGATTTCCAGGTCGAGGTCTGGGAAGGTTCGCAGGCGGAAAGCTTCAACAAAGCCGTTGCAGGCGGTGCGATTGACTTGGGTGCACATGATGCTGTGACGCGGGAAGACTGGTGGTATCCCAAGTATATGAACGAGATGTGCCCGGGCCTGCCCGATTGGAAAGCGCTTGATGCCTGCGCTGGCAAGCTAGCCACGGCAGAAACCGGAACCAAGGGGCGCTTTGTCGGGCCTCCGGCAGACTGGGGCAAGCACTACTCGGAGCGCATTCAGGCCCTCAAGATGAACTTCCAGGAAGTACCCGTTGGTCAGGCCGCAACGCTGTGGGCTGAACTGCAGGCAGCGTATGACCGCAAGGAACCCGTTGTGTTGTTCAACTGGACGCCGAACTTCATTGAAGCGAAATTTGAAGGTCAGTTCGTTGAATTTCCTGAGTATGCCGCTGAATGCTTCAGTGATCCCAAGTGGGGCTCGAACCCAGATGCAATCTATGACTGCGGCGCTCCCGCCAAAGGCTATCTGAAGAAGGCCGGCTCCAAGCAGCTCATGGAAAAGTGGCCAGGCGCCGTAGAAATTCTGAAGAAGGTGAACTTCACCAATCCTCAGATTGCCGCCGCTGCCGCCATGGTTGACGTTGATGGCATGACGCCGGAAGACGCAGCCGCAAAGTGGCTCAAGGACAATGAAGCCGTTTGGAAAGCCTGGGCGCAATAAACCCATAATCTGACTGGGCCGGGCGAAAGGATTGGCGTCCTTTGCCCGGCCCTTGTTTTGTCCCGGCCATTGTTCTGTATTGAGTTCGTGCCTGCAATCACTACAGTCAGCAGGCTGGGGGAGGCATGTCGCAGTCGCTCAAAATAAGTTGCCGCAATCTCTGGAAGTTGTTTGGGCCGGATCCAAAAGGCTTTCTCGCGCAACATGGTGGCGCGCCGAGCGAGGCAGAGCTTAAGGCCAACAATTACATCGGCGCTGTGCGCGGCGTGTCCTTCGATGTTCATGATGGAGAGATTCTCGTCATCATGGGATTGTCCGGCTCCGGAAAATCCACGCTGATCCGCGCCATTACGCGTCTCAACGATGCAACTTCGGGCGAAATTCTTCTCGATGGCAAAGATCTGCTGCAAGCAACGCCAGCAGAACTGATTGAACTTCGCCGTCACAAGCTTGGCATGGTGTTCCAGAATTTCGGCTTGCTGCCGCACCGTAATGTACTCGACAATGTGGCGTTTCCGCTTGAGGTCCGAGGTTCATCACGCAATGAGCGGGAGGCTCGCGCCCGCGAGATGCTAAAGCTCGTTGGCCTCGAGGGCCGCGAGAGATATTTTCCCAGGGAGCTTTCAGGCGGCCAACAGCAACGTGTGGGCATTGCCCGTTCGCTGGCTGTGGGACCCGATGTGTGGTTTCTTGATGAACCATTTTCGGCGCTTGATCCCTTGATCCGGCGCGAGATGCAAGATGAATTCTTGCGTTTGCAGCGCCTGCTCAAAAAAACCATCGTCTTCATCACTCATGATTTCGACGAAGCCATTCGCCTCGCCGACCGCATTGGCATCATGAAGGATGGCAGGCTCGTTCAACTTGCGACGCCGGAAGAAATGGTGACAAATCCAGCTGATGATTATGTCCGTGCCTTCACCAAAAATGCACCGCGGGACAAGATTGTTTCTGTCGGCGCCATTGCCCGCAAGGGAAAACACAAGGCCAGTGGAGAACCCATTGCCGCAGACACCAAACTTGGCGAAGCAGCAGTCCGGATACTGAATGCGGAAGCTCCAGTTTCTGTTGTTGACGTTCACGGAAAGCCTGTTGGTATCTGTCACGCGTGAGGCAATGATCGCGGCGCTTTATCCTGAGGCGCTGCCTTGAGCGATGCCGTTCACACGCGCGCGTTTGAAAGCAACCCGGTTTCGAACCGGCAAATGCCGCTTCTCTATGGGCTCATTGCTTTTGTTGTCATTAGCATCATCATTGCGAAGCTCGTGCCAGTTCTGGATGACTGGCCACTTGAATGGCTGGTGCCGGCGCGAGCCTGGGTCACCGATTTTTTTGTCTGGTTCAGCGCCGCGGCAAAGCCAGTCACGCGGGCCATATCGTGGGTTCTGGCGCAACCCCTCGCACTGGTTGAAGCAATCCTCTATCGCGGCGTTCCGGATTGGAATCTGCAGCCCTTGCCGTGGATCGCAACTGTTTTTGGCACAGGTTTGCTCGGACATTGGATAGGCGGGCGCAAACTCGGCCTGTTCAGCGGCGCTTGCGCCATTTATCTCGCCATTTTTGGTCTGTGGCCCGACGCCATGAAGACACTCGCCATTGTCGTTGTTACCGTCCCAATTGCAGCAACTGCCGGTTTGCTGCTGGGCGTTTGGGCAACGCGCAACCGGCGTGTCGAGCGGGTGCTCAACATGGTCTTTGATGTGCTGCAAGCAACGCCGCATATGGCTTATCTCGGACCGGTGGTCATCTTGTTTGGCTTTGGTCAGGTCCCTGCCATGCTGGCTACACTCGGCTTTGCAGTTCCTCCCATGGCGCGGCTCACCATTCTGGGCATCCGCAATGTGCCATCTGATATTCTTGAGTCCGGACAGATGTCAGGGTGTACGCCGCGTCAACTGTTGTGGAAAGTTGAACTTCCTTCGGCCCAACAAGCAATGCTGTTGGGGCTCAATCAGGTAGTCATGCAGACGCTGGCCATGGCTGTCATTGCTTCGCTGGTTGGCGCTTCCGGCCTCGGTGAAAAACTCCTGTTTTCGCTGCAACAATTGCAAGTGGGAAAAGCTGTTGAACAAGGCATTGCAATCACGTTGATCGCCATCGTGCTTGATCGCATGACGCAAGCCTTCATGAAGCGGCATCCGCCGCGCTTTGCGGCTGGAGCGCCGTGGCACAAGCGCCACAAGTATCTGGTGTGGTTTGTTGGTGGAACCGCTCGCCGCCATTGTTGCTGCCTATTTCATTCCGGCGCTTGCGATCTTGCCCAGAGAACTCACTCTTTCCTATGGCGGTCCGATCAATGATCTGGTGCGATGGATTTCAAAGAACCTGTTTCCCTATGTGAAGCCGGTGCGTGATACGATCACCATCTGGATGCTGTTGCCGATGCGCGATTTCTATTTGTGGCTGCCATGGACCACAGTCATCGGCGGACTTGGGCTTGTTGGCTGGCATTTTGGCGGCCTGCGCCTGGCTCTGATCCCCATTTGCTTTCTCGGCTTTCTCTTGCTCACGGGGTTCTGGGTGCCGTTGATGATGACGGTTTATCTGGTCACCGGCTGCACCATACTTTGCATTCTGATTGGCATTCCGCTTGGCATCTGGAGTTCACGGAGCGCCACTGCCGCCAGGGTGATCTCCGGCATTTGCGACCTGCTGCAAACGTTTCCGAGCTTCATCTATCTCATCCCGGTAATCATGCTGTTTCAAACCAGCGATCTTTCGAACGTCATTGCCATGCTTTTCTACGCAACTGTGCCTGCCATTCGCTATACGTATCTGGGCTTGCAGCGGGTGCCGCTAACGGTGATTGAGGCAGCCACTGCATCTGGCACAACGCGCTGGCAACGATTGTGGAAGGTGGAATTGCCGATTGCATTTCCAGAAATCCTGCTCGGCATCAACCAGACCATCATGATGGCGCTGGCGATGGTGGCCATTACCGCACTGATCGGATCACGCGATCTGGGCCAGGAAATTTACAAGGCCCTGCCCGGGGCAGATACGGGACGCGGTCTTTTGGCCGGACTTGGCATCGCGTTCATAGGCATAATCGCCAGCCGCTTGATTGGGGCCTGGGCGGAGCAGCGCAAGAAAGCCTTAGGCATGGTTTGATGCACCACGGTTTCCCTCTCCGATAACTCGCCTTTGCTATCTCTGGCGCATTCTGCGGAATCAACTGAACGGACAATCAAAAAAAGTGGTCCGCTAGCTAATCCACCTGTTCGCCGGGATAGACGCCCCACAGCATGTCCTGCTGCATGTAGCCATCGTAGCCTTGCGCGTCGAGCTCGCACCATTTGCCGTCGCAGGCCTTGACTGTGCCCATGACGCCTGATTGCAGTTGCGCCACGACGGGTGATTTTTCATCGGCATCCGAACGCAGCGCCAGTGGCTGGCCGGCGCGCCAGGGCGCCACCACCGCCGAGCGCTTGCCGGTGAGCATGCTCTGCAAGATCCAGCCTTCATCGCCGTCGCTGTCGCGCACGCGGCGCCAGTTTTCGAACTCGGCGACAATCTCTACCGGGTAGCCCTTGCGTTGGAACACCCATGCCACTGGATGATCGCTCGAGGGCCCGCGGCGCACATTCACCTTGTCGGCCTTGAGGGTGACGAAGCGCGGCAGCGGCAGGCCGGATGCGCCAGAAACGGATTGCGGCTGGCTGGTGGAGGCGGTGACTTCCGAATCAGCGCGGGATCCCGTCGCTGTCTGGTGCCTGCCTGCTAAAACCGACCAAAGCGTAGCCGCGCCAACGCCCACGCAGGCCAGAATAACCAGCCCGGAGCCAATGCGCCGCTTCGTTCGTGCCCCCTGGTAAGCCATTCTTTCCGGCAATTTCGGTTGTCGGGTCCCGCCCGTGAGTTTACATGATGGAAGCCAAACCGCAACATTCGGCTGATAGCAGATTTGCGGCGGAGCCGTTAACAATGCGTCAACCGGGGGCCACGCGCTTCCCGGCCGGCATGGAGTGTTTTGAATGAGCAAGGCCAAACCCCTCGTGGTGGTGACACGCAAGCTGCCGCAGGTGGTGGAAACGCGCATGATGGAGCTGTTCAACACGCGCATCAATGACAGCGACGTGGCCCTGAGCAAGGCGGAGCTTATCGAAGCGGTGAAGACGGCGGATGTGCTGGTGCCGACAGTGACTGACAGGATCGACAAATCCATTCTCATGCAGGCGGGCGAGAAGCTGAAGCTCATCGCCAACTTCGGCAACGGCGTTGACAACATCGATGTGGAGACAGCGGTGCTGCGCGGCATCACCGTCACCAACACGCCGGGCGTGCTGACCGAGGATACGGCAGACATGGCGATGGCGCTTATCCTCGCCGCCTCGCGCCGGGTTGTGGAAGGCGCCAAGGTGATTGGCGCGGATAACAGCTGGCAGGGCTGGTCTCCCACCTGGATGCTGGGCTCGCGCCTGTGGGGCAAGCGGCTTGGCATCATCGGGCTTGGCCGCATCGGCACGGCATTGGCCAGGCGGGCCCGCGCCTTCGGATTGCAGATTCACTATCACAACCGCAAGCCTGCGCCGGAGAAGGTGGTCGAAGAGCTTGAGGCAACCTATTGGGAAAGCCTTGACCAGATGCTGGCGCGCATGGACATCATCTCCGTCAATTGCCCGCATACGCCGGCGACCTATCATCTGCTGTCGGCACGGCGGCTGAAGCTGCTGCGCAAGGATGCCATCATCGTCAACACCGCGCGCGGCGAAGTGATCGACGAGAATGCCATGGCGCGCATGCTGGAAGCTGGCGAGCTCGGCGCCGTCGGGCTTGACGTGTTCGAGCATGAACCGGCGGTCAACCCGCGGCTGATCAAGCAGCCGCGCGCCGTGCTGCTGCCGCACATGGGGTCGGCCACGCTGGAAGGCCGCATCGACATGGGCGAGAAAGTCATCATCAACATCAAGACGTGGATGGATGGCCACAAGCCGCCAGACCGTGTATTGCCATCCATGCTGTGAGTCGCTTTATCGGCCTTTGTTTACACAGAAATACCCATTCTAAGCGCTTTGGATTTCAACTTGATGCGAATCTTGTTGCAATGCACAATGTGCTGTCCTAGCCTTTCAATAACAGACCGATTGCAAGAGGTGCCATCATGCACGCAAAAGTTTCAACTGCAGCCGCCAGTGTTCCGCGTTCACAGCCAGACCTGCCACAGGCCACGGTGGAGGAATTGCGCGACGAGATTTTGCGCAAGCTTGCCTATTCGGTCGGCAAGGCGCCGGTTGCAGCCCGCAAGCATGATTGGCTGGAAGCCGCCATCCTGGTGGTGCGTGACCGCGTCATCGAGAAGTGGCTGAAGGCGCATGAGCGGACGTATCAATCGCACAACAAGCGGGTTTACTACCTGTCGATGGAGTTTCTCATCGGCCGGCTGCTGCGCGATGCCGCCTCCAACCTCGGCATGTTCGAAAACCTGCAAAAGGCGCTTACCAGTCTTGGCGTCGATGCAAACCTGGTCGAGGAGCTGGAGCCTGATGCGGCGCTCGGCAATGGCGGCCTCGGGCGGCTTGCGGCCTGCTTCATGGAAAGCATGGCAAGCGTCGGCATTCCGGCGTTCGGCTACGGCTTGCGCTACCGGCACGGCCTGTTCCGCCAGATCTTCATTGATGGCGTACAGGTTGAAATGCCGGAAGACTGGCTGGCGCACGGCAACCCGTGGGAATTCGAGCGGCGAGAGCGGCAGTATGAAGTGGGTTTCGGCGGCACGGTCGAGGCGGTAATCCCGATCAAGGGCCAGCCAACCTACAAGTGGCGACCGACCGAGAAGCTGCTGGCAACGCCCTATGACACGCCAATCTGCGGCTGGCGGGGCAGCATGGTCAATACGCTGCGGCTGTGGAACGCCCAACCGGTTGACCCGATCAGGCTGGATCGCTTCAACCAGGGCGACCACATCGGCGCGCAGAACGATTCTGCTACGGCTGACGCCATTACCCGCGTGCTCTATCCATCCGATGCAACGCCTGCCGGCCAGGAGCTGCGCCTGCGGCAGGAATTCTTCTTCACCTCAGCCTCGCTGCAAGACCTTGTGCGCCGTCATGTCTCGCAATTCGGCAAGATTGACAATCTGGCTGACAAGGCCGCGATCCAGATGAACGACACCCACCCGGCGATTGCGGTGGCTGAGCTCATGCGCATCCTGATGGATGACCATGGCCTCGAATGGGCCAAGGCCTTCGAGATCACCAAGGCGACCATCTCCTACACCAACCACACGCTGCTGCCGGAAGCGCTGGAAAGCTGGCCAGTGCATCTGATGGAGCGGCTGCTGCCGCGCCACATGCAGATCATCTATTCAATCAATGCCGGCGTCATTGCCGATGCGCATGCCAAGCAGCTGGTCGAATTTGAATTCCTCGGCAACATTTCGCTGATTGACGAGCATAACGGGCGGCGTCTGCGCATGGGACAGCTTGCCTATGTCGGCAGCCACAGCATCAACGGCGTCTCGGCGCTGCATTCGGACCTGATGAAAGAAACAGTGTTCCGCGACCTCAACCTGCTCTACCCCAAGCGCATCAACAACAAGACCAACGGCGTCACGCCGCGGCGCTGGCTGCAGCAGATAAACCCGGGCCTCACCAACCTGATCACCGAAGCCATCGGCCCGAAGTTCCTCGACAATGCCGAAGAACTGATCACCCTCGACAAGCTGGCCGGCGACGCCTCCTTCCAGGACAAGTTTGCAGCCGTGAAGCTGCGCAACAAGCAGGAACTGGCAAGCTTGGTGCTGCCGCGCACCAGCGTGGCGATTGATCCGCAGGCGCTGTTCGACGTGCAGATCAAGCGCATCCATGAATACAAGCGGCAACTGCTCGCCATCTTGGAGACGATTGCCGTCTACAACGACATCCGCGCCAATCCCGGCCGGGTGACGGTGCCGCGCGTCAAGCTGTTTGCCGGCAAGGCTGCCGCCAGCTACTGGGATGCCAAGACCATCATCCGGCTGATCAATGACGTCAGCCGCATCATCAATTCCGATCCGCTGGTGCGCGGCAAGCTCAGCGTTGTTTTCGTTCCCAACTACAATGTGTCACTGGCGGAATCCATCGTGCCTGCGGCAGATATCTCCGAGCAGATTTCGACCGCCGGCATGGAGGCTTCCGGCACCGGCAACATGAAACTGGCGCTCAACGGCGCATTAACGGTCGGCACCCTCGATGGCGCCAATGTCGAAATCCGCGAACATGTGGGGGCGGAGAACTTCTTCCTTTTCGGCCTCACTGCAGCCGAGGTTGCCAAGAAGCGCCAGGGCGGCTTTGACCCGCGAGCCGTTGTCGAACAATCGCCCTACCTGCATCAGGTTCTTGATGCCATCGAAAGCGGCGTGTTCTCGCCGAGTGAACCCAGCCGCTACCGCGACCTTGTGCAGCATCTGTTGACCACTGACTGGTTCCTGGTGACGGTAGACTTCGATGCCTATTGCAAAGCAGTGACCCAGGCCGAAAAGCTGTGGCATGACAACCGCCGCGGCTGGCTGAAAATGGCTATCCACAACGTGGCGCGCATGGGCTGGTTCTCATCCGACCGCACCATTCGCCAATACGCAGCCGAGATATGGAACGTGCCGACTGGGGGTTAACCATTGCGCGGTGCTTTTTGTGTTGCCCAATCCCCAACACGATCCCATAGTGCGTGCATCGAGGTGGGTGGCATATGGCGCGTCAAGGTCTGAACGCTGTTGAAATTGAGGCCCTGGTTGCCGGTGAACATGGCGATCCTTTCGCCGTTCTGGGCCTGCATGAGCAAGACAAAGGCTTTGTCGTCCGCGCGCTGGTGCACGATGCAAGCGCCCTGAAAGTCGCGACGCTTGACGGCACCGTCATCGGCGAACTTGCGCTGCGCCATCCGGCAGGATTTTTTGAAGGCAAGGTGAAGGTCAAGCAGCGCCAGCCCATAAAGCTGCTGGCCTCCAACGAAGGCGGCTCGTGGGAGCTTGTGGACCCCTACTCTTTTGGCCCGGTGCTCGGCCCGCTGGATGACTACTATGTGGCGCAAGGCACGCATCTGAGGCTTTATGACAAGCTTGGCGCCCACATCATGACGCATGAAGGCGTGAGCGGCGTGCATTTCGCCGTTTGGGCTCCCAATGCGCGGCGGGTTTCCGTGATTGGTGATTTCAATGGCTGGGATGGCCGCCGCCATGTGATGCGCAAGCGCGGCGGCACAGGCATTTCCGAAATCTTCATTCCCGCACTCAGCGAGGACGTTACATACAAGTTTGAGCTGATCGGGGCCGATGGCGCGCGACTGCCGCTCAAGGCAGATCCTTTTGCCTTTGGCGCTGAACTGCGGCCCGCAAACGCTTCACGCGTTGCCCGCACCGACAATTTCAAGTGGACCGATCAGGCCTACATGAAGGCGCGCGAAAGCAGGGACGCCAGGCGTGCGCCAATGTCGATCTACGAGGTGCATCTCGGCTCGTGGCGGCGCGACGAGCATGACGCGATGCTAAGCTATGACCAGCTCGCCATCGAGCTCGTCGGCTATGTCAAGGAGATGGGCTTCACCCACATCGAATTGCTGCCAGTGAGCGAGCACCCGTTCGATCCTTCGTGGGGCTATCAGCCGACCGGCCTTTATGCTCCCACAGCACGGTTTGGTGATCCGCAAGGCTTCGCCCGCTTTGTCGATGCCGCGCACGCTGCTGGCATTGGCATCATCCTCGACTGGGTGCCGGCGCATTTCCCGACGGACGAGTTCGGCCTGCGCAATTTCGATGGCACGGCGCTTTATGAGCATGCCGACCCGCGCAAGGGCTTCCATCCGGACTGGAACACGGCGATCTACAATTTCGGCCGTACCGAAGTGCAGAGCTTCCTCATCAACAATGCGCTGTTCTGGCTTGAGCGCTACCACATCGACGGGCTGCGTGTGGATGCTGTTGCCTCGATGCTCTACCTCGATTACTCGCGCAAGGAAGGCGAGTGGATTCCCAACGAGCATGGCGGCCGCGAAAACCTCGAGGCCATCGCCTTCATGCGGCGCATGAACGAAGTCTGCTATGCGGCGTTCCCCGGCGTCATGACGATCGCCGAGGAATCAACTGCGTTCCCCGGTGTCTCGCAGCCGGTTTACAACGGAGGCCTGGGCTTCGGCTTCAAATGGAACATGGGCTTCATGCATGACACGCTGGAATACATGTCGCGTGATCCGGTGCATCGGCGCTTCCACCACAATGACCTGACTTTCGGCCTGCTCTATGCCTTCTCCGAAAATTTCGTGTTGCCGCTCAGCCATGATGAAGTTGTGCATGGCAAGGGCTCGCTGCTCAAGAAAATGGGGGGCGATGACTGGGCCAAGTTCGCGGGGCTTCGCGCCTACTACGCTTTCATGTGGGCCTATCCGGGCAAGAAGCTGTTGTTCATGGGGCAGGAGTTTGCGCCGTGGGAAGAATGGAGCGAAGCCCGCAGCCTTGACTGGCACCTGACCGAACACGCGCCGCACCGCGGCATGCAGAATCTGGTGAAGGACCTGAACCAGCTTTATGCCACCACGCCCGCCATGCATGGGCGTGATTGCGAAGGCGAAGGTTTCCAGTGGCTGATTGCCGATGACCATGAAAATTCGGTGTTCGCCTGGGCGCGCTGGGCGGGCGATGCCAATCCGGTCGCCTGTATCTGCAATCTCACGCCGGTGCTGCGCACGGGATACCGCGTGCCCTTGCCGCGCGCCGGGCGCTGGGTTGAACGCGTCAACAGTGATGCTGCCAACTATGGCGGCAGCGGCACGGGCAATGGCGGCGGCATTCACACAGACGAAAATCGCGGACTGGGGGCCACGCTCACCATTCCGCCGATGGGAACACTGATCCTGGAGCATCAACCGGGATAGTCCTTAAGGGAGGAAGGCATGGCTGAACTACAAAGACCTTCACCGCTGGCGCGCGATGCGATGGCTTATGTTCTGGCAGGTGGGCGCGGAAGCCGGCTGATGGAGATGACGGACCGGCGCGCCAAGCCTGCCGTATACTTCGGCGGCAAGACGCGCATCATCGACTTCGCGCTGTCGAACGCACTGAACTCCGGCATCCGCCGCTTTGGCGTGGCAACCCAGTACAAGGCGCACAGCCTTATCCGCCATTTGCAGCGCGGCTGGAACTTTCTCCGCCCCGAGCGCAACGAGAGTTTCGACATTCTTCCCGCCTCGCAGCGCGTTTCGGAGACGCAGTGGTATAACGGCACGGCAGACGCCGTGTTCCAGAACCTCGACATCATCAGCGATTATGGGCCGGAGTTCATGGTCATCCTGGCTGGCGACCACATCTACAAGATGGACTACGAACTCATGCTGCAGCAGCATGTGAACCAGAGCGCTGATGTGACCATCGGCTGCCTGGAAGTTCCGCGCATGGAAGCGACAGGTTTCGGCGTCATGCATGTGGACGAGCAAGGACCGCGTTGTCGCCTTCGTCGAAAAGCCGAAGGACCCACCCGGCATTCCGGGCGATCCGGACCGGGCGCTCGCCTCCATGGGCATCTATGTGTTCCGGACCAAGTTCCTCGAGCAGTTGCTGCGCGAGGATGCGGCTGACGACAATTCGAGCCATGACTTCGGCAAGGACATCATCCCCAAGGTCGTCTCCGGCGGCAAGGCCGTGGCGCACCGCTTCACGCATTCCTGCGTGCGCGCATCAAGCGAGAAGGAAGCCTATTGGCGCGATGTGGGAACGGTCGATGCCTATTGGGAGGCCAACCTCGACCTGTGCGATATGGTCCCGGCGCTCGACCTCTATGACAATGCCTGGCCGATCTGGACCTATAGCGAACTCACCGCGCCTGCCAAGTTCGTGCATGACGAGGATGGGCGGCGCGGCAGCGCCATCTCTTCGCTCGTTTCCGGCGGCTGCATCGTTTCGGGCTCTGCTGTCCGGCGTTCGCTGCTGTTTACGGGCGTCAGGTTGAATTCCTTCAGTTCGCTGGAGGAAGCCGTTGTCCTGCCCTACGTCAGCGTCGGGCGTGGCGCCAGCCTGAAGCGCTGCGTCATTGACCGCGGCGTGACCATTCCGGACAAGCTGGTCGTTGGCGAAGATCCTGTCGAAGACGCCAAGCGCTTCCGCGTTTCGGAGAAGGGTGTCTGCCTGATCACGCAACCGATGATCGATCAAATCGACGCATGAAGGTTCTCAGCGTTGCTTCCGAACTGTTTCCGCTGATCAAGACCGGCGGTCTGGCGGATGTGGCTGGCGCGCTGCCTGCAGCGCTCAAGCCGCATGGCGTTGACATGCTGTCACTGGTGCCGGGCTACCCCGCCGTCATGGAGGCGCTGAAGGAATTTGAAACGGTTACGACGTTTGACGATCTGTTCGGCGGGCCGGCGCGGCTGCTGTGGGGAACGGCCAAGGGGCTCGATGTGCTGGTGCTGGAGGCAGACCATCACTATAAGCGCAGCGGCAGTCCCTATCTCGGGCCTGATGGCAAGGACTGGCCAGACAATGCCTTCCGCTACGCAGCCCTTTGCGGTGCTGCGGCGGCGGTCGGGCGGGGAGCTGTCGCCGATTTCGAGCCGGACATCATCCATTGCCATGACTGGCAGGCGGGGCTTGTGCCCGCCTATGTGCGTTATGGCGGCGGACCGAAAACCATCCTCACGGTTCATAACCTTGCATTCCAGGGGCACTTTCCGTTTTCCGTTTTTGCCTCACTCGGGCTGCCGGACAATGCCTTCTCGATCAGCGGGGTCGAATATTTCGGCGGCGTCGGTTACCTCAAGGCAGGCCTGCAATTGGCCGATGCAGTTACAACGGTAAGCCCGACCTATGCCCGTGAAATCCTCGAAACCGAGACGGGCATGGGACTTGACGGCCTGCTGCGGGCGCGGGGTGCTGCGCTGCATGGCATCGTCAACGGCATTGATACCGATGTGTGGAACCCGGCGACCGACAAGGCGCTGGCGGCCACCTATGATATCAAGTCGATCGCCAAGCGCGCCGCCAACAAGCAAGCGATCGAGAAACGTTTTGGCCTGCAATCAGGCCGCGGCCCGTTGTTCTGCATCATCAGCCGCCTGACGACGCAGAAAGGCATGGACCTGCTGGTGGATGCCATTCCTCACCTCGTTGAGCAAGGTGGCCGGCTTGCCGTGCTTGGCTCTGGCGATTCCGCACTTGAAGGTTTGCTGGAACAGGCCACAAGCGAGTTTCCCGGGCAAGTCGGCGCTGTAACAAGTTACGATGAGAGCCTGTCGCATGTGCTGCAAGGCGGTTGTGACGCCATTCTCATTCCCTCCCGCTTCGAACCCTGCGGGCTCACGCAACTTTACGGGCTGCGCTACGGCTGCGTGCCGGTAGTAGCGCGCGTTGGCGGCCTTGCCGACACGGTGATTGATGCCAATGACGCAGCCCTTGCAGCAGGCGTCGCCACCGGAATACAGTTCAGCCCGGTGACGCTCGAAGCGCTGGAACATGCCATTGCCCGCACCTTCCAGCTCTATGCGGCGCCAACCAAATGGCAAGCCATGCAGAAGGCCGGCATGCAGGCCGATGTTTCATGGACCCGGAGTGCCGGCCTCTATGCCGCACTCTACAATTCACTCGGAGAGGCAGACTGAGATGATCATCGACGTCGCAACCAAGCCCTTTGACGGGCAGAAGCCCGGCACCTCAGGCCTGCGCAAGAAAGTTCCGGTGTTCCAGCAACCGCATTATGCCGAGAACTTCATCCAGTCGATCTTCAACGGCCTCAGCGGCTTCGAAGGCAAGACGCTGGTGATCGGCGGCGATGGCCGCTATCTCAACCGCGAAGTCATCCAGGTGGCGATCCGCATGGCGGCGGCCAATGGCTTTGGCCGCGTGCTGACGGCGCGGGGCGGACTACTTTCCACGCCTGCCGCTTCCCACCTCATTCGCAAGCACAATGCCTTTGGCGGGCTGGTGCTTTCGGCCAGCCACAATCCTGGCGGGCCGGATGGCGATTTCGGCATCAAGTACAATGCCGGCAATGGCGGGCCGGCTCCTGAAAAACTCACTGACGGCTTCTACAAGAATACGCAGACGATCAGCAGCTACCGCATTTCAGATGCGCCGCCGGCCGATCTGGACCGGCTCGGCACCTCAAAGGTCGAAGGTCTGATGCTCGAAGTCATCGATCCGGTTGCCGACTATCAGGCCTTGATGCAAACGCTGTTTGATTTCGATGCCATCCGCGCCCTGTTCAAGACCGGATTCCGCATGCGCTTTGACGCGATGAGCGCCATCACCGGACCCTATGCCAAGGCCATTCTCGAAGGCGCGTTCGGCGCAGAGGCTGGCACTGTGGTGAATGCAACGCCACTGCCGGATTTCGGCGGACATCATCCTGACCCCAATCTCGTGCATGCCAAAGAGCTTTATGATCTGCTGATGTCGCCGCAGGCGCCGGATTTCGGCGCCGCCTCCGATGGCGATGGCGACCGCAACCTCATCATCGGGCGCGGGCTGTTTGTCACCCCTTCGGACTCACTTGCCCTGCTTGCCGCCAATGCGCATCTGGCGCCCGGCTATGCCAAGGGGCTTGCCGGCGTTGCCCGCTCAATGCCGACCAGCGGGGCTGTTGATCTGGTGGCAAAGAAGCTTGGCATCGCCTGCTACGAAACGCCGACGGGCTGGAAGTTCTTCGGCAACCTGCTGGATGCTGGCCTGATCACGCTATGCGGCGAAGAGAGTGCGGGCACCGGCTCCAACCATGTGCGCGAGAAGGATGGCGTGTGGGCGGTTCTGCTGTGGCTCAACATTCTCGCCAAACGCCGTCAGAGCGTGAAGCAGATCGTGGAAGAACACTGGGCAAGCTATGGGCGCAATTACTATTCGCGCCATGATTATGAAGAAGTGGATGCCGAAGCTGCCAATGGCCTGATGGCTTCGCTGCGCGAGCGTCTCGGCAAGTTGCCTGGCGAGAAAGCCGGAAGTCTTGTCCGTCAAGGTGGCGGACGATTTTGCCTACCATGACTCGGTGGATGGCTCCGTCACCACGGCGCAAGGCATCCGCATGGTGTTTGATGACGGCTCGCGGGTTGTCTTCCGCCTTTCCGGCACCGGCACGGCTGGCGCTACTCTGCGCGTCTACATCGAGAAATATGAAGCCAAGAATCTTGGCATGGAAACGCAGGCCGCACTTGCCGATCTCATCTCATTTGCTGATCGCATCGCTGGCATCCGGCAGCGCACTGGCCGCGATGCACCTTCGGTGATCACGTAGAATGACTGAACCGTTGCCGCCGCTGGGCGTCATCCCGTCCAACGGCGGAGTTGATGTCCGGGTCTTTTCACTGCACGCAACGCGCATCGACTTTTGCCTGTTTGATGGTGGCGGCGAAAAGCGTTTTCCGCTCAAACGGAACCAACTTGGCGTACATGCCGGGTTCATTGCGGGGGCGAAACCCGGCATGGAGTACGGGTTCCGGGCAGAAGGGCCACATGATCCGTTGGCCGGCCATCTTTTCGACCCGAGCAAGCTGCTGGTCGATCCCCTCACCCTGAAAGTTGACAGGCAGTTTGACTGGCATCCCGACCTTGCAACATTCGGCAAGGATACGGCGGGAATTGCGCCGCGCGGCATCATCACCGAACAGCTTCCGCCGGTTGATCATGCCCCGCCGCATTGGCCGCGGTTCATTTATGAATTGCAGGTGAGAAGCTTCACCAGGCTGCATCCAGCCATTCCGGAAGCACAGCGCGGCATTGTGGCAGCGCTCGCTCACCCGGCCGTGATTGAACACCTCAAACGGCTCGATGTTGATACGATCGAGATCATGCCGCTCATGGCCTGGGCGGATGAGAGGCATCTTGCCAATCTCGGTCTCCGCAACGCTTGGGGATACAACCCCTACTGCTTTGCAGCCCCCGACCCGCGCCTTGCGCCCGGCGGCTGGCCGGAAGTGCGGCAAGCGCTGGCGGCGCTGCATGCAGCAGGCTTTCAGGTCATTCTCGATGTGGTGTTCAACCATTCAGGCGAGAGCGATCTCGGCGGGCCAACGCTGTCGCTGCGCGGGCTCGACAATGCCACCTACTACCGCCATGCGGACGGCCAGTTGGTCAATGACACAGGCTGTGGCAACACGCTGGCGACGGATCATCCCGCCGTCATCAGCATGATCCTGCAATCCATGCGCATCTGGGCCGAGGCGGGCTTCGATGGCTTCCGTTATGACCTTGCAACCGTCATGGGGCGCAATGCAGCGGGCTTCTCGGCCGATGCATCATTGCTCGCTGCCATCAAGGCTGACCCGCATCTCGGTTCTCTCATTCATATCGCGGAACCCTGGGACATCGGCCCGGACGGCTATCAGCTTGGCAAGTTTCCTCCCGGCTGGGGCGAATGGAATGATCATTTCCGCGACGATGTGCGGCGTTTCTGGCGTGGCGACGGATCTGCTGGTGACTTCGCCACCAGACTTGCCGGTTCGTCCGACCTGTTCAATCATGCGGGCCGCAAGCCTTCCGCCAGCATCAACTTCGTCGCCGCGCATGATGGCTTCACGCTGGCTGATACCGTGCGCTTTGCGTCCAAGCAGAACTATGCCAATGGCGAAGGCAACCGCGATGGAAACGGCGGCGAGGTTTGCTGGATTGCTGACAGGCCCGAACATGATGCAAGGGCACTACTCGCCTCGCTATTCCTGTCGCGCGGCACGCCGATGCTGACGGCGGGTGACGAGTTTGGCCGCAGCCAATCCGGCAACAACAACGCCTATGCGCAGGATAACGAGACGAGCTGGCTGGACTGGGCAAAGGCTGATGCCAGCCTGATAACCTACGTCTGCGACCTCGCCGAGCTTCGGCAGCGGCATGCAGACTATTTCGCCGACAGCTTTCTATCCGGCCAGATTGCACCAGGACATGATGTTGCAGATGTCACATGGCTTGATGGCGATGGAGTGCTGCAAGACTGGCAGGACAGGATGCCGGTGCTTGGCATGAAGCTCGCTTCATCCATACGGCGGGAACGTCTTGCCATATTTTTCAATCGCTCACGCGCGGATGTGGTGGTCACCCTCCCGCCAGCCCAGGCAGGGCTGCGCTGGCCAGAAGAGAGAATGATATGCCCGGCGCGAGGCATGCGCCATGTGCTCGAGATTGCTGACGCCACGTCGAAAACACCTCAGGCCGGCGATAGCGAAGTGCATGGGCTAGCTGCCGCCGCTGGCATTCAGGGTGAATGGTGGGAAGTGAACGGCACGCATCATGCCGTGTCACTTGAAACAAAGCGCGCTTTGCTGGCGGCAATGGGACTTGAAGCCAAAAGCCAGGGTGATGTGCGCGATCATGCATGGTCGCTGCGCGCCATGGCGGATGTGAATGTGACGGAAGCCTGTTACCAAAGTCCGCTGCTTAAGGAGCGGCGCGTGTTCGGATTGTCGGCTCATCTCTACGCGCTTCGCCATGCTGGCGACTGGGGCATTGGCGATTTCGAAACCTTAGCGCAGACTGCCGAGGCCACGGCGGCAATCGGCGGCCAGCTGCTTGGCCTCAACCCGTTGCACCACATGTTCACCGATGATCGCGAACGGGTGAGCCCCTATCAACCATCTGATCGCCGCTTCATTGATCCCATCTACATTGATGTCGAGGCGCTCAAGCACAGGTGGCCGCAAGCCGCCGAGCCTCGCGAGGCTACGCAAGGCAAGCCATGTCGACTACGCCGGGGTCTGGCGTGCGAAGGATGCAGCGCTGCGGTCCATCTTCTCCAATTTCAAGGGCTCCAATGGCTTTGATGCCTTTGTGGCAATGCAAGGGAAAGCCCTGCAGGATCATGCCCGCTACGAGGCACGCAACGATCCAGCATCCCAACGCTATGTCATGTGGCTGCAATGGGTGGCGGATCAGCAGCTTGCTGCAGCAGCAGCGAGAGCGCGCGAAGCAGGTCTGGAACTCGGCCTCTATCGCGACCTCGCGCTTGGCTGCGCTTATGAGGGTGGCGAGGTATGGGCCAACCCTTCCCTCTACAGCACTGCCGTTTCACTCGGCTCGCCGCCTGACCCGTTCTCTGCCGATGGGCAGGTGTGGAACCTGCCTCCTTTCAATCCGCTGGAGCTGGCGCGGCAGAATTATCAGCCCTTAGCCGAAGTTCTGCGCGCCAACATGCGCCACGCAGGCGTGCTGCGCATTGACCATGTGCTCGGCCTTGCGCGCCAGTTCTGGGTGCCGCGCGGGGCGAGCGGAGCCGATGGCGCCTATGTCTACCATGCCGGTTAACAAGCTGATGTCGGTTGTTGCGGCGGAGAGCCAGCGTGCAAAATGCGTGGTGATCGGCGAAGATCTCGGCACCGTGCCGGAAGGCTTCCGCGACAAGCTGTGGGCCGCCAACATGCTGTCCTACCGCGTGCTGTGGTTCGAGCAGAATGAACAAGATTACGCACCGCCCGAAAGCTACCCGCGGCAGGCTGCCGTTTGCCTGTCCTCGCACGACCTGTTGCCGTTCCGCGGCTGGGAGCAAACCGTTCCACCGGATGAACGCGAGAAGCTCGTGCGCGCTGTTAGCGGCACGACATCAATCACGGGTGACTTGCTGGCCGATGCGCATGAGTTTGTCGCCCGCACGCCCTGCGCCATCATGCTGGTGCAGGCGGACGATCTTTCAGGCGAGACCGAGCCGCTCAACGTGCCGGGCACCGACAAGGAGCGGCCCAACTGGCGGCGGCGGCTCAGCCTTGGCAGCTCCGCGCTGGCGGACCTGCCCGCAACACGGGCCGTTCTGGCTCGCCCTGCGCAAGGGAGGACGGCTGCAATGAGCAAGCCTTTCAAGGTGGAAATCGTCAGCCGCGAAGTGCTGTCAAAGTTCTGGTCAACAGTCACCAAGATCACGATTGACTATACCAGCAGGGCCGGCACGACACAGCGCCTCGTCCGCGAGATCAATGACCATGGCATGGCGGCTGCCGTGCTGGCCCATGATCCCCGCCGCAACACTGTACTGCTGGTGAAGCAGATGCGGATTGCCGCTTTTGAGGCTGGCTACACGGGCGATATGCTGGAGGTTTGCGCCGGGCTGCTGGATGGCGATGCTCCGGATGTGTGCGCCCTCAAGGAAGCGCGCGAAGAGCTGGGCTACAGGCTTCACGACCTCGAATTTGTATCCAGCGTGTTCGCCAGCCCCGGTGCGCTGACCGAGCGCGTTGACCTGTTCATGGGGCGCTACGGACCGGATGACAAACTGCACGGCGGCGGCGGACTGGATCACGAAGTTGAGGACATAGAGGTTGTCGAGATGCCGTTTGACGATGCTTACGGGCTTATCGCAAGCGGCGGCATTGTCGATGCCAAGACCATCATCCTGCTGCAGCATTTGAAGCTGAAGAGATGATTTGCTGTTCCACTTCTCCCCACATGTGGGGAGAAGTGGCGCGTCAGCGCCGGATGAGGGGACCACGCAGTTTGCCATTCCCCTCACCTGTCCCTTGCGGGACATCCTCTCCCCGGAGAGGAGAGGTGAAGGCAATCGTCGAACCCTAAGCCGCTTCGCGAAGCGCGCCGGGGCCGGGAATGGCGCCCTTCGGGCACTTGCCGGCGATGATCATGCCGAGAACCTCGTCATGATCCACGTCGGTTGTGCGCGCCGTGCCGACGACCTTGCCGTTCTTCATCACGCACAGGCGATCTGCGAGATCGAACACGTCATGCAGGTCATGGCTGATGAGGAAGATGCCGATGCCTTCGGCCTTCAGCTGCTTGATGAGTTCGCCCACCTGCGCGGTTTCCTGCGGGCCAAGCGCCGCCGTCGGCTCATCCATAATCAGTATGCGGGCATTGAAATGGATGGCGCGCGCAATGGCGACTGACTGGCGCTGGCCGCCTGAGAGCTTCGATACCGGTTCCTTGAAGCGGCGGAAATTTGGGTTAAGCCGTGTGCATCACCTTGCGGCATTCGGCTTCCATCGCCACGTCATCCAGCGTGCCAAACGATGTCTTCATTTCACGGCCAAGATAGAGGTTGGCGGCAGCATCGACATTGTCGGCAAGCGCCAGCGTTTGATAGATCGTCTCGATGCCCTGCGCCTTGGCGTCACGCGGGTTGTTGATCGTCACTTCCTTGCCGTTGACGAATATCTGGCCATGGTCGCGCTTGTAGGCGCCGGAGAGAATCTTGATGAGGGTGGATTTGCCAGCGCCGTTATGGCCGAGAAGGCCCACCACTTCGCCGGGATGGAGATCTATGCTCGCGTGGTCGACAGCCTTGATGCCGCCGAAGGCGATCGAGATATCGCGCATCTCGATCAGCGGCGTGCCCTTGTCCTTGCGCGATGAAAATGCTTCCGCCCCGGCAACGGATGCCGTCGTTTCATGCGTTTCGGCCGGGCGGGCTGCCTTCTTCGCTGGCAGGGACCGTGTCTTTGTCTTTTGCTTTGCCATGGCAGCCTCCCCTTACTTCACGCGGCGGGAATAGAGTTGATCAAGCCACACGGCGAGAACGAGCACCACGCCGACGACTATGTTCTGGAAAGCGGCAGGCAAGTTGAGCAATGACATGCCGGAAATAATGGATTGCATCAGCAATGCACCCAGCATAGCGCCGTAGATCGTGCCCACGCCACCCGCCAGCGATGTGCCGCCAATGACAGTGGCCGCAATGACGTAGAGCTCGTTCAGTCCACCAAGCGCATTGGTTGCGGCGTTGAGGCGGGCCGACGAGATGATGGATGAGACGCCGACCAGCGCCCCCATGAGCGCGAAAACTTTCACGATCATCCACTTGGTGTTGATGCCTGCAAGCTCTGCTGCTTCAGGGTTGCCGCCGATGGCATAGACATAGCGCCCGAACATGGTGCGTGTGGCCAGGAATGTCATGAGCAAGCCAACCACCATGGCAATCAGCACCGGCACAGAAAACCCGGTGTAATAGATCAAGCCATCGGCGCAGCGCACCACCGCATCACCAGCCATGCAGATGGCGCTGCCGTCCTTGTCCTCAACACCGGACGGGATGACGGCATTGTTTGCCTTGGCATAGTTCTCGATCAGCTTGAACGGCCACGGATAGGAGTTCATCACAAGCGTGGTGCCGAGGACGGCGGCACTGCCGAGGACGATTAGAAAAACCTCAGCCCACATTGGCCGCAGCGGAAATTTGAAGCGCAGGCGCTGGCGGCGGCCATTGGCGATGCCAAAAACTATCGCTGCACAGACAAGACCGGCCAGCAGCCAACTCCAGAAAGGTCCAAGCCAGCTGATCGGAATGCCGCCACCGAAAATCTCGTAAGTTTTGTCCATGGGGGCCACGGTTTCACCCTTGGCCAAATAGAAGGCGAGACCGCTGTAGGCGAGCAAACCGCCCAGCGTCACAATGAATGCCGGGATTTTGGCGTAAGCTGTAATGACGCCGTTAAAGGCTCCGATCAGCGTGCCAAGCACGATGCAGGCCACTACGGCGATGACCCAGATGGCCGGATGGCCAACGCCCATGACCGGCACAAGTTTGAAGACCTGAAGCACCGCGCCCGAAACTGCCACAAGGCTCAACATGGACCCCACGGAAAGATCCAGCTGCCGCATGACGATGAGCAGCACCATGCCGGTGGACATCACGGCGATGGATGAAGTCTGGACGAGCAGCGTCCACAAGTTGCGCGGCGTCAGAAACGAGCCGCCGAGAAGTCCGCCAAAGTTGCCGCGCATGATGCCGCTGGCAATATCAAAGGCGCACCAAATCAGGATCAGGGCCGCGACCATGCCCAGCATGCGGGGATCAATTTCCGTGGCGCGGAAGAACCTTTTGACTGGTCCTTCATTTTGCAGTGCAGGGCTCTGGCTGGTGTTGGCTGCGTTGGACATGTCCGTCTCCGAAAATTCGGCTCCTACTTAATGAAAACCGCGCCGCTTTTGCAAGCGGCGCGGTTCATAAGACAGTCAATAGCTCAGGCTTAGCAGCCCTTGGCCATGCCTTCCTTCACGCCGGCGCAAGCCTGCTCCTTGGTGATGTGGCCAGCAGCGATGGCGACATCGATGTTGTCCTTGGTGATTGGCGTCGGGGCGAGGAGGATGGAATTCATCTCAACGCCCTTCTTGCCGCCCGAGAACTTGGCAACGCCAGCAATCGCGTCGATCGCGGTGCCGTCAGCCAGCGCGTTGGCAGCTTCACCAGCCACCTTGCCGAGGTCCTTGGCGTTCTTCCACACCGACACGGTCTGGGTGCCGAGCGCAACGCGGTTGATGGCTGCCAAGTCACCGTCCTGGCCGCCGACCGGAATGCCGGCCATGCCCTGTGCGGTGAGAGCGGCAACAACGCCCGAAGCCATGCCGTCGTTTTCAGACAGAACAGCGTCTACCTTGTTGCCGGTCGAGGTCAGGCACTGCTCCATGTTCTTCTGGGCATTGTCTGGCTTCCAGCCGTCCGTGAATGTTTCGCAGACATTCTTGATCTTGCCGCTGTCGAGGCCTTCCTTCAGAACTTCCATCATGCCCTGGAACAGGAATGTAGCGTTCGGATCGCCCTTGTCGCCCTTGATGAAGGCATAGTTGCCTTCCGGCTTTGCCTTCTGGACTTCCTGGGCAATGATGCGGCCCACACCGACGTTGTCAAACGTGATGTAGAGCGCTGACGGATCTTCGAACTGCACGTCATAGGCAATCGACTTCAGACCAGCATCGTTGATGGCCTTGATCGATGGCAGGATGGCGTCCGAGTCGAATGCGACGACGAGGATGACGTCAACTTTCTGCGAGATCAGGCCTTCGATGTCGGCAGCCTGCTTCTGGGCGGACCCTTGCGCGTCTGTCGAAACATACTTGTTGCCTGCGCCTTCAACGGCTGCCTTGATGGCGGCTTCGTCTGTTTTCCAGCGCTCTTCCTGGAAGGTCTTCCAGGAAACTGCGATGGTCTTGCCAGCTGCTGATGCCGAAATGGACGACACGCCCATCAACAGCGCGCCAGCCATAAGTGCTAGAATTGTGCGTTTCATTCGTTCTATCCTCCGCATTGCCCTGCCACCTGCGGGACGCTCCCATTCCAGTTTCCTGTACTCGCAAGCCGACGGTCAATGACAAGTTGTTGTAACTTATTTTAGCGTCCGAAATAAATGTTGCAGCATCCTGAAGCATGAGTCAAGCTTGCTTGCATGTTGATGAAGGCAAACAGCGACCTGGTGCGCCGGCAGAACCGCCGGCTGGTGCTGGAAAGCCTGCGCCAGCATGGGCCGATGGCGCGGGTCCAGCTTGGCCAGGTCACCGGGCTGTCGCCTGCTTCAATCACCTCGATCAGCAGCAACATGCTGGCGGAAGGCCTGATCAGCACTGTCGATGAGGCAGCGCCGCACCGTGCGCGCGGCGGCAGGGGCAGGCCGCAAACAAAGCTCGCCCTCAATCCTGCCGCTGCTTCGGTGATAGCACTGGCGGTTTCGGCGGATGGCGTCAGCATTGCCAGCGCCGATTTCAGCGGCGCAATCCGCCGTGTGGCTCAGCTTGACATCAATACCTTCAAACTCAAGGCCGACGAATTCGCGCCGCTGCTGGCAGATCACATCAAGGCGTATGCCGCGCAGAATGGCCTGCCGCTGGCTTCGGTCGCCCGCATCGGTGTTGCCGTGCAGGGTGTTGCTGACACGGCCAAAGGCAACATCGCCTGGAGCCCTGCTTTCGAAGCGCGTGACGTGCCAGTTGTGGCGCCTATCGAGGAGCTGCTGGGCATACCCTGCACCGTCGCCAACAATGCCAACCGCATCGCCGACGGGTTGCTGGGCGAAAACCGCGCCAAGTATGGCGGCATAACCGCTGTCGTGTTCCTTGGGCATGGCATCGGCCTTGGCCTCATTCTTGATGGCAAGGTGTTTGAAGGTTCAACCGGCCGCGCATCCGAGTTCGGCCACATGAACCATGATCCGGACGGGCCCTTGTGCCGCTGCGGCATTGACGGCTGCCTGGAAGCCTACAGCGCCGACTACGGCATTCTGCGCATGGCGCGCGGCGGCGATGCGCGTGACAATATGCGGGTGCCGGTTTCCGCCAGCGTCATGGCGAGCTGCAGCGCGCCGCCGAGGCTGGCGAGGCGAAGCCATTGGCGGCATTTGAACGCGCAGGCGAAGTGCTGGGCTTCGGCGTGGCGCGGCTCATTGCGCTCATCAACCCGCATCTCGTGGTGTTCACCGGCCCCGGAACTCGCGCCTTTCACCTCATGCGCGAGCCGCTTGAGGCAGCCCTGGCGCGCGCCCTGGTGCATGACCTCTACAAGGACGTGGAATTCGAAGTCGCGGCAGGTGACCGGGACTACATCATCACCGGCACGGTGATGGAAGCGCTCAGCTATCTTGACCGCGAGGTGTTTGCCGTGTCCGGCCCGGGTGCGAACCAATAAACCTGAGCCTTCTGACTTCCAGCTTCCGTCGCGCCCTTGCAAGACTCTTCGATTGAGTGTGAAATCTCCCTGCGGCTACGATGCCGGGCGGAGACTCTCGCATGAACATAAGGACTGCTGGACACAAGGCGCGCACCATTTCCGCGGAACATGCGGCTGGCATGGTAAAGTCCGGCATGTGGCTCGACTATGGCGCCTCGCTGTGCCAGCCGGACGTGTTCGACAAGGCGCTCGCCGCCCGTGCTGCCGAACTTACCAACGTCAAAATCCGCTCCTGCCTCACCATGCGGCCGCGCGCCGTGCTGGAAGCCGACCCGGATGGCAAGCACTTCTTTTGGTTCAACCTTCACTTCACCGGATATGATCGCCGCAAGCATGATGCCGGGCGCAGCAACTATCTGCCGGTCAACCTCGGCGAGATTCCCGATTATTACCGCCGCTTCATCGAGCCGGTTGACATCGTCATCCTCAAGACCTGCCGCATGGACGAAAACGGCTTCTTCAATTTCAGTGCCGCCAACCTCTGGCACCGCGCCATCATTGAACGCGCGAGAATTGTGATCGTCGAAATCAGCGACGGCAGCCCATATGTGCTCGGCGTCGACAACGGGGTGCATGTCAGCGAGGTTGACTACATCATCGAGGGCGACAACCAGTTGGCCGCCGAACTGCCCAATCCGCCGGCCACGGATGTGGACCGGGCAGTCGGCCGCCTCATCACCGCCGAGATTGAGGATGGCGCGTGCCTGCAGATCGGCATTGGCGGCATGCCAAATGCCGTCTGCACCCAGCTGCATGAGAGCAGCGCCCGCGATCTTGGCGTTCACACCGAGATGATGACGGACGGGATAATTGATCTCTACAAGGCCGGGCGGATCACCGGCGCCCGCAAAGCCATTGACCCCGGCAAGCTGACCTTCACTTTCGCGCTGGGTTCGAAACGGCTCTATGACATCATGGACCGCAATGCCGATCTGCTGTGCCTTCCAGTCGACCATACCAACCTGCCGCATCTCATCATGCAGAATGACCGCGTCGTCTCGATCAACAATACGACGCAGGTCGACCTTCAAGGGCAGGCGGCTTCCGAGTCGGACGGGCACCGCCATATCAGCGGCACGGGCGGGCAGCTGCAGTTCGTGCGCGGCGCCTATGCCTCGAAAGGCGGCAAATCTTTCATCTGCCTGTCTTCAACCTATGACAAGCGCGGCGAGCGCAGGAGCCGCATCGTTCTCAATCTGACGACCGGAAACATCGTGACCACGCCGCGTTCGGACGTGATGTTTGTCGTCACCGAATATGGCATGGTCAACCTCAAGGGCAAATCAGTGCCCGAGCGCGCCAAGGCCCTCATTTCCATCGCGCATCCGGACTTCCGCGAGGACCTCGAACGCCAGGCCTACGAGCACCGTCTGATCCCGCGCGGCGTTTCGTTTTGACGAACGCGACGCCCAATTTGCCACTGCCGCCGGTTTGCGCGCCGCACATGATCGGAAGCGCTGGCCGCTTATTTCCTTGGAAGTCGAAGCACCGCATCGCACTGTTCGACCGCCGAGGTTGTTCCAATACAGGCGAGAGTGCGCTAGGCTAGCGCCACCGCCCTGAATGCGGGTGGAAAGGCTTCTGAGATCTAGGCGCCCATGCCTGAAACCGATAGCGCCGCCCTCCGCTTCGCCGGCTTTTCGCTTGATCCCGGCAATAAACTCTTGCGCGGCGCTGAAGAAGTGCCACTGCGCGCCAAATCGTTCGAGCTTCTCAAATACCTCGCCCGCAACGCCGGCCGCGTCGTCTCCAAGGACGAATTGCTCACCGCCGTCTGGAACGGCCTGGCTGTTACCGAAGATTCGCTCACCCAGTCGATCCACGACGTGCGCCGCGCGCTGGGCGACGCCGAGCAGAAGCTGATCCGCACCGTGCCGCGCAGAGGCTATCTGTTTGCCGCCGAGGCGCTGGCCGAAGCCGAGCGCGATGCGCCGCCGCCACTGCCCGATGCGCCGTCGATCGCGGTGCTGCCCTTTCTCAATCTGAGCGGCGACCCTGCGCATGACTATTTCGCCGACGGCCTGACCGAGGACCTGATCACCGACCTCTCGCGCGCCGGCGGCCTTTTCGTCATCGCGCGCAATTCCTCCTTCGCGCTCAAGGGCAAGCCGATGGACGTGCGCGCCATCGCCGGAATGCTGGGCGTCCGCTACCTCCTCGAAGGCAGCGCGCGGCGCGCCGGGTCGCGCGTTCGTATCAACGTCCAGCTGATTGATGCGCGAGGTGGCGGCAATCTCTGGGCCGAACGTTTCGACAGCGAGCTCAAGGACATTTTCGCGATCCAGGATCAGGTCACCGCCAAAATCGTCGAGGCCCTGATCGGTCGCCTGAACGCTCCGCCGCCCCGCAATCGTCCGAAGAATCTCGAAGCCTATGATCTGTGCATACGTGCCCGTGTCCTGACCGAACTCTCGCCGCAGGCCGCGCGGGAGGCGGCGCTGCTCCTGCGGCGCGCGCTCGAACTCGATCCGGACTATGCCGATGCGCATCGCTTGCTGGCGCTGGACCTATGGCTCGGTTGGGTGCACTGGGGCGAACCGCAAGACACGCATCGCAAGCAGGCGATCGCCGAAGCGGAAAATGCCGTGCGGCTCGACCCGGGCGATTCCGCCACGCATTCCTTGCTTGGTTACATCCTCGCCTATGAACACCGCTGGCAGGAGTCAGAGCACGCCTTCGCCGAATCGATTCGCCTCAATTCCAACGACGCGGAAGGCTGGGCCTTCAGATCGGACGTCTCGGCGCTCGCCGGCAAGCAGCAACAAGCAATCGACGAAATCCGCAAGGCGCTGCGCCTCAACCCCACTCCGGATTGTTGGTACTGGCTTCTGCTCGGCCAAGCACAGTACGGCGCCCGCCAATACGAGGTTGCCATCGCGACGCTCCGCCGCGAGGAAACCTACCGCACCATGTCCCGCCGCTTCCTTGCCGCTAGTCTCGCCCAGTTGGGCCGTATGGATGAAGCCCGCCGCGAGGCCGAGATGTTCCTCCTGACCAGCCCCCACTTCACCATCTCCCATTGGGCCCAAACCCAACCCTTCCGTGACGAATCCACGCGCGCGCATTTCGTCGAGGGACTGCGGAAGGCTGGGCTGCCGGAATAGACGCTCGTCTCTCGCGCAGGTGTTCGCGTCAACAAAGCCCTACCTGCTCTTTCATGAAAGAAGAGTCCGACCATCCAAATCGATGATTTTGGGTTTCGGCTCAAACAGGGCCTTTCGATTCACTCCGATATCACGGAGAATATGCGGATCGAGTTCGCGCAGCTGGTGAATGTTGAGCGCAAAGCGCTTGCCTTGGCGGCGAGCTTCAAGGCGGGATGTCAGCCGGGTGGTGAGTGCGAAGGCGTCGAATGGCCGGAAAGTGGTCCAAATGTTGATGCTGTTCATTGTCTTGCTCCTGTGTTCCGATGTAGGAGAGAATGCGGGAAGCGAGCGCCAATGTCCTGAATCCAGGCTGAAAAGGTTCTGAAATCTGGTACCCCTTCCTGAACCGGGGTGAACCAACAGAGCGGCGAGTACGCCGCTCGACTTACGGACACGGCTTTCCTACTACTGCGTGCGTTCCAATGCTGAGGCCGCGCGATGCCATCTGACTCTTATTCGCTTGGCCGGCCGCCCACGCAGACACAGCGCCGGTTGATCAATTGAATTAAAGTTCTCCGTCACTGGCCTTGACCCGGCCACCCAGACTTTCAAGCAATCCGCAGGCGGAAAATCTGGTTCACCGGCTCAGTCCCCGGATCAAGTCCGGGGAGGTGATGGAGAGTTTGAGAACGTTTGTCTTCAGTTGATCGTCCGTTGCTCTACTCGATCTTTCAGGCAGCACCGCCCACCATGCCACGTTTACCGCTTCGCCTTCCAGGCCGCGGGCTGCTTGCCGGGTTCGATGACATAGAAGCCATCGGCTGAAAGTTTCTGCCATTCGCCTGCCGGGGCATGCGGCCACAGCACTCTCACCTCTGCGTCGCCGCGCGTCACCAAGCCCGAAATGCCACCAGTTGTTCTGGCCGCTGACATGGCCGCCGCCTGAGGTAATCTCGCGGCGCTGCAGTTTGCCGTTTGCACGCACTTCGATCCACGCGCCGATGCCATCACGGTTGGCGCCGTCCTGCTTCAGCTTTACCTGCAGCCAGTGGCCAAGCCCTTCGCCAGTGTTGCGCCACACTTGAACTGGCGTCCAGCGGTTGACGACAACGATATCCATCCGGCCATCGAGGTTGAAATCGGCAAGTGCTCGCGCCACGCGCCACCATGGGGCTGCCGATGCCTGCCTGTTCGCCCGACTCCATGAATGTGCCATCCGCCTTCTGCAGCAGCAGGTTGTTGGGATCAGCCATGGCAAAGTCTTTCATCTTCGCAACATTGCCCTTGGCGATGAAAATATCGGCAAGGCCATCGTTGTTCACATCTTCGAATTGCGTATGCCAGGCTGTCGATGGCTTGAGGTCGGCGCCCATGTAGGGGCGATGCGCCGTCACGCCCTTCTTGAAAGCCACATCGGCGTAAGACGGCTTCACCTTGCCATCCGGCGGAATTTCCGCCAGCACCTGCAGCTTGTTGTCGGCCATGCTGGTGAGGAAATATTCGGGATAACCATCGGCATTGAGATCAGCGCCCGCGATGCCCATGCCCCAGATGCGCAGATATCTTCCAGCCTTCGGCCTCGGTATAGAGCTGCGGCGCCTTGCCGGGCTCGAGCTTCCACATCTGTTCCTGGCCGCCTTCATAATATTCGCGGTCATTGGAAATGCGCAGCGATGGCGTGCCGGACTTGTTCCAATCGGTGAACAAGATCGAGAGAGTGCAGTAGCTTGGCTTCAGCGGCAGTGGCGCTGCAAATTTCTTCGCCGCAGCATCAGGCCGGTGCAGCCAATTGTCGGTGCAGGAGCCCCAGGGCGAGGTTTCCTCGCGGCGGTCAACATAGTTGCCGATGGCGAGCGTCGGCCAGCTTGAGTCTTTTTCCCATGTGGCTGAGAAAGCGGTGGACCAGCCATCGCCACCGTCAAATGCCCCACTGCTTGTTGGCTCGCTCGAAGCGGCAGTTGCCGCGCCCGCGCATCACCAAGTTTTCGCCGACACGGAGCACCACGAGATCCTTGATGCCATCGGCGTCAATGTCGAGCGGATAGGCGCCGGTCACGCCCTTCAGCTCTAGCCCGCTGGTGCGCCTTTGGAAACGAAGAGTGCCGCCAGATTTGCTGACATTGCGATAGAAGCCTGCCCGCTTCTCACCACCGGCAATAAACAGATCGTCGAAACCGTCATTGTTGCAATCGAAGGCGGCCGTTCCACCGCCGACCGTATATTGCCATTCACCTTCATAGACGGTGGTTATTCCAGCCTTTGCCGTTTCTTCCACGAATGCAGGAACAACCGGCTTCTCCTGCGCAGATGCAAGAGCAGTGCCCGCAAGCAATGCCAGCACCATCCACTTCAAATTTGCTCATCCTGTCGTTTTCCGTGTCTGGAGTTTCACGGCGGCAGCGCCGATGCAGCGGCCCTGCTCCAGCCCGCGCTCAATTGCGGCGCGGAAGTGAATGCCGCCATAGAGCCGCGATATGCCTGCTTCCTCCGCCGCTGCGCGGAAGCTTGCAAACTTGCGGGCTGGCAGCCCGTCACGGCTGCGGCTTGCATCCTCAAATGCAAAGTTCTCGCCCATCAACTGTTGTCAGCACCATTTCGGCAGCGCCAGATTGCACGCTGTGGCCGCTCGGATACTCGGGGAACGGCGGCGTGATGAGCAGCGGTTCAAACTTCGGATCAATGTGATTCCTGATGTAGGTGACTGGGCGGATGAGGTCGTAACGGAACTTCTCATGCCAGCAAGCAATGAAGGCATCTGCCATGGCGACACTGACTAGCGCCAGCGTTTCGACACGGCGGTCAAGCTTCAAGCCATCGCGATCAAATATGTTCAGCGCAATTTCTATCCAATGGCCGGGCGGCGTGGTCGAGAGCATGGCATCATCCGCCCAGAAACGGGCAATGGCTTTTTGTTCGGGCGTCAGTTTCTTGCGCGCCTCAAAAGTTTCGAGCGCCTGCTTATAAAACTCCGATGTCTTGTCTTCGCTGTAAGAGGGCGGAGGAAGAAGGCCACAATCAGCGACCTTCGTCAGCACGAAGGTGCGGTTCGCACCCCATTGCGGCAACAGCGGTGTCTGCTGGAGCGCTATGGGATTTGTCGGCACCCAATGACCTGGCGACTTGCTGACGTTGTACTCAGCCGGGAAACCGAGGTTTTCAATGACGGCTCCGCCATCGTCCTGCGACCAGGCGAGGACATGCCTTGCCACCGCCTCGCCATAGGCCATGCTGCGCTTGACCAGCGATTGTGACTTTCCGGCGAAAAGGGTTGCCTCGATTTTGCGCTTCTGGGCAACAAGCGCGCGTTGCCCGGTTGGCCCGGTATTGTCGAACAGCGCATTGATGGCATTGCACAGCGCCGCATGCAGCACGATGGCGTCATCATGGCGTTTGCCTTCAACTCGGGCGGGAATAACCGTCAGGCCGTTGAGCTGGCCTGCCAGCGATTGAAGGGAGGGCAAGCCTGAGGCCGCAGCCTCATAGGCCACGATGCCCACGTAGGCAAAGGTGCGGCTGGCGGCTGGCGGCGTATAAGTTGGCGTATGGCGCACCAGCTCCAACATCAGGCCATACCAGTCCTTGAGAACCTGTTCGGTAGCCGGTGCTGCAGCAAATGCCGGCACCGGACCCGCCACCGCCAAGCCAAGGAAGGCACCCATCAAGCCGCGTCTGTTCATGAAAACATCAAGCTCCCTGTGGAAACAGCGCTTTCTCTAACCACGGCGGAACACAATTGCGCAAGTAGGGCAATTCACAACAATCTGATCACGCAGAGGTTGCTTTGATTTCCATCGGCTGCCGGATTGCCTATGGTCGCATCCCTTACCAAGGAGAATCCATGCCACTTTCACGACGCCATTTTCTGGCAGCCACGCTTGCAGCGCCGTTTTCAACCCGCGCCTTCGCTGCCGACTGGTCTGCGACGCTTGCCGCCGCCAAGGGTCAAACCGTGCGCTTCAATGCCTGGGCCGGCGCTGACACCATCAATGCCTACATCGGTTGGGTTGGCGAACAGGTGAAGGCGCTGCACGGCATCACGCTCACGCATGTCAAGATTACCGACACGGCTGAAGTGGTGCGCCGCGTGCGCGATGAGGTCAAGGCCGGGGCAGCGCAAGGCTCCGTCGATCTTGTGTGGATCAATGGCGAAAACTTCCTCGCCATGAAGAAGGACAAGCTGCTGTTCGGCCCCTTTGCAAGCGAGCTTCCCAATTTCAAGCTGGTTGATGTGGCGGGCAAGCCTACAACGCAGATTGACTTTTCCGGAGCCGACTGACGGGCTTGAAAGCCCGTGGGGCATGGCGCAGCTGACGTTCTTCGGCGATGGATCTAAAATTTCCGCACCGCCCGCCAGCATGGCGGAGCTGGTGGAGTTTGCCAAAGCAAATCCCGGCCGGGTGAGCTACCCTGCGCCACCGGACTTCCATGGCACGACTTTCCTCAAGCAGGCGCTGGTCGAAACGATGGCGGACAAAGCACCGCTTTCAGCGCCCGCAACGCAGGCTGCATTTGATGCCGTGGCTGCACCCTTCTTTGCATCGCTCGATGCGCTGCATCCGCACCTGTGGCGCGAGGGCAAGCAGTTTCCGCAATCGCAAGCGCAATTGAAGCAGATGCTGGCGGATGGCGAGTTGCTGATGGCGCTGACCTTCAATCCCAACGAGCCTGCCAACCTGATTGCCAGCGGCGAACTGCCGCCAAGCACCATCGCCTGGCAGCATGCGAGCGGCACCATCGGCAACACGCACTTCGTGGCGATACCCGCCAATTCGCCAGCGCAGGCGGCGGCGCAGGTGGTTGCCGATTTCCTGCTCTCACCAGAAGCGCAGGGCCGCAAGGCGGACCTCAAGGTATGGGGCGACCCGACCGTGCTTGATGTGACGAAGCTCTCAGCTGAAGCACAGAAGCTGTTTCCACCCTCTGATGCGCCGGGCGCGGTCAAGTCCCCTGCCCCTGCCATCCCCGAACCGCACGGCAGCTGGGTGCCGCTCATTGAGTCCGCATGGCTGAAGCGCTACGGCCATTGAGGCTCGCCGCCCTCCTCCTCATGCTGCTTTTCTGGGGGGCGCCTTTCGTGTTGGCGCTTCCCGCCTTGCTGGCGGGGGGACTGTCGCCGGAAGGCTGGCAGGGGCTCGCCAGCGTGCCGCACCTGGTTTCGCAATTGTCTTTGTCAGTGTGGATCGGGACAACAAGCACGTTGCTTGCGGTCTTATTGTCTCTCGGGATTGTCACACTTTCGGGTGAGCGGTCATTGCTGCGCCGCTGGCTGGCCGGAATGCTGGCGCTTCCGCATCTGGCTTTCGCCATCGGCTTTGGTTTCCTCATCATGCCAGCAGGGCTGATGACGCGCCTCCTGCAGTTTGATGCGCCACCGCAATGGGTGACGACGCAAGATCCTTATGGCGTTTCCCTGATTGCTGCCCTCGCCCTCAAGGAAACGCCATTCTTGCTGTGGCTGATGTTTGCGGCCCTGGCACGGCCTGATTTCGGGCTGCGGCTTGCAGCCGAGAAGCGGGTAGCAGCAAGCCTCGGTCACGGCTCGCTTTCAACGGCGCTACGTATTGAAGCTCCGCAATTGCTGCGGCAAGTGCGCTGGCCGATAGCCATCGTCTGGGCCTATGGCTGCAGCGTCATCGACATGGCTGTGGCTATCGGCCCGCTGCAGCCAGCACCGTTCCAGCTTTCAGTGTGGCATGATCTCAATGATGCCTCCTCCGCCATCAACAGTCGCGGACTTGCCGGAGCATTGCTGCTGGTGTTCGCACTGCTCGGCGTGGCGTTTGTTGCTCTGGCAGCATTGAAGGCGTTGCGACAGCCATTGAAGCACTTCATGACGCGCGGACCTTCGGCCGCCGGCCTGCCCGCCAACATTGCGAAAATTCCTGAACTCATCATCTTTGCGATCTATGGGCTGGTGCTGCTGGTGCTCATTATCATCGCATTCAGCCAGCGCTGGCCATTTCCCCAACTGTTGCCGGAAGCCTTCAGCGCCGCCGCGTGGCATACGCTGTCAGCCGATCCTGCGCCGCTTCTCAATAGCCTTTCCTTCGGCGTCACCACCAGCATTGCCGCAATGGCGCTGGCCATCCTGTGGTTTGAGGCCATGCCCAGAAGCTGGGACAGTGGCCTCGGCATTGCCGCAATGGCCGCTCTCACGCTTCCTTCTGTGGCGCTTGCGAGCGGGCAGTATGTGCTGTTTCTGAAAGCGGGCATCAGTGCAGGCTGGTGGAGTGCGGCCCTGGCGCAGCTGACGCCGGTGTTCGCCTATGTGTTCATCGTGCTGCGGGCTCCCTACCGCGATTTTGATGAGCGCTACCGTTTGATCGCGCATGGGCTCAATGCTGGCGCGCTGCGCTTCTTCTTTCGCATCAAGGGGCCGCTGCTTCTCAGCGTGCTATTATCCGCAGCCGCCATTGGCTTTGCGGTGAGCATTGCGCAATATGTGCCGGTGCAACTCATCGGCGGCGGCACCACGCCAACATTGACTACCGAGGCGGTCACCCTTGCCAGCGGCGGCAACCGCCCGCTGTTGGCAGCGCACGCACTGGCCCTCATGATGCTGCCTGCAGCGGTCTTTGGGCTGGCCGCCTGGGCGGGCGGGCAGCGTCATGCTTGAGCTCCGCAGTGTTGGCATTACGCTATCAGGATCACCCTTGATCCAACCCTTCTCACTGGCCGTTTCGCCCGGCGAGATCGTGACGCTGATGGGTCCAAGCGGTTGCGGCAAGTCCTCGCTTCTCGCTTACATCGCAGGTGATCTGGCAGAACCGCTGGCAGGAAGCGGTGAGGTGATCTTGAACGGCACGAACCTGACTGCTGTAGCGCCCGTTCGCCGCCGCATCGGCCGCCTGTTTCAGGATGACCTGTTGTTTCCGCATATGAGCGTTGGCGACAACTTGATGTTCGGCATTGCGCGGGCTTCGCGAGCCGAGCGTGAGGCGCGCATGCGGGCTGCGCTCCGTGAAACAGGCATCGAAGGCTTCGAACATCGCAAACCTTCCAGCCTTTCAGGCGGCCAGCGGCAACGCGTTGCGCTCATGCGGTCGCTGCTGGCAGCGCCAACCGCCATGCTGCTGGATGAACCTTTCAACCGGCTGGATGAGGAGCTGCGGTCTTCCATGCGGGAACTTGTTTTTACGCGCATTGCCGCTTCTGGCATTCCCTGCCTGCTGGTGAGCCACGACAGGGATGATGCCCCGACAGGCGGACGTGTGCTGCACATCAGCAGAAACGGAGAGGTTCGCGATGTTTGACCGGCAGGCGTTAGCGCTGGTGCGCCCGGCATTGGACGGGCTGGCAAGAGTCCTGCAGCGGCGCAGCATCAGCGCCAACCAAGTTTCGTTTGCTGGGTTCGGCTTCGGCATTCTGGCGGCGGCGATGATTGCGGCAGGCTATGTGGAAAGCGCTCTTGTTCCGTTGCTGATCAACCGGCTTTGCGACGGGCTGGATGGCTCGCTGGCGCGGCTTGACGGGCCGACCGACCGCGGCGCCTTCCTCGACATCACGCTCGATTTCCTGTTCTACGCCGGCGTGCCGCTGGCCTTCGGTTTCTGCGACCCGGCGCGCAACGCACTCGCCGCTGCCGTGCTGCTTGCGGCCTTCATCGGCACTGGCGTCACATTCCTCGCCTTCGCCATCATGGCGGCAAAGCGCGGCGAGACGAGTTCAGACTACCCGTCCAAGGCCTTCTACTATCTCGGCGGGCTTGCCGAGGGGACCGAAACCATCATCTGCTTCGTGCTCATGTGCCTGTGGCCTGAGCATTTTGTGCTGTTTGCCTACATCTACGCCGCCATGTGCTGCGTCACGACGCTGACGCGCATGGTCACCGGCTGGCAGCAGTTCGGCTCCAGGATCGGCCAGTAAATCGGCCAGAAACCGCTTGTATGTTAATAAAACTATTGTAATATAATAGCTTGCATGTAATTTATAATCGGCCATTTGCGCATGTCACCTGAGACTCCTCAACGCATAGAACCAGCTCGCCTTGAGGATGTTCCTGAACGCTTGGCCGATCTTTTGGCCGAAGTCGCATCGGCAGCCTCACGTCTTGGTCACGGACTCCATCCGCAAACCGCCGCCTCACTGGCGGCCATGGTACGCATCATGAATTGCTACTACAGCAATGTCATCGAAGGGCATCACACGCGGCCCCGGGATATTGAGCATGCGCTGGGAATGTCTCCTGTTCACCCAAGGCAAAATGCATCCCCTGCAAGCACACGCGAAATTGAAAGCGCAGTAGCGGGCAGTTTAATGGAAGAAGACCGCAAGCGCGATCTTCTCACCGAGGCTGTCGCCCATGTCCGTGTTCAGGAGAAAATTGACGAGCTTCATCGCCAAGGCAATTTGCCGGAGCCCGCCTCTGCAGATTTCTTGAGATATCTGCACAGGGAATTCTACCATAGTGCCTCGGAGGCGATGCTCACCATTACTTCCGGTGGCATGGCTTTCCGCATGACTCCCGGTGAGTGGCGCAATGCGAGCACACCGGATATTGCCGTTGGAAGGCATCATCCTCCGAGCGGTTCACATGTCGCGGACTTCATGTCATACTTCGCCGAGCGCTTCCGGTTTGAGAAACTTGGCACGTCCGGGCGCATCCTCGCTCTTGCATCAGCACATCATCGCTTCAACTACATCCATCCCTTCCCGGACGGCAATGGGCGGGTCAGCCGCTTGATGAGCCATGCCATGGGGCACGCCGCTGGTATCGGCGCCCATGGGCTTTGGTCGGTTTCACGAGGACTTGCCCGCGGATTGGCCTCTCGCGATGAGTACAAACTCCACATGGACCAGGCGGACCTGCCGAGGCAGGGCGACCTTGACGGAAGAGGCAATCTCTCGCTGCAAAGCCTTGTTGCGTTCAATGATTGGTTCATGCGGGTATGCTTGGACCAGATTGAGTTCATGGAAAGCTTGTTTGACTTGACCAAGCTGCAGTCCCGGCTTCGCTCGCTTGTCGTTCAACTGGAAGACACGAAGCCAGAGGCAGCGAAGCTGCTGGAAGAAGCACTGATGCGAGGAGAGTTCCCGCGCGGCGAAGCTGCCCGCATATCCGGTTTACCGGAACGGTCTGCGCGCCGCGTGCTGAGTGGCCTTGAAGGTGAAGGGCTTCTTGTGTCCGATACCCCAAAGGGCCCGGTGCATCTCCGGTTTCCGGCAAAGACGCACGAAATTCTCTTCCCGCGTCTTTTCCTGCCAGAGACAAAATCTTAACGCGCCTTAACAAAAAAATTCTTGAATATGACTGGCGAATCCATCATATGCGCGTCTGCCCATAGTCGCACGTGCCGCAAGGACTTCCCCAAAGCAACGACGGTGAGGGCTTTTTGGTCTCGCTGGCTTTCCATCCGCCAGCATTACTGAGAGGCACCACTTTCATTGCCCCAAGTGCGATTGGGTTCTCCCGATCAAGCCAAGGCGAAAAACGGTAAGTCTAACGGCGTTGCACGTTTCCATCACGTGAGCCCGGTACACTGCCGCACCAGCAACGTCATTGGTAAGGGACGACAGCCATGGCCGCTACCCAACGCATCACCGAATTCCTGCGCACCCGACGCCCGGAAGGTCCGTGCCTCGTCCTCGATCTTGACGTGGTGAAGACTAACTACAAGGCGTTCGCGCGCTCGATGCCGGGCACGCGCATTTTTTATGCGGTGAAGGCCAATCCGGCTCCTGAAATCCTCAAGGCGCTGGCGGACATGGGATCGTGCTTCGACACGGCTTCGGTTGCCGAAATCAACATGGCGCTCAACACCGGCGTTTCGCCGGATCGTGTTTCCTATGGCAACACCATCAAGAAGGAGCGCGACATTGCGGAAGCGCACCGGCTTGGCGTTTCGTTGTTCGCGGTTGATTGCCTGGAAGAAGTGGAGAAGATTGCCCGCTCCGCTCCGGGCGCGCGCGTATTCTGCCGCATCCTGGCTGATGGGGCTGGCGCTGAATGGCCGCTGTCGCGCAAGTTCGGCTGCGATCCCGAAATGGCGAAGGATGTGCTGGTGCATGCCCACAAGCTCGGACTCACGGCCTATGGCATTTCCTTCCATGTCGGCTCGCAGCAGACGCAGCTTGGCGCCTGGGACAAGGCGCTGGCGCAGTCCAAGGCCATCTTCGACGAGATGGCAGGTCTCGGCATTACGCTCTCCATGGTCAATCTCGGCGGCGGCTTTCCGACCAAGTATCTGAAGTCGGTGCCGAGCACCGGCACTTATGCCAACGCCATTCATGAAAGCCTTGCCAAACACTTCGGCAATGCCATTCCGGAAACCATCATCGAGCCCGGCCGCGGCATGGTGGGCAATGCCGGCGTGATCAAGGCCGAGGTGGTGCTGATCTCGAAGAAGCATGCCAACGACAACCAGCGCTGGGTCTATCTCGACATCGGAAAATTCGGCGGCCTCGCCGAAACCATGGATGAGGCGATCCGGTATCCGATCGTCACGGCGAAGGATGGCGATGTAAAGAGCGCCTGCATTATCGCGGGTCCGACATGTGACTCGGCTGACGTGCTGTACGAGAAGGTACCGTACGACCTGCCGGTGTCGCTCTCGGTTGGCGACGAGGTGCTGATCGAGGCAACAGGAGCCTACACGACGACCTATGCGTCGGTGGCGTTCAACGGCTTCGAACCGCTGGCCTCATACGTCATCTAACTCACAACGTCCGTTCATCTCTGTTGGGTATGGAGGCTTTCCATGGTCACCATTCGTGCTGAAATTGCCACTGATGTTGCCGCGCGTGAGCGGCTGCTGGACCGCGGCTTCGGGCGCGCGCGCCACCGCAAGACCAGCGCGCGCCTGCGCGACGGCCGGATGCCTGCGGAGGGGCTCGCCTTCACCGCTGTGAGCAAATCCGGCCGCGTCATCGGCACCGTGCGGCTGTGGAATGTCATTGCGGGTTCCGCCGGGCCTTCGCTGCTGCTTGGCCCGCTGGCGGTTGATGGGCAGTACAAGGGCCGCGGCATTGGCAGTGCGCTGATGAACCACGCGCTCCGCGAAGCAGTGAAGCAGGGCCATGCCTCAATCATGCTGGTGGGGGATGCACCCTACTATGGCCGCTTCGGCTTTCGGCCGGAGCTGGTGGCCGACCTGCATCTGCCTGGACCGGTGGAGCGCGCCCGCTTCCTCGGCCTCGAGCTTGCTCCCGGCGCGCTTGATGGCGCGGAAGGGCCGCTCATGGCCTCCGGACGTCTTGATGAAGCGCCTGCCAAGGTGGCTGCGGCCTGAAGTTCTTTCCTCCCTACTCGGATTGAGCGACCCCTGCAAACTCCATCAACGGCGCATAGTCACCGCCGTCCGCACATCGCAACGCCGCAATGTAGGCCGAACGGCGTGCGCCAATTTGCTGAAGATTATGCCCGCCTGCCCAGTCGATTGGAGCAACACCATAGATCTTCTCCAATGCGGCATCCGCCATGATGCGGGCATGGCGGCCATTGCCGTTGGGGAACGGATGAATGAAGGTGAGCCGGTGGTGCAAGCGCAGGGCCGCCTCCACAGGCGGGAAAGTGTTGTGATGCTTCCAATAGCGGGCGTCATCCATCAGCGTACGAAGTTGCACTTCAATTTGAACAGGATCGATTCCGATATTCTTGCCTGTCTTCCGGAATGAACCGGCCCAACGCCAGACATCACCGAACAATCGCTCTGTGAAGCGCAACCGCGAAGTCGTTGGTGAACATGTCCTTGTGTCGCTGGCGCGACAACCAGCGCAGGCCATCCTGGATATTGGCCTGTTCCAGTTCATCCAGTTCGCCACGTGTGGTGACGTGTTTTGGTTTGAGGCCGTCAAGTTCGTCCCGGTCAAGCGGTGTTGCGCCTTCAGGGTGTTCCACGTTGCCGGTCACTTATCATCCCAGAAATCCGGCGGCATATCGTGCATGAGACTGCGGGCAAGATTGTCCGTCTGCTGAACAATTTTCGCAGCCGGCAAGGCTTGATCTTCAAGAGCCATGTGCTGGCTTGCGCGCGCAACAATCAGTGCTGCTTTCTTCTGCGCCTGAAACCAGATCAAAGATCCCACAGTGTCTTTCGGCACGACGGCATAGACGAACTTGCAGCCCATGGCTTCGGCGGCAGCCTGCATGGATTTCAATGTGATGCCGCCAATCAGCTCTGCCTGTTCCGCATTGGCGATACGCGCACGCGTCACCCCCATACGGCGGGCAAGTTGCGCTCCAGACATGCCCAAAGCCTTGCGGGCCGTCCGCAACCAGCCTTCGGGAGGCAAGTGCAGGGCGGGCGCAGCGCTCACAGCGATATCTACAATCGATTGATATTGTTGGTTAAAAACTCTTCTTGAATTCATTCTGTATGTCTATAGATTGACTTCCGTTGTATTTTGTAAACTGATAGATACACAAAATAGTCTTGTTTGTCAATATATAGATTGATAAAATAACTCTTACCTCCACCCCTGCGCGCGCTTCACCGCCTCGGTGAACAACGCTTTCTCCTCTGCGCTGATGGGAGAGATAGGCTCGATCACGGCGCGGGGTTCGGGCAGTGGCGGCAGATCGCTTGCGGCCACACCGGCACCCAGCATGGCGAGGCGCGCTGTGCCAAGTGCGGTCAAATCCGCCTCGCCCTGCACCACGATTGTCTTGCCGGCGACGCGGGCGAGGAACTTGTTGAAATAGGCATTGCGGCTGAGGCCGCCATCAATTGAAAGTGACGCGCCAACCGGCGTCAGTTCGCCCATCGCCCGCATCACCTCGCCAGCCCTGAGCGCCACGCCTTCGAGCAGCGCCTGCATCATGTCTTTCGCAGTTGTCTCCAACCCCATGCCGATCCACAGGCCCGCAGCGCTCCTGTCCCAATAGGGGCAGCCGAGGCCTGAAAGTGCGGGCACGAATACAAGCTTGCGTGACAGTGCGGACGGCCCATCGAACATGGCGATGTCGGAATAGTCCGTGAACAGATGAAGTGAGCGCGCCCAGTTGACGGCGGAGGCGGCGTTGTAAAGCCCGCCTTCCAGGGCGCGCTGCGGGGCGCCATCCCGCACCTGCCAGGCGATGGTGGAGTTGATGCCGTATTTCGACCCGTCGATACGGTTTGCGCCAGTGTTGACGAGCGCAAAAGCGCCGGTGCCGAAAGTGAATTTCGCCAAGCCCGGTTGGTCACAGCCATGGCCGTACAGTGCCGCCTGCTGATCCACGATGCTGGCGGAAAGCGGCATTCCGATATGCTGGCCGAAGTCGGAGACCGAGGGCTGGATCTTGGGCAAGCAATCCATTGGCACGCCGAACAATTCGCAGAGTTCTTCGCTCCACTGGCCGGTCTCAAGGTCCATCAGGCTGGTGCGCGAGGCGGTGGTGATGTCGGTCGCAAAATTGCGGGTGAGGCGGGCATTGAAATAGGCATCGCTGGTGCCGAGCCGCAGGCGGCCCTGCTGGCGCAGCGGCTTGGCGAGCTCGACATTCTGCATGATCCAGCCAAGCTTGGAGGCGGAGAAATACGGGTCAAGCGGCAAGCCCGCTATGGCAAGCGTTTTTGCCTCGTGGCCTTCCGCCTTCATGCGCTCGGTCACGTCCTTGGTGCGGTCGTCCTGCCAGACAATGGCGTTGTAGATGGGCTGGCCGGAATGCGCGTCCCAGGCGATGATGGTTTCACCCTGGTTGTCTATGCCGATCGCATCCACCTGCCCCGCCTTGCGAACACACTCAAGCACGTTCTCAAGCAGTTCGGCGGCGTCATGCTCCACCCAGCCCGCACGCGGGTAGATCTGCCGATGCTCTATCGCGACAACGGGCGTGAATGCGCCGGCGCTGTCATAGGTGAAAGCCTTGGTGGCGGTGGTGCCCTGGTCAATGGCGAGAACCTTCATGCCAGCCTGCCCTTGATCAGGTCCGCTGCCTTGCGGCCCTCGCGCCAGCATTTGCCGGAGGTCTTGAGCGGCTCCAGCACATTGCCGGCAGCGAGGTAACGGTCGTGCCGGCCCATGTCGATGCCCTGGAGGAATGACCCCTGCGGAACCAGCGCAAGTTCAGGACGGAACTTGCCGGTGAGGACAACGCCATCACAGATCCATGCGGCTGCGCACGCCAGCGCGTTCAATCTCGACAGCTTCCACCTTGTCGCTGCCCTCGATGGCGATGAGGCGGGTTGCGGTCTTCACTGGCACGCCAAAGGCCAGGCGGGCGACAAGCTTTCCGAGGGAAGGCGCATCGGTCCGCTCCTTCTCCTCGATCATGGCGACTGGCTTGATGCCGATGATGACGGCAGGTGAGCAAGGCGGAATAGGACACCCACTCGCTGCCGATGATGACGGGGCGCTGAAACGGCTTGTTGCCATGGAGATAGACATGCTGCTGCAGTGCGCCGGTGTTCATGACGCCAGCCAGTGGACGCGAGCCGCCGATGAGGCGCGCAGAGCGCGGCGTTTCGCGTGTGCCGGTGGCGAGCAATATCTGCTGCCCCTGCATTTCGCGCACGCCCATCGCCGTCTGCACGCGGATGCGGCCCTCGCGGCCAAGCTCCAGCACAGTTGTCCGTGTGCGGATTTCCACCTGGGTTGCGGCATTGCGCAGTTCAGCCGCAAAGCGCGGGCCGGTCCATAGCCGGTGGTGGCTGTCCCAGCCGAAGCCTGTATGGCCGCAATGGCGGGGAATGCCGCCCGCTTCCGCTTCACGCTCGATCACCAGCACATCCTTGATGCCAAGATCATGCAGGCGGCGGGCGGCGGCAAGCCCGGTTGGCCCGGCGCCAATGATGATGACGTCACGCGCTTCCATCGAAATGCCCCTTGGTCATTTCGGCGATGCGGGCCGAACAATAGAAGCCCTGGCAGCGCCCCATCATGGCGCGGGTGCGGCGCTTGAGGCCGCCCATATCGCCCGCAGGCAACGGGCCGGCGCAGGCGGCTTCAATTTCGCCCTTGGTCACCAGTTCGCAGTGGCAGACAATTTCATCGCCGCGCTGGAAGGGGCGGATACGGTCCTCGCTGAGGTTGGGAACCGGCGTGAGGATTGCAGGCGGCAGTTTCTTGGGCAGCTTGCCAAAATTCTTGCCATAGAGCTTGCTCACATGCGCGGCGATGCCGAGAGCTGCGGTGAGGCCGGTGGAGCGGATGCCGGCGACCGTGATCCAGCCCTGTGCCTTAAGCGCGCTGATCACATAATCCTTGTGTTCGGTCGCTGGCCGCAGCCCCGCATAAATGGCATTGACGCCGATGCCTGCAAGCGAGGGCAGCATTTCGAGTGCGCGCGCCTTCAGCAGTTCGAGAGTCTCGCTGTCGCAGGTTGCGATGTCGCGTTCGTCCTGGTCTTCCGCCGTGGGGCCGATGGCGAGATTGCCAAAGGCTGTGCGGAAAAGGACGACGCCTTTAGTGCGCTCGGTCGGCACCGGCAGGATGATGGCGCGGACAAGTTTCGCTGCGGGCTTGTCGAACACCACGAACTGACCCTTGCGCGGCTTGATGGCGAAGCCGGGCTGGCGCGCGATCTTCTCGACAATATCGCCGAAGTTGCCTGCGGCGTTGATGGCGACGCGGGCGGTCACCGTGCCTTGCGTGGTTGCGAGTTTCCACTCGCCGTTGGCATAGTCTCCGCCAGTCACTTCCGCCTTGCGGATGATCTCTGCACCATGGGCAATCGCCTGATGCGCATACGCAAGCGGCGCCGACCATGGGTCGATGATGTGCTCCCCCGGCACCAGAACTGCGCCAAGTGCCGTGCGGGCGAGGCGCGGTTCCTTGAGGCGGAGTTCAAGCGGCGAGATTTCGCGCACATCGGCGACGCCATTGGCATGCGCCTTCTGAACGATATTTCCGAGCTTGGCCTTCTCCTCCTCATTCCAGGCGACGACGAGGGCGGCGCTTTCAATGAGCGGCAGGTTGAGGTCACGGCGGATGGCGAGATAATCGCGGTAGCCCGCCTGCATGCATTGCAGTTCGAGCGAGGCTTCCGGCGCATCAAAGCCCGTGTGCAGCAACGCGCTGTTGCCCTTGGAGGCGCCGGACAGAATATCGGCGCCGCGCTCCAGCAATATGCATTTGAGGCCGGCAAGCGAGAAGGCGCGGAGGATGGCAAGGCCCACCACGCCGCCGCCAATCACCGCCACATCATATGTTTGATCAAACATCGGTCCCAGTCATCAAACAAAAAGGGCGGCCATATGGCCGCCCTTCTCGCACCATGTGGATATCAAGCCCGGGCTTCCGCCTCGGCCAGCGCCTGTTCGCGGGCAGCGATCTCGGCCTGGCGGCGCTTGATCACTTCCGCGCCGATCGGCGGACCGGCAAAGCGCTTGCGCTCCGACAGGAACCAGCCAAGAGCCAGCGCCACCGCCAGGAAGATCAGCGGATTGGTGAGCTGGTTCAGCGGGAACACGAGGTCCGGGAACAGCGGCAGGATGATCGGGTTGAACGGCGGCTGAATGCCAGCATAGGCGAGAATGATGACGCCCACGATGGTGATCAAGGCAAACGGCTTCGACCATACGCCGAGCTTGAAGGGGCCGAACTCCTTCCACGAATTTCCTTCCGCCAGCATGCCGGCAGCAACCGGCATGGCGTAGGAAATATAGAGGAAGAGAGCACAACCCGCGGCAAGCGCGAACATGAACGGCGCGTAGTAGCAGGCCGCTGCCGAAAGCACCGCCGTCAGCCAGATCGCGTTCACCGGCGTGCGGTGCTTCGGATGGATGGTCGACAGAGCCTTCGAAGCGGGCAAGCCGCCATCACGTGCGAATGCGTAGATCATGCGCGAGGTGGAGGTCATGCCCGCCAGCGCGCAGATGTAGTTCGCGACCACGATGCCGAGTGCGAGGATTACCTTCAGGAAGGTAGGCGCCGGCAGGTTGTTGAACAGGGCGAAGAAGGAGTTGAAGCCTTCCTTGGCGCCTGCGGCCGTATCCGGCATCGCCAGCACGAAAGACGATGCGAGGAAGAAGCCAAACAGCAGTGACCAGAACACCGAGTGCAGCATGCCCTTCGGCACAGTTGACCGCGCATCGACGGTTTCTTCCGAGGTGTGAGCCGAAGCATCAAACCCGGTGATGGTATAGAGTGGATAAAGCAGACCGATGAGGAATGCGACCAGTGCGGTGCGCGGTTCCGGCACGACACTGCCGCCGATTTCACCCGTGTTGTTCACAAAGGTGGTGAGGCGCGACAGGTCGAAGCTGGCGCCCCAGATCAGCATGGTGAGAGTAAGAAGTATGGCGATGACGAAGATCAGGTAGCCTGAAAAATCCGTCAGCATCGTGGTGGTCTTGATGCCGAAATGGTTGAACAGCGCTTGCGTGACGGCGAAAATCGTCACGAAGATGCTGGCGTGGATTGCCGTCCAAGCGGACGTGTCGATACCGAGCACGCCGGAGAGCAGCAGGTCCTTCATCAGCAAATAGACGCCAAAGTTGACCGAGGCGACCACGAAGATGAGGCCGACAAGATTGATCCAGGCGCAGAGCCAGCCCCAGCCACGGCCGCCAAGAATGGAAGCCCAGTGATAAAGGCCACCCGCTGTCGGGTAAGCCGAGGCAATCTGGCCAACCGATGCAGCTACGACGAGGGCAAAGACACCGCCCACGACCCAGCCGATGGATACAGAGAACCCGCCACCGGAAGACATGGCAACCGGGAATGCCGTGATGCCGCCTGCCAGAATGCAGATGATTGAAAATGAAATGGCGAAGTTCGAGAACTTGCCCATGCGGCGCGCAAGTTCTTGCGCATACCCCATGCTGTGGAGGACTTTCTCGTCCTCGGTCAAATGATGCTTGTCGGCCATGTTTACCCCTCGTCGACTCTCCGGAGGGTAGCCGGATGTCGTTTGGTTTTGTCGCTTAACACGTAGCCCCCAGCGCTTTCGCGCAAGCCATGTGCGTCCCCTTTTGCCAATTTGAAGCGCGACTCACTATCCGTCAATCGTCAGTCCACACTTTATATGCAGCGCAACAAACGCGGCCAAACAGGGTGAAATAGATTGACTCCTCTCGATATTTAGCTGCCGGTATCAATGCTCATGATCAACACGACCGAACTCTCCAAACAGGTTTCATCGCAGGCCGCCGCAGCGGCGGGCGCGAAGGCAGGCGGGCTCTGCGGGCAGCACCCATGCTGTCGTTCCCCACTTTGGTGCGCAACATTCCGACCTACGAGCTGCTGCCAGCAGAAGCAGTCGAGCTCATCCATGAAGAGTCGATGCGGATTCTCGAGGAGGTTGGCTGCGAATTCCGCGACGATGAAGCGATTGCGCTGTGGAAACAGGCAGGCGCCGATGTGCAGGGCACGCGCGTGCGCATCGACCGGGCCCAGCTCATGCAGCTTGTGGGCCTCATCCCATCCGAATTCACGCTCAATGCGCGCAACCCGGAACGCACCGTGCGCGTTGGCGGCAAGAACACCATCTTCGTGCCGATGTATGGCGCGCCTTTCGTGCGGGCGCTGGATGGCGAGCGGCGCTATGGCTCGCTCGCTGACCTCAACAACCTGCACAAGCTTGCCTACATGGCGCCGGCGCTGCACTCATCCTCCTCCATCATCTGCGAGCCGATGGAAATTCCGGTGCCGAAGCGGCACCTGCACATCATCCATTCGGCGCTCACCCATTCCGACAAGCCGTTCATGGGCATCGTCACCTCGAAGGAACGCGCCGAGGATGTGATGAAGATGGCGGGCATCGTGTTCGGCGATGATTATGTGAAGGACAACACCGTCGTCGTCTCGATCACCAACTGCAATTCGCCGCTGGTGTGGGATTCAACCATGCTGGATGCGATGCGGGTTTACACGCGGCACAACCAGCCGATCATCGCCGCGCCCTTTGCGCTATGCGGGGCCTCAACCTCCGCCTCCTCCATCGGCGCTGTGGCGCAGGTGAATGCCGAGGCGCTCGTCGGCCTTGCCTTCACGCAGCTGGTGCGGCCCGGCTCGCCCCAGATCTACGGCCAGTTCATGGTGACGGTGGACATGAAGACCGGCGCCCCCATGGGCGGCACGCCGGAAGCGGCGCAGATGATGTTCGTCATGGGGCAACTGGCGCGCAAATATAAACTGCCGTGGCGCACGTCCGGCTTCCATGTTGGCTCCAAGCTCAATGATGCGCAGGCGGGCTATGAGGCCAACATGCTGATGCATGCGGCCATCCTTTCTGGCGCCAACTACATCTGGCATGTGGCAGGCTGGCTGGAGGCGGGCCTCACCTGCGGCTATTCCAAGTTCGTCACCGACTGCGAGCAGTTGCAGGGCTGGTACAAATATGCGGGCGGGCTTTCGTTCGATGATTTCAAGGAAGCGATGGCGGCCATCCGCGAGGTTGGCCCGGCAGGGCATTTTCTCGGCACGCAACACACGCTTGAGCATTTCGAGAAAGCGTTCTTCATGCCCTCGATCATGGATTTCAACTCGTTCGAGCAATGGTCGGCGGAAGGTTCCAAGGACCATGACACGCGCGGGCGGGAGAAGGCCGCCGCCATGCTGGCTGCCTACGAGAAGCCGCCGATGGACGAAGGCATTGCCGAAGGGCTGAGGGACTTCATCGCCAGGCGCGAGCGCGAATTGCCCAACAGCGTGAGTTGAAACTCATGCCGTCATGCCAGCGCATGCTGGCATCCCGCTTTTCTTGACCGCAAATGGTAGAATGTTGAATACTGAGTAATGCGCGACGAGAAGTTCCCTGCCGTTTACATCATGGCTGACCGGTATCGGGGGACGCTTTATGCTGGAGTGACATCCAGCTTGTGGAACCGTGTTTGGGACCACAAGAATGGCACAACACCCGGGTTCACTTCCAAGTACGGGCTGAAAACGTTGGCGTGGTATGAGCATCATGGCACTATGGATGCAGCCATTTTACGCGAGAAACAGATCAAGGCGTGGAAGCGAGAGGGGAAGATCAGGGTGATAGAGAAGATGAATCCAAGCTGGTCCGATCTCCACGATTCAATTGATCCCGTGTCAACTTTGGTTGAGACAGAAGCGGGACCCCAGCCTTCGCTGGGGTGACGATGTTACTTTGTGATTGTTGCGCCAGGTGAGCGGCTTGAAAATCTACGTCGATGCGGATGCCTGCCCGGTGAAGGATGAAGCGCACAAGGTTGCGGCGCGCCATGGGCTCGAAATTTACTACGTCTCCAACTCCCACATGCGGCTGCCGGTGGGCGACAATGTGAAACGCGTCGTCGTGGCTGAAGGGGCGGATGCCGCCGATGACTGGATTGTCGAGCAAGTGAGCGAGCAGGACATCGTGGTGACGGCGGATATTCCGCTAGCCTCGCGCAGCATCAAAAAGAATGCCCAAGTGCTTTCGCATGCTGGCAAGCCCTTTACCCCGGATGGCATCGGCATGGCGCTCGCCATGCGCGAGCTGATGAGCAATCTGCGCGAGGCAACAGGCACGCAGAACCACAACCCGGTTTTCGTGCCAGCCGACCGCTCGCGTTTCCTGCAGGCATTGGAGAATGTAGTCCAGTCGCTGAAGCGGAGATTGGGTTGAGGAGCCCCCCTCAGTCCTTCGGACGTTCGCAAGGGCTCACCCCGCCAACAAGTTGGGGGAGCGCAGCGGAAAGCGCCCTCCCTCAGCTATGCTGGGGGAGGTGCCCGAAGGGCGGAGGGGGCCTCGCAGCCTCTCCCGAACTACGCCATTGAATGCTAAGCCTAGCCGATGACCGACTATCTCACTTCCGCGCTGGCGACCCTTCTGGTGGTGGCGGACCCGCTGTTCCTCTCGGCATTGTTCCTCGGCCTCACCAACGGCATGGCGGAAAAGCAGCGGCGCGAGGTGGCGCTGCGCGGCTCGGTGATTGCCTTCTGCATTCTGCTCGCTGCCGGGTTAGGTGGGGCAAAGCTATTGTCGCTGCTCGGCATCTCGCTTTCCGCCTTCCGCATTGCGGGCGGATTGCTGCTGCTGTCAGCAGCGGCCGAAATGGTGTTTGACCGGCGCAGCCAGCGCCTGCAAGCCACGGCGGATGCAGCGGTCACCGTCGATCATGTCAAGAACATCGCCGCCTTCCCGCTCGCCATTCCGCTGATGGCAGGGCCCGGCGCAATCACGGCGATGATCCTGCTGGCCGGAAAAGCCAATGGCGAGATCAATCTGCTCGCCGGCCTTTATGGGGTGGCGGCGCTTGTCATGCTTGCCTGCTACCTGTGCTTCCTGATTGCGGAGCGCATTTCAAAGACGCTGGGCATCACCGGGCGCGCCGTGATCACGCGCCTCTTGGGCATCATCCTCGCAGCACTTGCCGTGCAGTTCGTGGTCGATGGGGTGATGGCGCTCGCCACCTCTTCCTGAAAGTAAAAAGGAGGGGTGAGCAGCCTTCGCCGCCCACCCCCTGGAAATACGCGACAGACCTCTCAGCCTGCCCCGCACCCGACACGAGTACTCTGCCTTTGAAAATGGGAGGATCCAAAACAGACGTGTGCGTTGCAACATACATTGCATGGCGCGTGCCAAGTAGTATTTCATTGAACTTATTGAATTATTTATGAGCTTTAGGTTTTGCCTGCCTTTGCATTGTGCAATGCGGCATCCAAAAAGGCAGCACTCAGACCGGATGCCCGTTTTTCAACCAGTTGGAAAAGCGATCCATCGCCTCTGCCAGCTTGGCTGCATCGCGCAGGTAGCACATGCGCAAGTGGCCCTCGCCGCCCGGTCCAAAGGTGCCACCCGGCGCAAAGCCGACATTGGCCTCATCTATGATGCGGAGCGTTGTCGCCATCGAATCCTTCATGCCATCGATGGCGAAGAACAGATAGAAAGCGCCATCGGGAATCTGGAAGCTGATGTTGCCGAACTGGCCAAGGCGCGAGACGACGTAATCGCGGTTGGCGCGGGCGCGGGCCACTTGTCTCGTCGACAAAGGCATCGCCGCCATCGAGCGCTGCGATGCAGCCGCGCTGCATGAAGGGCGCTGTGCCGCTGGTGTTGTATTGAATGACGCGTTCAACGACCGGAGCCAACTCCCTTGGAGTCTGTATCCATCCGGCACGCCAGCCCGTCATCGCCCAGTTCTTGGAGAAAGTGTTGACGAGGATGAGGCGCTCCTCGACATCGCAGACATCGAGGAACGATGGCGCACGCGGGTTGCCTTTGTTCGGCGTAGTGGAAGCGGTTGTAGACTTCATCGCCCAGAATCCAAATGCCGCGCTTGCGGCAGAAATCACGGATAGCAACGAGGTCGTCCTGACTTGCTGTCCAGCCCAGCGGGTTGGAAGGCGAGTTGAGGCAGATGGCGCGGGTGCGGTCCGTGGCGGCAGCAAACAGCCGGTCGAAATCCAGCGACCATTTGCCGTTGCGGAATTCCATCTGCACTTCGACAGGGCGTGAACCCTGCAAGCGCAGCGGCCCTGCGTAGTTAGGCCAGGCCGGCGTGGGGATGATGATCTCGTCACCCTCGCCCGCAATCATCTGGATGGCGGTTTGTATCGCCTGCATGCCGCCGCCGGTGACGCAGAAGTTTTCGGCGGAGAATTCACGGCCGAACTGGCGGGTGTGATAACGCGCCAATGCCTCGCGCAATTCAGGCAGGCCGCGCTGCCAGGTGTAGAAGGTTTCGCCTGCCGCAAGGCTATCCGCCACTGGTTGGCAGAATTCGCGCGGCGTCGGCAAGTTGCCCTCACCCGACCACAGCGGAATGATGCCGGGCTTGCCAAAGCCATGCATGGCGGCGCGGACGATGCCGCTGTCAGGTTCAAGCTGGGCAGGACGAGTGAGCGCTTCAATGTGAAGTTCATGGGGGCGCTGTATAGCGGTTCGCGCCAAAGAAAAAAGGCCCGGAACTTCAAGATGTGTCGGGCTCGGGCGCACGTCGCGCCAGCCAATCACATTCGGCCAGAATTTCATCGACCTTGTGGATGGGATTTTTGCGGTGGCCCGGCGGCGTTCCGGGGCGCAGCGCCGAGGCAAGCTGCGGACGGCGGGCATCAGCAGGTTTTGCCTGCCAGCGCGCATAGCGCCTGGCCTGGCGCGGCAAGTCTTCAAGCGCTGATTTGATGGCGGCAAGACGGCGGCAGAGGCGCATGGCATTGACCGTGCCATCGGCCACGGGCAGAGGCTCAGGCTCTGGCACAATCGGCGGCGCCTTGCGGAGGAACAGCGGCACGCGCGGATCAAAACTCACATCAATGACGCGAAGGCGGGGCACCGGCCTCGGCACCAAGCTGATGCGATGGCGGCTACGCTGATGGCCAAAGGCAGAACCGAAACGCTGGCGCGGGTCGAACAGTTTGAAGGTGGTACGCCTGCGGCCCTTGCGGGCGATGCGCGGAGCAGCCGGAGCGGGGACCCTCGTGATGGGCGGCTTCACGTAAGGCCGCGGGCGGCCACGACTATCAGCCGGCGCACCGCCGATTCCGCCGGACGCAGCACCCGCAAGACAGCCCGGTAGACAGGTGACGACAGCCGCTCGACGGTTGCGCCTTCCGCCAGACCGATCAAGGCAAACAGCGTGGCCACGATGCGAGCAACTGCTTGCGATTGCGTTCGATGGCGAGTGACACGTCCATTGGGACTAAATGGAATAAAATAGGAACATTGTCAAGTCCGGATAGGAAAAGAGGCGCGATCTTCGAGAGGATGTGATTCCCTCAACCGTCATTCCATCTCAAGCGATCCCGGCAGGGCCGGGATCGCTTGAGATGGAAACCCGCTTTGTGCAAGCCTGCTTGCCACTTGCCATCAAAGCGGGGTTCCGGCTCGCATCGCGTAGCCCGCGCTGCTTGGCCGGAATGACGGGAAAGGGCGAAACTCGCGAGCACATGCAATTGCGCTGCGGTGGGTAGCGAATAAAGTGACGTGTCACCGAAATGTTGTTGATGCGGTCCCCGCCAGATCGACTGAGTAGAGTTAAATCTCATCATCTGTTGGTTTTGACAAACCCCCAAGTGGAATTGAGGGATGAACTAAATCGATTAAGGTTGGATCGCGTCTGACAAGTTCGGCCAGAAGCTCGGTTTGCAGAATGCCCATTGCATTCCCAATAGGGATGACAATCGCCGACCGCTCACTTGCCGACATTTTTTCTTGAGATAGTTCGACCACAGAGCCAAGTTTCCTAATGGAGGCAATTACCTCAATTGCCATTTGTCTGTGAAATTCATCTTTCATGACGGAGGCTGCCTATTCATTACAGAATTGCGGTGGTGAGGTGGACGGCGGCACGCTACCGCGCAACCGGAACCATCACCTCATTGCGCCGCAGAAAGCCGAGTACCCAGGGCGGATTGTAAAAGGCAAAGCGCAAAGGCCCTGTGGTGGTGAGCTTGCGGCTTTCGATCTGCGCATTCAGCTCTGATGTTTTCTGTGCCAGCAACTGGTCATCCGCAACGCCGGAAAAGCGGATCACCGCCATGCGTTGAGCCTCGAACGGCTTCAGCATCACGGCCTCGTTCCTGGGCTTCGGCAACGTTTCCATGGTATGTTTGGCGGGCATGATGAATTGCACCGTCCAGGAATCGCCGCTGCCTTGCTGCGTCACCGGCGCGGTCATCGCCACTTCCTCACTTGACTGCTGCGTGACCGGGGCTGTCATGGCCACCTTCTCAGCGGCGATATTGTTTCCAAAGATATAGTCGGCAATCAGCCGGAAGCCTTCGTTGATCGCCGCCTCACGTTTGCCCTTGACCGTCACCTCCGCCACGATGATGGGCGGATAGTCCCGCAGTTCGAAGGAACCAGCCTGTTCGGCGAGCGCAAATTCGGGTTCTTCAACCAAGGTCAACTGGCTCCACACGCCGCCTGCAATCACGATGACACCAAAGGCGAGGCCGATCCACTTCCATGCCGGTGCCATCTGTGAAAGTCCATTTCTGCAATTAGTGCACTACCAAACGTGGTGGCTCGGGCACGGATCCGCAAGGGTGGGCCGCCGCGAATTCTCAGATCGAAGTCAACTCGACTGCATCGCTGGACTGGTTGGCATAGCGCCAGTGCCGGGCGCAAGCAGTCTGGGTGTGTTCAATCCAAAAGAAAAAAGCCCGGGCGGTGCGCCCGGGCTTTCCGAATTCGCGTGGCTTCGAAGCTTACTTCTTCTTGGCAGCGGCACCGCCGCCAGCGAGCGCATCGCGGATTTGCTCGAGCAGCACTTCCGACTTGGCGGGAGGTGGCGGAGGAGCCGGCGGCGTCGCCTTCTTCATGCGGTTCGAGATCTTGACCAGCTGGAACAGGATGAAGGCGATGATGAGGAAGTTGATGAGGATGGTGATGAAGCCACCATAGCCCAGCACCGCGCCCTGCTTCTGTGCTTCGGCCAAAGATGTGGCCGTGACAGCAGAGTTGAGCGGAAAAAAGTAGTTGTCGAAGTTCAGGCCGCCGGTGAGCGCGCCGACGATTGGCATAATGAGCAGGTTGACGATGCCGTCAACGATCTTGCCGAATGCGCCGCCGATGATAACACCGATTGCGAGATCGAAGGCATTGCCCTTGAAGGCGAAATCCTTAAATTCATTCCACATGTCTGTTAGTCCCCCAATTGTTGAGTCGTCCGTGCCCTGAGCACTTGGGCGCTACATACCTCATTTTCTGAGGGGCGCAAACCCTTAATAATCGAAGGCTTTGTGGATAATTCCGGGCATGGCCCAGGCAAATGTGACGCCCCGCGCCACGAAAAACAGGCACAGCGCCGCCCACAATCCGGCATTGCCGAAGGCAGGCTCCAGCCACCACCAGCCAGCGAGATAGATGGCGAGCGACAAGCACCATCATGTTGCGCATTTCGCGCGTTGCCATGGCGCCGGTGAAGATGCCGTCAAACTGGAAACACAGCGCGCCGAGCAACGGCGTGAGCGCTGCAATCGGCAGGTAGGCGAAGCGCTGTCTGCCGCCACCTCCGCATTGGTGGTCGACAGGCCGATGAGCCATGGCCCGCGAGCATACATCACGATGCTGCACGCGAGACCGAAGGCCATGGCCCACAGTGTCGTGAGCTTCAAGCCTCTCACGAAGGCGTTGTGAGCTTGAGGCCGCGCTTGAATGCCGCGCGGTTCCTGGCCCCCACCGCCTGGCCGACCAGCGCTTCCGAGGCGTAGGCGAAACCATCAATCAGATAGGCGGCAAGCTCAAACAGGTTGAGCAGATATGGCGTTGGCCGCGACGATGACATCGCCAGAGCGCGCGCCGCGCGAGACGAACCAGCCGAAACGCCGCGACCAGCAGAAGCGTGCGGATCATGATGTCGGTGTTCGACTTGAGCGTGCCCATAAGCTTGGCGCGGTCGAATATGCAGTCCCGGCTGGGCTTCACGCCAAACCGGCGCAACTGGCGCAGCACGATGAATGCGCCCAGCACTGTGGCGGTTGCTTCCGCCAGCACGGCGGCGAGGCCGACGCCAAACACTTCGAGATTATAGTGCAGCACGAACAGCGCGCTGAGCCCCATGTTGGTGAGATTGAGCACAAGCTGGATCACAAAGGTGAGGCGCGCCTTGCCCTGGCCGATGAACCAGCCCATGAGCGCGAAGTTGCACAGCGCAAAGGGGGCGGACCAGATGCGGGTGCGGAAATAGGTTTCGCCATGCTGGCGCACCTCGGCCGAGCCGCCGATGAGCGCCAAAGGCAACACGTTCGATAAGCGGCGAGAGGATGAGAAGTGCAAGCCCCGCAGCGCCCGCAATCATCAGTGCACGAAACAGCACGGCGACAAGTTCCGCCGGCATCGCCAGCGCCGGTTGCCTGCGCCGAATAGCCGCCGGTTGACAGCCGCAGGAAACCGAAACCCCAGAACACGAAGGAGAAGATGAGCGCGCCCACCGCCACCGCGCCAATGTAATAAGGCTCATGCAGCCTGCCGATGACGATGGTGTTGACCATGCCGATCATTGGCTCGGTGACGTTCGACAGCATGATGGGAATGGCAATCGCCAGCACCGAACGGTGGGTGACGGGCAACGCCATGGCGGGGGAAGACATTGCGCCCGTGTTGCATATTTGTTCCACAGCCGTCAAGCTGCTGGCATGGGTGAGCTGCCAGCGATTTTTGCACAGTGGTTTCAGTCGCGTGGCTGGCAGCCGCGGGCGCACCAGCTTGCCATGCTGGATGCGGCGAGGCGTGGCGAGCATGCGCTGCTCATCTCCCCCACCGGCGGCGGCAAGACGCTGGCAGGCTTCCTGCCAAGCCTTATCGAACTCAGTTCCGGCGACAAGAAGCGGGACGGCATCCACACGCTTTACATTTCGCCGCTCAAGGCGCTGGCGGTTGACATTGCACGTAACCTTGAAGCGCCAGTTGCGCGAGATGGCGCTTCCCGTTTTGCATCGAAACGCGCACCGGCGACACGCCGCATTCACGGCGCAAGCGGCAACGCGAAAAGCCGCCGGACATTCTCATCACCACGCCAGAACAAGTGTCGCTGCTGGTGGCTGACCCGCATGCCGGGCATCTGCTGCGCGGGCTCAAGACCATCATCATCGACGAGTTGCATTCGCTGGTCACCTCCAAGCGCGGCGTGCTGCTGTCACTGGCGCTGGCTGCTGTCTCCGGCTACGCGCCAACGGCACGGCGCATCGGGCTTTCGGCCACGGTGGCTGATCCTGATGCGCTGGCAGCCTGGCTTGCGCCCACGGGAGAGGCCCCTGCGCCCATCATTACTGGAAGTGCCGGCGCTGCTCCCAACATCCGCATTCTCAAATCAGCAGAACGCGTGCCGTGGTCCGGCCATTCGGCACGCTATGCCATGCAGGATGTCTATGACGAGATTTCCCGCGCCAAGATGACGCTGGTGTTCGTCAACACCCGCAGCCAGGCGGAAATGACTTTCGCTGGCCTGTGGGATGCGAACGAACAGAATCTGCCGATTGCGCTTCACCATGGTTCGCTCGATGTGGGCCAGCGCCGCAAGGTTGAAGCCGCCATGGCGGAAGGCAAACTGCGCGGCGTTGTCGCCACCTCGACGCTCGATCTTGGCATTGACTGGGGCGATGTCGATCTCGTCATCCAGATTGGCGCACCCAAGGGCTCCAGCCGGCTGTTGCAACGCATTGGCCGCTCCAACCACCGGCTGGATAGCCCGAGCGAAGCGCTGCTTGTGCCCTCCAACCGCTTCGAGGTGCTGGAATGCGAAGCGGCGCTCGAAGCCGCCGCCGACAATGCTCAGGACACGGAATATCCCGCCATCCGCAAGCTGGATGTGCTGGCCCAGCATATTCTGGGCCGCGCGTGCGCAGGTCCGTTCCATGGCCGATGCGCTGTTTGCGGAAGTCACGCGGGCGTGGACCTATCGCCATCTGGAGCGCGCCGAATTTGATGCGGCGCTCGATTATGTGGCGACCGGCGGCTATGCGCTGCGCGCCTATGAGCGCTATGCCAAGCTGAAGCAGCAGGCGGATGGTTCGTGGCGTCTGTCGCATCCGCGCCTGGCGCAGAGCTACCGCCTCAACATGGGCACCATCGTCGAAGCCGACATGCTGAAGGTGCGCATGGCCTCGGTGAAGAAACGGCTGGGCAAGCGCACGGTGGTGGGCGGGCGCGTGCTGGGCGAATTGGAGGAATGGTTCCTCACCCAACTCACGCCGGGAGACACGTTCCTGTTTGCAGGCCAGGTGCTGCGCTTCGAGGGGCTGGATGAATTCGGCGCGCTCGCCACCCGCACGTTCGATGCCGATCCGATGATCCCGAGCTATCAGGGCGGCAAATTTCCGCTTTCCACCTACCTCGCTTCGCGCGTGCGGCAAATTCTTTCAAACCCGGCGGACTGGCGCAAGCTGCCAGACCAAGTGCGCGAGTGGCTTTCGGCGCAGCAGCGCAAATCCATCGTTCCCGCCGCCAACCAGATGCTGGTTGAAACCTTTCCGCGCGCCAACAAGCATTATCTCATCTGCTACCCGTTCGAAGGCCGGCTGGCGCTGCAGACGCTCGGCATGCTGCTGACGCGGCGGCTGGAGCGCTGGGGAGCGCAGCCGCTTGGATTTTCGGCTTCCGAATATGCACTGGTGATCTGGACGGTGCGCGATGTTTCGCTGATGATCGGATCAGGCCGCATCAGCCTCGACGAACTGTTCGACGAGGACATGCTGGGCGATGATCTCGATGCCTGGCTGGCCGAGTCCTCGCTGATGAAGCGCACCTTCCGCAATGCCGCCATCATCGCCGGGCTGATCGAGCGCCGCCAGCCCGGCAAGGAGAAGACGGGACGGCAGGTGACGGTGAATTCCGACCTCATCTATGACGTGCTGCGCACCCACCAGCCGGACCACATCCTGCTGCGCGCGGCGTGGGATGATGCGGCTGATGGCCTCATCGACGTGCACCGGCTGGGCGCCATGCTGCGGCGCATCAAGGGGCATATCGTGCATGCCTCGCTTGATGCCGTATCGCCGCTTGCCGTGCCGGCGCTGCTTGAAATCAGCAAAGAATCCATTTACGGCGCTGGCCATGATGCCCTTCTCGCCGAAGCCGCCGAGCAGCTCATTGATGAGGCCATGCGGCTTGTCTGAAACCGTGCGCATCAGCCTTGGCGGGCTTGACCTGGTGCCTGATCTTTCGGGCGCGCTTTATCGTGCCGGACTTCAACACGCTGCTGGTAGCTGACCTGCATCTGGAGAAGGCCTCCAACATCGCCCGGCGCGGCGTGCACCTGCCGCCCTATGACACGCGCGCCTCGCTGGCCCAGCTGGAACGGACGCTGGCTGGCTGCGAGGCCGAGCGCGTCATATTCCTCGGCGACAGCTTCCATGATGATGAAGCCATTGCCCGCATTGATGCCGATGACCTCACGCAGTTGCAGCGCCTCACCGCGCGCATCGAAACGATCTGGATCACCGGCAACCATGATCCCAACCCGCCAGCCGAGGCAGGAGGCCGCATCGTCAGCGAGGTCAACCTTGGGCCGCTGCTGCTCCGCCATGAACCGCGGCATGTGCCGGAAGGGAGCTTTGAGGTCGCGGGGCATCTGCATCCTGCCGCCAGCGTCAGCCAGCGCGGACGGCATATCCGCTGCAAATGCTTCATCGGCAACGGACGGCAATTGGTCATGCCTGCCTTTGGCAGTTTCACCGGCTCGCTCAGCATATCGGCGGAGCCGTTTCAGCAGCTGTTTGTCGGCGGCCCATTCGATGTGTGGATGCTGGGGACACGCGGCGTCTACAAACTGCCGGGCAGACGCGTGCGCTGATCAGAGCGCCAGCCGCACCAGCATGGACATGAGGCTCAAGACCGCGACCGGCGTCACCATGTTGCACAGCCTTGCATACCAGGACGGCACATAGCCGCGTTCGCCGCCGATGATGTCCCACAGGCCATGCAGCATGAAGGCTGTCACCAGCAGGCAAAGGCAGGCGAGCATCGGCAGCATGAGGCTGAGGAATGCCGCGAGAGCAGTTGCGGCAGCGGCGGCCAGTTCATCGGGCATTTCGGGCCAGGCGCGGCGGCTGTAGGCCATGCCGGCCCTGGCTCCGCCCATGAATGTGAGCACCACGGCCGCATAGATCACGCCGATGCGCAGGCCGAGCTCCGCATCCATGCCGCCAATATCCACCCACTGGCTAAGGCCTGCCAGCACCAGCGGCGCAAGCCCGGCGACGGCCATGGCGGCAGTCGCCCCGTTGGCAGCTGATATGTGCCCTTTGTTGATCATCGGCGGGCACGAAAGCGCAAGCGCCGTGAAATAGCAAGGTGGAGTCGGAAACCGTCCGATCTCATGCGCATCGCGCTCAGCTTCCAGCCATCACCCTCGCCAGTCCTTCGGGACAACTCTCTCGCAAGCGGGGATAGAAAGATACTCGAATTGATCTTGATGTTTCAGAGCGGTACGGTGGTTTCAGTCCCAAGGTTTGAATTTGTCTTTTGAGTGGATGTGTCTTTCAGGTAATCCAAAGCTGACATCCTTTGATGTCTGCCATTGGTCTCAGGCTGACCCGAAGCGGACAGGTGAGTTTTTCGTGGGTCTGAAGTTGGTAGGCCGACTTTGGATGTATGGGCCGGAAATCCGCGTTTCGGTGGTTCGATTCCGCCTACACCCGCAAGCTTGGCGAAAGTTTCAGATAGGATAAGAATTGATAAGAGCCATTAAGAATTATAGTGAATCCTAGGGGCAGATGCTCGGCACTCTGTTCAATAGATCAAACTATCTAGCTGGAAGGTCAATGAGGACTTTTCCGGCGCTTCGCTGTCTTGCCATCGCTTGGATTGCAATCCTCGCTGCCTGCCTTCCGGCACGCGCGGACGTTGTGTCGCTCACGTCTGCCCAGGACACCTACATCAGCCTGAAGAATCCGACGACAAACTTCGGCACCACCATCTCGATGATCGTGGACCGGGAAACGACGGACCTCCAGCGCGCACTGGTGCAATTCGACCTGAGTTCTATTCCTGCCGGCTCCACCGTGACATCCGCCGTCCTGAAGTTGCAGGCAACGCAAGTGGGCGGATCGATCACGGTCCGCGTCTATGACCTGCTGGAACCCTGGACCGAAAGCAGCGCCACCTGGAACGAGCGGTCATCTGGGACGAACTGGGGCACGGCCGGGAGCAGCTTCAATGCGACGGCGGTCGCGTCCATCACGACCAATTCCACCGGACAGCACAGTTACACCGTAACATCGCTTGTTCAGAACTGGGTGAACGGATCGGCGTCGAACTATGGTTTCATGGTGGGAAGCCCCGATGGTGGCGGAAACCGGACCGTCACCTACACTACGCGCGAAGGGGCGCCTGATCCAGTCCTCGAGATCACCTATACGCCGCCCTCCAATCCATCGTTTACGATCAGCGATGCGGTGGACCAGACAAGCATCTCTGCCCTGACGACGCTCAACTACATGATCACCGTCACAAACAACGGCAATGTCGCGCTGACGAGCCCGGCGCTAACAGTCGTGCAGACGCAAAACGTCACACCCTTGACTTTCACATCCGGTCCGACGGGACCTGCCGGTGACACCAATGCAAACACAATCCTCGATGTCGGCGAAACTTGGACCTACACGGCGACCTATGCCGTAACGCAGTCCAACATGGACAGTGGGGTCTCGATCCTCAACACGGCCACATTCGACACGGCGCAGACCAGCCCCGGCAACAATAGCGCGACCACCAGCCTTGTGCAGAACCCGTCACTCGCCATCGTCAAGATGGCAAGTGCGCCTGGTGGCGGCCTAGGGGTGACCGTGGTTGATGTTATCACCTACAGCTTTGCAGTTTCCAATAATGGCAACGTAACGATAAGCAAAGTCTCCGTGAACGATGTGCACAATGGCTATGGCGTGCCGCCTGCTCCCGGCAGCGAGGCGCTCACGCTCGATGGCGGAATGGTGGGGGATTCGAACGATTCGACTGCCAACGATTTCAGCTGGTCGGTGCTCGCACCGGGCGATACCGTCACATTTCTAGCGACCTATACGGTCGTGCAGCTGGACCAGGACAATCTAAACTGAATGCATGTCGGGAAGAAGTGGTACCCGCTTGGGGGCGTCTTCTGGCAATCGAGTTCTGATGTATGATCTGGTGACAATGACCTGCCCCTGACGATTTACTTCAAGAGGTTTAGAGTGCGGCCCTGAATGCTCTGTCCCTTTGCGCTGGATCACCTGAGACCAGATCTTTCGGCCCCCTTGGCCTGTGACGGGTTGCATGCGCCATCTGAGTTATGCAGCATGAAGGCTGTCACCAGCAGACAAAGGCAGGCGAGCATCGGCAGCATGAGGCTGATAAATGCCGCAAGAGCAGTTGCGGCAGCGGCGGCCAGTTCATCGGGCATTTCCGGCCAGGCGCGGCGGCTGTGAAATAGCAAGGTGGAGGTTAGAGTGCCGCAGGCAATTCGATGGGGGGCTAGTTCCCGCTATCAAGTTCCCCCTCAGTGCTTCGCACAGCTCCCCCAAACAAGTTGGGGGAGCGCAGCTTATGGGCCTCCCCACAAGGCCGGGGAGCGGGTTCAACCGCGCTCCCTCAGCTTTGTGGGGGAGCTGTGCGAAGCACTGAGGGGGTTCTCATTTTCCCTCTTGACACTAAATTCCTAGAAACATGCATTCCCCCTGCGATGGGATAGAGAGCCGCTGTGAAGCGCTGGCAAGCGGCACAAATCGCTGCGCACCTAAAGTGGAATTGCTTGGGTCAGAAAGGTTTGTTTCCCAGCAGTATCCTTCACCCTCATGCTGAGGTGCTTCGCGCAAGCGAAGCCTCGAAGCATGGGCCGGAGCGGGGCTGTTCACCCTTCGAGGCATTGCGTTCCGCAATGCACCTCAGGGTGAGGGACAACAAATCTGCAAGGATCTCATCGCACCTCCACCAGCCGGGCATCAGCCCAACACACCACCACTACCCTCTTTCGACGGCCGCTAAGGGCTGATGTCATGGCGGGAGCAGTCCCTCCATTTTTTCAACCGGAAAGGCAGGCCGATGAGCTAGCCGCCAAGCACAATTTCAGACGGGAGAGAGTTCAGCCAACGAAGGCTTGCAGCTGATGCAGCAGGTCTTCGCTGGCACGGCCTGTGACACGCTGGCGTGTCTGGAACTCGAACAGGCGGATGGCATTCGAAGTGCGTGTATCCATGAAGCCGGAAGGCTGCCCCACGTCATAACCGAGGCGCAACAACATGCTTTGCGTCTGGCCCACAAGCTTGTCACCCTGCACGAAGTGCGATGGCTGCGACAGGATAGGGTCACGCGCCGCGCTGACGACCTGTGCAATCCTGGTCAGGCGATCAGACGCGGGCCGGGCAGGCTGAATGCTCAAGGCGAGATCGTCATTGGCGCGCGCGCCTGGCGCCTGCCGCTGGGCGCGGCCATCCTGCCAGGCAGCATCCTTGATGCTCACGATGTTGGCTTCCTCAATACCCTGCTCAGGCACCCATGTCAGCGCCTTCTTGGATATCTCCTTCACCTTCTGGGCCGGCATGGTGGCGGAAAGCGCTGTCACGCGCTTGGCTGCATCAGCGTCCTTGTTGGCGGAAGCGATCATGTACCAGAACAGCGCATCGGACGGGTTCTTGGGCGTGCCGAGGCCGCGTTCGTAAAGCAGTGCGAGGTTGAACTGGCTGTCCTTGAGGCCATGCTGGCTGGCGGCGAGGAACCACTTGTGCGCCAGCTCGTAGTTCGGTGCGCCAACTTCGCTGCCGGCTGCGAGCACGGCCGTGTTGTGCATGGACTTGATGTTGCCCTGCTCGGCAGCGCGCTTGTACCAGATGAAGGCGGTGGAGGCGTCCTTGGGCACGCCGCGGCCACGCTCAAACAATGTCGCAAGGCGGTATTGCGCCGGCGCAAGGCCGGCACTGGCGGCCTTCTGATACCAGTGAGCGGCGCGGGTGAGGTCGGCTTCGACACCATTACCGTCGAGGAAGCGCGTGGCGACGATGAACTGCGCCGATGCATTGCCATCCTGGGCGGCAAGGCGCAGAGCCTGGGTTCCAATCTCCCCGGGCGGAAGCTCAGGCTTATCTGCAACCGTCCCCGGCTCGGCGATCAGCGACTCGATTGTTGCATCCGGCTTCTGCACCGAGCCTGTGACCACGTTGTCAGCCATATCGGTAGGCAGGATGATTTGAGGGTCGGCGGCGTCCGGTGCAGCCAGCGCTGCTTGCGCATTGGATGGCTGGCTGTTGGCTGGCGGAAGCGCCGAGACGGCCTTGGGCGCAGTCGGACGCGTGTTGATCCAGAATGCGCCGACCGCCATCAGCAGCACGACGCCGGCCAGCAACAGGGTGCGGCGCACGCCGGTTTCAGGCACAGCCTGTGCATCGCCAAGGCGGCGGCCCTTCATGGGCGCCGGCTGATCCGCCGCTTCGCGCTTGCGGCCAAGCGACAGGCCCTTGAACAATCCCCCCTTGGCACTTGGCTCGGGCAGAATGGCGGGGGCGATGCCGCCCTGCGCTGCTGCCAAGGCAGCACGGCGGGCTGCAGCAATGTAGTCATCGGCGCCTGCCTGGCCCGGAACATTCTCGGCAGCCGGAATTTCCGGCTCCCACTGCGGGATTGGCTCATCCCGCTCGGCATAGAGCTGAGGTTCCGGTTCATAGGCCACTTCGTCCGCGATGTCCGACAGGCCGGAATGTTCCAAGTGCCGGTCTGCCTCCGCAGCAGGCTGCTCCTGCTGCCAGCTTGGCAAGTTTTCATACGCAGGGGTGGCAGGCAGCGGGTTGCTGGTTGCCTGGGCCAGTTGGTGGCCCACGGCGGAAGTCTCGAGTTCCGCCAGCTTGTTGATGATCTGCTCCAGCGTCTCGTGGACTGCCTCGAGCGTTTCCTGATTGCGCTGGTCGGCATGCACGGCGCTTTCGCGAACGGCACGGAGCCCATCTTCCAGCGCGCGCAACTCGGCAGAATGCGCAGGTGCGGCATGCGCTGCCTGCGGCGCCATTTGCGGCAGTTCCGCAAGCAGCCGCTGCGCCATGCGGTTGGCCGCATCCTCGGCGGCTTCCTTAGCCCAATTGCGATTGTGGTCGATGCTTTCGAACAGCTGGTTGACGGCGCGTTCGATAGTCGAGATGTGGCTGAGCTTGCCCTCGGTATGGGCAATGCGGTCAGCCATCTCGGTAATCTTGCGCTCCAACGCAACTGTCTGCCGCGGGTCGGCCTGCAGCCGCGCGATATCCTTCATGCGGCCATCTATTTCCGCAAGCCTGCGGTCGAGATCCGCCGATGCTGGCGGGCGCGCCGCCTGTTGTTCGACACGTCGCGTCAGGTCATTGAGGCGGCGGTCCATGTCGGCGAGCGGGCGCGTATCCGGCGCTTGCGCCACGCGGCCCTGCAGCTGTTCGAAGGCGGTGCGCAGAGCGCTGACATCACGCTCGGATGCGTAGCCGGTGCCAATCCTGTCAATCTTCTGGTTGAGAGCGCCGATCTCAACTCGGAGCTTCTGGATGTCGGCTTCGCTCGATCCGCGCGACCCAAAGGCGGACTGGGCTTCCTTGAGGACGCCAAGAATGCGCCCTTCGATTTCCTGCAGTTCGCGTTGCGATGTCTGCACGGCAGTGGTCTGGGCCCGCGTCGCCAGCTGTTCGGCGGTTGCGCGCACGGACTCGATGCGCTCTGCGAGCTGGCCCAGTTCGTTGCGCAGCATGTCGGAACCGGAAGGGTCGGCCTGGCGCTCGGTGCGCTCGACCCGGCCGACCAGCTCCTGGTACCTGGACTGGAGTGCTGCAATGGTCTCGTCATGGTGCGAGGTTTCCGGCGCAGGCGGGGGAGCTGCCTGCTTGCTGGCCACATCGACGATGCGTTCCTGCAGCGAACGCAAATTTTCACGCGAACGCTTCTCGCTGAGCTCGATGTGCTCGACGATGTTGCGCACCGCCTGCTCAAGCGACTTGAGCGCCGCTGGCTCACCGGCGCGCGCCGGCTGCACTTCCTTGTTCTGCGACATGAGCTGGCGGCCAAGCGAGGCCAACCGTTCATTGACGGCGGAGAAAGCTTCAACAGTCTGGCGCTCGTTCGTTTCAACGCGATTGAGAACGCGGCCCAGCATTTCCGCATCTTCATTGCGGGCGGGCGGCGGCGCATAGACTGGCTGCTGCGGTGCAGTCTCCTGTTCGCGGCGGGCAAGCTGGGCGAGCTGTTCGGCAATTTCCTCAAGCCGAATGGAGGAGTCATTGCGCTTGGGCGGCGTTGGCGGTTTGGCTTGCATACGCGGCTGCGGCGGGACCATGGCTTCGGGTTGCGCAGGAAGTTGGGCTTCAGCCTCAGCCTCGTCCGACTGATCGAGGATCATGGTATTGAGCCATTCGCCCAGCGTCATGCCGGAGCGGCGGGCAGCATCCTTGGCGGCTTCGCGGGTCTCCTGATCGATGCCCTTTACGCTCCACGGTATTCCCGGCTTCATACCTGTCTTTTCCACTTCCAACGCGTTTCAGAACACCGGTACGACCACGAAACGAATCTCGGCCACGCACACCCCAGTTCCCGCCGAAAGTTAACTCTTTTGGTAAATATTCGGTTAAGTTCACCTTAAATCCCCGCAATTGGACCCATTTTATGCCCGAGTCTGACCGTCAAGACCTATACCCGATGGCCTTCAGCTGTTAATGGATTGGACCGGCAGGCCAACCGCCGAAGTGATGCCGCTTACATCGAAAGCTGCGCATTGCGGCCGTCGAGCCGTTGCCTGATGTTCAACGGCGACAAGACGTTTGCTCCCGGTGGCTTGCCCCGGCCGCGGTTGGCGCAGTGCCGCAGCACGCATTATTTCTCGGCGTTGATCACGAAAACACTGCTTGGTTTGCGGCCGCAAGTCCGATCGAGGAGGAGCTGGTCGACCTGCGCAGCTTGGCGCTTGCCGGTGAAGCGTCATCCGACATGCTTGGAAGGCTGGCGCAGGCACGGGCGCTGCTGCATTGGCACGACAGGCACCGCTTCTGCGCCAACTGCGGCGCTGCCACCGACATGGCTGATGCGGGATACCGCCGACATTGCGCCAGTTGCACGGCCGATCATTTTCCGCGCACCGATCCTGTCATCATCATCGCAGTCAAGCGGCATGGGCGCATTTTGCTGGGCAGGCAGGCGGTGTGGAAGGAGGGAATGTTTTCTACCCTTGCCGGTTTCATGGAGCCCGGCGAGACGATTGAAGATGCGGCGCGGCGCGAGGTGTTTGAGGAGTCAGGCATCCAGGTCGGCGAGGCCCGCATACTCTTCAACCAGCCCTGGCCATTTCCTGCCAGCCTGATGATCGGCCTGGTTGGCGAAGCTCTGAACGACGACATCGTCGTCGACCCAAAGGAACTGGAAACGGCGCGCTGGTTCACCCGCGATGACATTGCCGCGATGATGGCCGGCAATCATGCTGGCGGCTGCTACACGCCGCCGCCCATGGCCATTGCAAACCGGCTCATTGCTGCTGCAATAGACGAGGATTAGTCCTCGCTCATGCGGCTGGCAATTTCGGCGCGCTGCGGGCTTGCCGGATAGGTGCCCAGTATCCTGACGTATGAGGTGAAGAAGGCAAGTTCTTCCATGGCAAGGCGGACGTTGCGTTGCGCCGGATGGCCGTCAATATCGGCGTAGAACTGCGTCGCCGAAAACTGCCCGCCGAGCTGATAGGACTCGAGCTTGGTCATGTTGACGCCATTGGTGGCGAAGCCGCCCATCGCCTTATAAAGCGCTGCTGGCACGTTGCGCACCCGGAATATGAAACTTGTAACGACTGCGGGATACGCGGGATCGGCTTCCACCTGTTCACGCGACAGGATGACGAAACGGGTGGTGTTGTGTTCCTCATCCTCGATGTTCTCGCGCAGAATGGCGAGACCATAGATTTTTGCCGCCAGCGCAGTAGCGATTACGGCACGCGTCGGGATCAGGCGCGTCGCGAAGTTCGCGCGCCGCTCCTGCCGTATCGACGGCAACGACTGGCTTCAGGCCCAGTTCGCGGATAACCTTGCGGCACTGGCCGAGCGCATGCACATGGCTGTGCACCGACTTGAGCTTGCTGACGTCGGCTCCTTGGCGGCAATAAGCTGGTGCCGCACGCGCAGGAAGTGCTCGCCGATGATATGCAGGTTTGATTGCGGCATCAGATGGTGAATGTCGGCAACGCGGCCGGCGACGGAGTTGTCAATCGGGATCATGGCGAGTGCAGCCTCGCCTTCCTTCACCGCCTGAAATGCATCCTCAAAGGTGCGGCAAGATAGCGGCTCATGGTCCGGGTAAGCCTCGATGCAGGCAATGTGGGAGTTAGCTCCGGGTTCACCCTGGTAGGAAATCTTTGGCTTGGCTGTCATTTCGTCCTCAGGATGGCGCGGGCTGCTTCGAGGTCCGCCGGCGTATCAACGCCGAGCGGCACGGTATCTACCCTTACAACCGCAATTCGCATGTCATTATCCAGTGCCCGCATCTGTTCAAGCTTGCGGCGCGCCTCCCGCGTTGAAACGGGAAGCGACACGAACTTCTCCAATGCGGCGCGGCGGTAGGCATAGACGCCGATGTGGTGCCAGAAGGGCGGCTCGTGATCAGGTCCGGGCTCGCGCACGAAATCGCGCGCAAAGGCCACTTCGCGGTTGTCACCGATGGGCGCTATGGCCTTGACGATATTAGTGTTGGCAATGTCCGCGGGGTTCGTAATCGGAGCTGCAATGGTGGAGATATCGACATTCGGATTGGTGAGGCCGGCAAGGCAGCGCTGCACAGCGAGGGGATCAATGGTCGGGAGGTCGCCCTGCAGATTGACGATGTATTCGATCTTGTCGCCTATTTCGCGGAGCCTGAGGGCTGCGGCTATCCTGTCCGAGCCGGAGGGCAAGTTGGGATCAGTCACAATGGCGTCACCACCATGCTTTGCGCACCGCATCGGCGATGACGCTTTCCGCCGCTGCCACCAGAACCCTGCCGACATTGGCCTCCATGGCGCGTTTCCAGACCTGTACGATCATGGGCAGCCCAAGGATGTCAGCCATGGGTTTTCCCGGCAGGCGAACCGAGGCCATGCGGGCAGGAATGATGACTAGCGTATTCTGGAATTCTATCATGGCTTTAGAAGGGGCGCGGCAAATTGTTCGGCGTCCCTTATACGTATTGAAACGGCGCTGAGAAACAACTAGTTTCGGCGCGATTTCGGACTTAGAGGCAGAATCATGGACAGTTTTGAGCTCAACAAGATACTTGGCGCGGTGCTGGGCACAACGCTTGCCGTTTTCGGCATCGGCCAACTGTCCGGAATGATCTTCCATTCGGAGGTTCCGAGCGCTGAGGGACACCTGAAGCCCGGCTATGTCATAGAAGTCGCCGAAACAGCCACTGGTGGTGAGGCTGGCGGCGCCGGGGAAGCGGCGGTTGAGTCCATCGGAGTGCGGCTCGCCAAGGCCGATGTTGCCAAGGGAACGGCATTGGCCAAGGCCTGCGCCGCCTGCCATGATTTTACCAGCGGCGGCCCCAACAAGGTTGGCCCCAATCTCTATGATGTGGTTGAGCGCGGCATTGGCGGCCATGCGGGCTTCACGTACAGTGAAGCGCTGAAGGCCAAGTCGGCGGAGAAGTGGACTTACGAAAGTCTCGACGCCTTCATCACAAACCCAAAGAAATTCGCAGCGGGCACCAAGATGGCCTATGGCGGACTTGGCAAGGCCCAGGACCGGGCTTCGCTCATCGCCTATCTGGCCAGCCTGTCTGGCGCGCCCAAGCCCTTCCCCGCGCCATAATTCAGTCATTGATTGCGGAAATTTAACACCGGCAGGGCCTTGCCGGTGTTTTCTTTTGTGGCCTGCCATGCGTATGTAACCCAGACGAATCAAATTCGTGGAGTTTTCCGATGTACCTGAGCCGCCGCATGCTGATGAAAATGGCGGGACTTTTGCCAGTTTCCGCAGGCCTCTCCGGTCGCAGTGCGTTCGCCCAGGAACGAACATTCCAACACGCGCTGACGCTGTTTGATGACATCAAGTACCCCGCAGGCTTCAAGCATTTTGATTATGTGAACCCGAATGCGCCCAAGGGAGGCAGGGTGCGGCTTGCCGTGCCAAGCGGTTCGTTCGACAGCCTCAACCCCTATACCTACAAGGGTGATGCCGTCAGCGGCGCGGATAACGAAACTCTTATGACTTCTTCCCTTGACGAACCCTCTACCGAATACGGACTTGTCGCAGAAGGCGTGTGGGCGCCGGAAGACAAGTCGATGGTTGTCTATCGTCTCCGCCCTGAGGCGCGGTTTCACGATGGAAAACCGATGACGCCTGAGGATGTGATCTGGAGCATGAGCACGCTCAAGGAAATCAACCCCCAGTACAATTTCTATTACAAGAACGTTGAAAAGGCCGAGCAGACGGGTGAGCGCGAGGTCACCTTCGTGTTTAGCCAGAAGGGCAACCGCGAGCTACCGCTGATCACCGGCCAACTTCCAGTGCTGCCCAAGCACTGGTGGACCGGCAAGGATGCGAACGGCAAGCAGCGAGACATTGCTTCGCCGACATTGGAAATTCCGCTCGGCTCCGGTCCGTACGTTGTCGTGGACGTCAAGCCGGGCGCTTCACTGCGGCGCAAGCTGGTCGACGATTACTGGGGCAAGAACCTGCCGGTCAACATTGGCACAGACAATTTCGAGGAAATCGAAATCCTGTTCTTCCGCGATGCCAACGTGTCGATCGAAGCGTTCAAGGCGGACCAGTACGACTATGTTCTGGAATCAAGCTCGAAGAACTGGGCAACGCAGTATGACTTCCCGGCAGCCAAAGCTGGCCGCGTCGTAAAGGACGAGATCAAGCTGAAGCAGGTTGAGGGCATGCAGAGTTACGCCTTCAACACGCGTCGCGCGAAGTTCCAGGATGTGCGCGTGCGGCAGGCATTCAATCTAGCGTTCGATTTCGAGTTTTCGAACGTCAACCTGTTTTATGGCCAGTACACGCGCTCCCGCAGTTTCTTCAACAACTCCGAGATGGAAGCGAAGGGACTTCCATCAACCGAAGAGCTAAAGATTCTTGAGCCCTTGCGAGACCAGCTGCCGCCCGAAGTATTCACTGCCGAATACTCAAACCCAGTCAACGCCGATGAACAGAACCGGCGCGCAAATCTGCGACAAGCCTCCAAGCTTCTTGGCGAGGCCGGATGGACCTTTGCCGAGGATGGCGGCAAGACAGTGCTGAGGAACCAGCAGGGCGAAAACTTCAAAGTCGAGTTCCTTCTCGACTCGCCGCTGTTTGAGCGCATTACCCTGCCCTATAAACAGCAACTTGAACTGCTTGGCATCACGGTGACCATCAAGACTGTTGATAGCGCGCAATACCAGCGGCTTGTTGAAACTTTTGAGTATGACATGATGGTTGGCAGCTGGGGCCAGTCCCTCTCACCTGGCAATGAACAGCGCGATTTCTGGGGCAGCGAAGCCGCGGTCCGCAACGGATCGCGGAATTATGCCGGCATCAAGAATCCTGCCATCGACAAGATAATTGAGACATTGATCTTCGCGCCGGATCGGACACAGCTCATCACTGCCTGCAAGGCCTTGGATCGAGCCCTGATCTGGAATCACTATGTGGTGCCTATGTGGTTCATCGCCTATGAGCGCACAGCGCGCTGGGACAGGTTCGGCAAGCCGGACAGGCTGCCAGATTATTCCGTGGGCTTTCCTGCCATCTGGTGGTGGGACGAGGAGAAGGCCAAGAAAGTGGCGGCAGGCTAAGGCTGCATGGGAGCCTATATCCTCAAGCGCATATTGTTAATGATCCCGACGCTGATCGGCGTCATGCTGATGACATTTGCCGTCATCCAGTTCGTGCCCGGCGGTCCGGTCGAGCAGGTTATCGCCAAGATACAGGGCAACAACGTGGATGCGACGGCGCGCATTGGCGGCTCCAGCGGCAATGAAGCGGGCGGAGCCAGCGAACAACCACTGCAGCCGACCAGTGGATTTGCCGTAAAGTACAAGGGCGCTCAGGGGTTGGACCCCGAGTTCATCAAATCACTTGAGCAACAATTCGGTTTCGACAAGCCGGTGCATGAACGCTTCCTCAAGATGATGAAGGACTATTTCACCTTCAATTTCGGCAACAGTTACTTCAAGGACCGCAGCGTCATCAGCCTGATCAAGGAGCGCATGCCGGTTTCCATTTCGCTGGGCTTGTGGCTTACCCTCATCACCTATTTCGTCTCCATCCCGCTTGGCATCCGCAAGGCGGTAAAGGATGGATCAACTTTCGATGTGTGGACTTCGTCCGTCATCATCGTCGGTTATGCCATTCCCAGTTTCATCTTCGCCATCATGCTGGTGGTGCTGTTTGCTGGCGGCAGCTACTGGAACTGGTTTCCCCTGCGCGGGCTGACGTCCGACAACTTCGAGCAGCTTTCCACTTTCGGCAAGATCAAGGATTATGCCTGGCATCTGGTGCTGCCGCTTGTCGCCATGGGCGTGGGCGGTTTTGCAACCATGACGCTGCTGACCAAGAACGCGTTTCTGGACGAGATCAAGAAGCAATATGTGATCACGGCCCGCGCCAAGGGCCTCACCGAACCGCAAGTGCTCTATGGCCATGTGTTCCGCAACGCCATGCTGCTGGTCATCGCAGGTTTCCCCGGCGCATTTCTCGGTGCGTTCTTTTCCGGTTCATTGCTCATCGAGCAAGTGTTCTCGCTCAACGGCTTGGGCTACCTGACCTACACTGCGGCGCTGGACCGCGATTACCCGGTGGTGTTTGCGACACTCTACATCTTCACGCTGGTCGGCCTCGTCGTCGGGCTGATCAGCGATCTCATGTACACGTGGATCGATCCCCGCATTGATTTTGAAAGCCGCGAGGTTTGAAGCGGTGGCGCTGATCAAGCTCAACGGGTTGAACCAGCGGCGCTGGGACTTGTTCAAGCGCAACAGGCGCGGCTACTGGTCGTTCTGGCTGTTCCTGCTATTGTTTGTGCTCAGCCTGCTTGCGCCAATCATCGCCAACGACAAGCCCATGCTGGTTTCCTACAAGGGCGAGTTGCTGTTTCCGCTGTACAAGAATTATCCGGAAACGAAGTTCGGCGGCTTCCTGCCGCGCACTGATTATCGCATGTATGCCAACCAGGAAGAGATCAATGCCAATGGCTGGATGCTGTGGCCGCCGATCCGCTACTCTTATCAGACCGAAAACAAGCAACTTCCTTCGCCAGCACCTTCACCACCGGCTTACCGGCTGAGCTGGGAGGAGGCCTGCGCCAAGTATCCGCTGAAGGAGATGGACCCCAACTGCGTTGCAGGAAATCTCAATTGGCTTGGCACCGATGACCAGGCGCGCGATGTGGTGGCGCGGCTCATCTACGGCTTCCGCATCTCTGTCGCCTTCGGGCTGATCCTGACTGTCCTGTCATCCATCATCGGCATCGCGGCGGGCGCTGTTCAAGGCTATTTCGGCGGCTGGACGGACCTGCTGTTCCAGCGCTTCATCGACATCTGGACTTCAATGCCGACACTCTACCTGCTGATCATCCTTGCCGCGTTCATCACGCCGAGCTTCTCCATTCTGCTCTTCATCCTTGTGCTGTTCTCATGGACAGGGCTTGTCGGCGTGGTGCGGGCAGAGTTCCTGCGGGGGCGCAATCTCGAATATGTACGCGCCGCACGCGCGCTGGGCCTGAGCAGCAGCAAGATCATGTTCAAGCATTTGCTGCCCAACGCCATGGTCTCCACCCTCACTTTCATGCCGTTCATTATCTCTGGCGCCGTGACGACGCTGACGGCGCTGGACTATCTGGGCTTCGGGCTGCCGCCGGGCTCGCCTTCACTCGGCGAACTGCTGAGCCAGGGCAAAAACAACCTGCATGCGCCGTGGCTTGGATTGACCGCATTCTTCGTGCTGTCGACCATGCTGACATTGCTGGTGTTTGCCGGTGAAGCGGTGCGTGATGCGCTTGATCCGCGGAAGACCTTCCAATGAGCGGAGCGCTTCTGGAAGTCAAAGACCTGTCCGTTGCCTTCCGCCAGGGCGGCAAGACGAGCCTCGCTGTCGACAAGGTTTCCTTCAGCATTGAAAAGGGCGAGACGCTGGCACTGGTGGGGGAATCCGGCTCGGGCAAATCGGTAAGCGCGCTGTCCATCCTCAAGCTGCTGCCTTATCCTGCTGCCTCGCATCCGTCGGGATCGGTGTTGTTCAACGGGCAAGAGCTGCTGGACGCTGACGAAGCGGACCTGCGGCGGGTGCGCGGCAACGACATCACCATGATTTTCCAGGAGCCGATGACATCGCTCAATCCGCTGCACCCGGTTGAGAAGCAGATTGGCGAGATACTCGAACTTCATCGCAGCATCACCGGAGACGCAGCCCGCAGGGAAATCATCGCGCTGCTGGGCAAGGTCGGCATCCGCGATCCGGAGACGCGGCTCGCGGATTTTCCGCACCAGCTATCAGGCGGCCAGCGCCAGCGCGTGATGATCGCCATGGCGCTCGCCAACAATCCTGACCTGTTGATTGCGGATGAGCCGACAACGGCGTCTGGATGTGACCGTGCAGGCCCAAATCCTCAAGCTGCTCAAGGACTTGCAGTCTGAGTTCGGCATGGCGCTGCTGCTCATCACGCATGACCTCGGCATCGTCAAATCGATGGCCGACAAGGTCTGCGTCATGCAGGGCGGCAAAGTTGTCGAGGCAGGCCCGGCCAAGGAATTGTTCGCCCACCCCAAGCATGAATACACCCGCATGCTGCTTGCGGCCGAGCCCAAGGGTTTGCCGCCAGCGCCCAGCGAGACAGCGCCCGTGATCGTGGAAACCCGAAATCTGAAAGTGTGGTTTCCGATCAAACGCGGCTTTCTGCGGCGCACGACTGGGCACATCAAGGCGGTGGATGGCCTTGATCTCAAGGTTCGCGAGGGTGACACGCTCGGCATCGTAGGAGAATCGGGCTCGGGCAAGACAACGCTTGGCCTTGCCATCCTCCGGCTTATCGCTTCGGAGGGCGAAATCCTGTTCCGTGGCGGGAAGATTGACGGGCTGAATTCGCGGCAGATGCGGCCCTTGCGCCGCGACATGCAGGTTGTTTTCCAAGACCCGTACGGTTCACTTTCGCCCCGCCTCTCCATCCGCCAGATTGTGGAGGAAGGGCTGCTGGTGCAAGGCAACCGCGGGGACGAGGCGGCACGGCGCGCTATTGTCGTGCAGGCCCTGACGGAAGTCGGCCTCGACCCTGAGACGATGGAGCGCTATCCGCATGAATTCTCCGGCGGGCAGCGCCAACGCATCGCCATTGCGCGCGCACTGGCGCTCAATCCCAAATTCATCATGCTGGATGAGCCAACCTCCGCCCTCGACATGTCAGTGCAGGCGCAAGTTGTTGACCTCCTCCGCTTGCTGCAGGCAAAGCACAATCTGACTTATCTGTTCATCAGCCATGACCTTCGCGTGGTCCGTGCGCTCGCCAATGAGGTCATCGTCATGCGCAATGGACTGGTGGTCGAGCGCGGCGCTTCTGCGCAGATATTCACCAGCCCGAAAGAGGACTACACCAAAGCACTGCTTGCGGCTTCGCTCAATCTCAAACCGGTTTCCGATTCCGCGGTGAAGCAGTAATGGCCTTCCTGTTTGTCGTCACCGGCTGGGCAGTGGATAGCTGGAAATCCGCAATGCAGAAGGTTGCGCCAGGTCTTGATGTGCGGGTTTGGCCTGACGTTGGTGATGCAAGCCAGATAAGATATGCGGCGGCCTGGCTTCCGCCTGCCAACAGCTTGCGGGCGCTGCCCAATCTCAAGGTCATCTTCTCGCTAGGCGCCGGCGTTGACGCCATCCTCAAGGATCCGACATTGCCGGAGCATGTGCCGATCGTGCGGGTGAATGACGATGACCTCACCATGCGCATGACCGAATATGTCGTGTTGCATGTGCTGATGCATCACCGGCAGCAGCGGCGCATTGACGAGAACCAGCGCAAGCGTCTCTGGGACAGCTTCCCTACCCATGCTGCCTGCGGCGCTCAATGTCGGCATCATGGGCATGGGCGTGATGGGTGGGGCTTGCGCGCTTCGCCTGCGTGACATTGGCTTCAACGTGGCGGGCTGGAGCCGTTCCCGGAGGGCAGTTTCCGGCGTGCAATCATTTGCCGGCGAGGCGGAGTTCGATGCTTTCCTTGCGCCGCACGGACGTGCTCGTTTGCCTGCTTCCTGCAACGGCGGAGACTGACGGCATCATCAACCGCGCCACCATCCGCAAGCTTTCACGCAAGGGACCGTTCGGTGCGCCATACCTCATCAACGCCGGGCGCGGCCGCCAGCAAGTGGCGGCTGACATCGTGGCGGCAATTGATGCCGGGGAGCTGATGGGCGCGACACTTGACGTGTTCGCAACCGAACCATTGCCTGCGGATGATGCGCTTTGGTCCCACCCCAAGATAACCGTTACGCCGCATTGCGCTGCAGACTCCGATCCGGAAGTCATCTGCCGCTATATCCATTCGCAGATGGAACGGCATGCGCAAGGCCTGCCATTGCAGAACCTTGTCGATCGCACCCGCGGTTACTAGAGCGCTTCCCGGCTTGACGGAATCGTCAAGCCGAAAAGGAATCGCTCCAGATCAATATGTTGGTGCATGTCCCGACCACCAAACCGCTTCACACTTTGGCGGGACATGCACTAAAGCCGTCTGATCGCGGTGACCTGACTGCCGGTTGCCGCAATGCGTGCAATTGCTTCCTGCAGCGGTTCGCTCACAACCTGCAAATGATGGCCGTTGGCGTGCAGCAAGGTTTGCGCATCTTGCATAATGCCGACATGGCCTTTCCAGAACACAAGATCACCGCGCCGCAACGCGGAAAGGTCATCAACCGGAAGTGCTGTTCCAAGTTCTGCCTCCTGCATGTCGGAGTCGCGCGGGCAAGCGATGCCGCAGGCCTGCAGGGAAACCTGGACGAGGCCCGAGCAATCAAGGCCGCCAAAGCTCTTGCCACCCCAGAGATAGGGCACTCCCTTGAACTGCGCTGCCAACGAGACGAAATCTTCGAGAGCAACATCCACTCTGTGCGCATGGGCGCGGTAGAGGAAGCGTCCATCAGCAAGCTGGAGGAACTTGTCGTTGAACTCTGTTGCGGTGACCAGTGCATTTAGGGACAAGGAGATGACGGGGCGGGATTTGATGCTGGCTTCAGGAAATGAGAAAGTCAGCGGAACCGAAATACGATGTGTTGGCGCGGAAGCTCCGGATTGGGCGTGATCACGTCTGACGTAACCTACATATCCATCCTGGCTGAGTTGAACCCAAAGCCAGCCCTCACGGTCTTCAAACACCAAAAGCTGCTCACCCAACAAGGCTTGCGTGGTCTGCATGGCGTTTGCCTCTGGCGCGCGCAGCACTGGCGCCACCGGCGCAGAGATCACCATGGCGACACCATGTGCAAACGCCTTGCTATCAACCCGCCCCGCCAGACGACTATCAGCCAAGTCTGGCCTGAACGCGTGCCTTCTTGGATCAAGTCTTGTCACTACAGCCCCTTGGATTTTGCGCTGATGATGTCTGCGAGGTGATCAAGGTACAGGGCGCCTTTAACCGTGCGCTGCACCAGCACATTGCGCCTGTCTGCCTCGTCGCGCCGGCGGGTGACGAGCTCCATTTTGCCCATGCTATCAAGCGCGCGCGTAATGACCGGTTTTGTCACCTTCAACTTTGCCGCCAGGCCGCGCACTGTGTGGGGCGGTGCTTCCATGTAAACCGTGAGCAGAATAGCTATCTGCCGAACCGAGAGATCCGGCACATTGTCATGCACCTGGGACAAGCTGACATCATGCCAAAGCTTGAGCGCCTGTCCTGTTGCCAGAGGGTTTGACATGCCTTGCACCGCAATCGTTTCGGGTGCGTTCTAGTCTGGCTGATTTCGTGGCCGGGTTCAATTGCCTTTGCCGTAGCGTGCGGAAATCAGGGCAAACAGCGCCCTTATGCCCTGCGCTTCGCCTCCTCTCGGCGCACCCGCGCGGGCTGTCGGGTTCCAGGCATAGATATCAAAATGAATGTAGGTCCTGGCCAGCTCGACAAACTTGCGCAGGAACAATGCCGCCGTCACCGAGCCTGCAAAGCTCGATTCACTGCTGTTATTGAGATCAGCTACCGGCGTTTCAATCATCGAGTAATAAGGGCGCCACAGCGGCATGCGCCACAACGGATCGCATTCTGCCTCGGCATGGCGCGCCAGCTGCCCGGCTATCTCATCATCGTCGGTATAAAATGGAGGAATTTCCGGACCAAGGGCGACGCGCGCGGAGCCGGTGAGCGTTGCCATGTCGATCAGCAGGTCAGGCTTTTCACTGTCGGCAAGATGAAGCGCATCGGCGAGGACCAACCGGCCCTCGGCATCAGTATTGCCGATCTCGACCGTCAGACCTTTGCGTGTTTTCAAGTATGTCGCCGGGACGAAAGGCGTTTCCGGCGATTGCGTTTTCAACTGCTGGAATGATGACGCGCAACCGCACGGGCAATTTGGCCGAAATGATCATCGAGGCGAGGCCGAGAACATTGGCCGCTCCACCCATGTCTTTCTTCATCAGCACCATGCCGGAGGCCGGTTTGATATCCAGGCCGCCAGTGTCAAAGCAGACACCTTTGCCGACCAGCGTAACCTTGGGGCCGCGTGCGGGACCCCACGACATGTCAATCAACCGCGGCGCGCGGGAGCTTGCTGCGCCAACCGCGTGGACCATCGGAAAGTTTCGTTGCAGCGCCTTGCCGCTGGTAACTGTCATTCTCACCTTGTGAGACCGGGCAAATTTCCGGCAGGCTGCCTCCAGTTCTACAGGGCCAAGCTCATTGGCAGGCGTATTGACGAGGTTTCGAACAAGTGTGCTGGCTCGTGCAGCTGCCATGGTACGCTCGAAGCCAACTGTCCGGCGGCAAACCAGCCGCGATGGCTGCTTGCCTTGGGGTTTGAAGCGATCATAGGCATAAGATTCAAGAGTCCATGCCAACTCCGCAAATCGCAGTGACCCCGCTGCGCCGCTATCAATTGTATAGGTGCCTTTGGGAAGCTGCCTGCACAGCCGAGCCAACCCGAATCCGTTGTCACCCTTCCTTGAGGCCAGCATAAACTGCCGACACATTGCCAGCCTTGTCCTGCAGCGTGAGATGGGTATCCGGCATGCCGCGAAAACCATGCGCCTGCGCCCAATTGCGCGCCGCCGCCGTTTCACTGGCTGCTGCGGTTTTCCAGCCGGCCTCGGTAACTATCTTGATCGGCACGGCCTTGGCCGAACCCGGTTTGAGCAGAATTTCTGCTGGGTCAAACATAGTCTCTCTACCTGCACATTTGGTTAAAGATGGTTAACAGTTTATTGACACCTAGCCCGCAATGATCCCCGGCAGTCTTTGGCACAGCCATAGGTGATTCTTTCGGGGTTGAGGCATGAAAACCGTTGTCCGTCATACTGCTGGGCGTCAGCTCAGCGCCATGCTCATGCTTTCTGCATCGCTGCTGCTGATGGGCTGCCAGAGCAAGACAGCCAAGCTCGAAGCCGGTGATCCGCTGACGACCGCCAGCACGAGCGAACCGTCATTCAAAAAGACCGCAGAAATCGGCGAGCGCTGGAAAGCTGACCAAAGCAATGTCGAGCTTGGCCTGGCTTATGCCGAGGGGCTCGGCAAGATCGGACAAGGCGCACAGCAGCTTGATGTCTACCAAACGCTTGCGACCAAGAACCCGGAGAACAAGGACCTGAAGTCGATCTATGGCAAAGCCCTCATTGAAGTTGGGCGGCCCGGAGAAGCGACCGCAGTATTGGAGCCGCTGGCCAGCAGCGGAAAGGCCGACTGGAAGACACTGTCAGCGCTTGGATCTGCCTATGACCAGGACGGCCAGCATGCCAAGGCCCGCCAAGTCTATCAGAAAGCGCTGGCCTTGCAGCCCGACGAACTTTCCGTGCTCAACAACATGGGCATGTCGCACGCACTCGAAGGCAATCTCCCAACAGCCGAAAAGGTTTTACGCGAAGCATTGGCCAAACCAGAGTCGCGCAGGCTGCCCAGAATTCGCCAGAACCTCGCCCTGGTTGTCGGTCTGCAGGGCCGCTTTGACGAGTCGCGCGAAATCGCCAGTGCAGACCTGCCACCTGACGAAGTTGAAGCCAACCTTGCTTACCTGCAGAAAATGCTGTCGCAGCCCAACACCTGGAAGCAGCTTTCGTCCGAAGGTTCCGGCTGATCTGATCATAGAGCTAAAGCAAAAGGGCCGCACGCATGCGGCCCTTTTCTTTTGGATGGAAGCCCGCGCGTTGCCTACTGCAAGCCAGCCACCATGATGGCGGATGGAGCAAGGACAACTACGAAAATGACGGGCAGGAAGAACAGGATCATCGGAACTGTGAGCTTCGGCGGCAGGGCGGCGGCTTTGCGCTCGGCTTCCGACATGCGGGTGTCCCGGTTTTCCTGCGCCAACACGCGCAGCGCTGTGCCAAGCGGCGTGCCGTAGCGTTCAGCCTGGATCAAGGCTGTGACGACAGACCGCACTGTCGCCATGCCGGTACGCTTGCCAAGGTTTTCAAAGGCCTTGCGGCGATCCTGCAGGTATGAAAGTTCTGCGACGGTGAGCGTCAGCTCTTCAGCGAGCGGAACCGAACTGGCGCCGATTTCCTTCGCCACCCGCTGCATGGCAGGCTCAATCGCCATGCCGGATTCCACACAGATGAGCAACAGGTCCAGCGCATCAGACCATGACCGGCGGACCGAGTCCTGACGGCGCTTGATCTGGTTCTTCAGAATAATGTTGGGCAAATAGAAACCCAGGATCAAGCCACCCATGGTCATTGCAATGCGCATGTTCATGCCGAACTTGTCGGACAGAAACACGGACGAATAGGCAAAAACGAAAATCCCCAGAAGCAATGGAGAAATCAGCCGGACGCCGAGGAACGTTACAACATGGCGCTCACTGCGGTAACCAGCCTGCTTCAGCGTATCACGCGTGCCTTCGGTCTCGAACAGTTTCCTGAGATTGAACACGGACACGAGCTGGTTGGCCAGGCCCCGCTTCGGCTTTTCACGCAGCCTTGCTTCGGATGAGTTGCCTGCAAGCTGCGCCTTCTGCTGGGCACGCAGCTTGTCACGCTCGACAGAAACGGCCTTGATGCGCGAACCGAGCTTGTCGTTCTCGAAGTACGGCGCCGCGACTGTCAGCACTGTGGCGAATGCGGCAAGCGACATGAAAATCGCGAATAGCACTTCAGGCTGAAACAGGCCGAATATGACTTCTATCATGATACGCGCATCCTGCTCAGATATCGATATTGATCATCTTCTTCATGACGAGGACGCCGGTGAGCATCCATACGCCACTGCAGATCAAGATGATGTGACCGATGTTGGTATCAATCAACGGCTTGAGATATTCCGGGTTGAGCACAGCAAGCGCGCCCATGATACAGAAGGGCAGTGAGCCAATGATCATGGCTGAAGATTTCGCTTCCTGGCTGACGGACCGGATTTTGGCCTTCATCTTCTTGCGATCACGCAGCACCTTGGAAAGGTTGCCCAGCGCTTCGGACAAGTTGCCGCCGGTCTTGGCCTGAATGGACATGACGATCGCGAGGAACTGCACCTCGGGAAGCGGCATGCGTTCAACCATGCGCTCAACACCCTGGTCAATGGTTATGCCGACGCGCTGGCCTTCAAGCACTTCCGTAAATTCAGGACCTACCGGCGGACCGGATTCCGACGAGATGACGCGCATGGCGTCATTGATGGGAAGGCCGGCCTTGAGGCCGCGGACCATGACGTCGATGGCATCTGCGAAATCATTGAGGAATACCTGCTGGCGCTTGTTGCGCAGATACTTCACAACCCAGCGCGGAAATCCCAGCATGCCGACGATAAAGGCTGCGATCCACACAAACCATGGCAACCCGAAGGCCAAAGTGGCAATCGCCAGGCCAAGCCCGGCGACAGCGGACATCATCCAGTACATGCGCATGGTTATTTCGATACCAGCTTGCTCCAGCATGACCTTGATAGTGAGGCGCTTGCGGCGCTGCTTGGCGTTCTCACCGAGCTGATTGAGAGATTCCTGAATGGCCTTGCGGCGTGAATCCTTGGACTCTTCCAGCAGCTTGGATTTCGTCGTCGTCTGTCTTCCCGTGTTCTTCTGGTTGCTGGCAACCGCATTTACGCGCTTGCTCGCCTCGGTCGAAGAAAACAGCGGCGCCAACAGCGCGAAGGCGAGACCGCCTACTGCTGCGGAAATCAGCACATAAACTGCCAGTTGGGGAATATCTTCGCCGAATAACATGACTTCTATTTTCCTGCCTGCCGGGCTGCCGATGCCATCGCGGCATCAGGCGCCTAGTCGTCTAAGTCTCTGGCTTCCGCTTTTTCCAGGGCATCCGCCAAGCGGCTCTCTTCATTGTAGTAGCGGGCGCGGTCCCAGAAGTGCGGACGCGCAATGCCTGTCGAGCGGTGGCGGCCGATGATCTTGCCATTCGCATCTTCGCCAACGATCTCGTAGACGAACAGATCCTGGGTGATGATCACATCGCCTTCCATGCCGACAACTTCGGTGACATGGGTGATGCGGCGCGAACCGTCACGAAGGCGAGCGGCCTGGACGATGACGTCGATCGAACCGCAAATCATCTCCTTGATCGTCTTCGAGGGGAGCGTGAAGCCGCCCATCGTGATCATGGATTCAAGGCGCGAGAGAGCTTCGCGGGGAGTATTGGCGTGCAACGTTCCCATGGAACCGTCATGGCCCGTGTTCATGGCCTGGAGAAGATCGAAAGCCTCCGGGCCGCGGACTTCGCCGACGATGATGCGTTCAGGACGCATACGAAGGCAGTTCTTGACCAGGTCACGCATGGAGATCTGGCCTTCGCCTTCGAGATTGGGCGGGCGCGTTTCGAGGCGGACCACATGCGGCTGCTGCAACTGAAGTTCGGCAGCGTCTTCGCAGGTGATGATGCGTTCGTCTGAATCGATGTAGCCGGTGAGACAGTTGAGCAGCGTCGTCTTGCCGGAACCCGTACCGCCGGAAATCAGCACATTGCAGCGCACCCGGCCAATGACTTCCAGGATCGTCGCACCCTCAGGCGTGATCGACTTGAACTTCACCAGGTCGGTGAGCTTGAGCCTGTCCTTCTTGAACTTGCGGATGGTGAGGCAAGGGCCATCAATGGCAAGCGGACCCACAATGACGTTGACGCGAGAGCCATCAGGCAAGCGCGCGTCGCAAATCGGACTTGCTTCGTCGACGCGGCGGCCAACCTGGCTGACGATGCGCTGGCAGATGTTGAGAAGCTGCGAGTTGTCACGGAAGCGCACGCCGGTAAGCTGCATCTTGCCGTTGACTTCGATGAAGGTCGTATGGGCGCCATTCACCATGATGTCGGCGATGTCATCGCGCGCCAGCAGCGGCTCAAGCGGGCCGTAACCCAAGACGTCGTTGCAGATGTCTTCGAGCAATTCTTCCTGCTCGGCAATCGACATCACCACGTCCTTGAGCGTGATGATTTCGTTGACAATGTCCCTGATCTCGTCGCGCGCGGCGTCGCGGTCAAGTTGGCCGAGCTGGGTCAGATCGATGGCGTCAATGAGCGCGTTGAAGATCGTGCTCTTGATGTCATAATAGTTCTCGGACTTGATGGGTCCGAGCGGCGGTTCAGGCCGCGCAGGAGCCGGCGCAGCAGCAGGTGCTGCCGCTTTGGCTGCCTGAGGGTTCAGATCGGGAATCTGAGTTGAAACGGTTGCTCCGCCAGCAAATACATCGCTGCCACCCGGCTGGCTTGCCGGAAGTGGCGGCTTGACAGCCGTGCCTTCGTTTCTCTTGCCAAACATTATGACTTCTTCCTCAGCATCGGCAGTTTCTGCAGCAGTGATGAGACACCGGAACTTGCAGGCTTATCCACCTTATCGGTTCCTACAAGCGTGCGGGCAAAGGCCGTCAGTATTTCCGCCGTCTTCGACTTCGGCCCGACTTCCAGGATCATGCGGCCATTGCTCTGCGCCGTGCCGAATGTCTGCGGATCGTGAGGTATCACGGCAGCTGGCGTAATTCCGATGGCCTTGGCGAAGTCTGCTACCGGAATTTCCGGACGCTTCGCGACGCCAACCTGATTGATAATGAGGACAGGCGGCTTGTCATTTGGCCGTGCTGCCTTGAGCATGTCGATCAGGTTCTTGGCATTGCGGAGAGCCGCCAGTTCCGGCGTCGACGTGATGATGACTTCATCGGAGTTGAGCAGCGTGTACTTGATCCACGGAGCCCACATGTTGGGAACATCGACCACGACCGCCGGAACACTCTGGCGGACAACGCCGAGCACAGTGTCAACTGCATGCGCTTCAATGCTGAATTCACGGTCAACGCCACCAGGGCCACTGAGCAGGCTCAGCTTGTCACCGAGTTTTGTCAGCAAACGATCGAGAAGCGTTGTATCGACGCGGTCCGGCTGGCCAAGCGCATCGAGAATGCCGCCCATCGAATCCTGATTGAAGTTCAGGCCAGCTGTTCCAAATGCGAGATCCAAGTCGGTAATGACTGTTTCGAGACCCAGATTCTGCGACATCAGCCAGGCAACATTGTGCGCGATGGTGCTTGAACCGACACCGCCCTTGGCGCCGACGAAGGAATAGATCTTGCCGAGCGGCTCCGACTTCGGATCCTGATACAGCGATGAGATCGTCTCGATGATCTGCACCTGCGAGAGCGGCGCAACGAGATACTCGCTGATGCCCTGCTTTATCAGTTCGCGATACAAGATCACGTCGTTAAGATGGCCAACGACAACAACCTTGGTGTTGGGCTGGCAGACCTGCGCAAGGTGGCCGAGCTCGTTCATGATCGCTTCACGCGAGCCATGGGACTCAACGACCAGCACGTTCGGCGTCGCCTGCTGGTGATAGACCTGCACCGCTGCTGCGATGCCACCGAGCTGGATCGTCACATGCGCTTTGGACATGCGGCGGTCCATGGCGGCGGACTGCATGGTTTCGGCCGTCTGCTGGTTGTCGCAGAAGGTGTGGATATTGATCCTCGGCACCTGCGCCACGGGAAATTCCCCCTGGCCGGTTGCGTGGGCTTGGTTGGATGCGGTGACCATCTCTTGACCTACTTCTTGTTTCTCAGTTGCGTCGGTTGACCGGCTACTGAATGTTCGGGAAATTATTCATGTAGTTCCGCATTGCGGGCATGCGAGTGACGGCATATGCCGGGTCGACTGGTTGCGGCACCTCGAAATCTGCGGGGTTCTGCACCATTGCAGCCGTATTCTGCTGGACGGAACAACCAAAGTTTGAGTATGGCTCGTTGTTCGGCGTATTCGCGAGATCGGTCGACCAGTCGCCACACTCCTTTGTCACCGCAACCACGCGCGTATAGGCAATCAACACAGGTGAGCTGCCCGAGCCTCTATAAGTGCCTTGGGAAATATTGCGCGGGTCCACTCCGTTCTGGACCATCAATTTGTAAACCTCGCGGGCAATACCGGCTGAGGCTCCACCTCCAGAGGGGCGGCGCAGCGAAATCCGGGATGCACTCGCCATGTTCGCCGAACGGGCAAAGCTGACAATTGCATTGATCTGCGAGGCCTGAAGGCCACCGCGAGACGATGCGATTTCCAGCTTCATCGGCGCCTTGGCAACCTTGATCGGGTAGCGCTCCGAGTAGGTGCTTCCCGTGTAGGTATCGTCCATCTCCAATGAGCCAGCAGTACAACCTGCGAGCAGGGCAACACCAGTCATGAGCGCTGCAAGGTGAAACTTCCTTGTCGCAGACTGAATAATCTTCGTCTTCATGTGCGTCCCCGCTTACTCATTCAACTATGAAACCAACATTGCCGTGGTAGACGCCATCAGGATTCTTGCCCTTGACGCCGTAGATCTTGTTGAGGCGGCCAAGCAGAATGGTCTGCCGGTCGGTTGCCACTTCGAGATTGTCCGCCGGCGTCGCAAGGCTGCGAGCGGAAGCCGAACCGACGAGGTAAGGCGTCACAATGACAACCAGCTCCGTCTGATTCTGGACGAAGTCGCGGCTGCGGAACAAGGCGCCAAGAACTGGCAGCTTGCGCAGACCAGGCAACCCGTCGATGCTCTGGCGGGTCGTGTCCTTGATGAGGCCAGCCAGCATCATTGAACCACCACTCGGAAGTTCCACAGTCGTCTGGGCGCTTCGCGTGTCAAATGATGGATTGCCTTCGGCATTGGTGGAGCCGATGTCGCTGACCTGCGTATTGATCTTGAGATTGATGCGGCCTTCCGAAGCTACAATCGGTGTGAACCCAAGGGAGACGCCATAGTTCTTGTAGGTCGTGGAGCAGGTCCGCGCGGCTGGTGTGGTGCCTACGCATGTAATGATCGGCACTTCGCCGCCAGCAGTGAAGTTTGCGGACTGACCGGAAACTGCAGTCAGGTTTGGCTCAGCGAGTGTCTTGACCAGGCCGTCGTTCTCCATGGCCCTGAGGATGCCCTGGATCGATGTGCCGCCGCTCTTGAACAGAGTATTGATGCCACTTGCCGCCGCAACCGGAGTTGCGCTCGTAATATTGAAGGCAGCATTGCCCAGCGTAAACATGGCCTGCATGTTGATGCCGAACTGCTTCATTACGTTGCGCTGGACTTCAACAACACGAACCTTGAGCATGACCTGGTCTTCACCCGCGATGGTCATCGCGTTGATCACGTTGGCGCCTGTATAGTTATGGCCGAAAGAGTTGTCGTCCATCGACGCGCCGGTGCTGTTAAAGGCGTAGGCGAGGTCCATGGCGCGCTTGGCTTCGGCTGCTGTCGCCGCCACGCCACCAAGGATGATCTTGTTGTTGACCGTATCGACAGTTATACGATTGCCGGGTATCGAGCGGTCGATCAGCTTGCGAAGACCGGTGAGATCACCTGTCACTTCGAGGTCGACACTAAGGATCTGCTGACCATCCTTATCAAAAAAGAAGATGTTAGTCTGGCCGAAGCTGCGCGCAAACAGATAAGCCGTGTTCTTCGTACGCACGACCGCATCCACGACAGTCGGGTCACCGACAATTACGTCATGCGCCTCCGCTGGAAGCTTGATGACAACAGATTTCTTCAATCCTATGCGAATGAAGTGACTTTCGTCGGAGGTTGCCTGCGGCGAGTCGAGATCGCCGGCGCGGGCCGCTGCGGATTCGATGGCGAGATAGGCAGGCAATGCCGCCATCGTGCACATCAGTACGCCAAGCCAGTTGAGTTTTTTGCGCTTCATGGGAGTGTTCTTTGCTGCAATTGTCATGACTGGTTGCCTCAGCGGTTCGACGTGTATTTTTCGACGCCGTAGCGCACGATCAGCGTTTCGTCCGAACCGCGGCGCTTGCCGCCGGGGCTGAATCCAGCGGAAATTTCCGGGTTTATTTCCGACAGCTTCTTGCCGTCGTTTTCCGCGATGGAACGAAGGGCAAGCGATATTTCGCCGGCCGATTCAACCATCGTGACGATTTCCGACTGGCGAAGATCAAGCTCGAGAGTTGCGGTCTTGCCTTCGGTGACAGTCACCTTGTCACCGTCCTCGCCAGTTTCCTGGCGGAAGGTCTGATTGATTGCCAAGACCCGAACATTGGAAAGAACGGTCTCGGATACAACAAGCTTTTCCGTGGAAGGCGGGTTGTCGAACTTGCGTGTGAGAATGACATCCACCCGATCATTCGGCAGGATGAAGCCGCCAGCACCTGTGTGCTCGGAGATGCCGACCGAAATGGCGCGCATGCCCTTTGGCAGGATGGCGCTCATGAAGCCTGGCTTGTCGGCAGCAATGATCTTCTTGTCGTTGAGGGTTTCGCCTTCGTAAATGGCGACACGTGCCCGTGCGGCTTCAAGTTCTTCCTTGGCTCCAGGCTTCACTTCCTTGGTGATCATGGAGATGGAAAGGTTGTCCTTCGGCCAGGCTTTCCAGACCAGCGTACCCGGGCCGAACTTCTCACCCATCTGGATGTCTTTGACGGCGACGAGCACCTCAGAAGTGGGAACCTTGTTGATTTCCACTACTTCAGCGTCGGGCCTGCCGCCCAGAAAGCCTTTGGAAACCACAAAGGCAGCCACAGCTGCACCAAAGGCCAAGCCGATACCGACGACTCGCATCTTACTCATTTCGTACCCCTACCCCGGCGCACCCAGACGCCAATTTCAAACCGACTCTCGGCGTTAATGGTCAAATTTAGGTTAATGCCCTGAAAACCCCTGCAGCTCTTAGATGCCAGCATGCATCCACCAGCTTTGTGGAAACGTCAGAATGGCGCCTACCGCAAAAGCGTAGCCGTAAGGCACATTTGGCTTCAGCTGTTTGATCCTGCCAGCTAGCGGGACTTCGTGGATCTCCCAACTCATCGAAATCAGCGACCACACCGCGACCGCAATGGCCAGTAGACCGCCAGCCAAAATTGTTGTGAGAAGGAATGGCAATAGTTGAGCACTGCCAAACCAGAGCCCTGCGGCAGCAAGAAGTTTGGCGTCGCCACCGCCGAAAATTCCGAATGAAAAAAGCAAGAAGCCCGCAACAAACAGGCCTATGCCAACTGCGACATGGATGCCGATTTCCGCGATCGGCATGCCTGTCACAAGCGCCATCGGGAAGAACAGTCCGGCAATAGTCAATGTCAGCCAATTGGGAATGCGGAGAGCCAACGCATCGCCAGCACCCGCAATGATCATCAAGACCGGGAAAAGCGCAATAGACAGTGTTTGAATCATGAAGCCTCGCCGCCGGCCCGCGACAGGACGCGGAGCCATCTGCACTTCACCATTGGCCGCTTAAGGCGGGGTTAACCCTGCGTCGAAGTTTGTCAAAAAAAAGAACCACCGGGCACGCCCGGTGGTTCTCCCAGTCATAGTCTGCGCCGCGGCTCGCGCGGCGCAGAGATACGATTACGTACCAGTCTTGATGTGACCACCAATGCTGGTGAACTTAGCCAGGATGGCGCTCTTGATGAACGGCATCGCGGCAATGAGGCAAACAGCCATAGCGGCAGCGATCAGGCCATATTCGATAGCGGTCGCGCCAGATTCGTCCTTAGCAAAAGATACAAGCTTGTTCATTTTTAGATTCTCCAAGTTATTAACAGCACCTGGTTCTCGTCTTGGCGAGGCACCGTGCCGCGTCATCTCGAACCATGAGGCGACAATAGACGTCACGTCTTAATGCCAAGTAAATCTTGGCTTCACTGGCAATATACGACAGCCCAGTTCCTAGTATTGGTTATCATATACTGCCATAGTACTCGAAAATTTTATGTATTCATGAGTTTCAGGGTAAAGTATTCGTTTACGTCCCGTATTTCCATGTAAATCTCGTGAAACTTCACCAGTAATTCTAGTCCTGATGACAGATTATTCAAGCCTCAACACTTATAAGATGTTCGCCTAGATTGGCTGGGGTTGGCTGGAACCGGTGGGCAAGGCGAGTTAGTGAAGCAAGAGAAGGTTGCAAGCCTTGCCCAAAGCTTCACACAGGCCGCGCAATGCCAGGCGCGGTTGGCGCACGCGCACAATCGTAACCGAACTTTCACCATTAGCGTGCCAAAGTCCGGTCATCCTATAGGGGCTCCTTGGAGGGATCGGATTATCATGTTCAGACCAGCGCCACTCTTTATCAGCGCCATGTTGCTCGCGGCCATGCAATTGCCGGCGATCGCCGCAGAAGAACTAATCGTCAATGCAGATGAAACGCAGGTCGTGCGCCCGTCAGCAAAGCCCGGAACCATCGTCATTGGCAACCCGAGCGTCGTTGATGCGACGATGGAGGGCGGCAATATATTCATTCAAGGCAAGGCTTTTGGCTCAACCAACATGATCATCCTTGATCAGGGCGGCAGAGAGATCGCCAACTACGCTGTCACCGTCCGCGTTGGCGGCAATCATAATTTGGCGATGTACAAGGCAGGCAGCCGTTACTCATATACTTGCGCTCCGCTATGCGAGGAAGCGATCCAGGTCGGCGATGTGCATGCCTATACCGGCGAACTCATCACACTCACCGAGCAGAAGGCAAATCTGGCCAAGGGCATTTCCAACCAAGACACGAATGGCGATGGCAGCGGCGGCGGCGCCCCTCCCCCAGGCCAGTAACAGACCGCAATTGCTTCGTAAAACCCCGCTTCGGCGGGGTTTTTTACTTTTTGGGGCAGCCGATAGCTAAAATTTAAATGAACCTCTTCAGAATTGCGCAAAGCATTCTTGGTACAAGACTCTATTGATCTGCGTTGACGGGCGTATTGCGCCCATGCACGGAAGGGAGAGCCATGCTGCGGCGGCTAAAGAAAAGGTTCTTCGCACGAGCCGGGGAAATGGCGCGTTCTGAAAAGGGCGTGGCAGCTGTTGAATTTGCGTTCATCGCACCCGTCTTCATACTCACGCTTGGCATCATGCTGGAAACCGGCCTGATGACATTCACAGAGTTCGTTATCCAGTCGGGGGTGCAAAGGGCGGCGCGCGAGGTGAAGACCGGACTTGCCCAGAACGCAAGCATGAGTGCCGCAGACTTTAAAGCGAAGATCTGCACGCTTGCAGGCGTCATTATCAATTGCAGCAATATCTACGTTTACCTGCGCCCGGAAGGAACTTTCGCCACTCTCAATGCCAACCTGCCTAATCCCCTGGCTGTCGGCCCGAGCTACAGCGGCGGCGGCACCGTGCAGAATTTCGGTTGCGGCGGGCCAATGCAGGCGGTGGCGCTGGTCGCCACCTATGACTGGAAATTCAGCATTCCCTACTTCATGAAACCGATCGGCAATGTTGATGGCGGCAATTCGCGCCGGCTGGTCGGGCTGTCGGTGTTTCGCAATGAACCCTTCCCTTACACAAAGAGCTGCTCATGATCGCCTCCCTGCTTAACCTCGCACGGCGCTACCGCATCAGCCAAAAAGGCGTGATCGCGATCGAATTCGCCTTCATTTTCCCGACCATGGTGATCATGTACTTCGGCATGGTTGACCTTGTGCAGTTCATCTCCGTCAACCGCCGCGTTGCTGCTGCTTCGGGCGTTGTGGCCGATTTGGTGACAGCTAACGATTTGTCTGTCAGCAACGCGCAGATCGCCGACTACTATAATGGCGCCTATCTCAATATGAAGCCCATCCCATCCAGCAACATACGCGTCGAGGTCTACAATTTCCGCGGCGGCGCCATTCTTTGGTCGAAGACCAATGGCAACGGCCCGGCTTGCGGCGGCGCTCCTACAGGGGCACAGAACGGCACCATGGCGAGCGCTGGCAACGACCTGATCGTGACGCGCGTATGCACTAATTACCAGCCGCTGTTCGGCGCCTTCATGGGCACTCAGCTGCTTGGCAACGCCGCCATCAAGCTGTCCAAGACGGTTTATCAGCGCCCGCGCCTTAACCTGCAACTGAACCTGATCTAGTTTTTTTCAGCCTCTGGAAAGACCCGTGCCGGAAGCGTAAGACACGCTCCGGGATGGGCCTTTCTGCATGAGCACTGAAGTCTTCTTGGCAACATTGGCGGCAGCGTTCATGCACGCCAGCTGGAACCTGCTGGTCAAGCTGCATCTCGACCGCTTCCTCTCACTGTTCCTGCTGCAGTCGCTGATGGGCATAATCGGCATCGCCATGCTCGCATGGTTTGGCTTGCCCTCCGCGCAGAGCCTGCCCTACGCCTTCACTTCTGGCCTATTGCATACGGGCTACAATGTCTTTCTGGCGCGCAGCTATCGCACTGGCGATCTCAGCCAAGTCTATCCGATTGCGCGGGGCGCCGCCCCCCTGCTTGCCATGCTCGCCACGTTCTTTGTCGCGCATGATGCACTGTCGCCTCTCGCCATAACCGGCATTGCCATCCTGATCAGCGGCATCTGGCTTGTGGCGGTGGACCGCACATCGGCAACGCGGCTCGATTCGGTTTCCCTAGCCTTTGCGCTTGCCACCTCGTGTTTCATTGCAGCCTACACAATTGTCGATGGCCTTGGTGGGCGAGCATCACAGAATGCATCGGGCTATACCGGTCTGGTTTTTCTTCTGGATGCCTTGTTCCTGTCGGCCTTTGCGGTTTGGCGGCGGGGTTTTGGTGTTTTTAGTCTCGTAGCCCCGTTCTGGAAGCAGGGCATCGCTGGCGCCATTCTCTCTGCCGGCGCCTACTGGATCGTCATCTGGGCGATGACGCAGGCTCCCATCGCCACCGTTGCGGCACTCAGGGAAACCAGCATCCTGTTCGTCATGGCAATGTCGGCGCGCTTCCTCAGCGAGAAGATCGGCGCTGCAAGGCTGGCTGGCGGTTTGCTGGTGGTGGCAGGCGCCATCGCACTTCGCCTGTCGTAATAGACAGCGCTTGCCTGAGACCGACGCCATGCTAGTTTCACCTCTTTCCAACGCGAGAGTGACATGACGACTTACAAGAACTTCATCGGCGGCGAATGGGTTGCAGGCGCGAGCAGCAAAGGCAACATCAACCCATCTGACACAACAGATGTGATCGGCGAATATGCGCAAGCCGATGCCAACCAAGCCGCCGATGCGATAGCTGCCGCGAAAGCAGCGCTCCCCGGCTGGGCTGCCACCACGCCGCAGCAACGCGCCGACATTCTGGATGCCACAGGAACGGAAATGCTGGCCCGCAAGGACGAGCTTGGCCGGCTGCTGTCGCGCGAGGAAGGAAAGCCGCTCGCCAACGGCATTGGCGAAGTGACGCGCGCCGCGCAGATCTTCAAGTTCTTTGCACAGGAAGCCTTGCGCATCGAAGGGGTGACGATTGCCTCCGTGCGGCCCGGCGTTGAAGTGAACGTGACGCGCGAAGCAGTTGGCGTTGTCGGTCTCATCTGCCCATGGAACTTCCCCATCGCCATTCCAGCATGGAAAATGGCCCCTGCCCTTGCCTTCGGCAACACGGTGGTGATCAAGCCCGCAGACCTGGTGCCAGGGTCCGTCTGGGCCCTTGTCGACATCCTGTCGCGCACGGCGCTGCCCAAGGGCGTGGTCAATCTGGTGATGGGGCGCGGATCGGTTGTCGGCCAGACGATGCTCGACTCGCGTGATGTCAACGCCATCTCGTTCACCGGCTCGGTTGAAACAGGGGCGAAAGTAGCCATGGCCTGCGCAGCGCGCGGCGCCAAATTCCAGCTCGAGATGGGCGGCAAGAATCCTCTTGTGGTGCTCGATGATGCCAATGTTGATGCCGCGGTCGCTGCAGCAATCGACGGCGCTTTCTACCAGACGGGGCAACGCTGCACCGCTTCATCGCGCCTCATCGTTAGCGGCAAGGTGCATGATGCCTTCGTCGACAAGATGGTGACGGCAATGAAGGCGCTCAAGGTTGACCATGCCTTGAAGGATGGCACGCAGATTGGCCCTGTGGTGGACGAAGCGCAGCTGGCGCAGGATGAGCGCTACATCAAGATTGCGCGCGATGAGGGCGCAGAGCTCGCCTGGGGCGGCGAACGGTTGAACCGCGATACCAAGGGCCACTATCTGTCTCCGGCGCTGTTCACCGCCACGCGCAACGACATGCGCATCAATCGCGAGGAGGTTTTCGGCCCGGTTGCCTCCGTCATCAAGGTTGATGGCTATGACGAAGCGCTTGCCGTTGCCAACGACACGCCATTCGGCTTGTCGTCCGGCATTTTCACTTCCTCGCTCAAGCATGCGAGCGACTTCCGCCGCAAGTCTGCCGCCGGCATGGTGATGGTGAACCTCGCAACAGCGGGCGTTGATTATCATGTGCCGTTTGGCGGGCGCAAAGGATCGAGCTATGGGCCACGCGAACAAGGCCGCTTCGCCGCAGAGTTCTATTCTGCGGTGAAGACGGCCTATGTGTTTGCAGGGTAGCGGCGCTAGCTCATCGGCCTGCCTTTCCGGTTGAGAAAAAATGGAGGGACTGCTCCCGCCATGACATCAGCCCTTAGCGGCCGTCGAAAGAAGGTAGTGTGTGGTGTGATGGGCTGATGCCCGGCTGGTGGAAGTGACAAGTCCCCGAGATTGCTCCACCTCTATCGTCACCGCAGCGCATGCTGGGGTCCCGCTTCCTTCCACACGGGAAGACAAGGGGATGCCTGCCGCATCCGGGCGGCTTACACTTGCTTCCGCAAGTGTTCGGGAAGCGCAGCGATTTGTGCCGTGGGCCAGCGCTTCACAGCGGCTCTCTGTCCCATCGCAGGTGCGGCTAAGCACTAGAGCGTCAGCCTTGAACACCCGGTCGTGTGGGATGAGGCATGTTAAGCCCCGAAGGGCGCCCGGGTCGTAATGTCCGGGGGTCTGGCAGTTGGCTCCCGAGGAGTTGAGATTGCGCTTTCCGCAACCCGCAGGCGCTGCACACTGGTACGGGGATGTTGGTTCGCTGTCGACATGCTTGCATCGCGTCCGCTCACCTCCTTTCCGGATCAGTCAGAAAGGGATATAAGCCTATAGGAATTTAGTGTCAAGAACAAAGTAACCCCCTCATCCGGCGCGTACCGCGCCACCTTCTCCCCAGAGGGGAGAAGTGAAAGGCTACGGAACTCTTCACCTCTCCCCTCTGGGGAGAGGTGTCCCGAAGGGACAGGTGAGGGGCTTGCAGAAGCTCCAGCGCCGGGCGACGATGAAGATGCGCGGCAAGGCGAGCAGCACCGAACCATCCGGCAGCTCAACGGCTGAAATGCATGACACCGGGCACATTCCTGCGCCCAGTGTTACATGAATAATCAATGTCAGTTCTGGGCGTAGAATTCCCACGGGCTGACCTTGCCATCCTTGTCCGCATCGGCAGCGACAAAGCGGGTTTTTGCATCAGCCATGAATTCAACGCTTGCTCACCTTGCTGTTCTTGTCAGCATCAAGAGTGGCAAACTTGGCCTTCAGGCCTTCGGTGGCGCCTTCAGCCTGAGCCCCGGACCAGTTCCACCAGCCGCCGCGCTTGCGGACTGTGGTGAACTCGCTCTCGTCCACATCGCCGCTCTGATCACGATCAAGCCGCATGAAGCCTTGATCGGCCATAACGGCAGCTTCCGAGTCACCGATAATGTTGTCGCCATTGGCGTCAATCATGCGGCCGGGGCCGCCGTGCTTGCCCATGCCGTGCCCGCCCATGCCATGCCTGCCCATTTCCTCACCGCCCATGCCATGATGGCGCTTGCGGTGATGGCCATGGCCCTGTGTATCAGCCATTTGGTCCATCTCCTGCTCATCCTGCTGTTCAGCGGCAGGCGGCGGAGCGGGAGGAGGCGTGGTGGTTTGTGCGAGGGCTGGAATGATGGCAGCGCCCACGAGAACCGCGAGAGCCGCCGGAATGATGATCTTCTTCATTGGTCGTCCTTTCTGTTGCAGATGCCAGAAAGACGGAGTGCAGGGTCCAATCCCGTCGCAGGGCCGGATTAAACCTTTGTCATGTTGGGAAGGACGGAACGGGAAATGGCGGAGAGAGAGGGATTCGAACCCTCGTTACGCTATTAACGTAAACACGCTTTCCAGGCGTGCGCCTTAAACCACTCGGCCATCTCTCCTGCTGGGCAACGCAGGCGGAAACCTGCCGGAGCGCGGCGCACTATAGCTATGAAATGTCCCTGATCAAGCTTTGTTGAGTGGCATTCGGCAATCTGCCACACTACATCGCAGAAGCACCGAACAACGGAGGTTTTGCCATGTTTTTCAACCGCAAGAAGGCCGAGATGATCAACGCAACGCAGGCGCTGGCCGGGCGGCCACAGGCCATTCCCACGGCGGAGAAGCATTTCGTCAATGGCCATGCGCTGAAGGGCCCTTATCCAGCAGGAAGCGAGAGCATTTCCTTCGCATTCGGCTGCTATTGGGGGGCGGAACGCAAATTCTGGCAACTGCCGGGCGTTTGGGTGACGGCAGTTGGCAACCAGGGTGGCTTCACGCCGAACCCCTCCTACGAGGAAGTGTGTTCCGGCCAGACTGGCCATGCCGAAACCGTGCTCGTGGTGTTTGAGCCATCGAAGATTTCAATCGATCAGCTGCTCAAGACCTTTTGGGAAGCGCATGACCCGACGCAGGGCATGCGGCAGGGCAACGACATGGGCTCGCAATACCGCTCCGCCATCTATTGGACGACGCCCGCCCAGCGCGATGCAGCGGCTGCCTCGCGCGACATGTTTCAGAAGGCGCTGAGCGGCAAGGGCTATGGCACGATCACCACCGAGATTTCCGAAGGCGGCCCCTTCTATTTTGCCGAGGACTATCACCAGCAATATCTCGCCAAGAATCCGGCAGGCTATTGCGGGCTGGGCGGCACGGGGGTGACTTGCGCCATTGGAACCGGCGTGGCAGCCTGAGCCAGCATGATCCTCATCGGCCAGTATGACTCACCGTTCGTGCGGCGCGTCGGCATTGCGCTGACGCTTTACGACATGGGGTTCGAGCACAAGCCGTGGTCAACCTTTGGCGACTGGCAGCAGATTGCGCCCTACAATCCGCTGACGCGGGTGCCGACGCTAGTGCTCGACAATGGCGAGGTGCTGATCGAAAGCCATGCCATGCTCGATTATCTCGACGGCGAGGTAGGCGCTACGCGCGCCATGTTCCCGGTCAAGGGAGCGGAACGGCACCGCGCGCTGAAGGTTGCAGCGCTGGCGACGGGCGCCGCCGACAAGGCTGTTTCGATGTTCTACGAGAAGCGGCTGCATGAGAACAAGGCAGCCTCGCCCATGTGGATTGAACGCTGCCAGCGGCAGATCAATGGCGCGCTCGCCGAACTGGAAAGCCTGCGGGCGGGCAGGAATGGCGATTTCATGTTCGGCAGCCGCCTTGGCCATGCCGATATCGCGGTCGCCTGTGCGCTGCGCTTCATCATGCAAGCGCATGCGGGGCTTATTGACATGGGCCCCTACCCTGCGCTTTCAGCACTTTCCGAGAAGCTTGAGGCGTTGCCGGTGTTCAGGACGATCTACCAGCAGTTCATTCCGCCGGCGTGAGGCGCGTCTACTGCTGCTCGACCAGCCGGATGAGCAGCGCCACTTCGCGGGCGAGGCGCTCATCCTTCCTGATCTGATCATCGATCTTGCGGACAGCGTGCAGCACGGTTGAATGATCCCTGCCGCCGAAGCGCCTGCCGATTTCCGGCAGCGAGCGCGAGGTCATCTTCTTCGCCAGATACATGCCGATCTGACGCGGCACGACGATGGACCTTGCGCGGCGTGGCGACAGCAGATCGGTGCGCGCCACATTGTAATGGCGGCCGACGATCTTCAGAATATCGTCAATCTTGATGCGGCTTGAATCGGGTCCTGCCGACATGTCCCGCAGCACCATGGAGGCGAGATCAAGCGTGATGGGAGCGCGGTTGAACTGCTGATAGGCTGCGATGCGATTGAGCGCGCCTTCCAGCTCACGGCCACCGCCAGTAATGCAGGTGGCGACGAATTCCAGCACGTCATCTGGAATGATGATCGACTGGTCGCGCCCGTTCATGGCGGCATAGCGGCCCATGACGATCTTGCGGCGCAATTCGAGGTCTGGCATCTCGATATCAACCACGAGCCCGCCCATGAGGCGCGAGCGCATGCGCTGGTCGATGGTATCGAGCTGCGAGGGCGGCACGTCGGCGGCAACAATCACCTGACGCCTGGAATCCACCAGCGAATTGAAGGTGTGGCAGAATTCCTGCTGCATGGTCTTGCCCTGCAGGAACTGGAAATCGTCAATCAGCAGCACATCGACATTCTGGAACTGGTCCTTGAAGGACAGCGTGTCGCGGCTCCTGAGCGCGTTGATGAACGAATACATGAAGCGTTCGGCGGTGAGGAAGAGCACGCGACGCTCCGGCCTTGTATCGCGAATGCGGTGCGCAATGGCATTGAGAAGATGCGTCTTGCCGAGGCCGGAGGCCGAATGAATGAACAACGGATTGAAAGTGACGGGCGCGCCCGGCGCTGCATCCGCCACGCGGCAGGAGGCGGCATGGGCCAATTGGTTGGAAGAGCCGATGACGAAGCTGTCAAACGTCTGGGAGGCATCAAGCGGATTGCTGCGCTCAGCCTGGGAGGTGAAGCCCGGAACGCCCGCGAGCGGTTGCATTGGAGCCTCATCGCGCGGCTGGCGGTAACCTGCATCGGCTGGGCGATCCAGCGATTCAGGCGCGGCGCGCTGTGGAACCACCTGGCCCCTGACCTTGACCTGGACGGCATCCAACTGGCCAAACTCGGACTCGGCTATCTTCTGCAGCTTGCTGACGTAGTGACTCTCAATCCAGCTTTTCAGGAAACGGGTTGGCACCGAAACGACAAGCCTGGAATTGGCGTGATCTTCGGCATCCATCCGGCCGAACCAGCTCGCATAAAGATCTTCCCCCAGTTCCGCCTTGAGGCGGTGCGCAACCCGTTGCCATTTTTGTTTGAGACTTGCCGTTTCGTTCGTCATTATTGATCCGCACTCTCTCGTTGCGTTGGTTTCGCCAAATCCGTCACCAATGCGCCTGCCTGAAACGACACACCATGAAGTTGAAACCGCCTTCGGTTCAACTGGTGGCTGCCGCCCACTCACTCACACTCTGGAAACGAACCCGCTCGAAACGCCCAACACCCTGACTGCATTGCGATATTGGCCACAATCGCCAAACAGCCCATTTTTCGCTGGTTGTTTGTTCCCCAGCGCTATTTGGAACCTACAAAAACGCTTCACCCGCGGGCAACATGAATCCACTTTGGTCCGTACACTGAAAAATAATGGCAGTGCCGGCGACCTGGCGGCGGCGGAGCGGCGAGCCGGTAAACCCATGAAGTTTTGGAGAGTTTCCGGGAGGGGGCATCCAAGGGGTGTGTGCGATGTGCAACAGTAAAGCCCAAAGATTTACCATTTGTTAAGGATTTGCCAGGGTGCAGTTGTCACCGGGATTTCATGTTTCCCGTAAGCTTTTGAAAAATAACGTTGTATTCTACCAATTACATCCGTCCCCGGAGCAATGAGCAGCGAAGCCGTGCAGCTTTCGGGCAACAAAAAGCGCCGGGAATTTCCCAGCGCTGATCGAAATCCTGATGCTTGTTTTGAGGTTCAGGCCTTGAGGGCGCGAACCCGGGCTGCCAGGCGCGACACCTTGCGCGAGGCGGCGTTCTTGTGGATGACGCCCTTCTGGGCGCCCCGCATCAATTCCGGCTCAGCATTGGTGAGAGCGGTTTCCGCAGCCTGGCGATTGCCCGAGCTGATGGCTTCCTCAACCTTGCGAACTGACGAGCGTAGGCGGCTCATGCGGTTTTTGTTTATGACGGTTTTGCGCGCTGAAACACGAGTTGCACGCTTTGCCGATTTCGTATTGGCCATTAATTTTTCCTGCCTGCTTGTTGGATAATCACCCTGCACAGAGCCGTTGTCAGGCGAAACCAGACAAGCGGTTGATCTTGCGCGGAGCGGAAGTTGGCGGCCTTATATCGGCCCGTTTCGCTGCCGTCAATGCGTATCAGGCAGGCGCAACGCAGGCGTCCCCGCATTGCACCTGACTGGCAACTCTGCTACCTCGCCGGGGCTGGACTGCAAGGAATGCCAAATGCATAGCGAAGTACGGCCCTGGGGTGTCTACCATGTCTTGGACGAGGGGCCAGACTTCAAGGTAAAGCGCATCGAGGTTAGTCCTGGCGGCCGATTGTCATTGCAAAGCCACCGGCATCGCGGCGAGCACTGGACCGTGGTGCGGGGCATCGCCACCGTAACCGTCGATGACCGGAAGTTGACCCTCAAGCGGGCCGAGGCCGTCTATATCCCGGTTGGCGCCAAGCACCGGCTTGAGAACCTGGAAGCAGAAGTGCTCGAGATCATCGAAGTAGCGCTCGGCAGCTATGTTGGCGAAGATGACATCATCCGGCACGACGACATCTACCAGCGGAGTTAGGGCCGCTCCCACTTGCCGCTGCGTTCGGAGCGGAAATAGGCATCTATAATGCGCATGTTCTGGATGGCATCGTCGACACCCCAGACAAGCTTTTCCTTGCCGCGGATGGCACGGCCGAAAGCCTCCGCCTGCAGCTGGTACTGGTCGGAGACCGGCAGCTCCACCCATTTGCCGGATGGATTTTTGGCATTCTGCAGGAAGTAGCGGTTAGGCTGGTCCGGCGGGGCGTTGAACGGGATTTCAATTTCAATGCGTCCGGTTGTGCCAAGAATCTGGGCGCGCTGGTAGTTTGAAGCCTGCGTTGAAACCGTAAAACTCAGTTGGCGCCCCTTGCCAAAGTCGGCAAGACCGGAAGCTGTCCTATCCGTCTTGAACTTGGGGTCGCGATCGATAGCCGCCACGACACGGGAAGGCTCCGCCTCAAAGATGAAGCGTGACACGGTGATGGGGTAGCAGCCAATATCGTAAAGCCCGCCGCCGCCGATATCAGCGATGTTGCGGACGTTCTTCGGGTCGCGGTTGAAGTAGCTGAAAAGCACCTGGATGGCGCGCAACTCGCCGATAGCGCCTTTGCGGACCAGTTCACGCGCCGCCAGCCACTGTGGATTGTGGCGGACCATGAAGGCTTCCTGCACCAGAATGCCTTTTGGCACCTTGCGGAGCTGAGCAGCTTCCTTGGCCGAGAGCGCAATCGGCTTTTCACACAGCACATGCTTGCCCGCCCGGGCTGCAGCCAATGTCAACGGAACATGCAGATGGTTGGGAAGCGGGTTGTAGACGGCCTCGATTTCCGGGTCCGCCAGCATCTCCTCGTACGAGCCATAGGACTTGGCGATGCCCAGCTCCATGGCCGCCGTGCGGGCCGACTTGAGGGAGCGCGACGCAATGGCGACAACCTCAAGCTGCTTGCTCTTCAGCATGGCGGGGGTCACCTTTTGCATGCCGATGTTGGCTGTCGAGATGATGCCCCACTTCACCGGCCCCGACTTGCCTGCCCGTTTTGCCATGGTTAACGCCCCAAATTGTTGAGAAGTGTCGCATTTGTTCCGTGATAGCCCGCAAGAGTAACTTGAGGCAAACAGGATTTCCGCGCTACTGTGCCGCCATTGCCCGCACTAATCAATCAACGTCGCATGGGCATTTGAGGGAGAACTACAAATGACTTCAACTTATTCGAAATTGCTCCGGCTTTCCGCCGTTGGAGCCGCCATGCTTGTTGCCGCAGGCACAGCTCTGGCTGGCGACAGCGAGAAGTGCCAGAAGGTGCGCATGTCGGACGTGGGCTGGACGGACATCACCGCCATCACCGCCATGACTGCCGCAATTCTTGAGCCCATGGGCTATGCTGGCGAAATTCAGCAGCTGGCCGTGCCTGTCACCTTTGCCTCGATGAAGAACGGGGACATTGACGTGTTCCTCGGCAACTGGATGCCGTCGATGGAGAACGACATCAAGGCTTACCGCGAAGATGGCTCGGTTGAAACCATCGGCGCAAACCTGGAAGGCGCCAAGTACACCCTGGCTGTTCCGCAGTACACCTACGACAAGGGCCTCAAGGACTTTGCCGACATTGGCAAGTTCAAGGATACACTTGGCGCCAAGGTTTATGGCATCGAGCCAGGCAACGACGGCAACCGCCTGGTGCTGGAAGCGATCAAGGATCCGAAGCTCGCCATGGATGGTTTTGAGCTGGTTGAAAGCTCTGAAGCCGGCATGCTGGCACAGGTCGCCAAGTCCACCGCTGCGAACCAGGACATCGTGTTCCTCGGTTGGGCTCCGCACCCGATGAATGCCAACTTCAAACTGCAGTACCTCACCGGCGGCGATGCGTTGTTCGGCCCGAACTTCGGCGGCGCCAACGTCTATACGACAGTGCGCAAGGGTTATGTTGGCGAATGCCCGAATGCAGGCAAGTTCATCTCGCAGCTGAAGTTCTCCATGGAAATGGAAAACCAGGTGATGGGTGAAATCCTCAACAACGGCAAAGACCCCAAGGCCGCTGCGCTAGAATGGATCAAGGCCAATCCGGATGCACTTTCGGCCTGGCTGGATGGAGTGACCACCTACGATGGCTCAGGCCCGGCGCTTGATGCCGTGAAAAAAGGCCTCGGCCTCTAAACGAGTGACGAAGGTGGACCGGCGAAAGCCGGTCCATTCATATCGGGCATTGATTGGGGGGACAAAATGGATCCAATCACCAAGCTGATCACCGACCACAAGATTCCTGTTGGCGCAGGCGGCAAGAGCTTTTTCGATTTCCTGATCAGGAACTTCGTGTGGTTCTTCGATGCAATCGCCAGCGGGCTGACCTTTGTGCTGGAAGGGCTGACCGGCATCCTGCTGTTCATTCCGCCGCTGCTGCTCATTCCTGCGGTTGCCTGGCTTGCCTGGTACCTGCAGAAATCCTGGAAGCTGGCTATCGCCGTGGCGCTCGGCCTGCTGTTCATCCTCAATCAGGGACTGTGGAAAGACACGGTGGAAACCATCGTGCTGGTGATTGCGGCGACCGCAGCCTCCATGGCCATCGGCGTGCCACTCGGCATCTGGGCCGCACACAACCCGCGCATCTACCGCGTCATGCACCCGATCCTCGACTTAATGCAAACCATGCCGACATTCGTCTACCTCATCCCGGTTCTCATCCTCTTCGGGCTTGGCGTGGCGCCGGGGCTCATCGTGACGGTGATCTTTGCCGCCCCTGCCCCCATTCGTCTCACACATCTCGGCATCACATCGGTGCCGAAGGCGATGATCGAGGCCGGGCAAGCTTTCGGCGCCACCAAGCGCCAACTGCTGTGGAAAGTTGAACTGCCAGCAGCACTCCCCACCATCATGGCCGGGCTCACCCAATGCATCATGCTGTCGCTTTCCATGGTGGTGATCGCCGCACTGATCGGCGCATCGGGCCTTGGCAAGCCGGTGGTGCGGGCGCTCAACTCGCTCAACATACCCATGGGCATCGAAGCAGGTTTGGCAATCGTGGTGCTCGCCATCATGCTCGACCGCATGTGCCGCGTCGGACAGGGGAAGCAATCATGAGCGTCGCAGTTGACTTCAAGAATGTGGATATCATGTTCGGCGCTGACACGCGCGACCAGCCGTGCGCATGCTTGATGCTGGGAGCAGCACGTTCCGAAATCCTCGAGAAGACCGGATCGGTGCTCGGGTGCGCTGGAGCCAGTCTGATCGTCAGAGAAGGCGAGATCAGCGTGCTGATGGGCTTGTCCGGTTCAGGCAAGTCAACACTGCTGCGGGCTGTCAACGGCCTTAACACGGTGACGCGCGGCAATGTGATGGTGAAGGCTGGCGACCGCATGGTTGATGTCGTCACCTGCGGCGAGGAAGAACTTCGCAAGGTACGGCAGGGTGCTGTCGCCATGGTGTTCCAGCAATTCGCATTGCTGCCATGGCGCACGGTTGCCGAGAATGTCGGGCTCGGGCTTGAGCTTGCTGGCGTTCCCGATGCCGAGCGCAAGCAGCGCGTCGACAAGCAGTTGAAACTCGTTGGCCTTGACCAGTGGGCCGGGAAATATGCACATGAACTTTCGGGCGGCATGCAGCAGCGCGTCGGCCTGGCGCGTGCCTTTGCCACCGAAGCGCCGATCCTGCTGATGGACGAACCATTCTCGGCTCTCGACCCGCTCATCCGCACAAAATTGCAGGACGAGCTGCTGCAGCTGCAAAAGACGCTGAAGAAAACCATCGTCTTCGTTTCGCATGATCTGGAAGAGGCGCTGAAGATCGGCAACACCATCACCATCATGGAAGGTGGCCGCATCGTGCAGACCGGCAGGCCGGAGGACATCGTGCTGCGCCCGGCCAATGCCTATGTGCAGGAGTTCATCGCCAATGTGAACCCGCTCTCGGTGCTCACCGCGTGGAACGTGATGCGGGCCAAGCATGAGCTGGAAGATGCAGGCAAGGGCTGGACCTGGCTCGACCGGCGCAAGACAACGCGCTTCAAGCTGGACAAGGCAGGCAAGGTGACCACAGTCGAGCGTGATGGCGAGGAGGCCTCATGGGTATCCTGCGCCGAGGCCGGACAAGCGAAGGCCAAGAAGCCGGTGTTCTGGGCAACGCCCGGCACCTCGCTTAAAACCGTGATGCTCGCCATGCACCAGTCAGACACGGCGCCGGTTGCGCTGTTCAATGACGACAACACGTTCGCTGGCGCCATCGGCGTGCGCGATGTGCTGCAGGCGGTGTTGCGGCGCTCGTCCTGATCAGTTGATGCCAGCCCATGCGGCGCGGGCGGCGGCTAGGGTTTCTGCCGCGCCTTGCACGCTTTGAATCCCATGCTGCCGTGGCGGTTGCCGCCACCATGCGGCCAGTGGCTTTCACACGGGCAAGCAATGCGGCGACATCCTGCGGCGTGGGCCGCCCGGCACCGCATAGAGGAAGGCGGGCGCGATGCGGCTGTCCAGCAAGTCGGTATCGAAATGCACGTAAAGCGGACCATCAGGCAGCGGCTTGTCCAACAGCTTTCGCATGTCGGGCTCGTAGCCTGACACTTGAAGCCTCAACCAACTTCCGCTCGCCCGGATCAAGGTCACGCGCATCGCTCAAAATGACGCGCGCATCGTTGATAGGCGACAAGGCCGACGGCCTGCATCATGCGCTGGTCGCCACGGCCGGTGAGCATGGCGAGCGGCATGCCGCCAAGAAATTTAGATGGCGTCGTCTCCCATGTGTTGAAGTCTCCATGCGAGTCGAGCCAGATAAGAGTGGGGTGAATGCCGGCGCGCGACAACCCCGCCATGACCGGAATAACCTGGCAACAATCACCCAGCACCAAATTCGGAACATGGCCCTTTCCGGCATCCGCAGCGACAGCTTCTGCTACCGCCCGGTGAATGGGAGCGAGACTTTCGAGCTGATCGCCGGAGCCGGGTGTCGATACAATCACCTTTGCTTTAGGAGCGAGCAACGAAGGTTCGACAGCTTCGCGATCCAGAAACCAGGGGACGACATAGTCACTCATGCTAATTCTCCTTTAGCCAGCTTTGGCCGGTGGCGAGGGCGGGCAGGCCGAGGTGGCTGGCGATGGTCTGGCCAATGTCCGAGAAGGTCGTGCGGAGGCCAATGCCACGAGGCGCTACGCCTGGTTGATGCACGAGGATGGGAATGCGCTCGCGCGTATGGTCCGAGCCCCTCCAGGTGGGATCATTGCCATGGTCGGCGGTGATGATGAGAAGATCGCCTGCCTGCATGAGCGCCAGCAGTTGCGGCAGGCGCGTGTCAAACTCCATCAAGCGCCTTGCCATACCCCAACGGATCGCGCCGGTGGCCATAGAGCATGTCGAAATCGACGAAGTTGACCATGAGGAAGCCGCCGTCCTTCAGCTTCGGCACCTCACGCAATGTCGCTTCCCAAAGGGACGGATGGCCGGAGGCCTTAACTTCGCCCCCCGTGCCAGAGTGGGCGTAGATATCGCCGATCTTGCCAACTGAGACGACATCGCGGCCAGCATCACTCGTGATATTGAACAGCGTGGGGGATGGTGGCAGCACTGTATAGTCCTTGCGGTTGCCGGTGCGGGTGAAGGACCTGGCATCATTGCCGGTGAAGGGGCGCGCAATGACGCGGCCGATGTTGAGAGGGTACGACAGCTCACGCGCGATCTTGCAGACATCATAGAGCCGCTCAAGCCCGAAGCTCTGTTCATGCGCGGCGATCTGGATGACGCTGTCAGCACTCGTATAGACGATGGGTTTGCCGGAGCGCATATGCTCTTCGCCAAGTTCAGCGATGATCTCTGTGCCGGATGCATGCTTGTCGCCAAGAATGCCGGGAAGCTTTGCTTGTGTGATCAGCGCATCCGTCAAATCCTTCGGGAACGTCGGGATGGTCGCGGGGAAGTAGCCCCAGTCAAACAGCACCGGCACGCCCGCCATTTCCCAATGGCCGGAGACGGTATCCTTGCCGTGCGAGATTTCTTCGCCTGCGCCCCACTGGCCGGTGACCTGTTGCTTCTGGCCACGGGTTGGCGCCGGACGCAAGTTCGGCCGCCTTGCCCAATCCAAGGGCTGCGAGATTGGGAAGCTTCAATGTCATCCGCTGCGCAATGTGGCCTAGCGTGTTGGAACCTTCATCGCCATATTTCGCAGCATCAACAGCGCCGCCAATGCCGAAACTGTCCATCACCACGAGGAAAGCGCGGGTCATTTTGCGATCCGCTCAATGATCGCGGGGCCACGGCGTTTCGCCGCGCCGAACTGATAGGCCTTGCGGACAATCGCGGCTGCGCGATCCCACGATGCCTCGTCGCGCGCATGGATGATGCAGAGCGGATCACCCTTGGAAAGGCTTGCGCCCTTGCCTGCCAATTGCGTGAGGCCAACGGCGTGGTCAATCTTGTCGCTGGCGACACGGCGGCCGCCACCGAGTTCAATGACGGCAATGCCGAGTTCGCGCGTGGCTATGGATGAGACTTTGGCAGTCTTCGTCGCCAGCAACGGTTTGATCACAGGAGCTTTAGGAAGATGATGTTCGGCGCGGTTCACAAAATCATGCGGACCGCCGAGGGCAGAGACCATGCGCTGAAAGCGCTCCGCCGCCTCGCCAGTGTCGAGCGTTTTTTGCAGGAGCTTCACGGCATTGGCTTTGGTTGCGAGCTTGGTCGCGATCAGCAACTCGGCACCAAGGGCCAACGTCACTTCATGCAGGCGGGCATCACGATGCTTGCCGGTGAGATAGTCCACGGCGTTCTGCACTTCGACTGCATTGCCAGCGCAGGAAGCGAGCGGCTCATCCATATCGGTTATCAGCGCCGTGGTCTTCAACCCTGCGCCATTGGCGACACTGACAAGACTTTTGGCCAAGCCTGCGCATCCTTCTTCCTGGCCATGAAGGCGCCGGAACCGGTTTTCACATCCATGACCAGATACTGCAGACCTGCCGCCAGCTTCTTGGAAAGGATGGAGGCGGTGATCAGCGGCACGGATTCAACCGTCGCCGTTACATCGCGAATGCCATAGAGGCGCTTGTCAGCCGGGGCGAGATCAGCGGTCTGGCCAATGATGGCGCAGCCAACATCACTTACCGCCTTGCGGAGCAGCGCGAGGTCAGGCTGCGTGGCATAGCCCGCAACCGAATCCAGCTTGTCGAGCGTGCCGCCGGTATGGCCAAGGCCGCGACCCGAAATCATCGGCACATAGCAACCGCAAGCGGCCAGCATGGGCGCCAGCATGAGGGAGACATTGTCGCCGATGCCGCCGCTCGAATGCTTGTCCACCACCGGGCCAGGCAGATCCCACTTGAGGACGGTGCCGCTGTCGCGCATGGCGAGCGTCAACCCCACCGCTTCTTCCGCCCGCATGCCCTTGAAGAACACCGCCATGGCGAAAGCCGCCACCTGGCCCTCGGAAATATCTCCGCGCGTGAGGCCTGCTATGAACTCCTGCACCTCGGCGCGCGTCAACGGCTGGCCATCACGCTTCTTGCGGATGACCTCCTGCGGCAGCATCACTTCAAATCCTTGATGAAGCGGGTGAGCAGCTTCTGCATCTTCATCGCCGCCTTCTCGCCCTCGCGCTTGGTTTCCTCATGGCTGGGCGAAGCGCCCTTGATGCCGGCGGCAAGATTGGTGATGATCGAGACGGCGGCAACACGCATGCCCAGCCTGCGGGCGATGATGCATTCAGGCGCTGTCGACATGCCAACTGCCGTGCCGCCGACGACCTGGAACATGCGGATTTCGGCCGGCGTTTCAAACGACGGGCCGGAGTACCAGCAATAGACGCCCTGCTTGAGCGCGATCTTTCTCTTTCTTCGCCGCCGCCAGCAGCTGCTTGCGCAGCAAGGGATCATAGGCGTTCGTCATCGGCACGAAGTTTTCATCGCCATGCTGGCCGATGAGCGGGTTCATGCCTGAATAGTTGATGTGATCGGTGATCATCATCAGCGAGCCCGGCCCCATGGAAGCCTTGAGCGAACCTGCGGCGTTGGTGAGGATGAGCGTTTCAATGCCGGCTTCCCGCACCTGATCAAGCACTGGACGCATGACAGCGGCATTTCCAGACTCATAGGGATGGGCGCGGCCTGCGAGAACCGCCACCTGACTGCCGCCAACTTCGCCCACCACCAGCTTGCCGGCATGGCCAGAAATCTTCGGCACCGGGAAACCGGCAAGCTCCGCATACGGAATAACCAGCGGGTCCTTCACTGCCTGCACCAATGAGCCGAGTGCGGAACCGAGAATAATGGCGGCTTCAGGCTTGCGGCCTGCGAGGCGGCTCTTGAGTGTCATTTCAAATTCTCCGGTCCGAAGGATGCGGGCAGCAATTCATCCAGCGTGAAGGTGCGGATGAGCTTGCCCTGCTCCGTGCAGCAATGGATCTTGACGTCTCCGCTTGCGAATTCCCTGATCTTCTGGCGGCAGCCACCGCAAGGCGTGCAGAGCGCATCGCCATTGCCCATGACCGCCACTTCGGTCACTCGCTTTCCACCCGCCATGATGAGCGCCGAGATGGCCGAAGGCTCCGCACACCAGCCCTGCGGATAAGCGGCATTCTCGATATTGCAGCCGCCAAACACCCGGCCGTGTTCATCACGCATGGCGGCGCCCACATAAAATTGCGAATAGGGCGCGTGCGCCCGGCTGCGGGCAGCCTTGGCGGCATCAATGAGATCCTGCACGGTCATCTGTCCTTGCTGTAAGGCGTGCCGCTGGCGCGCGGCGGAATGGATTTGCCGATGAAGCCCGCAAGCAGGATGACGGTGAGGACGTAGGGCAGCATGTTGATGAACTGCACCGGAATTTCGAAATCACCAATCCTGAAGCCTTGCATGCGCAGCCCCACGGCTTGCAGATAGCCAAACAACAGGCATGCCCACATGGATGGCCAGGCGCGCCAGTTGGCAAATATCAGCGCGGCAAGCGCCATGAAGCCGCGACCCGCCGTCATATCCCGCACGAAGCTGCCTTGCAGCGCCACAGACAGATAAGTGCCAGCCAAGCCGCAGAGAATGCCCGCGATGATGACGGCCTGATAGCGCAGCCTTGAAACTGAAATGCCGGCCGTATCAACCGCGTGCGGATTTTCGCCGACAGCGCGCAGCCTGAGGCCAAAGCGCGTGCGGGCCAAAGCCCATGCGCTGAGCGCTACGAGCATGAAGGCCAGATAGACCAGCAGCGAATGGCCGGAGATGATCTTGAGGTAGGGGCCGATAACGGGGAGCGCGCCCAGCGCATCAAAACCCGGAATATTGATGAGCCCGAACTGCCCTTCCGGCGGGATGGGCGGCGTGCGGCCACCTTCCTTGAACCACTCGTTGCCAAGCACGACGGCAAGGCCAGCAGCCAGCATGTTGATGGCCACGCCGGAGACCACCTGGTTGCCGCGCTGGTTGATAGAGGCATAGCCATGGACAAGCGCAAAGCCGACGGAAACGACGATGGCCAAAAGCAAGGCTAGCCAGACAGAATTGAAATAGACGGCTGCGGCAGCGGCGGTGAAGGCGGCGGCGAGCATCTTGCCTTCAAGGCCAATGTCGACAATGCCAGAACGCTCCGACCACAAACCAGCAAGGCAGGCGAGGATGAGCGGCACCGACATGCGAATGGTGGAAGCAAGCGTATCGGCGCCAAAGAGGATGTCGAAGAGCTGGCCCATCAATCCTCCGCCTTGAAGAAGAAGGCCTGAAGCCAGGGCCGGAAAGCCTGCTCAAGCGCGCCCATGAACAGAATGATGAGTCCCTGGATCACCACCACCATGTCGCGATTGATATGGGCCTTGGCGAACGAAAGCTCGGTGCCGCCCTGATAGAGAAGGCCGAAGAGCATGGCCGCGAGCACAATGCCGATGGGATGATTGCGGCCCATGAGCGCCACCGCGATGCCGACGAAGCCTGCGCCCTGCACATATTCAAGCAGCAGGCGATGCTGGGCGCCCAGCACTTCATTGACCGCCACAAGGCCTGCGAGTCCGCCGGATACGGCCATGGCAATCATGATGATGCGGTCGGGCTTGATGCCGGCATAGACGGACGCGTCGGCATTCAGGCCGGTGGCGCGGATCTCATAGCCAAGCTTGGTGCGCCAGAGGAAATACCACACCGCCCAGGCGGCAAAGAAGGCGAGGAAGACGGTGAGATTGAGCGGCGAAGATGGCAGGCGGTACTGGAACAGGCCAAGCACCAGTTCCCTGAAGCTGGGGATGTAGGCGCCTGTCAGGTCGAGAACGTTGAATTCAAAGGAACCAATGTTGCGGCTTTCAACCGCCATCTTGCCGACCGGGCGGAACCAGTAGTTGATGAGATAGACCATCAGGCTTGAAGCGATGAAATTGAACATGATGGTGGTGATGACGATGTGGCTGCCGCGCCTTGCCTGCAGATAACCTGGAACAAAACCCCAGAGTGCGCCAAACAGAGCAGATGCGATGATGGCGAGCGGTATCAGAAGCGGCCAGGGCAGGAAATCCAGCCCCAACCCAACCATGGCAGCGCCCAACCCTGCGAAATAGGCCTGCCCCTCGCCGCCAATGTTGAAGAGGCCGGCATGGAAGGCGACGGCGACGCAGAGGCCGGTGAAAATGAAATTGGTGGCGTAGTAGAGCAGATAGCTCCAGCCCTTGAGCGAGCCGACTGCACCCTTGATCATGATGCCCAATGCCTCAATCGGGTTCTCGCCGATCAAGAGGAAGATGATGGAGGTTGCGACAAGGGCGAGCAACAGGTTGAGGAGCGGTATCAGTCCTACGTCAACCCAGGTTGGCAGTTCGCCCCGCGCGCTCATGGGATTTTCCCCCTCAGTCCTTTGGATTCAGCTCCCCCCAACAAGTTGGGGGAGCGCGGTGGAAAGCGCCCTCCCTCAGCTCTGCTGGCGGGGTGAGCCTTGCGAACGCCGAAGGACTGAGGGGGCGCACGGCCATCACGCGGCATCCTTGGTGACGCCGGCCATGAGCAGGCCGCATTCGCGCTCGTCTGCCTTCTCTCCAAGTTCGCCCATCACCTTCCCGGCAAACATCACGATTATGCGGTCCGAGAGGGAGCGGATTTCATCCAGCTCTACCGAGACCAGGAGGATGGCCTTTCCTTCGTCACGAAGCGCAATGATGCGCTTGTGAATGAACTCGATGGCGCCAATGTCCACGCCACGCGTCGGCTGGCCGACAATCAACAGATCGGGATTGCTCTTGATCTCCCGCGCAATGATAAGCTTTTGTTGATTGCCGCCGGAAAACTTGCCGCTCCTGAGCAACGGGTCTGGCGGGCGGACATCGAATTCTTCCATTTCGGAGAGCGCGCGGGCCACGACCTTGCCACGGTCGAGGCGGAAGCCATGGCCCAGCTGCTCCTGCCGGTGCCAGCCGAGAATGGATGATTCCGAGGCATCGAAAGATGTGATCAGGCCACGATGCTGCCTGTCTTCAGGTATGTGGGCAAGACCTTCGGCACGGACGTGAGCAGGATCGCCCAGAATGCCGATGTTCTTGCCTTCAAAGATGATCTCGCCGCTGGTCGGCCGGGTGATGCCCGCAATACAATCAAGCAGTTCAGATTGGCCGTTGCCGGAAACGCCGGCGATGCCGACGATCTCACCCTTGCGAACCTGGAACGATACATTGTCGACGCGGGCGATGCCCTTCTTGTCCTTCCAGGTGAGGTTCCGCACGTCGAGAACCACTTCTCCCGGCGTTGCTGGCTTCTTGTCCACACGCAAGAGAACACTGCGGCCTACCATGGCTTCCGCCAGTTCGCCGACATTGGTGTTCTTCGTCTCGAAGTTGGCGACGACTTCACCACGCCGCATGACGGTGACGCGATCGGTAATCGCCATGATCTCACGCAGCTTGTGGGTGATGAGGATGACGGTTTTGCCTTCCTTGCGCAGCTGATCGAGAATGCGGAACAGATGGTCGGCCTCGTCCGGCGTCAGCACGCCAGTGGGTTCATCAAGAATGAGAACGTCAGCGCCCTTGAACAGCGCCTTGAGAATTTCGACGCGCTGCTGCAATCCCACCGGCAGTTCACCGACAAGGGCATCAGGGTCGACATCGAGCTCATAGTCATGGGCAAGGCGCGTTAATTCCGTGCGCGCCTTGGAGAGTGCTGGACCAATCATGGCGCCGCCTTCGACACCAAGAACGACATTTTCCAGAACCGTGAAAGGATCAACCAGCATGAAGTGCTGGTGCACCATGCCAATGCCGTGGGAAATGGCATCGGAAGAAGAGCGGATGCGCACCGGCTGACCCTTGATGCGAATCTCGCCCTTGTCGGCTGCATAGAAGCCAAACAGGATCGACATCAGCGTCGATTTGCCAGCGCCGTTTTCGCCGATGATGCCGTGGATGGACCCCTGGCCAATAGTGACATTCACATCCTTGTTGGCGTGAACCTGGCCAAACCGCTTGTCTATGCCGATAAGTTCAATTGCTGGTGTCATGTCTTCCCTTGCCCCTCCCAGGACGGGAGAGGAACAGTTGAAAGTCCCCCCTCAGCCCGTTGGGCAGCTCCCCCAAACAAGTTGGGGGAGCGCAGGGAATTCACCCTCCCTCAGCTCTGCTGGGGGAGGTGGCCGAAGGCCGGAGGGGGAAAGCGTTACTCAACCGGGCACTTGTTGTCTGCCATGTAGTCATGCACCGCGATCTTGCCGGCGATAATGTCAGCCTTTGCGGCTTCGACCTTGGCCTTCATGTCATCGGTGACGAGCGCCTTGTTATTGTCATCCATGGCGTAGCCGACGCCATCTTCCTTGAGGCCAAGAGCCTGGATGCCGGCCTTGAAGGTGCCGTCCTTGCCCGACTTCATGACATTGTAGACGGCGACATCAACGCGCTTCAGCATCGAGGTCAAGACCTTGCCCGGATACAGGTGGTTCTGGTTGGCATCAACGCCGATCGACAGCGCGCCGCCTTCAGCAGCAGCCTTGAGAACGCCGAGGCCGGTTGCGCCGGCAGCGGCGTAAACGACGTCGGAACCCTGGCTCATCTGGCTCTTGGTGATTTCGCCACCCTTGACCGGATCGTTCCAGGCAGCGCCTGTATCACCCGTCATGTTCTGGATGACCTTGGCATCCGCCTTGGCGGCCTTGACGCCCTGCGCATAACCACAAGCGAACTTGCGGATGAGCGGAATATCCATGCCGCCCACGAAGCTGACAGTGCCGGACTTCGACGCCATGCCGGCCATCATGCCGACAAGGTATGAGCCTTCATGCTCATTGAAGACGATAGACTGCACGTTCGGCAGGTCGACCACCATATCGACAATGGCGAACTTGAGGTCCGGATATTCCTTGGCGACCTTCTCAACCGCCGCAGCCTGGGCAAAGCCTGCTGCAATGATCGGGCTGTAGCCCTGGTCGGCGAAGTTGCGGATGGCCTGCTCACGCTGCGCTTCATTGGCGATTTCGAACTCGCCGTAGGCCGTGCCAGTCTCGGCCTTGAATTTTTCCGAGCCATTGAACATCGATTCGTTGAACGACTTGTCGAACTTGCCGCCAATGTCGAACACGATAGCGGGCTTGTCGTCCGCCGCGAATGCGGATACGGCCATCATGGCCGAAACAGCGGCTGCGCCCAGCAATTTCCTGATCATTGATTTGTCTCCCTGAAATTTTATCGGCTGATCAAGCCTGACGATAATTGACGCCAAATTCCGGCACTTTGCAAGGGCCGGGCATTACCTTCCGGCGGTTGTTCCGAAGTCAATTGCAAGCGCTGCGCCGGTGACCGGGGCCAATGATGGCGAGGCGATGGAAAAGATGAAATCGGGCGATTTCCTGCGGGCTGGCGAAGCGCTGGCGCTGGCCTTGCGGATAAATCGCGCGCAGCTTGTCGAGATAGCCTTGCGCATCGCCATTGCCGAATTTTTCTGCCTGGAACTTGAGCATGGGCGTTTCAACGTCGCAGGGGCAAATGGCATTAACGCGAACGCCCTTGGGGGCAAGCTCCAGCGCCAGCGCCTTGGTGAGCAACACAACACCGCCCTTGGAGGCGCAATAGATGGCGGCGCCGGCATTGCCCATGAGGCCTGCATCCGAGGCGATGTTGATGATCTGGCCTTGGGTTTCTTCCAGATGCGGAATGGCGTGGCGGCACATGAAAAAGGTGCCCTTGAGGTTGACGTCGATGACACGGTCCCACTGCGGCTCGTTCATCTCGGCGGAGACGCCCTCAGTCCAGACGCCTGCCGCATTGATAAGCACATCGAGACGGCCAAAATGCTCGACCGTTTTTGCAACGGCATTTGCACAGTCCGAAACTTTTGCAATGTCGCAGGCGAGTGGAAAATAGTCCGGCGGCAAGTCTGTGATTGAAATGTCGGCAATGGCGATGCGCGCGCCCGCATCCGCGAATAGTTTGGCGCAAGCGCGGCCCATGCCGCCAGCGCCACCGCTAATGAGCACAGTCTTTCCCGACCAGTCATCCTGCATGGTCAGGCGCCTTTCATTTCGACAATGCTGTTGGCTCCATCGACCACCAGCATGGCGCCATTGACATAGGACGCAGCATCGCTGGCGAGGAAGGCTGCACAGGCTGCCACTTCATCCGGCGTGCCTGGGCGGCGCGCCGGCGAGGCCTTGCCGGCACGGACTTCCTTGGCCGAGGAAGATGCGGTTTGAATCCAGCCCGGCAGCACGGCGTTGCAGGTGATGTTCGAGGCTGCAAACTCGAGGGCCGTGGCGCGGGTGAGGCCCGTCATTGCCGCCTTGGCGGCCGCATAGGGGCCGGACCGCGCAATCGCCACGACCGGACCCGTGACAGAGGCAATGTTGACGATGCGGCCGAAGCGACGCTGCTTCATGTCCGGCAAAACCGCGCGCGTGACATTGAAGGCGGTGGTGATGTTGAGATTCAGATGATGCTGCCAATCCGCATCGCTGATGTGCTCGAGCGTGGCATGTTTCGAAGATTTACCTTGCTGCACCATGCCGGCGTTGTTGATGGCGATGTCGAGCCGGCCATAGAGCTTGATGATCCTCGCTATCAAACGGTCAACTTCCGGTGAGCGCACCAGATCACAGGTGAAAGCTGCATGGCCCGCCGCCTTGCCGCCCAGTTCTTCCAAGCGGTCGAGTATCCGGTTGGTCGTCGATGTCATGATAACGCGCATGCCAGCGGCCGCAAGACTGCGGACACAGGCAAAGCCAATGCCGCCAGCGCTGCCGGCGCCAGTTACTAGTGCCACCCGGCTGCTTTTTTCTGCCATGCAACTCTCCCTTGAAAGGCTGCATTTTCATTCTCATATTAGCGGAGCAGCGGCAATGCCTCCGGGGTTGCCGCCAGCAGGCCGCTTACCAAAGGGCAAATTCTAATGACTCGCGTTTCACTTTTTTCTTCACCACTGCTGCTCGGCTTTGACGAAGTAGAGCGCCTGCTGGAGCGCGCCGCCAAAACTTCCGGTGAAGGTTATCCGCCCTACAATATCGAGCGTTTACCAAGCGCCAACGGACCTGAAAATCTGCGCATTACCATAGCCGTTGCAGGCTTTGGCCGGTCAGACCTTGAAATCACTATCGAGGACAACCAACTGACAGTGAAAGGCAGAATTGCCGACGAGGCCAATCGCGATTACCTCCACCGCGGCATTGCGGGACGGCAGTTTCAAAGAGCCTTTGTTCTGGCTGATGGCATTGATGTCACCGGCGCTGCGCTGGGAGACGGGCTGCTGACAATAAATCTTGAACGACCGGAACCAAAATCCGTCCCGCGGCGTATAGAAATCAAGGAGTAACGGCAATGGACAAGAACGAACATGGAAAGCTGGCGGCTATCAGCCTCGAGGAGTTGGCTCAGATTGGCAATGGCGCGCTTTCCTACATCAAGGAAGTGGAAGGCCGCGATGTCATCAAGATGGTTGGCTCGGCCGCCAAGGTAGCGCCGAATGACAAGCTGTTTTGCCTGTTCAATGCCAACGGTTCGCCCATCTCGATTTCCGGCACTCGCGAAGGCGCTGTTTCAAGCGCTGACGAACACGAACTGATTGCGGTGACCCTGCACTGATTCCACCCCCGACTCATCCCCTGCAATATGAGTCCAACTGGCCCGCAATCTCATTGCGGGCCACTTTTTTGCCGAACCTCTCAGAAGATGTGATCGACTGGCTGACTGAGCGCCATGTTCCCTGCATAAAGCGCCTGTTGGCACTGCTGCATGGGATGGAAGCGGGCGCCCTGAACATCGCGGAAACGACGCTCCAGACCTTGCGAACGGTAGAAACCGGCGCCCCCCGCCACTTCGAGCGCAAGAGTGGTAGCCGCAATGGCGTTATCGCCAACAATCGTGCGACCCATCATGATCTCGTTCACGGTATCCGCGCTGGCGATACCGCGTTCCGCAACCTGCATCATGTCCGTGGCTGCGAGGTGGGCAGCCCTCAGATGCGTTTCCATGCGGCCTGCGAGTTGCGCAATGTGTGGATCAGGCCTGCGTTTTTTCGCAAGGCCGATTGCAATGTCGCGCGCACTTTCCGCCACGCCAAGATAGACTGAATAGATGAGCGGGAAGGCAACCGTTGCGATGATCTGGAACAGCGGGTTCCATTCGCCAGCCTTGCGCGTGGCGGCAACTGCCGCATCCGGCACAATGTGACCATCAATGATGATGTCATGGGAGCCAGTGCCGCGCATGCCAAGCGTCTTCCACACAGGGTCAATCCGCACATGCGGCGAATTCATCGGGATGCCGAAATGCAGCACCTTTGGGCCTTCATCGGTTTCGAGAACGGCCGAAGTCATCAACAGGCTGCCAATCGGCGCACCCGACGAAAACACCTTTCGCGCGGTGATGCGGTATCCACCGTCCACCTTTTCGGCCTTGCCGGATCCCGCCACCCAGTCTGACCCGCCGCTCGACAGCAGCACGATCTTTTCCGCCGCCACGCGCTTGAGCAACGGCTCAACCAGCGTCACCTTCTGATGGCGCCAGCGCCAGGCAGGTATGGCAACCTGGTGCGTATGCATGGCGAGCGCCAGTGCCGTGGAACTGCAATGCCGGGCAATGATCCTGAGCACACTGCAGAGCTCGGCATAGTTAGCGCCACCGCCGCCCAGCTCGGCTGGAACGCCTGCATCAATGAGGCCCGCCTCCTTGAGCACGGCATAATTTTCCGCCACGAAACTGTCCGTTTCATCGGACGTCCCGGCAGTCTGCGCAAATTTCCGGCCGACTTCATCGGCCAGAGCTGCAAAATCGGCTTTGGTGTTTTCCTGTTTGACCTTACGGAGCATTGAAACCATTGGGTTTCTCCTTCTTCAGATAGGCGTTAGCTGCTCCCCGCTCAAGCCGATCATGCATCCCTGGCGGCACGCCATCTAGTCCTGAAACTGTAGTAGCCGCGGAAATTGCCGCGCAGCCCCGCTCCTCCACGGTACAGAATCTGTACTTCCCAGATGAAGCGCAGGGGGCGATACTCGTGTCCGGGGCTGACAGGAGAAAATCATGACTGAGCAAGTCAGCTACGGACAGTTTTGCCCTGTCGCCATGGCGGCGGAAGTCATTTGCACGCGGTGGACCGCTCTGGTTCTGCGGGAATTGCTGTGCGGGTCGCGCAAGTTCAACGACATCCGGCGCGGCGTCCCCTTGATGTCGCCAAGCTTGCTGTCAAAACGGCTGACCGAACTTTCCGACGTCGGCATCATCGAACATGCGCCCGATGGAAGTTATCAGCTGACCATGGCGGGCGAAGAATTGCGACCTGTCATCATGGAGCTTGGCAAGTGGGGGCAGCGCTGGGTTGAATCCAGCCTGTCGCTCAAGAACCTCGATCCGGCACTACTGATGTGGGACATGCGGCGCAACCTTAACCCCAAGCCCTTGCCGCAGGGACGATGCACCATCCAGTTCCACTATCCTGAGCTGCCGGAAGCGCAGCAGCGATACTGGCTGGTCATCGAGAATGGAGCCGTTGACGTGTGTTCCGTCGACCCGGGGCACGATGTCGATCTTTATGTCACGGTTGCGCTGCGCACCATGACAGCGATCTGGATGGGGCTGACAACCATCGAAAAAGAAACTTCAGCCGGAAACCTGGATCTGGTTGGCAAGAAGGAGATTGCCAACGCCATGCAGACATGGCTCGGCCTGAGCGTGTTCGCCATCATCAAACGTCACAACGCCGCCTGATCAGGCGGCTGATGCCGTGGCCGAAGGTTCGGTGAGGATGGCGTAGAGGCCTTCGGCGGTCGCCGTGCCGCGGAGCTTCGCCACCTTGTCCTGTTCGCGCAGCAGGCGCGAGATGCGAGCCAGCGCTTTCAGGTGGTCGGCACCAGCATGGTCCGGCGCAAGAAGCACGAAGACGAGGTCAACAGGCTGGCCATCCAGTGAATCATATTCAATGGGGGTTACCAGGCGTGCAAACAGCCCCTGCACACGGGTAATCGACGGCAGCTTGCCGTGCGGTATGGCGATGCCCTGGCCGATGCCGGTGGAGCCGAGCTTTTCGCGCGTCAGCAAGGTTTCGAAAATGATACGGCCATCGACTTTCAGCATTTTTCCTAACGTCTGCGACAGTTCCTGCAGCAGCTGCTTCTTGCCCTGCGCTTTCACAGCGGGCAGAATCGCGCGCGCTTCGATGATATCGGCGAGTTCGGTCATCAGTCGGCGATCCTCAATCTAGGCCATGCTCTTGGGTTCGACCCAGCCGATGTTGCCGTCAGGCCGCCGGTAAACAACGCTGGTGCGCCCGCCCTTGCTGTTGCGAAACAGCACAAAGGGCACCGAGGATATCTCCAACGCCATCACGGCTTCACCAACACTGAGTTCCGGCACCGAAGTTTCCTGCTCGGCGATGATCACCGGATTCAGATCGTAACTGCCAGCATCAATTTCGTCCGCAGACGGAGCAATGACGAAATCCGAGGCGGCCTCGTTGGTCACCGGGTCACGCCTGTCACGGTGATGCTGCTTGAGCCGCTGTTTGTACTTCTTGAGCTGACGCTCAAGATGCTGGGCTGCGCCTTCAAAACTTGCCAGCGCCTCGCTTGCAGACCCGTGCGCCTGGATGACGAGTCCGGTGGCCAAGTGCAGGCTGCAATCACAATCGAATGCCGAACGCTGCTTGGCAACAGTCACCTGGCCGTGCACGGTTCCCTCAAAATACTTCTGGCGAAATTGCTGGAGGCGTTCCTCAACATGCTTGCGAAGAGCCTCTCCTATATCGAGGTTCTTGCCGGTGACTTTAACTTGCATAGCTATGAAGTTCCTTCTTCACCTTGCCCCGATTCTAGACTTGGGGAGGCTCTTTGCCAACGTCAATTACTATCCCGGCGAGAAAATTAAACGGCATGGCTGATCCTGCTTCGCGCAGCCAGCAACCGACTAGTTCCCCCGTAAAACGCGGCGGAACCTAGCCATGCATGGCAGGCGAGTCAACCGCCTACGAGGCGTCGGACTGGGCTGCCCGGCGGCGTTGGATGGACGAAGGAATATGCAGTGATTCCCTGTACTTGGAAACTGTACGACGGGCAATGTCGACGCCCTCCGAGCGCAGCTTCTCGACGATTGCATCATCAGACAGGATAGCCTCGGGTGCTTCCGTGTTGACCAGCTCCCTGATGCGGGTGCGTACTGATTCCGCCGAGTGACTCTCGCCACCTTCAGTCGATGAAGCTATTGCAATGGTGAAAAAATACTTGAGTTCAAATGTGCCGCGGGGAGTTGCGATATACTTGTTGGAGGTAACGCGGCTGACGGTCGACTCATGCATCTCAATGGCGTCAGCAATCGTCTTGAGGTTAAGCGGGCGCAAGTGCTTGACGCCATGCACCAGGAAGGCGTCCTGCTGGCGCACGATTTCCTTAGCGACCTTGAGTATCGTCTTGGCGCGCTGGTCAAGACTCTTGATCAGCCATGTGGCATTACCGTGGCACTCGCTGAGATAGTTCTTGTCATCAGCGCGCGAGGCATCACGGCTGACCTTGCTCATGTACTGGTTGGAGATGAGCACGCGCGGAAGCGTTTCGTTGTTCAATTCAACCAGCCAGGTGCCGTCCTGACTGGCGCGCACGAAAATATCCGGCAACACGGGCTGCACCGGGTCTGCTCCAAATGCATTACCCGGCTTCGGGTTCAGCATTTTCAACTCGGCGATCATTTCCTTGATGTCTTCTAGGTCGACACCGCATGCCGACTTGAGCGCAGGGAAGTTTCGCTTGGCGACCAGTTCGAGATTGGCAACGAGCGCCGCCATGGCGGGGTCAAAACGGTCGCGTTCCTTCAGCTGAAGCGCGAGGCATTCCTGCAGGTCGCCAGCAAAGACGCCCACGGGATCAAATGTCTTGAGCACGTCCAACACACGGCTCACATGGGCAACATCGGTACCGAGCTGCTCTGCAATATCCTGCGGCGCGGCGGTGAGATAGCCTGCCTCATTGACCATGCCGATAAGATGCTGCGCGACAATGCGGTCGCGTGCATCGGAAAGGTAGAGGTTAAGCTGGTTGGTGAGATGTTCCGCCAGCGTTTCGGTGCGGCTGAGGGTCGAACCGAAATCATAGCCGTCACTATCCAGCGACACTCCGGACGAATTGCGCAGCGAAGTCCAATTGGAATCGGCAGAACCAGCCGCTTCGCGATTGCTGGCATCGGCGCGGCTTTCATGCGTGTAGACATTTTCGAGATCAGTATCGAGCGTTTCCAGCCGCTCAATGTTGGATTCAGTTGTCTTGAGGGCCACGTCGGTGGCAGCGGCCTGCGTCTCCTGCGCGGCCTGCTGGACTTCAACGCGTTCGTCGCGCTCCAGCAGCGGGTTGCGCTCCAACTCTTCTTCAACAAAAGTCTGGAGTTCCATGTTCGACATCTGCAGCAGCTTGATCGCCTGCTGCAGCTGCGGCGTCATGACGAGCGACTGGCCTAGCTTGAGGTCCAATCGTTGTGACAACGCCATGGGCTAGTCCTCCCGGCTACAGCGAGAACTCTTCGCCAAGATAGTGGCGGCGCACATCCGCATTGTTGACGATTTCATCTGGCGTGCCTTCCGTCAGGACCACGCCTTCGTGGATGATGTACGCCCGGTCGATGAGTTCAAGCGTTTCCCGGACGTTGTGATCCGTAACAAGCACCCCGATTCCCCGAGCGGTGAGCTGTCGCACCAGCTTGCGTATATCACCGATTGCAATCGGATCGATGCCGGCGAAGGGCTCGTCGAGGAGCATGAAGGCTGGCTCTGCTGCGAGGGCGCGGGCAATTTCCACGCGGCGACGCTCGCCTCCAGAAAGCGCAACAGCCGGCGAATGCCTGATATGTTTAATCGAGAACTCATCTAACAACTCACGCAACACACTCTCGCGCCTTGCCTTGTCCGGTTGGACCAATTCAAGCACGGCGCGAATATTATCCTCTACCGACAGTCCCCGGAAGATCGAGCTTTCCTGGGGCAGGTATCCAATCCCCAGTCTTGCCCGCTGGTACATGGGCAAGTGGGTGATATCCGCCCCATCCAGACTGATCGTTCCCTGGTCCGCGGCAATCAGGCCCGTGATCATGTAGAACACGGTCGTCTTGCCGGCACCATTAGGCCCGAGGAGGCCGACGGCTTCTCCACGCTTGAGGCTGACCGTTACGTTGCGGACGACTGGCCTGCGCTTGTAGCTCTTGGCGAGCATCAAGGCGACGAGGCCATCCTCCGCATCTACGGCAGCGGCACGTTCCGGAACAGCGGGCCGTTTGGGCCTCTTGTCCGGCGCTCCTCTTTGTTGGCGAGGCGCATAGGCCGCCCGGCCAGCAGTGGGAGCACGTCCGTTTTCACCTGTCTGCGTCACCTGATTACCACCTATTTCTCTTAATATTGGATGAAGGGAGGCTTATTTGGGGACGAAGGTGCCGCGCACGCGGCCGCCCGACATCAAGGTGCGGTTGGTATCGAGATCGACATCCAGCTTCTGGCCGACCAGAACAGTCTTTCCCTGCACAACACGCACATTGCCGGTGACCACAAGCGTATTGGCCTTGACGTTCATCTTTGCGGCGTCACCAGTGATGACTTGCGTCTTGGTCGTGATGGTGACGTTGCCCGTGGCATCCAGGCTGTTCACCTCGGTAGAGCTCGATCCATCAGCCTGCTTGGTATCGGCATAATAGACCACCATCACATCGGACTTCATGACCTCGCCTTCGCGGGCAGCGACAACGGAACCCGTGAAGGTGGCCTGGCTCTTGCCCTCATTGATCTCCATGCTGTTGGCTTCAACATTGACCGGCCCCTTGGCCGCCGCCGCCGCAGCAGCCAACAGCAGGCAGGCCGCGATGGCCGCGTTGCGCAAAATAGTGAACCTCATCAGGGCTTGTCTCCTTTGCCGTCGCCCTCGAAACGGGCTTTCACCCTATTCAAGAACAATATGGTTTTGCCGTCATCACTAATTTTCATGCCGCCGGCATTGATCCGGCTATTGCCGCCGTTCATCACCACTTCGACGGGCACATCGGTGTCGAGCGCCTTGGTGTCCATCTTGACATGCGCCTTGGTCATGCTTGCGGTCATGCGCCCCGGTTCGACGATGCGAACATTGCCGGAAAGATCGATTTCCCTGGTCTTGGTATCATAGAGCCCGGTATCGGCGGCCATCTGATAAGTCTTGCCGGACAGCTTGCGGAATGAGCCTGTCAGCTCCTCAAGATGCACGAGGTTGGGCTTATCCTTGTCCTGGAAGCCCTGTTTCGCTGAAATCTCATAGGGCTGCTGCTCGCGGTCAAAACCTGCCACGCGCGAGGCCTGGCTGGATATCTGTTCGGCTTTCTCTACTGTTGGCGCAGGCGCCGGCGCCTTGGGAAACAGCGCGGAGACAAAGCCCGCCTGCTGAAAGAACGCCAGAGTGAGCAGAACAGCCGCAGCCACCAGCCCCGTGCTGATGTAAGGCGCGAGGCGGGCGCGGCGCGTGGCTCTCTCGGCTCTCAGCCGAATGGACTCAGTGTGCGAAGACATCTTCCTCGGTCCAACCCTCAAGGTCGAGCGCGGCACGGGTCGGGATAAATTCGAAGCAGGAGCGCGCCAGCGCCGTGCGGCCCTCGCGTTCCAGCATCTGGTCAAGCCGCGCCTTCAGCTCATGCAGATAAACCACATCCTGCGCAGCATACTGCTTCTGCGCATCGTTGAGCACATGGGTGCCCCAATCCGAGCTCTGCTGCTGCTTGTTCATCTCGATGCCGAGCATTTCCTTGACCAAGTCCTTGAGGCCATGCCTGTCCGTGTAAGTACGGGTCAGCTTCGAGGCTATCTTGGTGCAGTAGAGCGGAAATGTGGTGACTTGGAGGTAGTGCTGAAGCACCGCAACATCGAAGCGGGCGAAATGGAAAATCTTGAGAACCTTGGGATTGGCGAGCAACGCCTTGAGATTGGGCGCGTCATAGGTGGCACGGTCCAGCTGCACCAAATGAGCATTGCCATCGCCGCCCGAAAGCTGGATGAGGCACAGCTTGTCTCGCCGTGGCATAAGGCCCAGGGTTTCGGTGTCGATCGCAACGGAAGCGCCGAAATCGACATCGGCGGGCAGATCGCCCCGATACAGCTTGATAGCCATCAACCACCTTTTTCCGGCAAGTTCCGCAAGCCGCGGGGTCTGCCGTCCACATGCCCCCGCTGCAAGAAATGGTGCCCTGAAGAGGACTCGAACCTCCACGGTGTTACCCGCTAGTACCTGAAACTAGTGCGTCTACCAATTCCGCCATCAGGGCACAGGCGCGTCTCATATGCGGGGGGTAGCGGATTGTCAATCTCAGCCCCGCAACGGTTATCGGATCATATAGACCTTGCGGATGGTCTCGTGAATGCGGCAGGTGCCTTTCCAGTCCTTGGGGAAGAAGGCAACCGTATCCGGCACGATTTCGATGACTTCGCCTACTCTCATGCGTGTAGGTGCAGCGGCCAAGCAGGAAGTGGCAGAACTCGTCGCTGGTGACATGGCAATTCCAGTAGCCCGGCGTTGCGATCCAGATGCCAGTTTCGCTTTCGCCATTCGGCCCCTTGTGCAGCACGAGGCCGGAGGTACGGCTTTCGCCCTCGATCATGGTGGGGATGACGCCCCAATCCTTGAACGGGCCGGGATAGGTTGCGGGGTCCTGCAGTTTCGGCGCGGAAGATTTGGCGGTCATCGGTCAGCTCAGCATGTAAGTGTTGCGCATGGTTTCGTGGACTGTGCATACACCTTTCCAGCCCGCTGGGAAGTGCACCAGCGTTCCGGCCTTCACCTCAATCACATCGCCTCCCTCATGGATGTAAGTGGCGCGGCCCGATGATGAAGTAACACAACTCGTCACGCGGAATTTCCAGCGGCCAGGTTCCGGGCGTGCATTGCCAGACGCCGGACTCAGGCTGGTTGTCCGGTCCCTTGAAGAGCAGCACGCCATCCGACTTTGAATTGCCCGCAATGGGATTGGGCTGATGGCCCCAATCCTTCAGCGGACCGTGGGTGGCGGGCTTCTCGATATGCGGGGCGGAGGAATCAAGTTTGGTTCGCATGTTCGTTTCTACTCGAAGAAGTCCTCGTCAATTTTCTTGATCTCCACCGTCTCCTCAAGACGACAGCCAACGTTGAATTTTACGAGCAGTTTCGCAAGTTGATTGCCATCAATAAGCACTATGCGTTTCCCAAGTTTTTCGGCGGTGTCGACCGCCGATTTTGAAAAGGTGGAGGTTGTGACAAACAGTCCTTTGGTTGCCTTGTGCATGTCAAGACTACCAAAGAAATCCCTGATTGCTCCCGATCCAATGCTTGATTCCGCTCGATATCGCTTGGCCTGAATGTAAATTCGGTCTAGCCCAAGAGTATCCTGATCAATGACGCCATCTATGCCGTCATCACCTGACCTGCCAATCGCTTTACCAGCCTCGGCAAGGGAACCGCCATAGCCCATTGCCAACAGCAATCTCACAACTACGCGCTCAAAGAATGCTGGTGAAGCATTCATGATGCGATCAACGATCTCCATTCCGAGAGAAGTGTTGATTTCGTCACCAAGATGCCGCATCAGGTCATCTGGGGTTTGATCGCTCTTGGCCGGTGCGACTGCTCCACGCCTTCAAAATTTCCTTCATCCGTAGTACGCTCTTTGAAGGCTCGAAATTCTGGAAACTGCTGAAGATAGCCGACATCAATCTTGGGAAGCCCGCCGCGATCACCTGCTGCCCTCGACCAGTGATCTTGAAGTGTGCTCGCCTTGTCGATTCAACTAAGCCTGCCTGTTTCAAATATGTCTTGGCCCAATGAACGCGATTTGAAAATGTTGACTGTTTTCCGCTAGGCAAAGTCTCTGCCAGTTCATCATCTGTGAGACTAAGCTTCCTGCCGAGCGCGTCTACAACGTCAGAAATGCGAACCTCTCCAGTTGCAGCCTCTTGAAGCACAGGCAACATCAAACTCTGATAATCAGGAACCGGCACTAAGAAATCTTCCGTTTCATCAAGCCATCAATCACTTTGGCGGCTTTTGTCGGCCATGCTCGTGCTGCGCATCTTCTGGCTCGTCTTCTTCAGCTTGGCCTTCATCTTCTTGTCGGAGAGCATGGTGGAAATCTTCGCCATCATTTCCTCATCCGTCCACTCATAGCGGTCCATCTTGAAGCCGTGGCCGGTTTCCTCGACGCGGGTGGCGTTGTCATGCCCGTCCCACACATAGGGCATGATGATGGCGGGCTTGGCGAAGTAGAGGCACTCGGTGAAGGAGTTGTTGCCGCCGTGGTGGATGACGCCATCCACCTTCGGAATGACGGAAGGCTGCGGATACCATTTGTCGATGATGACATTGTCCGGAATATCCGAGTACTGGTCCATGTAGTCGCCGACATTGACGAGCGCGCGAACCGGCATCTTGCCGATGACGCCAATGAGGCGCTTGAGCAATTCCGTGTCACCTGAACCCAGTGAACCGAAGCTGACATAAAGCAGCGGCTTGTCGTTATTGGCCTTGAAGCTTGGCACCTTGTAGGGCGCGTCCTTGCGCACGCAGCCTTCGAGATACTGGAACTGCTTGGCTGAAAGCTTGTGCTTGCGCTTGAACTTCACGGCCGAGGGATACAGCAGAATGTTCATGTGCGGGCTTGCCTCGAAGAACTGGCCGAGCGGATATTTCTTCTCGCCCACCGACTTGAGGAAGGCGTTGAAGTTGTCGTGGATCGGCTTGATCACTTCATTGAAGCGCTTGCGGTAGCGGGCGAAACCCTTTTTGTCCTTCTCGCCGCAGCCTGAAAGATGCGGCGGAATATCCGGATCCTCGATCTCGTTTTCCGAGCAGGAGATGACGCGCACCCAGGGCCTCTTGTTGTCCTTGGCGTAACGCTTGATCGCGGGGAAGAGGATGACATTATCCACGCACACAACATCCGGCTTCACCTTCGCGAGCACGCCGGGCAAATCCTTCTCCGCCCACTTGGCGGTTTCGACGATCATCTCCCAGCAGCCCTTCACGTAATTGTCGATCTGGTCGTAAGGCGACTTGCGGAAGTTGGGAATGTGGCCATTGATGAAATCAACCCAGAATTTTGCCATTTCCTCCGGCGGCAGCGGTTCCGACAAGTTGACCGGGTGGGCTTCAAAGCCATAGCCCTTGTAGATATCGAGGAAACCGGGATCGGACAAGAACACCACCTTGTGGCCGAGCTTCGTCAGCGCCTGGCCAATGCCGACTGAATTGAGCGCCGGGCCGAAGGCGGCTTCCGGAAAAAGCGCAATCACCTTCTTCTGCTTCTTCGCCGCCGGTTTCTTTGCTGCCTTCTTGGCCATTTTCCTGGTTCCCTCGTTTTGCGTTTTGTAGCAGAGGCTTCACGCCCCCGGAAGCTGCCCCTTGTTGAACCGTTGCGCCGCCAGCACCAGCAGGAAGCTGACGAACATAACGATGGTGGCCATGGCGTTGATCTCCGGCGTCACGCCGAAGCGGATCATGGCGTAAATCTGCATGGGCAAGGTGGTGGAGGACTGGCCAGCGCCGGCAGTGAAATAAGCGATGATGAACTCATCAATCGACAGGGTGAAGGCGAGCAGCGCGCCAGCAATGACCGAAGGCAGGATGAGCGGCAGCGTGATGCGCAGAAAAGTGGTGGCGCGCGTGGCGCCAAGATCAAGCGATGCCTCTGTCAACGACCAGTCGAAGCTCTTGAGCCTTGCGCGCACCACGGCGCAAACGAAGGCGATGTTGAAAACGACATGCGCAATAATGATGGAGTGCAGGCCGAGTGAAAACTTGAGCATGGTGAAGAAAGAGAGCAGCGCAATCGCCAGCACAATGTCCGGAATGATCATGGGAGCAAACAACAACGCATCACGCGCGGCGGAGGATTTCGATTTTTCAACACCCAATGCAAGTGCGGTGCCCAGCATGGTTGCTATCAGCGTCGAGACGAAGGCAACCACCAGCGAGTTCCATGCAGCGGAGAGAATCTTCTGGTTGCCAGCCAGCTTGCCATACCACTCAAATGAAAATCCGCTCCACACCGTGGGCAGCCCTGCCTTGTTGAGGGAGAGCACCATGAGCACGATGATCGGCCCGTAGAGGAATGCATAGGTCAGGCCGAGATGGGTGCGCAGAAAGCCGTTCATGCGCGTGCTCCCAGGCGATTTGTGGCGAGGGCCTGAAGGAACAGCAGCACCAGCATCAAGCCGATGAGCAGGCCGGAGAGCGTTGCGCCAAATGGCCAGTCTCGCGCGGTGAGGAACTGGTCGTAGATAAGATTGCCGACCATCTGGAACTTGCCGCCGCCCAGCAAGTCCGGCGTGATGAAGTTGCCGAGTGAGAAGACGAAGACAAACACCGCGCCCGCCGCAACGCCTGCAATGGTGAGCGGCAGGGTGATGCGGAGGAACGTGGTGATGGCACTGGCGCCAAGATCACGCGAGGCTTCGGCATAGCTCGGGTCCAACCGTTGCAGCGAGGAATAGATCGCCAGCACGACGAACGGCGTGTAGTTGTAGACAAGGCCGACAACCACTGCGAAGGAATTGTAGAGCAGCGGCAGAGGCGCGGAGATGAGACCCAGTTTCATCAGCAGGCCATTCAGCAGCCCCGCCGGATTGAGGATGACCATCCAGGCGTAGGTGCGGATGAGGTAGTTGGTCCAGAACGGCAGGATGGCCATGAACAGCAGGCTCGATTGCCAGCGCTCCGGCGCCTTTGCGATGGCGTAGGCGGCAGGATAGCCGATAAACAGCGCAATGATGGTGGCAAGACCGGCAACAACCATGCTCTTGAGCATGATGGTCCAGTACAGCGGATCGGCAGCACGAACGAGATTCTCCGCCGTGGGTGCTGCCCAATCAACGCCGCCATAGGTGCCACGCTCGTAGAAGGCCATGACGAAGATCAACAGGCATGGCAGCACCATGAAGGCCACAAGCCATGCAAGGCCTGGCAAGGCAAGCAGGCGCGCTGACAATCTTGCACTCATCGCAGCGCCGCTTCTCAGGTAGTCTACTGCGATGCCGTGACTTCCGAGACAGCCTTGGAGAACGCCTTCATGCCATCACCCAGGTCGCGCAACTGCTCGTACTTCAGCAAGTCCGCCGGTGTGATCGCCATGTTGGGGAACTTGGTCAGCATGGCCTTGTCGATTGCTTCCATGCCGGCCTTGTTGGGCGACTTGTACATGATGTTCTCAACCACCCACTTTCCGTTGTCGGCCTTCATGACGAAGTCGATGAACTTGGCCGCCCCTGCAGGGTTCTGCGCGGCCTTGGTGATGACCATGGTATCAACCCAGAGGTCCGAGCCTTCCTTGGGGATGACGTACTTGATCTTGTCATTCTCGGCGATGCCGTAGTTGCACCAGCCATCCCAGGCATGCACCAGCGATGCCTCGCCGGAAACGAGCTTGGAATAGAAGGTCGTATCGTCATAGGCGAGCAGCGTTTTCTTGGTGGCGACAAGCTGGTCGCGCGCCTTGTCGAGGCTGGCCTGATCGCTGGCATTGACCGACATGCCATTGGCGAGGAAGGCCGCCGCCATGAGCCAGCGGTCTGTCGACAGCATGGTGGTCTTGCCCTTCACGTCGTCAGCGGGATTAAGCAGGTCGTTCCAGCTTGTAGGCTCTGTCTTTACGACATCGGAGCGATAGCACAGGCCGGTGGTTCCCCAGGCGTAGGGCACGGAGAATGTGTTGCCCGGATCATGCTTCAACTGTGTCGCCTCAGGATAAAGGTTGCTGAGGTTGGGAATCTTGGCCGCATCAACAGGCGCCAGCAGGCCAAGCTTGTTGAGCGCTTCGGCAAAAGGCGAGGAAACGAACAACACGTCGAAACCCTGGCCGCCCGAGGCGGTGACCTTGCCCATGATTTCTTCGTTCGTTGCGTGAACGGCGACTTCGAGGTCAATTCCCGTCTCGGCCTTGAATTTCTCGGCCATGTCCTTGGGCATGTAGCCATCCCAATTCGAAATGACGACTTTTTCGGCCTGGGCAGGCGAGATCAGCGCGACGAGCGCCAAGCGCCACTCCGCAGGCCAGGGCACGCAACGAGACATTCTTCATGATGGGCTCCAACGGTTGCCAAAAGCGGAAAATCATGTTTGCGCAATTCAAGATGCCGCGCAATGGGGCTGGCCGATTTGCCGCTTTGCAAAGCAGCAACTCTTGCCGCTAAAACGCGAGCAAGACTCAATTCCGCTACAACCTACGGACATTGCCTTGGCGCACAATCCCTCTGATCTCATTGTCACACTCATTGGCGGCTCCGGCTTTATTGGCCGCAACATGGTTCGCGCGCTCGCCAAACGCGGTTACCGCATCCGTGTGGCCTGCCGCAGGCCGGATCTTGCAGGCCATTTGCAACCACTTGGCGTTCCGGGGCAGATCATGCCGGTGCAGGCCAATGTGCGCTATCCGGCGTCACTGGCGGCTGCTTGCGAGGGCGCGCATGCCGTCGTTTATCTGCCGGGATTGCTCGCCTCCTCCGGCGCACAGAGTTTCGAAGCTGTGCATGTGTTTGGCGCCAGCGCCGCCGCCAAGGCAGCGCGCGCGGCTGGCGCGAAAGTATTCATCCACATGTCGGCAATCGGCGCCAGCAAGGATGCCACCGCATCCTACGCCCGCAGCAAGGCGGAAGGCGAAGCAGCGGCGCGCGGCGCATTTCCCGGCGCCATCGTTCTGCAGCCATCCATCGTGTTCGGGCCGGAGGACGGCTTCTTCAACAAGTTTGCCGGCATGGCGCGCATCTCTCCCGCCCTGCCGCTGATCGGCGGTGGTCACACAAAGTTCCAACCGGTGTTCGTGGGTGATGTGGCAGAGGCTGCCGCGCGCCTCATTGATTCCGGCGCTGCCAACGGCAAGACTTACGAGCTGGGCGGACCTGATGTGTTCAGCTTCCGCGAACTGCTGGCTTTCACGCTCGATACCATCGGCCGCAAGCGCCTGCTGGTGCCGGTTCCCTGGCCCGTTGCGAAGGTCATGGGCATCGTCATGGGCTACCTGCCCGGCGCGCCGCTGACGGCTGACCAGGTGGAACTGCTGAAGAGCGATAATGTGGTGGACGCCAGCGCAGAGCGCGATCGCCGCACGCTTGCAGGGCTCGGGATCAGTGCCCGCGGCATCCAAGGCATCGTGCCAAGTTACCTTTACCGTTACCGCAAGGCCGGACAGTTTTCGGCGCCGCGCGGCGTTCCTGAGGCCTAGAGAGACACCTAAATAACCGGACCAAGCGGGACGCCGGCGAGCAGCAGGCCGACGATGATCAGCCCCAGCACCACGCGGTAGATGACGAACGGCAGGAAGCTGATGTACTTCACCATGCGCATGAGGATGGTGATGGTGCCAAGGGCTATGAAGAATGTGAGGAAGCCGGTGAGAATGACGGGACCGGTTATGACCTGTCCGCTGCCCAGCGCATCGCCGATCACCAGCAGCGATGCAGCGCCGTTTGCCGGAATTGAGAGCAGGAATGAGAAACGCGCCGCTTCCGGCCTCACATAGCCAAGGCCGCGAGCCGCCGTCATGGTGACGCCGGAACGACTGGTGCCCGGGCTGAGCGAGAAGGCTTGGGCAATACCGATGAACAGGGCATCTCTCCAATCCATGTCGGACATGACCCGCTTGCTGCTGCCGTAGGCATCGGCGACATACATCAGTACGCCGAAAACGATGGCGTTGATGGCGACAAGCATGGCGCTGCGGATGTGCTCATCGAGGTGCGTGATCTTGAGCAGCAGGCCGATGACGATGATGGGGATGGTGCCAACGATGATATTGAATGTGAGGTTGGAGTTGCGGGTGCGGACGTTACGGGCAAGATCATATGAGCCGCGGAACATGTCGAGCACATCACGCCAGAAATAGATGATGACAGCAGCCAGCGTGCCGACATTGGTGACCATGTCGGTCACCACACCCTGATCCGACCAGCCGGTGACTGCAGGGACCAGAATGAGATGGCCCGAGGATGAAATGGGCAGAAACTCGGTAATGCCCTGGATAAGGGCAAGAACGATGATCTGCTCAAGTGACATCCATAACTCCACAAAAAAGGCCAGCGGGAATCGCTTGCCGCCGGGTGTTGGGCGGTCTTATAGGGTTAGACAACGCGCTGCAATGCTTCGCGGTTGTCCTTCGAGATGCCACATTTTCCGGCTGCAAGTCATCACCATGTCCAAGCTCCTGCATTTTCCACTTGATCCTTTCAGCCGCCGCTTACGTCTGGCGCTGGCCGAGTATGGCGTTGCCTTCGACCTCGTGGAGGAACGGCCGTGGACACCCAGCGAGCAGCTGTTTGCCCGCAATCCGGCAGGCGTCGTTCCAGTCTATGTGGAGGATAATGATGTTGCGGTCAGCGGCATCGAGGCCATTACCGAGTATCTTGAGGAGACGCGCGCGGAAGCACGCAAGCTCATCCCCGGCAATGCAACGCAGCGCGCGGAGGTCCGGCGGCTGACTGGCTGGTTCGACACCAAGTTCTATGCCGAAGCATCCGAACCGATCATCACCGAAAAAATCATTCGCCGCTTCATGACCCGCGAAACGGGCGGCGGCGCACCCGACATGGGACGCGTACGCTACGGCCTGTCGCGAGTTCGCGACCATCTCGACTACATCGGCTCGCTCGCCGACACGCGCTCATGGCTTGCGGGAGATGATCTTTCGAATGCCGATCTTGCGGCGGCGGCGCACCTTTCCGTCATCGATTATTTGGGTGATGTTCCGTGGGCTGACTTTGCCTCCGCCAAGGCCTGGTACCAGCGTCTGAAGTCGCGGCCATCGTTCCGCCCGCTGTTGTCAGACGGCTTGCGCGGCATGCCGCCACTGCCCGCTTATGCCGACCTCGATTTCTGAGGCCTTGCGCGAACGCGCCGAAGCAGAAGGCTTCGAAGCCATCCGGGTGACCAACGCACAGCTACCACAGGCAGCGGGCGAAAGGCTGGCCCGCATGCTTGAACAGGGTTGGCATGGCGACATGGAGTGGTTGCCCGAAACACAGGAAAGGCGGAGGAGCCCCGAGGCCATGTGGCCCGAAGCACGAAGCGCTGTTTTGTTTGCCCTCTCCTATGGCCAGGGGCTCGACGTATTGGCTCGGCTTGATGACCGATCAAGTGGAGTGATCTCATGTTATGCCCTGAACCGCGATTACCATGACATCATCAAGGGCAAGCTCAAGCGCATTGGCCAATGGTTTGCCATGCAGAGCGGAGCAGAGGTGAAGGTGTTCGTCGATACTGCCCCGCTGATGGAGAAGCCGCTGGCCGCGCAGGCGGGCCTCGGATGGCAAGGCAAGCATACAAACCTGGTGTCGCGCCAACTTGGTTCATGGTTCTTCATCGGTGCAATGCTGACGACAGCAGAACTGCCGCATGATGAGCCGGAAGCCGATCACTGCGGCAGCTGCAGGGCCTGCCTCGACATCTGCCCGACGCAGGCCTTTCCGGCTCCCTACCAGCTGGATGCGCGACGTTGCATTTCCTACCTCACCATCGAGCACAAGGGACATATCGACCGCTCTTTTCGTGCTGCCATGGGCAACCGCATTTATGGATGTGACGATTGCCTTGCCGTTTGCCCGTGGAACAAATTCGCGAGCGAAGCGCGCGAAGCCAAACTCCGCCACCGTGATGATCTGGTGGCGCCGACGGCTTGGCGACCTGGCCCGGCTTGATGATGCTGCTTTCCGCGCCTTGTTTTCCGGTTCACCCGTGAAGCGGGTGGGGCGAGACCGATTTATCCGCAATGTGCTGATTGCCATCGGCAACAGCGGGGACAGCGAACTCATCAACATCGTTGGGCCGCTTCTTGCTGATGCCTCGCCACTGGTGCGGGCCATGGCTGTCTGGGCGATAGCGCAACTGACAACCGGCGACCAGCTTTCAGGCTTTCGCGATGCACATCTCGCAGACGAAGCGGATGCCGATGTGCGAGCGGAATGGGGCACCGCATGAAGCACCTGTTGTGTTTTGGTTATGGCCTCTCTGCCCGCACGCTGGCACGCCAGCTTGACCGGAGTGAGTGGCAGGTCAGCGCCACCTACCGCAGCTCTCCGCCGCCGGACAGCGAGAGGGTTCAACCGATTGCATTCGGTACAATGCCGGTTGGAACTTTCACCCATCTTCTTATCTCGACGCCGCCGGGTGAAGCAGGCGATCCCGTGCTTGCGGCCTATGGCGCATGGATAACCGCACAGCCAGCGATCCGGTGGACAGGCTATCTTTCAACCACCGGCGTTTATGGTGACCGGCAGGGAGACTGGGTGGATGAGAGCAGCCCGCTTGCGCCAAGCACCGAACGCGGGGCGCGGCGACTTGCAGCCGAGACAGGCGTGGATGGCGCTGCAGGTGCGGCGACCTATCGGTCTTCACATATTCCGCCTCGCAGGCATTTATGGACCGGGGCGAAACCAACTGGTTTCATTGCGCGAAGGCACAGCCAAGCGCATAGTGAAGCCGGGGCAGATATTCAGCCGCATTCATGCTGATGACATTGCGGGCGTGCTGTTGGCCTCGATGGAACGGCCAAGGCCAGGCGCCGCCTACAACGTGTGCGATGATGAGCCATCACCGCCGCAGGATGTGGTTGCCTATGCCGCGCAGCTTCTTGGTTTGCCAATTCCGCCGGAAGTGCCGTTTGATGCCGCGCAACTGAGCCCGATGGCGCGCAGTTTTTATGCCGAGTCAAAACGGGTATCCAACCGCCTTATCAAACACGAGCTTGGCTACAGCCTGAAATATCCGAGCTACCGTGAGGGCCTTGCAGCCCTGCTCAACGACAGTCAGGTTACGTAACCGTCGGCGCGCGCGGCGAGCTGCGACACCGCCGAGCGGATGACTGCCAGCTGCGACGGCGTTGACATGCGGTGGTCGCCGCCCTTGACGAGGGTAAGCGTAATGTCGCTTCCCTTCAATGCCGCAAGCAGCTTGAAGGCATGCGAGGGCGGCACGTCAAAATCCTCCGTACCCTGAATGATTCGCACGGGCACGCGCACGTCCAGTCCGCTTTGCAGTACTAGATGCTGCTGGCCATCGGTGATCAGATTGAGCGTGACCGGATAGGGCGAACCATAGTCCGACGGCATGTTGTAGACACCTGACTGTTCCAGCTCCTGGCGCGCTTCTTCCGGGAAGGCATGCCACATGAGGTCGCGCGTCATGTCGGCAGCCGGCGCAATCAGCACCAACCCGCCGATGCGCCGCGCCGCTGGCGGATCATCCTTCATCAGGGCGCGGAGCATGAGCAATGCCAGCCAGCCACCCATACTGGAGCCAACAATGATGCGTTTGCCGGCCGTGCGGGTGATGAACATGTGGATGGCTTGTTCAAGCCAGGCGGAGATCGTGCCCTCGCTGAACTCGCCGGAGGATTGGCCGTGGCCGGAATAGTCAAAACGAAGGCTGGCGCGGCGCGTTTCCCGTGCCAGAGATGCAAGGTCCGACGCCTTTGAACCTTGCATGTCGGACATGTAGCCGCCAAGCCAGAAGAAGCCGGCTCTCGCCTGGTCGTCTGGCGGGCCGTCAGCCAAGAAGGCCAGACGTTCTCCGGCCGGGCCTCTTTCGAATTGCAGAGCCGTCATGACCTCAACATATACGAAAGCTACCGCCACTGTCAGTGCTTGACGGCGGGCAGTGTTCACGGTCTAAGGCTGTGTCGCAAATCTGTTGTTCGGGGAATCTAACGTTCCCGAACCGAACCAGGAGAAACCGAGCACTTGAGCATACCCCCACGGAGGCCAACACTCACCCGCGGAGCCGCCCCCCCGCAAAAAGAAGAAGGCAACAGGATCAACCACCGCATCGACGCCCGTGAAGTGCGTCTTATCGGAGCCGATGGAGAAAACATCGGAGTTGTGCCAACCCGCCAGGCGCTCGCCATGGCGGAGGAAGCGAACCTCGACCTTGTCGAGATCTCGCCCGATGCCCAGCCGCCAGTCGCCAAGATCCTCGACTACGGCAAATTCAAATTCCAGGAACAGAAGCGCGCTGCGGAAGCGCGGAAGAAGCAAAAAGTCATCGAGATCAAAGAGATCAAGATGCGCCCGATGATCGACGACCACGATTACGAGGTCAAGATGAAGGCGATCAAGCGCTTCTTCGAAGAAGGCGACAAGGTGAAGATCACCTTGCGCTTCAGAGGCCGCGAAATGGCGCACCAGGAACTTGGGCACAAGCTGCTCAACCGGGTGAAGTCCGATACCGCCGAAATCGCCAAGGTCGAGTCGGAGCCCCGCTTCGAAGGCCGCCAGATCGTCATGGTGATTGCGCCGCGCTAGAGTGGGGCGGCGCTTGCCGCCCTTATTCAGCAGTTTGTCAGCTAATTTCTGATAATGACCGCCATTGTATGCCTCAGCTCCTGGAAAGATTTCAGGAGTTGAGGCTCTGTTGCTCAGATATTGAGCGTGATGGTAAAGAAAAGGTTATTGTTTCCAATGCTTAGCCGGCGCTTGCTGATGAGTTTGATGTTGGCAACCATGTTGGCTGCGCAGCCAGGTTTGGCATGGGCAAGCGATGACGATTCTGGTGGCAATTCCGGTTCGGGCAGTGGCAACTCAGGCTCTGGCAGCGGCAATTCCGGTTCGGGCGGTGGCAATTCCGGCTCCGGTTCGAGATGACGATGATGATGATGATGATATGGCGACGACGACAGCAGCGAGCAAGACAAGGCCCGCAAGGCGGTAGAGGGTGGAAAAGCCATCCAGCTGCGCAAGGTGCTTGCGCAAATAAGCAAAAGGTACCCTGGCAAAGTGGTTTCGGTCTTGCTTTCCGGCAAGCGGCAGAACTTGAGTTACCGCATTCGCCTCATCGACAATGGGGGACGCTTGCTCAACCTTGTGGTGAACGCCAAGACCGGGCAAGTTACATCGATAACGGGTAACTGATGCGCATCCTGATCGCCGAAGACGAACAGAGAATTGCCGAAGACGTACGCAGCGCTTTTGCGGCCAGCAACTACATTGCCGAAGTGGTGAGCGATGGCGAGGAAGCGTGGTTTCGCGGCAGCACGGAAAACTACTCGGCAATCGTGCTAGATCTCGGCCTGCCGAAGCTTGACGGGCTGACCATACTTAAACGCTGGCGCCAGGAAGGACTGACGACACCTGTCATCGTGCTCACTGCGCGCGGAACCTGGGCCGAGCGGGTGGAAGGCATAGATGCTGGCGCCGACGACTACCTGCCCAAGCCGTTTCGCATGGAGGAATTGCTGGCTCGCGTGCGCGCGCTGCTGCGCCGCTCCACCGGACAGGTGCAGCCCATCATCACGGTGGGTCCTGTGACAGTTGATCCGCGTACCCGGCAGGTTTCGCTGGAAGGCGTTCCGGTCAACCTCACGCCGCTGGAATACAGGCTGATCAGCCACATGTTCATGAACCGGGGGCGCGTTGTTTCGCAAGCGGAACTGAGCGAGGCGCTTTACTCGCACGATAGTGAGCGCGATTCCAACGCCATCGAAGCGGTGATGGGCAGGTTGCGCCGCAAGATAAAGGCCAATGTCATTGAGACGCGCCGTGGCTTTGGCTACATCACGGCTGCCGAAGAGGCATGAGCGCCGGTTCACTGCGCATCAGGCTTCTCGCTTCTGCGGCGATTGCGATCTTTCTGGCACTGCTGGCGGCGGGTCTTGCACTAGCCACGCTGTTCGAAGACCAGGTGCGAGCGCGCGTGGCGCAGGAACTGGACAATGACCTGCTGCAACTGGCAGGCGCTACCGAAGTGGCCGCCGATGGCAAAATCACCATCAGCCATGACCCGGCCGACCCGCGCTACTACACGCCACTCAGCGGCAAATACTGGCTTGTGCAACAAACAAACACGCCTGACGGGAAACCGCGCGAGGTGGCGCGCTCGCGCTCACTGTGGGATCTTGAAAGCGCGGGACTTGAGGCGGGTGTGGGACCAGAAGGCGAAGCACTCGCTGCCACCAGCCGCAGCGTGACCATCGCCGGACCCAAGGGGGATGTAAACATCAAGCTTGTTGCGGCCGTGCATGGCGACGAAATTGATGCGCCGCTGGAGCAATTCCGCACCCAGATATTCACTTACCTGTCGCTCATCGGCCTCGCCCTTATCATCGCTGCCTGGCTGCAGGTTTCAATCGGCCTGAAGCCGCTTGAGTCCCTGCGCCAGCAGCTTTCCAACCTCAAGGCGCATGGCAGCCAGCGGGTGGAAGGCGAGTATCCCGTTGAAGTCCAGCCGCTGGTGACCGAGCTCAACGATGTGCTTGAACTGCGCAACAAGTCGCTGGAGCGGGCGCGTCACAGGTCAGGAGATCTGGCGCACGGGCTGATGACACCGCTGACCGTGCTGACTGCGATTTCGCGCTCCCTGACGGCCAAAAAAATGGCTTCGATCGCAGGCGAGATTGACGAACAGGTGGAGCACATGCGCCAGCATGTGGAGCGCGACCTGGTGCGCGCCAGGCTCTCCACCGGCCGCGGCCGTGACCTGACGCCACTCAAGCCAACGGTCGACGCAGTCATTGCTACCCTTAAGAAACTGCCCAAGGGCGAAGACATGGAATGGATCAACAGCGTTGGGCCTGGCACTGAAGTGCCGGTCGAGCGCAATGACCTGCTGGAACTGCTCGGCAACCTTCTCGACAATGCCCGCAAGTATGGAACATCGAAGGTGCAGGTCGGGTTTTCGGACAACTCTGCTGACCATTGATGACGATGGTCCGGGGGTTCCGATGGAGGATATTGAGTCAATCCGCCAACGTGGCCGCCGGCTTGATGAAAGCCGCAAGGGTTTCGGCCTTGGGCTGTCAATTGTTGAAGATATTACAGATATTTACGAGATAACCTTGGGTTTCGCGCAGTCACCCCTGGGAGGCCTGAGGGTGGAGCTTGCGCTCAAGGCCTGAAAACTTGCCTTTGCGGGCCAATTCTGCTTTAAACCGCCTCGATTAGCCGCCTGGCCTGTTAAGGGCATGCCATGGCGGCTACTATTGCTTTGAAAGGACAAGCCAAATGCCCAAGATGAAGACCAAATCCTCTGCCAAGAAGCGGTTCAAGTTCTCCGCTACCGGCAAGGTCATCGCCGGTCAGGCCGGCAAGCGCCATGGCATGATCAAGCGCACCAAGAAGCAGATCCGCAACCAGCGTGGCACAACGGTTTTGGCCCCGGGCGATCAACGCCTGGTCAAGATCCACATGCCGTACCGCTAAGGAGGACTGATACATGCCACGTTCAAAAGGCGGCGTTGTCGCCCGCAAATCACACAAGAAGGTCATCGGCGCAGCGAAGGGCTATTTCAGCCGCCGCAAAAACGTTTTCCGCGTCGCCGTGCAGGCGGTGGAGAAGGCGGGCCAATATGCCTACCGTGACCGCCGCACCAAGAAGCGCAATTTCCGCGCCCTGTGGATTCAACGCATCAATGCCGCCACGCGCGAGCATGGGCTGACCTATGGCCGATTTATTTTCGGGCTCAGCAAGGCCGGCATCGAAGTTGACCGCAAGGTTCTCTCGGATCTCGCGATCCATGATCCCGCTGGTTTTGCTGTGCTGGTTGAAAAGGCCAAGGCAGCTCAAGCCGCCTAACATCACACGTTAGATACCACCTTCCTTGGCCGGGCCAGCCGCTTGCATGACGCAAGCGTGTTTGTCCGGCCAAATCATGTCATAGACCCACCATCCTCATGCTGAGGTGCGAGCAAGCGAGCCTCGAAGCATGGACCACAGGCAGCGCATGTTGCCCACCCTTCGAGGCCCGCGCAGGCGCGGGCGCCTCAGGGTGAGGACAAGAGATCGGACAGGCCAAGAAGATGAATTTGGATTCACTGCAGCAGGACATTCTCGCCCAAATCGAAGCTGCTGCCGACGAGGCAGGGCTGGAAGCCATCCGCGTGGCGAGCCTCGGCAAGAAGGGCTCGATTTCCGAGCGCATGAAAACGCTGGGCACCCTTTCGCCTGATGAGCGCAAGACGCAAGGGGCTGCCCTCAATGTGCTGAAGGACAAGGTGGCTGACGCCATCACTGCCCGCAAGACGGTGCTGCAGATGCTGCGCTGGAACAGCGCCTTGCAGCCGAGATGATTGACGTGACGCTGCCGGTGCGCAACGAACTGCGCGGCACGGTGCATCCTGTTTCGCAGGTGTGGGAAGAAGTGGTGCAGATTTTCGGCGACCTCGGCTTTGCTGTCGCCGAAGGCCCGCACATCGAGGACGACTTCCACAATTTCGATGCGCTCAACATGCCGGCCGACCATCCGGCCCGGCAGGAGCATGACACGTTCTATTTCAACGAAAAGGCGGATGGCAGCCGCATGGTTCTGCGCACGCACACATCGCCTGTGCAGATCCGCACCATGCTGAATTCCAAGCCGCCCATCCGCATCATCGCGCCGGGGCGCACATTCCGTTCTGACAGTGACATGACGCACACGCCGATGTTCCACCAGATCGAAGGACTGGTGATCGACGAGGTGACGCATCTCGGAAACCTCAAATGGCTGCTGCATGAATTCTGCAAGGCCTTCTTCGAGGTGGATGATGTGAAGATGCGCTTCCGCGCTTCGCACTTTCCGTTCACCGAGCCTTCGATGGAAGTCGACATCAACTACCGCCGCGAAGGCGGACGCATCATCATCGGCGAAGGTGAGAAGTGGCTGGAGATTTTGGGCTCCGGCATGGTGCATCCCAATGTCATCACGCTGGCGGGCTTGATCCCGCCAAGTACCAGGGCTTTGCCTTCGGCATGGGGCTCGACCGCATCGCCATGCTGAAATACGGCATCCCCGACCTGCGCGCCTTCTTCGAAGCCGACCTGCGCTGGCTGCGGCATTATGGCTTCAAGGCGCTGCAGATTCCGACGCTGGCGGGGGGATTGTCGTGAGCGAGGCAGACGCTACTCTTCGTGACCGACATCGAAGCGGATGGACCGAGCCCGGCGCAGCATTCGATGCTGAGTTTCGCGACCGTGGCCTGCACGCAACAGGATGGCATCATCGACAGCTTCGAAGCCGTCTTGGCGCCACGCAAGGACAGAACGCAAGACAGCTTCACGATGGACTGGTGGAAGATGCAACCTGAAGCGTACAAGGCAGCCACCAGCAATCCGCAGCTGATGCAAAGACCGTCATGGGAGAGTTTGCCGACTGGGTCGATGGACTTGCGGGCTACAGGATTTTCGCATCGTCGCCACTTCTGCTCGATGCAGAGTTGGATCGACAGTACCTGCGGATGTCGTCGGACGCGCATCGATTTCGAGGTCCCTTCAAGTTCCGCGCTGTTTTCGACGGTCAGGTCTCGATGTTCCCACCTACTTTGCAGGCCTTTTCGGTTGGCCAGCTGAGGAGATGGACGGCTGATCCATGCGACACCCGGATCGTGGCGGGGCGATGTCACGCACTACTGGATGAAGTGCCATCGATGATGCTGACAGGCTACGCCAACATGCCGCTCAGGCTGTGACGATCAGCACGAGCGCGAGCCCCTCCTCTCCCGCTTGCGGGAGAGGAATTTGAGCACCCATGAAATTCACCCTCTCCTGGCTGAAGGATCATCTCGACACCACCGCCACGCTCGACGAGATCGTCGAGGGGCTGATCGGGGTTGGGCTTGAAGTGGAAGAAGTTGCCGATAGCGCGCAGTTTGACGCCTTCACTGTTGCGCATGTCACGCTGGCGGAAAAGCACCCGAATGCCGACAAGCTGCGGCAGTGCGTTGTCGAAACGAAAGATGGCGTGAAGCAGGTTGTGTGCGGCGCGCCCAATGCGCGCACCGGCATCAAGGCCATTGTGGCGCTGCCTGGCGTCACCATTCCGGCAACCGGAACCGTGTTTGCGCCAGCAACGATCCGCGGCGTTGAATCGCAGGCGATGCTGTGTTCGGAGCGCGAGTTGCTGCTCTCGGAAGAGCATGACGGCATCATTGAAGTTGATGAGAAATGGCCTGTGGGCACGCCCGCCGCTGTAGCGCTCGGGCTTGATGACCCGATGATCTATGTGAAGGTGACGGCGAACCGGCCGGATGCTCTCGGCATCCATGGCATTGCGCGCGACCTTGCCGCCAAGGGGCTTGGCAAGCTGAAACCGCTGAAGGCCGACCCGGTGAAGGGCAGCTTCAAGTCGCCCATTTCCGTTTCGCTGGATTTTGCGGATGGCGACACGAAAGCCTGTCCGCTGTTTGTTGGTCGCTATTTCAAGAAGCGTGAAGAATGGCCCCTCGCCTGCCTGGATGCAGAAGCGGCTGCGCGCCATTGGCTTGCGGCCCATCTCGGCGCTCGTCGACATCACCAACTACGTGACCTTCGCCTATGCGCGGCCGCTGCATGTGTTCGACGCCAAGAAGGTGAAGGGCAACATCCGCGCGCGCGCGGCAAGGGATGGCGAAACGCTCGAAGCGCTCGACAACAAGACCTACACGCTCTCCGCCGGCATGACGGTGATTGCGGATGATGCAGGGCCGGAAGCCATCGGCGGCATCATCGGCGGCATCCCCTCCTCTTGCACGGAAGAAACGACAGAGGTGTTTCTTGAAGCCGCGTATTTCGACCCGACAGCGCACTGCGGCAACCGGGCGAAAGCTCGGCGTTCATTCCGACGCGCGCTACAGATTTGAGCGCGGCGTTGACCCCGCCTTCACGCCAATCGGCATCGAGATTGCCACGGCAATGATCCTCGAGTTTTGCGGCGGCGAGGCTTCCGAGGTGGTGGTCGCCGGTGCAGTTCCCAATACGGCCCGCAGCTTCACGCTGCGCAAGGATCGCGTCAAAGCTCTAGGCGGGCTTGATCTGCCGCTGTCCGACCAGAAGCAGATTCTCACTGCACTTGGCTTTGGCGTGAGCGAGACGGCGGAAGGGCTTTCCTGCTCGGTGCCAAGCTGGCGGCCGGATGTGCATGGCGAGGCTGACCTTGTCGAAGAAGTTTGCCGCATTCACGGGCTGGACCGCGTGCCCTTTGCGGCGATGGAGCGTGACCATGCCGTAGCGGCCCCCGTTCTCAACCCGTTGCAGAAGAAGATGCTCAGCGTTCGGCGTGGACTGGCGAGCCGTGGCTTCAACGAAGCTGTCACCTGGTCGTTCCTGCCGGAGGCGCATGCCAAGCTGTTCGGCGGCGGGCAGGCGGAACTGAAGCTTGCCAACCCGATCTCCTCCGAACTTTCCGACATGCGGCCATCACTGCTGCCAAACCTCATTGCAGCGGCAGGGCGCAACATTGCGCGCGGCTTTGCCGATTTCGCGTTGGCCGAAATCGGCCAGGCCTATGCTGGCGACCGCCCGCAGGATGAGACTTTGCGCGCTGCCGGCATTCGCCGTGGACAAGCCGCAAACCGCCAGTGGCAAGGCGGCGCGCGGCCTGTTGATGCGTTTGACGCCAAGGCGGATGCGCTGGCAGCACTGGAAGCTGCTGGCGCTCCGGTTGCCAGCTTGCAGGTGGTTGCGGGCGCGCCCGCATGGTTTCACCCCGGCCGTTCCGGCACCATCCAGATGGGACCGCAGAACAAGCTTGCGTGGTTTGGCGAAATCCACCCCCGCGTGCTCGCCGCCATGGATGTGAAAGGGCCGCTGGTGGCATTCGAGATGGTGCTCAACGCCGTTCCCGTTTCCAAGGCAAAGTCCGCCACACGGGCGGCGCTTGCCTCATCTGACCTTCTGCCACTCTCGCGTGACTACGCTTTCGTGGTGGACACCGCAGTGGAAGCCGACAAGCTGGTGAAGGCCGCCAAGAGCGCCGACAAGGCCCTGATTGCCGAAGCCGCGATCTTCGACGTGTTCAAGCTCGAAGGTGGCAAGAAGTCCTACGCGCTCGAAGTCATTCTGCAGCCACGCGAGAAAACGCTGACCGAGCAGGAGATCGAAGCCGTGTCACAGAAGATCGTGGCGGCAGTGGCCAAGGCTACGGGCGCAACTCTCAGGTCGTAGGTTTTACCGCATATCCCGCCGCTGCGTTTTACCATGGCATGGCCAATTGGATTTCAGCGATGCTCCCTTGTGAGGGGAGCCTTGCGCTCGAACCGGTGGGGGATTTGTGGAGAATAGCCGTTTATGGCATTTTCACCGTACGGTGTCAAGGACTATTTTCACAAGGAAAATATTCTTTTGTCTAAACCACTAATCACGCCCACTTGAAGATGAAGAAGGCCCAGGCGACACAAAGCGCAGCCCCGCCCCACAGCGGCACGCCAAAGATGGCGAGCCAGGCCAGCATGATGAAGCATGAGCCGAGATGCGTCATGAACAGCCTGTCGCCGCGCGTTGTATCCAGCCTGAAGATGCCGTGGCGCGGATCGCCGCCGGGCGAGGCATATTCCCAAACGCCCATCGCCGCTATCGAGGCGAAGACATAGAGGAACACCGCTATCGAAGCGCGGTTCCAGGCCATCCAGGTGCCGAGTGGCTGCGTCCACCAATCGGCCGAGAACATCATGGGAGCTTCCATCTCTGTGTCTCCTCAGACGCGGCCCAGGGCGAAGCCCTTGGCGATGTAGTTGCGGACAAAGTAAACCACGAGCGCGCCCGGTATGAGCGTCAACACGCCGGCGGCGGCCAAGAGACCCAGTTCATAGCCAGAGGTTGAGGCCGTCTTGGTCATGGCGGCGACGATGGGCTTTGCTGCAACCGATGTGAGGTTTTTGGCCAGCAGCATTTCCACCCACGAAAACATGAAGCAGAAGAAAGCGGCAACGCCGATGCCTGAGGCAATTGTCGGAATGAAGATGCGGATGAAGAAGCGCGGGAAGGAATAGCCATCGACATAGGCCGTCTCGTCCAGCTCCTTCGGCACGCCCGACATGAAGCCTTCAAGAATCCACACGGCGAGCGGCACGTTGAACAATGTGTGGGCGAGCGCCACTGCCCAAGGCGTGTCGAACAGGCCGACAGCCGAATAGAGATTGACGAAAGGCAGCACGAACACCGCAGGCGGCGCCATGCGGTTTGACAGCAGCCAGAAGAACAGGTGCTTGTCGCCAAGGAAGCGGTAGCGCGAGAAGGCATAGGCCGCAGGCAACGCCACGATGATGGAGATGACCGTGTTGACCGCAACATAGGTGATGGAATTGATGTAGGCGCCATACCACGACGGATCGGTGAAGATCGTCACATAGCTGTCGAGCGTGAAGTTGCGCGGGATGAAGGAGAAGGTGGTTGTATCCAGAATCTCGTTGGTGGTGCGAACCGACATGCTGATGAGCCAGTAGATCGGCAGCATCAGGAAGGTGATGTAGAGGATGGGGGCGAAGCGCCACAGGCTCTTGTTCTGGTTCATGTCACTGCTCCTGGTTTCGCATCATCAGCGTGTAGAACAGCCATGATGCGAAGAGGATGATGAGGAAATAGATGAGCGACATCGCAGCCGCATGGCCAAGATCGAACTGGCCAAGCGCGTATTTGACGAGATCTATCGACAGGAAGGTGGTGGAATTGCCCGGGCCGCCGCCGGTGAGCACGACAACCTCGGTGTAGATCATGAAGCTGTCCATGAAGCGCAGCAGGATGGCGATGGTCAGCACATGGCGGAGCTTCGGCAACTGGATGTAGCGGAAAACTGCCCATGGCCTTGCGCCGTCAATCTTGGCGGCCTGGTAATAGGCATCGGGGATAGAGACAAGACCGGCATAGCACAGCAGCGCCACCAGCGAGGTCCAGTGCCAGACATCCATCAGCACCAGCGTGAACCAGGCATCGCCCGGCTGGCGCGTGTAGTTGTAGTCAATGCCCAACCCGGTGATTATGTGCCAGAGCAAGCCGACATTGGGCAGCGCCATGATGTTCCACATCGAACCCACGACGTTCCACGGGATGAGCAGCGGCAGCGCCATGAGAATGAGGCAAACGGAAACCCAGCGCCCGCTGCGCGGCATGGTGAGCGCCACGGCGAGACCGAGCGGAACTTCGATGAGCAGCACGACGGCGGTGAAGATGCACTGGCGCACCAAGCGCATCATGGAAGCGGTCCGATCTCAGAATGTCGCTGAACCATTGCGTGCCGGCCCAGAAGAACTCGTTGTTGCCGAAGGTTTCCTGGATCGAATAGTTGACGACGGTCATCAGCGGCACGAGCGCGTTGAAGGCCACCAGCGCGAAGACCGGAGCCACGAAGAACCAGGCCTTGTTGTTCTGTATCTTGTTCATGCTGCCGACCCCTGGGCTTCTCCCGCCATCCAGCTATCCGCATAAATGAATGTGCGTTTTGGATCGAAGCGGAGCTTGGCCTTGCCTTCCGGCACCGGTTCGCCTTCGGGCACAACCAGCTTCACCGCATGGCCACCGGCGATCCGGGTTTCGACAACGCGAACGCGGCCGATGTCCGCCACCTTGACAATGTCTGCTGCCAAGCCGGACTTGGCGAAAGTCATAAATTCCGGACGGATGCCGAGCTCCAGCCTGCCTGACTTTGCGGCCTTGGCATTCACGGCATCCAGCGTTTCGCCGCCGAGCTTCGCCTTGCCGCCCTTCACCTCAACCGGGATGAGGTTCATGCCCGGCGAGCCGATGAAGTGGCCCACAAAAGTGTGGCGCGGCTTTTCAAACAGCTCGATTGGCGTTCCGGTCTGCACCACTTCGCCGTTGTTCATCACCACAACCTGGTCCGCAAAGGTCAGCGCCTCGGTCTGGTCATGGGTCACATAGATCATGGTGCGCTTGATGCGCTGCTGCAGTTCCTTGAGCTTGGAGCGGAGCTGCCATTTGAGATGCGGGTCGATGACAGTGAGCGGTTCATCGAACATGATGACGTTCACATCCGACCGCACCAGCCCGCGGCCGAGTGAAATCTTCTGCTTGCCATCGGCGGTGAGACCGGCGGCGCGCTTGTGCAGTGTCGGCGCCAGATCGAGCATGTCGGCAATCCGCTCGACACGGGCCTTGATTTCGGATTCTCCCACGCCGCGGTTGCGCAGCGGGAAAGCAAGATTGTCATAGACCGTCATGGTGTCATAGATGACCGGGAACTGAAAAACCTGAGCAATGTTGCGCTGTTCCGGCGTCTGGCGTGTGACGTCATGCCCGTCAAACAGGATGCGGCCCTCGCTCGGAACCAGAAGCCCCGAGATGAGATTGAGCAGCGTGGTCTTGCCGCAGCCGGAGGGACCCAGCAACGCGTAGGCGCCGCCATCGGCCCAATCGAGGTGCACGCGTTTAAGAGCATAGTGCTCGTCGCGCGTAGGCTGCGAAATGTAGGAATGGCGCAGATTGTCGATGGTGATGTTGGCCATCAGCTCACACGCCTCCCCTCGGCATCGAAGAAGATTCCGTTGCTCACGTCGGCAACAAAACTTGCCTGCTCGCCAACGCGGATTGGAAGAACGCCGGCAGCTTGCGACACCCATGTCTGCCCGCCGGACTCAAAGTGAATGACGCTTTCGGAGCCAGATATTTCTGTCACCAACACGCGGCCCGAGAGCCGCGCTGCCGCTTTGGCTTTGTTGGCTGGCGCGATGTGATGTGGCCTGATGCCAATGACATAGTTGCCATCACGGTACTTGGCCGATTTGGCGTCAAGCGTCCAGCTTTCGCCGCCCGCCATGACAAAGCTCTTGCCGCGCTTCTCGCCCTTCACGACATTTATGGGCGGATCGGAAAAAACCTGAGCAGACAGCAGTGAATTAGGCTGCCGGTAGATTTCAGATGTCGGACCATACTGGGTGATGCGGCCTTCATTCAAGCGTGGCTGTATTGCCGCCGAAGAGCAGCGCTTCGTGCGGTTCTGTCGTGGCATAGAACACGATGGCCTTGCGGCCGGCAAACAGGCGGGGCAGCTCGTCACGCAATTCTTCGCGCAGCTTGTAATCAAGATTGGCGAGTGGTTCATCCAGAAAGATGAGGTCCGATTCCTTGACGATGGCGCGGGCAATTGCAGTGCGCTGCTGCTGGCCGCCGGACAGCTCACTCGGCTTGCGTTGCATCATCGGCGTAAGCCGCAGCAGTTCCGCTGCCTTGCCGACACGCGAGTTGATTTCGGTTTCCGCCAAACCCAGAACGCGCAGCGGCGAGGCAATATTCTCGAACACGCTGAGCATCGGGTAATTGATGAACTGCTGATAGACCATCGACACATTGCGCTTCTGCACGGCTTGGTGCGTAACGTCCTTGCCATCATGCACAATGCGTCCGGACGTTGGCTTCTGGATGCCGGCCATGAGCTGCATGAGCGTTGTCTTGCCGGAACGCGTGGCGCCGAGCAGCACGTTGAACGAGCCATCGGCAAAGGCGATGTCCGTCTCATGGATGTGAAGCTCCGCCCCCACCCGCTTCAAGACTTTCTGTAGTTCAAGTGGCATCGCCGAGCCAGCCCGTCTGTTGCAATGGAAATGCTAGCATAAAACAGCCGGGACCGAACATACCTCGATCCCGGCTGCCTGGGAGGCTAGATCAGTCTACTTCTGCCATTGCTTGATGATTTCCTCATAAGCGATGGTTTGACCCTTGTCCTTTTCGTTCTCGATCTTGGCCTTGGGGCCGCCGTCCTTGCCAAGCCATTCAGCCGCATCCTTCGGCTCGTTCAGGCGCGGACCACAGCCACCATAGGTCTTGTTGGCTTCATCAGCGGCCTGCATGCGCGACATGACGAGGTCCATTTCCTCGGCGAGACGGTCCATGGCTTGCTGCGGCGTAAAGGCGCCGGAGTTCACGTCACCGATCTGCTGCCACCAGAGCTGGGCCAGCTTCGGATAGTCAGGCACGTTGACGCCGGTTGGCGACCAGCGCACACGGTCCGGCGAGCGATAGAACTCGACGAGACCGCCAAGCTTGGCCGCACGATCCGAGAAGTGCTGCAGGTTGACAGTCGAATTGCGGATGAAGGTCAAGCCGACATCGCTCTTCTTGGCGTCAACCGTCTTCGACACGGCGAACTGGGCGTAGAGCCAGGCAGCCTTGGCGCGGTCAGCCGGTGTTGATTTCAGGATGGTCCACGAACCCACGTCCTGATAGCCAACCTTCTGGCCTTCCTTGTAGTAAACGCCATGCGGCGAAGGCGCCATGCGCCAGAGCGGCTCACCAGCGTCATTCACTGTGTTGTTGCCGTCTGCCTTCGGAGCCACCATAGAAGCGGTGAAGGCCGTGTACCAGAATATCTGCTGGGCCACGTTGCCTTGGCTGAGGGCCGGCAGCGACTGGTAGAAGTCGTAGTCGGCAGCGCCCGGAGGTGCATACTTCCGCAGCCATTCATCCCACTTGGCGATGGCATATACGGAAGCAGGGCCGTTGGTTTCACCACCGCGCGCAACGGAAGCGCCCGACGGGTTGCAGGAACCCTTCTCCATGCGGATGCCCCATTCGTCGATCGGCACGCCGTTCGGCTCACCGGCCGTACCGGCGCCTGCCATCGACAGCCAGGCGTCGGTCATGCGCCAACCCAGGTCAGGTGCGCGCTTGCCGTAGTCCATGTGGCCATAGATCTTGACGCCGTCGATTTCCTTCACGTCTTCGGTGAAGAACTGGGCGATATCCTCATAGGCCGACCAGTTGACCGGCACGCCAAGGTCATAGCCATACTTGGCCTTGAACTTTTCCTTCAGGTCAGCGCGGTCGAACCAATCCTTGCGGAACCAGTAGAGGTTGGCGAACTGTTGATCTGGCAGCTGGTAGAGCTTGCCATCGGGACCTGTGGTGAACTGCTTGCCGATAAAATCGTCAAGGTCGAGGCCCGGGTTGGTCACGTCCTTCCAGTCGCCAGCCATGGCGTCCGTCAGATTGTAGGTCTGCTGCAGGCGGGAGTGCGTGCCGATGAGATCCGAATCGTTGACGTAGCCGTCATAAAGATTGCGGTTGGTCTGCATCTGGGTCTGCACGGCCTGAACGACTTCGCCTTCGCCGAGGATCTGATGGTTGACCTTGATGCCGGTAATTTCTTCAAACGCCTTGGTCAACACGGTAGATTCGTAGGTATGGGTCGGAATGCCTTCCGAGAGCACGTTGATCTCCATGCCCTTGAAGGGTTCAGCGGCCTTGATGAACCACTGCATTTCCTTCATCTGGTCTTCCTTCGACAGCGCCGAAGGCTGGAATTCGCTATCGATCCACTTTGTGGCGGCGGCTTCATCAGCCTGCGCAGTGGCGCCATAGGCAAACAGCGCGACTGTTGCAGCTGTGGCCATCAGCAATCTTTTCATTGGGTATCCTCCCGATTATTGAACTCCTTTCCGGAGCAACAGCACTCTAAAACGAAACTAAACGAACGTCAACTGAATCAAATTCGAAAGCATATTGCATCGCAACGAAACCTTTTGCGTTGCAATATTGGAAAAAACGAACTAAAGTGAAAGTTGATCCAGCGGACGAAATAATGAACAGCCTTAGCCCCCGCCAGAAGCAGATCGTGATGCTCGCCCGCCAAAGCGGCGATGTGCTGGTCGAGGATTTGGCGCAACGCTTCAGCGTGACTCCACAAACAATCCGCAAGGACCTCAACGAGCTTTGCGATGCCAAGCTGCTGGCGCGCACCCATGGTGGCGCCATGCTGAGTTCGGGCGTCGAGAACATGGCGTATGAATCACGCCGTATCATCGCTGCGGCGGAAAAGAAAATCATCGGGCAACGGGCTGCGGCAGAAATCCCCAATAACTGTTCGCTATTCATCAACATCGGCACGACAACGGAAGAAGTGGCGAAAGCGCTTGTCCACCATGAAGGCCTGCTGGTCATCACTAACAACATCCATGTGGCAAGCACCTTAATGCCCTGCCCGAAGATCGACGTCATCGTGGTGGGGGGCACGCTGCGCCGCGCAGATGGCGGCATCGTGGGTGAGTTTGCCGTAGACTTCATCCGGCAATTCAAGGTGGACTACGGCGTGATCGGCGCCTCGGCAATTGACGATGACGGATCCATGCTCGATTTCGACTTTCGCGAAGTGCGCGCTTCGCAGGCCATCCTCACTAACTCGCGCAACATCATTCTGGTTTCCGATTCCATGAAATTCACCCGTTCAGCGCCCGTGCGCATCGGGCATCTGTCGCAGGTCGACGTGTTCGTGACGGATGAGCCTTTGCCAGAATCAATTGCGGACGCCTGCCGGCATGGCGGCGTGCGTGTCGAGGTGGTCTCGGCGCTTGAGGACGCGTCCAATCTGGATGCTGCCGAATGACTTATGACTTCTTCATCATCGGCGGCGGCATCAACGGCAGCGCCATCGCCCGCGATGCGGCAGGGCGCGGCGCATCCGTGTTTCTTGCCGAACAGGGTGACCTCGCCTCCGGCACATCTTCCGCTTCCACAAAGCTTATCCACGGCGGTCTGCGCTATCTCGAACACTATGAATTCCGCCTGGTGCGCGAAGCACTGATCGAACGCGAGGTGCTGCTCAAGTCAGCTCCGCATATCATCTGGCCATTGCGCTTCGTGCTGCCGCACCACAAGGGCCTGCGGCCGCGCTGGATGATCCGCCTTGGTCTGTTCATGTATGACCATCTTGGCGGGCGCAAGATACTGCCGGCAACGCGCAGCCTCGACCTCACCAGCGATGCAGCAGGGCAGCCGCTCAAGCCTGAGTTCACCCACGGGTATGAATATTCCGATTGCTGGGTGGAAGATTCGCGCTTCGTGGTGCTGAATTGCCGCGACGCGGCTGACCGTGGAGCCGAAATCCGTGTACAGACCAAATGCGTAAGCGCGCGGCGGGATGACGGGGTTTGGGAATTGACCATTGCTGACCAGGCGGGTGCTACAGAAACCATTCGCGCCAAGGCGCTGATCAATGCGGCAGGCCCTTGGGTAAGCCAGGTGCTGGGCCAGGTCGCTGGCCATAATGAGCCAGCCAAAATCCGCATGGTGAAAGGCAGCCACATCGTCGTCGACAAACTTTTCGATCACGACCGCTGCTATATTTTCCAGAATGGCGACGGTCGCATCTGCTTTGCCATTCCCTATGAGACCGACTTCACGCTGATCGGCACAACTGACGAAGACTACAAGGGAGAGCCGGACAAGCCCGCCATCTCGGAGGTGGAGACGGATTACCTGCTGGCTTCGATCAGCGAATACATGCGGCAACCCGTTACGCGTGCACAGTTGCGCTGGGCCTATTCAGGCATCCGCCCACTCTATGATGATGGCGCCAGCAAGGCGCAGGAGGCAACGCGCGACTATGTGCTGAAGCTCGATACCGCGGAGGGCGCAGCCCCGCTGCTTTCGGTTTTTGGCGGCAAGATCACCACCAGCCGCAAGCTGGCAGAGGCGGTGCTAGAGAAGTTCGCCGCCAGTTTTCCGGCATTGGGCAAGCCGTGGACGAGCTCAGCTCATCTGCCCGGCGGCAACTTCGGCCATGATGAAGTGGCGCTGCGCGTGGGCGAATTGCAGAAGAAGTATTCCTTCCTGCGGCCAGCGCATGTGCTGCGGATGTTCCGTGCCTATGGCACGCTGACTGAAACGGTTCTCGGCAATGCACGCTTCGCCACCGACCTCGGACGAAGCTTCGGCAGCTTGACCGAGCGCGAGATTGACTATCTCAAACAGCATGAGTGGGCGCGTTCCGCCGATGACATCCTGTGGCGGCGCTCAAAGCTGGGGCTGCACCTCAGCGCCAGCGAACGGCAGGACTTGAATGAGTTCGTGACGCCAGTCGAAGTGTCTAAGAAACGTCGCCGCGTCAAGGCATAAGCTGGGGAGCATAAGCATGGCGGACTTTCTTCTGGCCATCGACCAAGGCACCACGTCTTCGCGCGCCATCGTATTTGATCGCAACCTGAAACCAAAAGGCAGCCGCCAGCAGGAATTCAAGCAATTCTTCCCCAAGTCAGGCTGGGTGGAACATGACGCTGAAGAAATCTGGGCGAGCGTGCTGGCCACCGCGCGTGGCGCACTGAAGGCGGCCAAGGCAAAACCCTCTGACGTTCGCGGCATCGGCATCACCAACCAGCGCGAAACCGTGGTGATCTGGGAGCGCAGGAGCGGCAAGCCCATTCACAAGGCCATTGTCTGGCAGGACCGGCGCACGGCTGACATGTGCGCCACGCTGAAAGCCGACGGACTTGAAGCGTTGTTTCAGCGCAAGACAGGCCTGCTGCTTGACCCGTATTTCTCCGGCACCAAGGTGAGCTGGCTGCTCGACACGGTGAAGGGGGCGCGCGCGAAAGCCGAACGTGGTGAACTGTGCTTTGGCACCATCGACAGCTTCCTCATCTTCCGCCTGACCGGCGGCAAAGTGCATGCCACTGATGCCACCAATGCTTCGCGCACCCTGCTCTACAACATCCACACCAACGAGTGGGATGACGAGCTGCTGCAGATCCTCAAGGTGCCGCGCGCCATGTTGCCCGAGGTGAAGGATTGCGCGGCGGATTTCGGCACCACCGACAAGGCCCTGCTGGGTGCAGCTATCCCGATTGCGGGCGTGGCAGGCGACCAGCAAGCCGCCACTATCGGCCAGGCCTGTTTCGAACCCGGCATGATGAAGTCAACTTATGGCACCGGCTGCTTTGCGCTGCTCAACACCGGCCAAAAAGCAGTTACCTCCAAGAACCGGCTGCTCACCACCATTGCCTACAGGCTGGGTGGAAAGACCACCTATGCTCTGGAAGGTTCCATCTTCGTGGCAGGCGCTGCCGTGCAATGGCTGCGGGACGGACTGAAGATCATCAAGACGGCGAATGAAACCGCAGCGCTAGCCAAGTCGGCGGATGCTGCGCAGAGCGTTTACCTCGTCCCCGCCTTTGTCGGCCTTGGAGCGCCCTACTGGAACGCCAATGTGCGGGGAGCGATCTTCGGCCTCACACGCGGCACGACTGCCAAGGAGCTTTCGCGCGCGGCGCTTGAGTCCGTTTGCTACCAGACCCGCGATTTGCTGGAGGCCATGAAGGGCGACTGGGCGAGTGGTGACGAAACCGTTCTGCGCGTCGACGGCGGCATGACGGCTTCAGACTTCACCATGCAATTCCTCGCCGACATTCTTGGCGCGCCGGTGGACCGTCCGCAGGTTCTGGAAACGACTGCCCTGGGTGCGGCCTATCTCGCCGGGCTGCAAGTCGGGTTGCTGCCGGAGCCTGCGCAATTCAGCAAACGCTGGAAGAAGCAGAAGCGCTTCACGCCGCGCATGAAGGACAGCGAGCGCGCCAGCAAATATGCAGGCTGGAAGGACGCTGTGCGCAAGACACTGGCCTGAACCTTCTCGGCGCGATCAGAGATTCATTGCTTCTCAGTGAGACGCTTGAGGTTTCCAAGTCCTTCTTCGAACTGGCGGCCGACCATCTTGTCAATGTTCATGAACAGGCCAAAGATCTTGCCGATGAAATTGTTCGTGCCGTCCATGTGCCAGCCAACAAGCGTGCCGTGGCTTGATGGCTCCAGCGTGAAGTTCACCTCGTTCTCGGCTTTCATCGGGCGCGTGAAGGAAAGGTCGATTGCAACGAGGCTGTCCTGCTTGGTCTCCGAGATTGCCATGCTGCCTTGGCCAGCCTTATTGTTGCCGCTCCAGGCATAAGTCGCGCCCTTGCCGCGCGTAATGGCGCCCATGTTTCGCTTCATGCCGGGATCAAGCTTTTCATAGGGCGACCACTCAGGCCATTTGGCGAAATCTTCGATGTATGGAAAAATGCGGGATGCGGGCGCGTTGATTTCAAGCGAACGGCTGATGCGGAAGTTGCCGGGTCTCAGAGCCGCGAGAACAAGCACGACTGCAATGAGCGCGAGAATGATCCACAGAAACGTGAGCATGAGATCAACTCCATAATAGGTTTGTCAATTTCTTGACGTCGGCGTACCGGCTAACCGACCTGGCTGGAGAAACCATAGATTTCGTCCCGCAACACTTCTAGACTCATTTCGGGGCCTTTTCAAAGCAGCAACGGCAGGTGATGAAATGACATCCCATACCAATGCAGTTTTTAGCGCACAACCTGGCAAAACCTATCTCAACGGCATCTGGTGGAACACACAATGGCGGACCAATGGTGTTGCCGGTGGCTACGACGCGATTGCCGATTTCGCGCTGGGCACGGATTAAATCCAGGTCAAGGCCTCTCTGCAGTCTTGATTATACTTCTATGTCTCCGGCGGAACGGCGATTTGCTATGTGCTCGGCTGTCCGGCGGCTAGGCGCCTATCAGTTCGGCGTTGTCAGGCTTTCAGCGACGCAAGCTGCAATCTTCCGTCTTCCTGTATTGACTGAAGTCAGGCTCTGGGCAGCCGCGAACGCCAAGGCCAACCCGTTGATGCAGTAGCGCAACCCGGTGGGCTTTGGGCCATCGTCAAACACATGGCCCTGGTGGCCGCCGCAACGGCTGCAATGGACCTCAATGCGGGTGGCGAAGAGCTTCTTGTCTTCGCGCCGGCCGATGGCGCCGGGTAAAATGTCGTAGAAGCTGGGCCAGCCGGTGCCGCTGTCAAACTTGGTTTCCGAGGCAAACAGCGGCAGTGCGCAGCCGGCGCAATTGAACGTGCCCTTGCGATGCTCATCCAGCAACGCGCTGGTGAAGGGACGCTCGGTATCCTCTTCCCGAAGCACGGCGAACTGCTCTGGCGACAAAAGTTTCTTCCACTCCTCGTCCGTCTTCTGGATATCGAAGTTCTCGGCGCGCGGCTGCGCTGGCGCAAACAGCGCGAGGGCAGATGTTGCGGCAAGCAGGCCAAGAAAGTGGCGGCGGTCATGGGCCATGGCGATGATCCTTTTGTGGTTGTCTTACATACGAGTGCCAGCGGCGTTCGAGGCATGGATTGTCCTTGGACGAGCGTCACTTTGACGTGAAGAGGTTCTTGCCATTCCCTATCGGATGTAATATTATAACATATCTAGTTCGGACGGGAGGCAATCCGTGAATTCATCTTTTGTATTCGCCCGCTTGGCGCTTGCACCCCGGCTTGCTCTCGCCTGCGGCGTTGTAGGGTTGGTCTGGTTTCTCACGCTGCTGGTGACGGGTTAGGCCAGTGCCGGACTTTCACCTTCACAATGTAACGCTCGGCTATGACGGCCATCCGGCTGTGCACCACCTTGAGGGCACGATCGCCTCTGGCTCCCTCACCGCTGTCGTCGGACCGAACGGCTCCGGCAAATCCACCTTGATGAAAGGACTTTCAGGCGCTCTCGCACCAATGGACGGCCATATCAAGCTTGCGGGCTGCGATGTGCGCGACATCGCCTACCTGCCGCAAGCCAATGACATCGACAAGTCGTTTCCAGCCAGCGTGGAAGATCTCGTGTCCTTTGGCCTTTGGCGCAAGCGTGGCCTGTTTTCTGCCTTTGGCCGAGATGACAAGGCAGACATAGACCGCGCGCTGCAAGCCGTAGGGCTTGTAGGCTTTCAGTCCCGAAGCGTTGACACGCTTTCCGGCGGCCAGTTGCAGCGGGCGCTGTTTGCCCGCGTGCTGCTGCAGGATGCGCGCGTCATCCTGCTCGATGAGCCGTTCACCGCCATTGACGCGAGGACAGTTTCGGATCTACTGCAGCTTGTGCACCGCTGGCACAAGGAGGAACGTACGGTTGTCGCCGTGCTGCACGATATTGATCTGGTCAAGGCGCATTTCCCGGAGTCGATCCTGCTGGCGCGCGAAGTGATTGCCTGGGGGCGGACTTCGGAAGCACTCAACGCCGCCAACCTGCTGCGCGCCCGGCGCATGAACGAGGCATGGGACGAATACGCACCCGATTGCGAACGTGACGTTGCATGAGCCTGCACGAACTCCTCATCGCTCCGTTCGCCGACTATGCCTTCATGCAGAGGGCGCTCGTCGGCTCCATCGTGCTTTCGATCAGCGCCTGCCCGGTGGGCGTATTCCTCATGCTGCGGCGGATGAGTCTTTCCGGCGATGCCATGGCGCATGCCATCCTGCCCGGTGCTGCTGCGGGCTTCCTCGTTTCCGGCCTCGCTATACTACCGATGACGCTGGGGGGCCTTGTGGCCGGGCTGGTGGTGGCGCTGATGGCGGGTGCGGTGTCGCGCCTCACCATCCAGCGCGAGGATACGAGCCTTGCAGCGCTCTACCTCATCTCGCTGGCGCTTGGCGTACTGCTGGTCAGCCTGCGCGGTTCAAGCGTTGACCTCATGCACATCCTGTTCGGCACAGTGCTGGCGCTCAATGATGCTGCCTTGTATCTGATTGCGGGCATCGCCAGTGTCACTCTGCTGCTGCTCAGCATCATCTGGCGTGCGTTAGTAGCGGAATGCATGGACCCGATGTTTCTGCGCTCGGTCAGCAAGGCGGGGCCGGTTGCGCATTTCATATTCCTGATGCTGGTGGTGCTCAATCTTGTCGGCGGGTTCCAGGCGCTTGGTACCTTGCTGGTGGTGGGGCTGATGATGCTGCCTGCCGCAACAGCCCGCTTCTGGGTGCGCGGACTGGAGCCCATGTGCCTTGCCGCCGTGGGCATTGGCGTGGCCTCAAGCATCATCGGCTTGCTGGTCTCCTATCATTGGAGCCTTGCTTCCGGCCCCTCCATCATCCTCACGGCTGGCTTGTTCTATGTGGTGTCGATCGTGATCTCACCGCGCGGGCTGTTGGCAACGCGGCGCAAACCGCACCACCACAAGGCAGCATAGGAGAATGGTCATGATGAAGACATTGAGGCCACTCTTCTCGACCACGCTACTGTTTATGGCATTCTCGTTATCCATGCAGCCGCTTGCAGCCGAGAAACTCAAAGCAGTTGCCAGTTTTTCGATCCTTGCTGATCTCGTGTCGCAAGTTGGCGGCGACAGGGTTTCCGTGTCCGCGATCGTCGGCGCCAATGGCGATGCGCATGTCTATGAACCCAAGCCGGATGACGCCCGCATGGTGGCAGCGGCCGACATTGTGTTTGTGAATGGCCTTGGCTTTGAAGGCTGGCTTGACCGCCTGATGGAGGCGAGTGGCGGCAAGGACAAGATCGTCACCTTGAGCAACGGCATTGTCAATCACACCATGAGCGAGGACGGCGGTGCCAGCATTGATCCGCATGCCTGGCAGAGCGTGCCCAACGCGCGCATCTATGTGAAGAATATTGCCGAGGCCCTGTGCGCCAAGGATGCCGAGGGTTGCAGCGGGTACAAGACCAATGCCGCGGCCTACGACCGGGAATTGGCGGCATTGGATGCCAGCATCCGTCAGTCATTCGCCACTGTTCCCGCAGAACGCAGGCTCGTCATCACCTCGCATGATGCTTTCGGCTACTTCGCACGGGAGTATGGCGTGAGGTTTCTGGCGCCGGAGGGCATCAACACGGAAAGCGAAGCTTCCGCCAGGGATGTGGCCAAGCTGATCAGCCAGATCCGCGCGCTCAAGGCCACCGCCCTGTTCGTCGAAAATATTTCTGACCCGCGTCTCATCGAGCAGATCGCAAGTGAAACCGGCGTCACGCCCGGTGGCGCACTCTATTCCGACGCGCTGTCCGATGCAGGCGGGACGGCCCCCACCTATATCGACATGATGAAGCACAATGCCGCTCTGCTTGCGGCAGCGATGCAGGGCAGCTAAGTCAATATACGCCGATCAGCTTCAACCCGGCGATCACCAGCACAAGGCCAAGGGCGCGAATGACACCTGAGGTCTTGAGCTTGCCTATGCCGAACGTTGTGCCGACGAGGGCGCCGACCAGCACCGCTGCTCCGTAAATCGGCAACTCGGGCGGAAGAGCCTTCACAGCCGACACGTTGCCCAGCAACCCGGCAACCGAGTTGCAAAGTATGAATACGGCTGCAACGCCCGATGCAGCCCGTGTTTCAGACCAACCAAACAAAAGCAGCAGCGGCGAGAGAAATATGCCTCCGCCTGTTCCTGTCAGGCCGGAGAGGAAGCCAATCGCCGCGCCCAGCATGATGCCGATGGGAATGGGAATATCCGTTATCTCGGTGCTGCTGCGCATGGCTCCCTTCCATAACAAGCGCACTGCGGCAATGAGCAATACAACGCCGACAAGCTGCTTGTAGAGGTGGCCTGGCAACTGGATCGAGCCTCCTAGAAACGCCATTGGGATAGCGCCAATCAGGATTGGCCACAGGGTGCGCCAGCGAAACAACCCAGCACGCAGAAAGCGAAACGCGGTCAGGCTTGAAACCATGATATTGAGCACAAGTGCTGTTGGCCGCATGACCTGGGCCGGAACGCCAAAAAGCGCCATCAGCGCAATGTAGGCCGAGGCCCCACCATGCCCAACTGAGGTGTAGAGCGCTGCGCCAACCATCATCAGAAGGGCCAGCAAGGTCGTCGACGTGTCAGGGAAAGTCATAAGCAAAACTTGAAAACCGCCGCCACTTCTTTACATTTCGCCTGCCGGGCATGACAACAGCACTTTGATGCCGTTCCCCTGGCGAAGACACAGGGGTAAAACCATGCCATGTCCGCCTGTTTCTGCTTACTTCGTTTTCGCCATCAATTTCGCGAACTTGTCCATCTCGCCCGCTTCCGCTTTCACCACATATTGCGAGGAGGGATAGGCGCCTGTCTGCACATCGTTCACGAAGGCCTTGAAGGCCTCGATCCGCATGCCCTGAATGCGTGCAAACTCCTTTGACAGGTCGGCATATTTTTTCGAATGCCGGGGCACATGGCCGGAATTAGTGCCCAACACGTCGCAGGCGAACAGATACTGGCAATCACCGCCGGGGCCGCCACCCATGGAGACGAGAAACAGGTTGGTGTGTTTTGAAATCTCGGCCGTCACTTCCGGCGGCACCACTTCGATTTCAACACCGAAGGCTCCAACCTCCTCGTAACGCTTGCAGCGCTCCCACACTTCAACTGCGCTTGCGGCTGTCTTGCCCACTGCCTTGAAGCCGCCAGTCCAGGTGCAGTAGTGCGGCACAAGCCCGACATGGCCGATGACAGGGATGTATTCCTTGGCCATGCGCTCGACTGTGTCGAAAGACGCCGCACAGTAAACCGCGTCCGCCCCGGCATTCATCATTTCAAAAGCCCAGCGCAGATAATCATCGGCTGCAGCGGGTGCTGCATAGAGTGGCAACCCCGGCACGGCGAAAATCGACGGCCCCACATCGCGGAATTGCTTTTGCACCAGCATTTCCGGCGGCACCGAGCACATGTCGATGCCTGCTGCTTCGGCAGCCGCCAGTTCCTCCCAGCTTTCCACTCGCATCATGGTGTACTGATACTTGCCCTTGTTGGCGCGGATATCGGCGGCAGTCGGCTTCTTGCGGGGCATCACTCGTTCCTCTTTGCAATTAAACGTCAAAGGCCTTGCGGAAAGCTTCCAGAGCAGCATCAGCATCGCCCGAGGCGAACGCCTCCATGCAAACAGGGCCTGCGTAACCCATGGTCTTCAGCGCCTTGGCAACACCGTAGTAGTTGATTTCGCCTGTGCCTGGCTCCTTGCGGCCCGGCACGTCCGCCACCTGGATTTCTCCAATCCATGGCAAGCACTTGCGGCACCACTCGATCAAATTTCCTTCGCCGATTTGCACATGGTAGAGATCAAGATTGAGCTTCAGGCCCTCGCGATTGATGGCGGAGACGAGAGCGTGCGTGTCTTCGATCCTGGCAAAGGGCACGCCGGGATGATCAACCGGAAGATTGAGATTTTCGATCATGAAGGTGACGCCGTGCTGCTTCGGCGAGATCAGCAATACGATTCAACGTTTCACGCGCCTTGAGCCACAAGGCGCCGGTGATGACTTCGCAAGGCGTGACAGGCAGGCCGCGATCTCCGAGACCTGTTCCATGCAAATTGAGCCGCGCCACGTTCAGCCGCTTTCCGGCATCTATGGACTGACGGGCGGTCTTGAGCAACTCGGCAGCCCCCTCATCATCGGACAGGCGCCCTGAAATGTAGCCTGTCATGGAGGAGAAGGTGGCGCCGGACTTTTCCAGCATGGCGAGATCGTGGTTGGTCCAATTCCAGATGCCGGCTTCAAAGCCCATCTCGGTCAGGCGCTTCAGCCGCCAATCGAACGGTTTGTCCTGCCAGAGCATTTCGGCGCATGCGGCGAGTTTGAAGTGCGAAGTCATCATTCCATCCCTGTCAGGTCCGGCCAGTTTTTAGCATTGGGAGGCGTGTTTAGGTCCGATCGCTGCTGTTCAATAGGCCAATTTGGCTCGCATATTCAATGGCGATATCGAGGGCGATATCGAGCAACTGCGGCCTTGTTGTTTGCATCCGGCTTGTATTACTCTTGCCTGGCAAATCCTGCGCGGCAGGAAGCGCATCCATCGGGGTGGTCAGTGCAGGCAGCTTGGCGGCAACGGTGTTACAGCATTGAAGCAACCCGCCAACTCGCTTGGCGTCATCTGCCTCGCCCCGTGTTTGATTTCGTCGATGGCGGCGCCGAGCGTGAGGGGACGCTGCAACGCAACGAAACGGCCTTCCACGGCATAAGTCTGCTGCCGAAACCCTTGAATGGCGCTGCGGAGCGGGACCTTTCGGTTGACCTTTTCGGCCAACGCCTGTCCATGCCGCTGGCAATCGGGCCTACCGGCCTTGCAGGCTTGATGTGGCCACAGGGCGAACAGGCTGCGGCGCGAGCCGCCGCTGCCGCTGGAATTGCCTATTGCCTCAGCCATGGTTCAGTGTGCCGGCTTGAGGACATTCCTGCCGGAAGCAGCCCCCGTTGGATGCAGGTCTTCATCTATCGCGACAGGGGATTTACGAAGGAGCTTGCCGAGCGGGCGGCCACTGCAGGTTACAATGCGCTGGTGCTCACCATCGACAACCAGGTGCTGGGCAGCCGCGAGCGTGATATCCGCAACGGGTTTTCCATTCCGCCCAAATTCAGCTTGGCTGACAAGCTGGCAATGGCAGGCAAGATGCCGTGGCTGCTGCGCATGATGCCGGAACTGCGGAACATCACCTTCGGCAACTACGTTCGGGCAGGGGAACAGATCGACATTGGCAGCCTGGCGAAGCGCATGTCCGAACTGCTTGATCCTGCGATGGCGTGGAAGGATGTCGAGTGGCTGCGCAAGATCTGGAAAGGGCCGCTTATCCTCAAAGGCATCATGCATCCCGACGAGGCCTGCCGGGCCATCGACCATGGCATTGACGGGGTGATCGTCTCCAACCATGGTGGCCGCCAACTGGATGGTGCTGCCGCTGCCATCGAAGCCTTGCCTGCCATCGCAACCATTGTGAAGGGCCGCATTCCTGTGCTGCTTGACGGCGGAATTCGCCGCGGCTCCGACGTCATCAAGGCGCTCTGCCTCGGGGCATCTTGCTGTCTCATCGCGCGCCCCCAGCTTTGGGGACTGGCCGTGGCGGGCGAAGAAGGCGTTGCGCATGTACTGGATATTTTCCGCCGCGAGATTGACCGTGGCATGGCGCTTATGGGCGCAAGCCGAACAAGCGACCTCAACGCCGACATGATTCTCAACCGTTCATTGCCATAGGACAGGAAACAACATGCCCGACTTTCCGATTGTTGACAGTCACGTGCACCTCTACGATGTGAAACGGCTGAGCTATGGCTGGCTTTCCGGCGTGCCGAAGATCAATCGCACATATGGGCTGGAAGACTTTGACAAGGCGCGGGCGCATGTCATCGTCGACAAGATCGTCTTTGCGGAAGTGGCTGTTGATCCCGGTCTTCACATCGCAGAAGCGAAGTTCATCCAGGAGATGGCCAATACGGATGCGAGGCTTTGCGGCATTGTCGCGCATGTGCCATTGGAAAAAGGGCCGGAAGTTGAGCGCGATATTGAGGCCCTCAAGCAATTGCGCTGCCTGCGCGGCATCCGCCGCCTTATCGAAACGGAGCGCAATCCGGCCTTCTGCCTCGAGGCACCATTCCTCGCGGCATTGAAGCTGCTGCCCAAGCATGATTTGACATTTGATATTTGCGTCAAGCATACGGCGATGGCCTATGCGCTGGAGCTGGTGAAACGCTGCCCTGATGTTTCCTTTGTGCTCGACCATATCGGCAAGCCGGACATCAAGAACGGCTTGCGCGAGCCTTGGTGGAGCCAGGTCAAGGAGCTTGCACGACTTCCCAATGTTGTCTGCAAGGTTTCAGGCGTTGTCACCGAGGCTGACCACCAGCACTGGAAACCGGAACAGGTCAAACCATACGTCACGCATGTCATTGAAAGCTTCGGGTTTGACCGGGTAATGTTCGGCAGCGATTGGACCGTTTCAGAGCTGACGCACCAGTATCCCACCTGGGTCGAGATAGTGGATGATGTTGTGAAAGGAAGTTCAGAAACCGAGCTGCGCAAACTCTATCGTGAAACCGCCATCCGCACATACCGCCTTCCCAAGTGAGCTGGGCTGTTCTGCATCCCCGACAGTGTCGGAAAGGGCTTGATTCAAACTCCGAAAGGAGTTTGCCATAAATCGCATTTATCTGACGAACGCTTACTCAGGACTCTTATGACAGTTTCACAATCGTAACTTGCTGCGGTTGGATTTCACGCTTGCCCAACACAACAGTAGTGCCAGCAGTCAGCTTCCATGGTTCGTTTCCATAATTGAAGGCGAAAAGGAGATTGCCACGACGCCTCAAACGAACCCCTTCAGGCAGTGGCAGAGTTGTCAGGCGGGCCTTGGTGGTCACAAGCTTCACAACTGAATTAAGCAGTTTCTCGTCTGGCCAACAGGCAAGATAATGGTGATTGCCTGCCGCAACCAGGGCCGCATCGCCATTCTCAAATCTGGCGAGTGTTTCAGCATCCAATACGTCCAGTGTTTCCCGCCATCTCACAGCAGAGCCCGCAACCTTGCCTTTGACCTTGTCGGCAAGACCCGGACGCATTGACGACACTTCCAAAACGCGGGCCTTCACCAATTCGGCAAGAGGACCGGGTGGCAGGTTTGCGGGGATTGCATGGTGACGGGTCTTTGAGCCTGTGCGCGGTCCATAAAGTACAACGCCGTCTGCAGCTGCAAGTGCCCGTTCGGCCGCGTCATTGACGTGGGGCATAGTCGGCACCAGCACAAGCTTGTAGCCGGCAAGGTCCGCACCCGGCGGAAGGAAGTCGACATCAAGGCCGAGCCTGCGTACCGCTTCATACCAGCGGAACATCAGAACCGAAAAATCAAAGTCTTTGCCTTGCGGCTGTATGCGCGTGATCCACGACGCTTCATAATCATAGACGATTGCAACAGAAGCTTTGCTCGTTGAGGGCAGTGGTCCCAGGGCGTGGAGCTCTTTGCCAACCTGAGCAACTTCACGCCCGCCTTGAGACCATTCGTGCTGGCCAGGAAGATTGAGGCCTGCGTGCATCTGTTCCTGCCCGGAGACAGCCTGACGCCAGCGGAAATAACTTACGACTTCCGCCCCATGGGCGAGCGCCTCCCATGTGAAGAGGCGGATCATGCCGCGCTTGGGCACTGGATTCCAGGCCGCCCAGTTCACTGGGCCGGGCTGAAGTTCCATCACCCAGAAACGGCCGCGACCTACACCGCGATAAAGGTCATTGAAGAAGGGCGCTATATCCGGGTGCGCTGTTTCGGCCCAACGGACGTGCTCATCTTCGCTGAAAGGAAAGCGTTCAGTGAAGCCAACGGGGTAAGAATCCCATGATGCGACATCGATATCCGCGCCAAGCGCCCAATGATCAAAGTCATTGAAGAAGCCCATCATGTTGTGGGTGATCCAGCGGCCCGGCGAGTGCTCACGGATGATTTCGGATTGCATGCGATTGTAACCAACCACTTGCTCAGAGTGGAAACGCCAGAAGTCTAGCTTTGCTGCCGGATTGGCTTCGGTAACTGCGAGATGAGGCAGGGTGATCTGCTCGAAATCTTGCACTTCCATGGACCAAAATACATTGCCCCATGCAGTGTTCAACTGCTCTGGCGATTGATAGCGATTGCGTAGCCAGCCCTTGAATGCCTTCAAGTCTTGCGGCCCCCACGACAAGATGGTGTCATGGCAGCCATACTCATTGTCTGTCTGCCAACCGTCTACATAGGCGTTATGGCCATAGCGCTTTGCCAGGATTTCAACGATGCGACGGCTTTCCTGCCAATAGGCTTGGGATGAAAATGTGTAGTGGCGGCGTGAGCCAAATCCTCTCGGCCGTCCTTGGTCGTCATAGGGAATGATGTCAGGGCGCTCGTTGATCAGCCACTTGGGCGGCGCACAGGTGGGCGTGCCGAGCACCACCTTGAGCCCCGCCTTGCCGAGGGTGTCGATGGCGCGGTCAAGCCAGCCCCAATCAAATTGGCCACGCCGCGGTTCATATCGAGACCAGGCAAATTCAGCGATGCGCACATAGGTGATTCCGGCCTCTCGCATGCGGCGGGCATCTTCGATCCACCAGTCTTCAGGCCAGTGTTCCGGATAGTAACAAACGCCAAGCATCAGCGGGTCAGATCACCGTTGTGTAGGGTGTTGCCGTGCGCGTCGAACAGATGACAGGCCTCCGGAGGCAAGGCAAGATTGAGCGTATCCCCGGCTTTTTCGGAAGCGAGACCGCCAGCTTTCACCGCGATGTCGCTACCATCAGCCAACGTGGCATAGAACATGGTTTCGGAACCCAGATACTCGGCAGCACGCACAATGCCTTTAACGCTGCCCGCGCCTTTCCCACCCAGTTGAATGTGTTCTGGCCGCACGCCCAACGTCAGCTTGCTGCCGTCGGCAGGAACGGCTCTCC
>CAWFCR010000022.1:0-111967 GCA_963814455.1 uncultured Alphaproteobacteria bacterium | reverse complement strand
TGCTCGCAGGCTTCAGCGCCAACCAAGCTTCCGCCAAAATCCACGTCAATGTCAATTTGGGCGTAGGCGGCTTCGGCTATGTCGACCCCTATTACGGCTACCCGGCCTATGACGATGGCTATTACGGCGACGATTGCCACTACAAAGTCATCTGGAAGAAGAAGTGGAGCAACAAGCATCACACCTTCATCAAGTTCAAGAAGAAGGTTCTGGTCTGCTACTAAGCGACCCCCTCCCGATCCCCTGCAACCCTCCCCAACTTCAACCGGCCATGGGCAACCTGGCCGGTTTTTTCATGCCAACCAGCCAGCCCCGCGAAGAGCTTTGACGAAATCAGATTGTCAGTAAAATCAGGGCGTTGCCGAAGCGGCGACGGCAGCATGCTTTTCAGTCATGGCCTGGGCGGTGGTGAAGCCTACCATGGCTCCAGCGGCAATGGTCAACATGACCAGCGCCATGAACACGCGACGCAGAAACGCAGCGTCTGCCTGCAGAGAATTATTCATTTTTTGACCTTGTCCCCGGTGGCCGAACCACCCACGGTGGCGCAGCTTATGTAACGAACGTCTCTTAGTATTTAACGAAACGTGAAGCAAACGTTAAATCACTGTTTCGTTAAGAGACAGTGCGGATATCGACGAACTTTCCAGCAAGCGCTGCCCAGGCCGCCATCTGCGGGCTGACCAGATGCGTGCGGCCACGGTAACCCTGCCGGCCTTCGAAGTTGCGATTGGAGGTTGAGGCGCAGCGTTGGCCGGGCTTCAACTGGTCGGGGTTCATGGCGAGGCACATGGAGCAGCCGGGCTCACGCCATTCAAAGCCTGCCGCCTTGAAAATCTTGTCCAGCCCCTCGGCTTCCGCCTGTTCCTTCACCAGGCCGGAGCCCGGAACGATCATGGCGTAGGCCAGTTTCTGTGAAACCTGCTTGCCTTTCACAACTTCGGCAACGGCGCGCATGTCTTCAATGCGGCCATTGGTGCAGGAGCCGATCCACACGACATCGAGCGGAATATCAGTGATCTTCTGGCCAGCCTGCAGGCCCATGTATTCGAGCGCGCGGATTTTCGACTGGCGCTTGCCTTCATCGGCGATGAGGGCAGGATCTGGCACCACGCCTGAAACCGAGACCACGTCCTCGGGGCTTGTTCCCCATGAAACGATAGGCGGCAGATTGCCTGCATCGAGCCTGACGATGCGGTCAAAATGCGCGCCATCATCTGTGTGCAGCGTTTCCCAGTAGCGCTGCGCTGCATCCCAATCGCCGCCCTTGGGCGCCTTGGGCTTGCCCTTCAGAAATGTGTAGGCCTTCTCATCAGGCGCAATCATGCCGGCGCGGGCGCCGCCCTCGATCGTCATGTTGCAGACGGTCATGCGGCCTTCCATCGACAGGTCGCGGATGGCTTCGCCTGCAAACTCGATGACCGAGCCGGTGCCGCCTGCGGTGCCGATCTCGCCGATGATGGAGAGGATGATGTCCTTGGCGGTCGCGTGCCTGGCGAGCTTGCCATTCACTTCCACCTTCATGTTCTTTGCCTTCTTCTGGATCAGCGTCTGCGTTGCCAGAACATGCTCAACTTCGGATGTGCCGATGCCGTGGGCGAGCGCACCGAAAGCGCCATGCGTGGACGTATGACTGTCACCGCAGACGATTGTGGTGCCTGGCAGCGTGAAGCCCTGCTCGGGGCCGACGACATGGACAATGCCCTGGCGCTTGTCGAGTTCGTTGAAGTACTCGATGCCGAAGTCCCTGGCGTTCTGGGCCAAGGCCTCCACCTGAATGCGGCTCTCTTCCTCGGCGATGCCCTTGGAGCGGTCGGTCGTTGGCACATTGTGGTCAACAACGGCCAGCGTGCGTTCCGGGTGGCGCACCTTGCGGCCAGTCATGCGCAGGCCCTCGAAAGCCTGCGGACTTGTCACCTCATGCACGAGGTGGCGGTCAATATAAAGCAGGCAGGTGCCATCTTCAGCCTCATGAACGAGGTGGTCATCCCAGATCTTGTCATAAAGGGTGCGAGGCTTTGCCATGGCGCGTCAAATCCTTGTGGGTTTTGAAGGCATATGTAGCGATTGATGTGCCGCTGTCAAATGGCGGGACGGCATGGGTCATTGTCATGCAAACAATGTTGTCCTTGCCCGCTTGCGACGGAGTACGTTCAGACCCACCCCAAACCCAATGCCCTTGTGGCATCACTCGGCTTGGCGGACGCCAGTCTAAGTCCAAGCAATCTGATTGCGGAATGAGCCTCGGCCTTGGAAGAAACAACTTGTTGGTCGTTGATGTTAGGAAAGCTGCGCTGAATGCTTAAGGCAACTGCTTCCACAGCCTTAGCTACCAACAAAAAGTCGTCACGGTATTGCTCAGGTCGATCAACCCAATAGGCCAAATTTTGAAGCCAGCTAGTTGCGTTGGCAACGAGCAACTCCAATCCGATGCTGGATGCTGATGTTACGCTTGATGTGAGCGTATCGACAGCCGATCCAAGTGGTTCCGGAAGTTTTGTCATGGCGAAAGAAGTCCTTTCTGCTCCTGTAAGCAACATAGCTTGATTCGGATAACCCGGAGTAATGCGCCTGTTGTCCAACTGCTTGAGAGTATTTTTGCGCCACGCTGCTGGGCGAACTTGAGTGCCTGTCCCTCCCACAAGCGCGAGCAAGAACGAGTAGGCATGGGCACATAAGAAAAGGGCCGGTCTTTGCGGACCGGCCCCTGAAATCCTGATCGAAGGCTGAAGCCTACTTGCGCTTGGTTGCGCCCTTGCCGGCTGCCTTGGCGGCGGCCTTGGCTTCGGCGTTGGCGGCAGCGCTCACGGCTGCTGCTGCTGCGGCTTCGGCATCGGCTGCTGCCTCCATCTCGTTCGAGCGGCGCTCGACGATGCGGGCCGACTTGCCGGTCCGGTCACGCAGGTAATAAAGCTTGGCGCGGCGCACTTCGCCACGGCGCACAACCTTGACCGAGTCGATGAGCGGCGAATAGATCGGGAATACACGCTCCACGCCTTCGCCATACGACATCTTGCGGACGGTGAAATTCTCGTTGATGCCGCCGCCGGAACGGCCGATGACGACGCCTTCATAGGCCTGAACGCGGGTGCGCTCGCCTTCCTTGACCTTGACGTTGACGATCACCGTGTCGCCTGCGCCAAATGGCGGCATGGGGCGCTTGGCGGCAATAGCTTCGGCCTGCTCCTTCTCGAGCTGCTGAATGATGTTCATGTGGGTAATCCTTTAATGCTGGCGGGGGCTATAGCCGCTACGGGTGGATAAATCAATTCCTTTGGGCGAGATATTTCGCCCATAGGTCAGGCCGTCTTGTCTTGGTCAATTCTTCGCGCTGCTGGCGCTTCCAGCGGGCCATGGCCTTGTGGTCGCCGGACAGTAAAATCTCAGGGATATCAAGGTTTTCCCAGGAGTTCGGCTTGGTATAGTGGGGATGCTCGAGAAGTCCGTCCTCAAAGCTTTCCTCCTCACCTGAAGCGGGTTTGCCCATGACGCCGGGAAGCAGGCGGACAATGGCATCAAGCAGGACAAGGGCTGCAGGCTCGCCGCCCGAGAGCACATAATCGCCGACGGAGACTTCCTCGAGGTTGCGCGCGGTGATGACGCGCTCATCCACCCCCTCGAAACGGCCGCAGACAATGAGACAGCCGGGACCCGCCGCCAGTTCGCGCACGCGGGCTTGCGTGAGCGGCGTTCCGCGCGGGCTCATCAGCAGGCGAGGGCCTGTGTGTGGCGCGGTGTCAATGGCGAGGCCGAGAATATCCGGCTTCAGCACCATGCCGGCGCCGCCGCCAGCGGGGTGGTCATCAACCGTTCGGTGCTTGTCAGTCGCGGAGCTTCGAATATCTCGCACGTCGAGCGACCAACGGCCTTCCTCCAACGCTCGGCCTGCAAGCGAAGCCCCCAGCGTGCCCGGAAACATCTCAGGAAAGAGGGTAAGAATGGTGGCGGCGAAGGTCATCAAACAACCTCACCCTGAGGTGCAGAGGGATCGCATGTGAGCACCAAAGGTACCTCATCCGGCCTTCGGCCACCTTCTCCACTGTGTGGAGAAGGGATAGCACTTCCCTTCTCCATCGATAGATGGAGAAGGTGCCCCAAGGGGCGGATGAGGTCCCTTGGCCACCTCGCATGTGGTATGTGCGAGTTGTTTTCATCCGTTCACTGATCAGTTGAACCAGAGCGCATAGCCGAGGAAGTTGCCGCGGAAGCCCGCCTGCAGGCTGTTCCATGTCACCTGGTCGGAGATCGGGCCAGTCTCAAGCCACGGCACGGCATCGGCACCTGCGACAGCAACACAGGATCAAAGGTCTTGCCTTCGTCGATGTAGCGCTTGAGGTTGATGCCTTCGTTGAAACGCCAGTGCGGCACCAGCTTCTTGCCATCCAGCACCTGCTCAAGTTCGCCGACGACTTCAAGCCATGAATCAATCACCACATCATCCACCTGCCCCAAGGGCAGGGCAGGTTGTTGCTTGGCGTTCGGCATCCATTCTTTCTTGGCGTCGGTCTCGGCGCGGGCCGATGCCCAGCTTTTGCGGCTGAGCTCCGCCATGGCCATGAGCTTCGTGCGCACATCCTTGCGGCGCTCCGGCTCCACCACGTTCCAGTTGAAGAGATGAACCAGCGAGATGGCATCGGCAATGTTGCCGTTGCTCATGGGTCGCCAAGCTGCGGGTCGAACACCAGCTTGTCCGCCAACGGCAGGCCGGCCTTGGGGAAATAGATGTGAAACGTCTTGTCGAAGGCGGCGCTGAAATCATGCGCCAACAGCAATTGCCCAAAGGCGCCGAGGAAACTGCCATAGCCGCGCAGCCAGTAGATGTCCGCCGTATCGAAATCGACAGCCATGGGCATTGTGGCATCAATCGCGCCGCATGCCGCGCAATGCCAGCCAACATCACGCCGAGTGTTTCATAATCGGAGGCCTTGCCGTCGCATCAAGATCAAGCCGCACCTTGGCGAGGTCGAGCGGCAGTTCAACCGTGCTTGTCGGCAACCTGTGTAAGGTCCTTTTCGGCGGCGGCGAGTTCATCCACCAGCGTTGAGATGATGTTGCGGAAGCCAGTGTAATCCAGCTTCTCCGGCTTGGCATTGGGCGGCACCGGCATGCGGAGGATGGGGAAACCGAACACCTGCTGGCGGCTCACCTCCAGCCCATGACGGTGAAAGGCTTGGCCCAGGTGTTCGATGGCCGCGAAGAATTTCAGCGTGCCGCGCGCGGCGAGCGCTTCCGCATCGCCCTTGTCGGCATCGGCAGAAACAGCGCTGATCCCGGCGCTGATGGTGCCTGCCTCAAGATGGCTACGCAGTGCATCGGCAGAAGGACCGGCAAGGCTTGTGGATGCGAACAATCCGCAGAATGCGAGTGCGCCGATCAGCCGTTTCATTTTTCAGTCTCCGGGTTTGCGTCATCAACGTAGCCGTCAGGAAGACGCACGGTGATTATGCCGTTTTCAAGGTCTTCGCTGGCGATGAAGGCGTGCGCATAGGGGATGAGCAGCGTTTCGCTTTCGCCCTTGCGTTCTATCTCCATCAGGTCTCCCGCGCCATAGTTGGGCAGGGCAACAATCTTTCCGAACGCTTCGCCGAGACTCGAGTTGTACCGTGAGCCCGATCAGATCGTGAGCATAGACTTCATCAGCGTCAGGAGCAGGCAATGCCGAACGAGCCACAAACAGTTCCGTGCCGCGCAAGGCCTCGGCGCGGTTGCGGTCCACTACACCCCTGAGGCTGGCGATGAAGCTATCCTTGTCGCCGCGCAGTTTGGCGATCGTGAAGCTTTCACCGCTCTTTGAAATAAGTGGGCCGTAGCCTGCGATGGCGGCGGGATCAGAAGTTAAGCTTTTCAGCTTCACTTCGCCTTTGATGCCATGTGCCCCGGTGATGACGCCGACGGAGATGAGTTTGTTTTTGCCATCTTGGCCACCACTGCCGTCCCCCGCGACAGCTTCCCCCAACAAGTTGGCGGAGCGGAAATATGGCCCTCCCTCAGCTCGGCTGGGGGAGGTGCCCGAAGGGCGAGAGGGCGCAAACGCCAATTGCACCCGCCTACGAGGCAGCGGCTTCCGTCGGTGCTTCAGCGGCCGGAGCGGCAGCGGCGGCTTCGGCAGCAGCGGCGACCTTGGCGGCAGCGTCGGCCTGAAGCTTCTCGCGCTCGAGGCGCTTCTTGCCCGGCAGCGCCTTCTGCGGATTGTTGCGGGCTTCGCGCTTCATGACGCCGATCTTGTCGAGGAAGCGGAGCACGCGGTCAGTCGGCTGGGCGCCTTTCTTGAGCCAGGCAGCGGCCTTCTCGCCATCGAGCTTGACGCGGGCTTCATTGTCCTTGGCCAGCATCGGGTTGAAGGCGCCGATGACGTCAATGAACTTGCCGTCACGTGGGCTCGTGTGGTCTGCCACCACGATGTGGTAGTAAGGACGCTTCTTGGTGCCGGCGCGAGCCAGACGGATCTTCATAGCCATTTCAATTCTCCTTGATGATCAATGTTTGGTTAGAGTTGTTCGAAGAGTAAAATCGTCTGGTGGCATCCAGATGTGCCCGGTTGGGATTCTTTGAATGCTGAATGCAGGCCCGCCACCCCAATGGCAGATGGCGAAGCCAGCGCCACTTTCTGTATGAAGAACAAGAGCGGAATCTTCGTCGACCGCCTCTTGGAACTCCGTGAGGAGCGGGTTGAAACGTTGCTGTTCTGGTAACGTTGAGAAAGCGAAGACTTCGATGCTCGAAATTGGTGTCGGATCGTCTGTATACCAATGGCTGTCAAACAATTGGGGCCGTTCACCTACCTTTGCATTGAGTCGACTAAACCCAATATCCAGCCTTGGAGTCCACTCCAGCTGATAAATGACTTGCACGATACTTGTCCTTGTTGGCTTGCTTGCATTATCGACAGCAACAAGCTGTACATCAGAAAGTTGGCATTCGTCTTGATGTGCCCAAATCTGGTCGGACTCGATACGAACAATGTTCAATCCCAAAATTGTGCGAAGTGCTTCTTCGCTATCTGAATCGAGTCGAGCCTCAAATGAGTTATGAATTACGGCCTGCATCACTTCTTTTTCCCGAAACCGGGAAAACCCTTGAAGGGATTGCTGCCCAAGCCGGGCAACCCTCCCATTCCGCCAAGGCCGGGAAGACCGCTTCCCAGACCCGGCAAACCTTTTGGCAGTTGCGGCAAACCACTTGCGCCGCCGCCTTCCAGCATGCCCTTCAATTCCTCAGGCACGGCGTTGGGATCGAGCTTGGCAAGCTCGGCCTGCATTTTCTCCAGCTCGGCAGCATCGGGTGCGCCGCCCTTGCCGCCCATCATCTTGCCAAACAGGCCTTTGCCGGAACCCATCTTCTTCATCATGTCGGCCATCTGCAGGTGCATCTTGAGGAGACGGTTGATCTCCTCCACCTTGGTGCCGGAGCCTGCGGCGACGCGCCTCTTGCGCGAGGCATTCATGATCTTGGGATTGCGCTTCTCGGTCTTGGTCATCGACGAGATGATGGAGACCTGGCGCTTCAAGATGCCGTTGTCGAGGTCGACGCCTTCCATCTGCTTTTTGATTTTGCCCATGCCGGGCAGCATGTTCATCATGCCCGCCATGCCGCCCATCTTCTGCAGCTGCTTCAATTGGTCGGCGAGGTCATCCAGATCGAAAGCGCCCTTCTTCATGCGCTCGGCGATCTTCAGGGCCTTCTCCTGATCTATCTCGAGGGCGGCTCTTTCGACGAGCGAGACGACGTCGCCCATGCCGAGGATGCGGCCGGCGATACGCTCGGGATGGAATTCTTCCAGGCCGTCAATTTTTTCGCCGGTGCCCATGAGCTTGATCGGCTTGCCAGTAACGGCGCGCATGGAAAGTGCTGCACCGCCACGGCCATCGCCATCAATGCGCGTCAACACGATGCCGGAAATGCCGATCTTCTCGTCAAAGGCGCGGGCGAGGTTCACCGCGTCCTGACCAGTCAGCGCATCGGCCACGAGCAATGTTTCGTTAGGCTTGCAGATGTCACGGACGGCGGCGGCTTCCGCCAGCAATTCCTCATCAATATGCAGGCGGCCTGCGGTATCGAGCATCACCACGTCATAACCGCCGATGCGGGCTTCGCTCATGGCGCGGCGTGCAATCTGCGGCGGCGTTTCACCCTTGACGATGGCGAGCGTTGCGACCTTCACCTGGGTGCCCAGAATGGCGAGCTGTTCCTGCGCGGCAGGGCGGCTCGTATCAAGCGAGGCCATCAGCACTTTTCGTTTTTCGCGCTCCTGCAAGCGCTTGGCGATCTTGGCCGTGGTCGTCGTCTTGCCGGAACCCTGCAAGCCGACCATGAGAATGGCAACAGGCGGTGCGGCACGGAGATTGAGGGCAGAGCCTTCGGAGCCCAATGTTTCGACCAGCACGTCATGCACGATCTTGACCACCATCTGGCCGGGCTTGATGGACTTGACGATTTCGGCGCCGACCGCTTTCTCGCGCACCTTGTCGATGAAGCTCTTGACCACTTCGAGCGCCACGTCGGCTTCCAGCAGCGCACGGCGCACTTCGCGCATGGCGGCATCGACATCAGCCTCCGACAGCGCACCCCTGCCGGTGAGCTTGTCGAATATGCCGGAAAGCCGGTCGCTCAGTGTCTCAAACATTGGTCCAAATCCTTCATGGCCAGACGCGCAAACGAAAAACACACCCGGGAGCGAAACTCGCTGCCGGATGCTCACCTCCCCATCTCCCGAAGGGTTAACCTTCATGTATGGGGCGGCGCCAGATCGTTCAAGCGTCTGACGGAATGGCGGTCACATAAGGGAAATGAGGGGCGAAGTCAAATTCGGCAGCACTTTTAATGCGCTGCCGCCAACTGCCCGCCTTCGGCGCGGTTTTCGCGGAGCAGGAAGACCATCAGCCCTGCCAGCACGGCGGTAGCAAATGCCAGCCACCACATTTCGGTGTATCTGGCAAAGAGATCAAACAGGTAGCCGCCGAAGAAGGCCCCCACTGCGCCACCCAATGCGTGGCCGCCGGAGATGAGGCCCATGGCCAGCCCCATGATCTTGAGGCCCAGATGCGAGGCGGCAAGGCTCGCCGTTGGTGGCACGGTTGAATAATCGAAGATGCCGTAGACGACCGCAAACAGGATCATCATTTCGTAGCTGGTGCCGACATTCATCAGCACGATGAAGGAAAGCGAGCGCACCAGATAAATGGAGCCCAGCAGCAGCGGACGGTTAACCCGGTCCGTCAGGTAGCCTGAAAGAAACATGCCGCCAAAATTTATGGCCGCGGTGAGGCCATAGATGCCGGAAGCAGGCACCGGCGGGAAGCCGCAGAAAGCGGCATAGGGCAGGAAGTGGGTTTCGATGGCGCCGGTCGTCGTCACCCCGCAGATGAAGAAGCTCCAATAGAGAATATGGAAAGTGGGGTTGGTGAGCAGGAACTTCATCCTCGTCCATAGCGGCTCTTGCGAAATCGTCTCGGACTTCTCCAGCCGCTCCTCTTCCGTCGGCTTGAGCATGACCCAGATGACAACCGCCATGGCGAGGCAAGCGAGCGCCACCGCCACCATGCTCCAGCGCCATGAAAACCAGGTGAGGCCGAGAGTGAGCAGCGGCACGGTGATGAACTGGCCCGCCGTTGCGCCCGAGTTTGCGATGCCGGTGGCCAGCCCGCGGTTTTCCTTGAACAGCTTGGCGAGCGCGGTTGAAACCAGATGCATGTTGGCGGTGGCAAAGCCCATGCCGCCGACAATCCCGTATCCCAGAATGTAAAGTCCGGCGATGGGAAATGTCGCAAAGGCGAGAAAGGCTGCCGCCACGACGAGCAATCCTGCCGTCAACATGGCGCGGGCGCCAAAACGATCCGCCAGGTTGCCGGCAACGGGCGAGAAGATGGCCATGGTGACGAAGGCCACCGATTGGCCGGAGCCGATGAAGGTCTTGGACCAGCCCAGCGTATTCGCCCATTCATCCGTCATGATCGAAACGGATTGGCGGGCCGACATGACGATAGAGAGGGTGGCAAAGCACAGCCACACGACAACCCACGGATTGATGCGCGCGCTTCTGGCCATCGTCATGGTTGAGCATGCCCAAGCGGTTGCGGCAAGGGCTGGCTTGCGTGGCGTCCAGTTGCGATTGAACAAGCCGCCCGGCAGCGCTAGGCTTTGCTGCATGATGAAGATTGCAATTGCAGCGATAGCGCTTCTGATCTGTACGGTTCCGGCAGTGAGTGCCGATTGGGAGGGCGTGTTTGAAGGCACGCTCGGCAAGGCGAAAATCATTGTCGAGCTCAATGCCGGGGAAGAGAAGTCAGACTACAAGGGCGGCTATTCGGATGGCTCGCGCTACAGCTATCTGCCCAAGGCTTTCGACCTGAAGCTCGCATTGGAGTCCGAGGGCGATACTCTCGAATTCGCCGAGAGCACGCAGCCGCACTATGCAATTGCCGACCTGCCGAAGGATGATCCCGCGCGCACCGGCCACTGGTCTTTGAAGGTGACGGGCAATGGCGCTGTTGGCACATGGACATCGAGCAACGGCAAGAAGAGCCTGCCGATCAAGCTGAAGCGCCTCGCGCTGATTGCTGAAAAGGATGTGCCGAAGGATTTCAACCGGCTGTCGCTTACCTATAATTTGCGCTGGTTCAAGGAAGACAAGATTTCGGGAGCGGAGAAGCCCAAGATTTTTGGCGATGTGTCGCTCGCCTTTGAGAAGGACAGTGCCTTCAACGTGGAAATGCCGGTGTTCACCGCGATGCCGGACAAGGCAGTGATGAAGAAAGCCAATGGCATGCTGCGTGATTATTACCGCAAGTCGCTAATGCAGAATCGCGACTGCATCAACGGCCTGCGGGAAGAGCCGAAGCAACCGTTCGAGCCGGAGTATACGTTTGAGATTTCCTATGCTTCGCCGCGCATCATCAGCGTCCAGGAATCAGGTTCGGTGTTCTGCGGCGGCGCGCATCCCAACAACTATGTCAGCTACCTGACGTTTGATCTGGTGAACGGCAAGCAGATCGGCGGCGATTACGATACCGATCTTGGCCCACAGGGCTTTGGCGAAGTGCTGAAGCTGGCCGACAAGCAGGAGCGCATCGCGTTCGAGAAATTCGCGCTGGGCAAATGGGATGACGCCGCAAAGGCAGCGGGCGAGTCGGGCGAGGAGAGCTGCGCTGCTTCCGGCTTCATGGCCGAGCAGGCGGAGGGTGAGAAGGTCTTCACCCTCGCGTTTGATCGCCAAGGGCCTTGCCGTGCAGCGCACGGATTTTCCATACGTTGCCGCCAACTGCCTGTTCCAGGATTTCAACCCGACGATCATTCCGTGGAAGGACGTGAAGCCGTGGCTCAAGCCGGGGCAGATGCTGTTGACGACGGAGGTGGAGTAAATGCTAACCGCATTGGATGCACAGAGCGGACCTACTCGACAAGCACGAGGCCGATTTTGTTTCGATCATCCGCAAACATGGTTGGCATTGCATGCATGTGTTCGGCGAAGAATCTCACAATTCGTTCAGCTATAGCACTGGGTTTTTCAGCAGCACGGTCATCCTGAGCTACTGATCTTCTGCTTTGAAGCGTGAACTCGCACATCAGGTTCTGGCGGAACATCTACGACGAAATTGCGAGAGGCAGGCGGTTCTGAAGTAGGCCGCCCGATCTCAGAAGTGAACTGCAGGAGATGGGTCACGTGGTTCATTCTCATCATCAACAGTCTTTGCGAGCCCGCTATACTAATCCGGATGTATACTTGGCTGGAGTACTTGGCATTTTATGCAGGATCAGCCAGTTCACGATTGCCTGCAGGCTTCGCCTTGGCCATGACAGCAAGCTCCGCTAGTCCCGTAGGAGAATGGCTTCGAAAGCCGAGTTCGTCGGAGCAGCAGACCGATCTTCTTACCTGGATCGGCTTCGAAGGTGATGTTCATGCTTCAAGGACAGCACAATTGCGTCGTCATGCCAGCGGAGGCTGGCATCCCGCTTGGGATGATGGAAGCGGGACCCCAGCCTTCGCTGGGGTGACGGATCAGGTGAGTGAGGAGTCGGGGTGGCAGGTTGATCCCCGGATCAAGTCCGGGGACGGCCATGGAGCGGCGTTAGACTCTCCAACACCCGCTCCACATTATCCAACTGCCAGCGCGTGCCTTTTTCGCGGGACTCGAGGCCGGCGGCCAGTTCGGTGCCGTCATGCCAGGCGACGTGTTCGGTGAAGATCATGTCGGTGCCTTTGTCGGTCGCCTCAATTCCACCACGGCGAGCGAGGTGGAGTGGTGATTGCCATTGATCATCAGGTTGTAGGTGTAGACGATGCGCTTGTCCGGTTCGACGGCGTGGTAGCTGGCGATGAAATGCGTGATCATGCCGGATGGGTGGCGGAATTTCAGAACTTCCTCGCCGCCGCTTGTCACTTCCATGCGGCGCTCCAGCGCCTCGCCGCCCTTGGGGCCGGTGAACCACTGCTGCTTCAATGCGAGGATCGCTGAAGGCCGCGAACACTTTCTGCGGCGCTTGCTTGAAATGGCGGTTGATGGTGAGCGAGCCTGTGGTGGGCGAAGTCTTCTGCGTCATGGCTTTATCCTTTGGAATTTTCCTGCTGGTCCTGCGCGTCAAGCAGGGCGGCGAGACGGTCAAACTGCTGCTGCCAATTGTTGCGGCGGTCCTGCAGCCAGCTATCGAGAATGGTGAAGGCCATCGGCTCAATCTGGCAGCTGCGCACGCGGCCCTGCTTCTCGGTTGAAATGACGCCGCAGGCTTGCAGCGTCTGCACATGCTGGAGAACGGCGGCGAGCGTGAGGTTAAGTGGTTCGGCCAAGGTGCTCACCGGCTTGGGGCCTGCGGAAAGCTGCTCGACGATGGCGCGGCGGGTAGGGTCCGCCAAGGCCTGAAAAACGCCAGATAGCCGTTCTTGATAGTTAAGCATAGACTTGACTATAAATTTAATAATTATAATAGTCAAGTATAAACTTGAGTGTTTAAATCCCGAGAACCCGCTCCACTTCCTTCCGCATCACGCCTGCGTCTGCGTCTATGCCGGTCCAGTATTTGATGCCGATGATGCCCTGGTTGACCAGCATGCCGAGCCCGTCAATCACCGTGCAGCCCTTGGCTTCCGCCGCGCGGATGAATTTCGTACGCGGCGGGTTGACGATCACATCCGCCACCACGAGGCCCGGCTTGAGGCTGGCCATGTCGAGGTCCGGTGCTGCAGTCTCATCCTCCAGCCCGATGGAGGTGGCGTTGACGACAATGTGGGTGCCTTCGGGAATGCGGTAGGGGCCGGACCACTCATCATATGAAGCGCGCGTCTTTCGTCTTGTCGCTGAGAAGATCGGCGAGTGACTGGCCGCGTTCTTTCCCGCGGTTGACCACGGTGATGCTGCTTGCGCCCGCCAGCGCCAGTTCAACGCCGATGGCGCGCGCCGCACCGCCTGCACCCAGCAGCACGATTGTCTTGCCCTTCGGGTCCACCACCTCCGTCAGTGATTTGAGGAAGCCCTTGCCATCGGTATTCTCGCCGATGAATTTGCCATCGCGGTTCACGGCGCAATTCACCGCACCCATGATGGCCGCACTTTCGCCCAGCCCATCCAGCAGCGGGATGACCGTCACCTTGTGCGGGATCGAGCAATTGAAGCCGCGCCAGCCCATGGCGCGCGCGCCTTTCACCGCGTTGGCCAGTTCCTCCGGCGGCACTTCGCAATTGATGTAGCGCCAGTCGAGCCCGTGATGTTTGAAGGCCGCCTCCACCATGGCGACCGTCGGGTTGCCTGCCGCTCCTTGCGAGAAGGAACCGACGAGTTGACTGAGAAAAGACTGGCTGGCCATGGCAATGCTCCGCAGGCTGATGAGCGCCATTGGTGCCGCATGCGCGGGCCATTGTCAAAACGGCACAGTGGCCTAGCTTTTGGCCCCGTTTTCCCCATATAAGGCGCTCATGACAGAGGTGTCCGCCATACCCTTCCGCAAGATGAACGGACTGGGCAATGATTTCGTCGTGCTCGACAGGCGGGCGCGCCATTTTGTCATGGACGAGGCGAAGGCTCGCGCCATTGGCCTCCCGCGACACGGGCATCGGCTGCGACCAGCTTATCGTGCTCGACAAATCAGACGTTGCCGACGTGCGCATGCGCATCTGGAACATTGGCGGCGGCGAAGTGGAAAGCTGCGGCAATGCCTCACGCTGCATCGCCGACATGCTGTTTGAAGAGAAGGGCACGACCACCGCGACGATAGATACTGTGGGCGGCTTTCTGGTGGCGCGCAAGGCGGGCAACCGCATGGTGACGATTGACAATGGCGTGCCGAAGTTCGGCTGGCAGGACATTCCGCTTTCCGAGCCGTTTGCCGACACGCGCCACATCGAATTGCAAGTTGGCCCGATTGATGCGCCGCTCATCCATTCGCCATCAGTCGTCAATGTCGGCAACCCGCATTGCATATTCTGGGTGAAGGATCTTGAGGTTGTCGACCTCGGCAAGGTCGGCCCGATGCTGGAACAGCACATGATGTTTCCGGAAGGCGCCAACATCTCTCTCGCCCGTGTGGTGTCGAAGGACCATGTGTTCCTGAAAGTGTGGGAACGCTCGGCTGGGTTGACGCGAGCGTGCGGCACGGCGGCTTGCGCCACCATGGCAGCGGGCTTCCGCATCAACATCATCAACCGCAAGTGCAAGATCACGCTGCCGGGCGGCGACCTGTTCATGGAATTGCGCGAGGCGGACAATCACATCCTGATGACAGGCCCGGTCGCCTATGATTTCGAAGGCACCATACCGGCGGAGCAGCTTTCGTGAGCGGGGCGGAGTTCATCAGCTTCGGCTGCAGGCTCAATACCTACGAGTCGGAAGTGATGCGCGGCCTGGCCTCGAAGGCAGGCGTCTCCGACACAATCGTGTTCAACACCTGCGCGGTGACGAGCGAGGCGCAGCGGCAGGCGCGGCAGGCCATCCGCCGTGCGCATCGTGAACGGCCGGATGCCAAGATCGTGGTGACGGGTTGTGCGGCGCAGACGGCGCCTGAAGAATTTGCCGCCATGCCGGAAGTTTCCCTCGTTCTTGGCAATGAAGAAAAGCTGCGGCCTGAAAGCTGGCAGGCAGGCAGCAATGAGCGCGTGCGCGTTTCCAACATCATGGAAGCGAAGACTACGCGCTTGCAAATGATCGAAGGCTTGACCGAACGCACGCGCGCCTTCGTGCAGGTGCAGAATGGCTGCGATCATCGCTGCACCTTCTGCATCATTCCCTATGGGCGCGGCAATTCACGCTCGGTCAGCATGGCGGAAGTGGTGGAGCAGGTGCGCCGCTTCGTCGCCAATGGCTATGCTGAAGTGGTGCTCTCCGGCGTTGACATCACCTCCTGGGGCGCTGATCTTGAAGGAGCGCCGAAGCTCGGGCTGCTGGTGCAGCGCATCCTCAGTGATGTGCCGGATCTCAAGCGGCTGCGTTTGTCTTCAATCGACTGCATCGAGTCTGATCCATTGCTTGTCGAGGTGATGGCGCATGAGAAGCGCTTCATGCCGCATCTCCACATCTCGCTGCAATCGGGCGACAACATGATCCTCAAACGCATGAAGCGCCGCCACATGCGCGAAGACGCCATCGAATTTTGCCAGACGTTGAAGGCGCTGCGGCCAGAGATGGTGTTCGGCGCCGACATCATCGCCGGCTTCCCGACAGAGACGGAAGAAATGTTCCAGAATTCGCTCCGCATCGTTGATGAATGCGATCTTACTTTCCTGCATGTGTTTCCGTTTTCTCCACGGCCCGAAACCCCTGCGGCGCGCATGCCGCAACTTGACAAGGCAGTGATCAAGGAACGCGCCGCCCGGCTACGCGCCAAGGGCGATGAGCGCAACGCGGCATTCCTGCAGCGCGCCATCGGCACGCGGCAGCGTGTGTTGGCAGAAACGCAGAGCCTTGGCCGCAACGAGCAGTTCGCGCAGGTCAAGTTCACCCAGCTGCTGACGCCGGGCGCCATTATCGAAGCGCATGTGATTTCGGCGGGGCGGGGATTTCTTGAAGGCAGGCTTTCCGCATGAGCGGGTTCTTCAAGAAGCTGTTCAACCGCATCACCGGCCGCGGGCAGGAGCCTGAGAAGCCGGTTGTCGAAGAAGAAGTAAAGGTTGCGGAGCCGGAAGCGCTTTCCGCACCCCACCACCACCTGAGCCAGAACCTGAGCCGGTCGTTGTCGAGAAGCCCAAGCCTGCGCCGAAACCGGTAGAGGTCAAGAAGCCTGAGCCCAAAAAGCCCGAGCCGAAGAAACCTGAGCCTAAAAAACCTGAGGCGAAGAAGGCCGAGCCGAAGCCTGCGTCGAAAAAGCCCGAACCAAAAAAGCCGGAACCGAAGAAGCCGGAACCGAAGGCCAAGGCTGCTCCGCCTCCGCCTGCCAAGGTAGAGAAGATTGTAAAACCGGTTGCCAAAAAACCGGAACCCAAAAAGCCGGAAGCCAAGAAACCTGAGCCTAAAAAACCAGAGCCCAAGAAACCTGAGCCCAAGAAGCCGGAAGTCAAGAAACCGGAGCCTGTTGCCGCTCCGGAGGTTGTGAAGCCGCAACCCATTCCGGAACCAGTACCGGTTGCTCCTGTTGTCGTCGAAGTTCCGCCACCGCCACCGCCACCACCTCCGCCGCCTATGCCGGTCGCCGTTGCCGAACCCGAACCTTCGCCTGTACCGGCGCCAGCAAAGAAGGGCTGGCTTTCCCGCCTCACCGAAGGGTTATCGAAATCCTCGAAGTCGATCACCTCGTCGATCACTTCGATCTTCACCAAGCGCAAGCTCGACAGTACGACGCTGGAAGAACTTGAAGATGTGCTGATCCAGGCGGACCTCGGCGTCACCGTGGCGGAGCGCATCATCAAGGCGGTCGCCACCGGGCGCTATGACAAGGAGATCGAACCCGAGGAAGTAAAACGCATCCTCGCCGAGGAAGTGGCCAAGGTGCTGAAGCCGGTGGAAGTGCCGTTCAACTTTGGCAGCGAGAAGCCGTTCGTCATTCTGGTTGTCGGCGTCAATGGCGCAGGCAAGACAACGACCATCGGCAAGCTGGGGGCTATCGCCACCGGCGAAGGCTTCAAGGTGATGTTTGCTGCCTGCGATACGTTCCGCGCCGCCGCCATCGAACAACTCACCATTTGGGGGCAACGCATCGGCGCGAAAACCATTTCAAGGCCAACTGGCGCTGATTCATCCGGCCTTGCTTTTGATGCGATGCAGGAGGCGGTGAAAGACGGAACCGACATCCTGTTCGTCGATACAGCAGGGCGGCTGCAAAACAAGGCCTACCTGATGGACGAGCTCGACAAGATCGTGCGCGTCATCAAGAAGCAGGATGAGGCAGCGCCACACGCCGTGCTGCTGATCCTCGACGCGACGACAGGCCAGAACGCCATTGCCCAGGCTGACATCTTCACCAAGGTTGCGGGCGTGACCGGCCTCATCATGACCAAGCTGGATGGCACAGCGCGCGGCGGAATCCTCGTCGCCATAGCCGAGAAATTCAAACTGCCCATCCATGCCATAGGCGTTGGAGAAACCCTCGAAGACTTGCAGCCGTTCGATGCGGATGCCTTCTCCCGCGCCATCGCCGGCATCAAGCAGGATTGACGTTCATGAAGTTCCTCACCGAGTTTGGCCCCCTGCTTCTGTTCTTCCTTGGCAACTGGAAGGGCGGCTTCATGTGGGGCACCGGCCTGTTCATGGCGGGCACCGCGGTTGCGCTGATCGTGTCCTACCTGCGGGAAGGGCGCATCGCCAAGTTTCCGCTGGTCTCCGCCATATTCGTTGGCGTGTTCGGCGGCCTCACTCTCTATCTGCATGACCAGGTGTTCTTCCAGGTCAAGGTCACGCTCATCAATGCCGCACTCGGCCTTGCGCTGCTGGGCGGCATCTACTTCAACCGTTATTACCTGAAGTATGTGATCGGCGAAGCCGTGCAGATGCCGGATGAAGCCTGGCGGGTTTTGTCGCGGCGCTGGGGGTTGTTCTTTTTGGCAGAAGCGGGGTTCAACGAGGTGCTGCGCTACAGCCTGACCTGGGACATGTGGGTCTGGTTCAAGACATTCGGCTTCATCGGCCTCAGCATGGCCTTCGCGCTCGCCAACGTTCCCTACATGATGAAGCACATGAAGGATGAGCAAGCCGCTGCCGGAGAGGGCCCCCAAGGCGGCGCCTAGTCCGTGCGCGGATGATTTTGCAGCGGACCGGAATTTCCCCATTTTTCGCTTGCCCGGGTTTGCGCGAGAGGCTAGGACTCACGAGCTTTTCGGATGTAGTGTGAGCAGACCGGCCAGGGGGCCCAGGGCCAATGCTTCAGCCAGAAGTCATAAAGCGGGTTACAGCGCGAAGTACGTCGCCCGGGTGTGAGTACCGCGCAGGAGTAGGGGATTTATGACCGGGACTAAAGAGGTCAAGCAGCTTTCGAGATCGCTGTCGCATTTGCTCAAGCGTGCTGTGCAGTATTCCATCCATCTTTACATGAACGAGGCCGGCAAGTCTGGGACTGACACATCGTCAGTTCACGGTGCTTATGGCGGCTGATGCGCATGACGGCCGCAGCCAGACCGAGCTTGTGCAGATGACCGGCATCGACCGCTCCACACTGGCAGATCTCGTGGCCCGCCTGATGGCGCAGGGCTACTTGCAAAGGAAGCGCAGCAAGGAAGATGCGCGCACCAATTCCATCCGCCTGACGCCCATCGGCAAGAAGATGCTGAAGCAGGCGCAGGCCGGGGCCGAGGAAGTGGACCGCAACATGCTCGCCGTCCTTCCAGCGTCGGAACGCAAGTCGGTGCTGGAATGCCTCACCTCTCTCGCCACCGAGATGGACAAGGTTGAGGAAGGCGCGCCGGAAGCGGTAACGCGCAAGCTCCGTCCCCGCAAGGGCAGGTAGATTTCAGGCCGCAGGCTTTGCGGCCTTTTCAATTTCCGGCAGCAGCAGCTTCTCCAGAATTTCCGGCGTGATTGGTCCCGTCCATTTGAAGCGGACAATGCCTTTATCATCAACGATGAAGGTTTCGGGAACACCGTAGCCGCCCCAGTCAATTGAAACGCGGCCAGAGGTATCAGCCCCGATAGCAGCGAAAGGCTGGCCCAAACTGCCGAGGAAACGCAGCGCATCCGCCGGCTTGTCCTTGTTGTTGATGCCGAGCAGGCGAATATCCTTGCGTTGGCTCAGCGTCACCAGCTGCGGATGTTCGTAACGGCAGGGCACGCACCATGAAGCCCAGATGTTGACGATGCTGACACCCTTGCCCTTGAGGTCTTGCGATGTGAGGCCCGGAATCTGTGAACCCTCAAGCGGCGGCAACTCGAAGGCAGGAGCTTCACGCCCGATCATGGTCGAGGGAATGCTGCTGGGATCGCCATAAAGACCGATGAGGAAAACAGCGGCAAGGATGGCAAACAACGCCAGCGGCACGAGGGCAATCGCCCTGCTGCGGGGCTTGAGGTCTGCTTCGGCATTCATGACTTGCGCCTTTCATGCTCCACAAGTCGCCGGCGCAAGGCACGGTCACGGAAAAGCACCCAGGCAATGAGGCCAGCAAGCGCCAGTGCGGTCAGTGCATAGGCAGCCAGCACAAAGCCCGCATGGTTTGCACCCCAATTCATGCGGCTGCTCCACTAGCTGCAATCTGTGCACTGCGCAACTTGCGGGCGGCCAGTTCAGTTCGCATGGCGGTGAGGTGGAGCGCGAAGAACAACAATGTGTAGGCAATGCCCATCACCAGCAGAGGCCACAGCATGCTGCGGTCAATCGTCGGGCCGCCCATGCGGAAGACACTGGCTGGCTGGTGCAGCGAGTTCCACCAATCGACCGAGAACTTGATGATCGGCAGGTTGACTGCGCCGACCAGCGCCACGATGCGGGCAATGGCTGCGGCGCGGGCGGGATCTTCAATCGCCTGCCAGATCGAGATATAGCCGACATAGAGCAGCATGAGGATGAACATGGAGGTGAGGCGTGCATCCCACACCCACCAGGCGCCCCACATGGGCTTGCCCCAGATGGAACCGGTCGCCAGCGCCAGAAAACAGAACACCGCGCCGATGGGAGCGGCGGTCTTGGCCGCCACATCCGCCAGCGGGTGACGGAAGATCATGGCCGTTGCGCTGGCGAGCGCCATGATGGCGTAGCACATCATGGCGAGCCAGGCGGCTGGCACATGCACATACATGATGCGCACTGTTTCGCCCTGCTGGTAGTCGGCAGGTGAACGTAGCAGCGCACCATAAATTCCGATGGCGAAGGCGAGAATCGTCAGTCCCCAGATCACCGGCAGCGCGGCGTTGGCAATTTTCAGAAAGAGGGTGGGGTTGGCATATTTCTGCATGAGAGGTTTCTATCGCATCCGGTTCAGCGAAGGTAGGCCCGCAATGCCGCAGCGGAAGCGACAGGGCCCAGTACCAGGCTCGCCAGTGCCAGTGCGGCGAGGATCATTGCCGAAGCGGTGGCCGAGTCCGAAAGCTGCGCCGCCGCATCCAGGCCGAAGACGAGAATGGGAATGTAGAGCGGCAGCACGAGGATCGAGATCAGCAAACCGCCACGCCTGAGGTTGAGGGTGAGTGCTGCGCCAATCAACGCAATGAACGAGAGCGCGAGCGAGCCTGCAACGGTTGTGGCCAGCAGCGGCCAGATGGAACCGGGGTTGATGTTGAGGAGCAGGCCGAGGAACGGCGCTGCAATGGCCAGCGGCAGACTGGTGGAGAGCCAGTGCGCCAGCGCCTTGACGAAGGCGGTGAGTTCAAGCGGCGTGCCGGAGAGCGCCATCACTTCAAGCGAACCATCCTCATAGTCCTGCAGGAAGATGCGATCGGCAGAGAGCAGTACGGCCAGCAGAAGCGTGATCCACACCATGCCGGGAGCAAGGCGCTGAAGCGTTGCCTGGTCCGGGCCCAATCCGATGGGCAGCAGCACGATGACAGCAAGATAAAAACCGAGTGCGGTTCCTGCGCCGCCGCCTTGGCGCACGGCCAGCAGAAGATCGCGCTTGAGGAGCGCGCGCAGGGCTCTCATGCGCCTGCTCCGAGTTTCAGCTGGTTTGCCGCCTTGACGCCGAGCGGCAGGTGCGTGGCGGCGATGATCAATCCGCCGCCTTGCAGGTGGGCGTGCATGATCTTTTGCAGCCGCTGCTGGGATGCCGTGTCGAGACCCACGGTTGGTTCATCGAGTAGCCATATGGGACGTGACGCCAGCGAAAGCCGCGCCAACGCCAATCGCCGCCGCTGGCCAGCGGAGAGATAGCCGGCAGGAAAATCCGCCGCTGGCTGAAGCCCGGTTGCGGTCAGTGCTTCGTCAACAGAGCCGCCTCCCAGCATGTCGCTCCAGAATTGTAGATTCTCGCGCACGGTGAGCGCGGTCTTGAAGGCGTCGGAATGCGACAAGTAATGCGCCTGCTGGCCAAGCGTGAGATCGGCGTTTCCGCCCTCGAGCGCGATGCTGCCTTCGGTTGCCGCAACAAGCCCGGCCAGCAGTTTCAGCAGCGATGACTTGCCGGAGCCATTGGGGCCGGTGAGCTGCAGCAATTCGCCTTTGCCGGCCGAAAAACTGATTCCGGTGAAGACGGTGCGTCCGCCCCGTTCGCAGGCGAGGTTATCTGCGGTAATGCGCATGGAGCCGCATCCAACTTCTCCTCATGCCCGCGCTTGACGCGGGCATCTCATGCGTCTGCAAAGAAGATGGCCGTGTCGAGCACGGCCATGAGGATACCTGAAAGGCAATGGCCAAATCACACCATATACTGGCCGCCATTGGCGGTGAGTGTAGAACCTGTAATGAAGCCTGCATCATCGCCCGCAAGGAACAGCACGGCGCGGGCGATTTCGTCGGCCTCGCCAAGGCGACCCACCGGGATCTGCGGCAGGATGACCTCGTTCATTACCTTCTCGGGGATGGTGCTCATCATCTCGGTGTTGATGTAGCCGGGGCAGATGGCGTTCACGGTTATGCCGGCGCGGGCGCCTTCCTGCGCCAGCGCCTTGGTGAAGCCGAGGTCCCCCGCCTTCGAAGCGGCATAGTTGGCCTGCGCAAACTGGCCCTTCTGGCCGTTGATCGACGAGATCGAAATGATGCGGCCGAACTTGCGCTCGCGCATGCCGGGCCAAACATTGTGCGTCATATTGAAGACGCCGGTGAGGTTGGTGTTGATGACCTCGTGCCATTGCGCCGGCGTCATCTTGTGGAAGGGCGCATCGCGGGTGATGCCGGCATTGTTGACGAGGATTTCAATCGGCCCCAGTTCGGCGACGATCTGGGCGACGCCGTTCTTGCAGGCGTCATAATCCGACACATTCCACTTATAGACGGAGATGCCGGTCTCCGCCTTGAACTTGGCGGCGGCCTCATCATTGCCGGCATAGGTTGCCGCCACCTTGCAGCCTGCCGCTTTCAGCCCCTTCGAAATGGCCGCGCCAATGCCGCGGCTGCCGCCGGTAACCAATGCCACTCGTGCCATGTGCAGTCCTCCCGTTTTCCGGGAACTATAGGGGTGTTGCGCCCGGCTTCAAGCCCAAAGCGGTGTGCACTGGTTGCCCTAAGCAGAATTGGCGCTAACATCAGCGCATGGGAAAATCCGACCGGCTGTTTGAGCTCATTCAGTTGCTGAGGCGCGCGAAGAAGCCGGTAACTGCGCAATGGCTGGCCGAAGAACTGGCTGTCTCCGAACGGATGGTTTACCGCTACCTTGCGTCGCTCCAGTCGATGCAGGCGCCAATCAAAGAGGAAGCCGGTGTGGGTTACGCCATGCGCCGTGCATCCGACCTGCCGCCGCTCGCGTTCACCGCGGCGGAGACCGAGGCCATACATGTGGGTCTGTCGCTCTTGTCCAGCACTGGCGACAAGCGATTGATGGCTGCCGCCAGGCTCGTCTTTGTAAAAACCGCCGATGTCCCGCCGCTGCAGCCAAGGCACGGTTTCGGGCGCATGCCGCCCCGCATTTCGAACCAGGGCGTGGAAAGAGCGGGGCCTGTCAGTCTTGATCTCGTGCGGGAAGCGGTCCGCACCAGCCGCAAGATTCTGATCAATTACGCTGACGCTGAAGGCCAAGCGACGCGGCGGACGATCCTGCCTGTCGCTCTCTTCTACTACAAGAAAGTGGTCACCATCGCGGCTTGGTGCGAGTTGCGCCACGACGTGCGCAATTTCCGTGTCGACCGCATCAGATCAGGACGCATGCTGGATGAATACTTCACGGACCGCGCCCAGAATCTGCGGGAGGCCTGGGAAGCTGGTCAGCAAGATGCCATCAAGCTGCTGAACTGAACCGTAGGAGGGCTGTACTCAACTGTCCGGTCCCGCATTGCCCCTACCGCTCCACGCACATGGCGATGCCCATGCCGCCGCCGATGCAGAGCGTGGTGAGGCCCTTCTTCGCATTGCGGCGGCCCATCTCATGCAGCAGCGTGGTGAGGACGCGGGCGCCCGATGCGCCGATCGGATGGCCAATGGCGATGGCGCCGCCATTGACGTTCACCTTGGCCGGGTCCCAGCCCATATCCTTGTTGACGGCGCAGGCTTGGGCGGCAAACGCCTCGTTGGCTTCGACGAGGTCGAGGTCTTCGGCCTTCCAGCCAGCTTTCTGCAGTGCGAGGCGCGAAGCGGGGATAGGGCCTGAGCCCATGAGAGCAGGATCAACGCCAGCCGTGGCGGCAGAGGCGATACGAGCGAGCGGGGTAAGCCCGCGCTTCTCGGCTTCCTTGGCGCTCATCAGGATCAGCACGGCGGCGCCGTCATTGATGCCGGAGGCGTTGGCGGCTGTTACCGTGCCATCCTTCTGGAAGGCGGGCCGGAGCTTCGAGATGCTGTCGAGCGTCACGCCCTTCTTGATATATTCGTCGTCGGCAACCACCACATCGCCCTTGCGGCCAGCGATGGTGACGGCACAGATTTCATCCTTGAACTTGCCGGCGGCCTGGGCAGCCTCGGCCTTGTTCTGCGAGGCAACGGCGAAAGGCATCCTGCGTATCGCGGGTGATCTGCCATTGCTTGGCGACGTTCTCCGCCGTTGTTCCCATGTGATAGCCGTTGAAAGCATCCCACAACCCGTCGCGGATCATGGTGTCGATGAAGCTCCAGTCACCCATCTTGACGCCGTCCCGCAGGTGGGCGGCGTGGGCCGACTTGCTCATCGATTCTTGCCCGCCGGCCGCCACGATACTGGGCCGAACCATCGGCAATCTGCTGGGCGGCAATCGCCACGGCGCGCAAGCCTGAGCCACACACTTGGTTGATGCCCCAGGCGGTCGCCGAGTTGGGGATGCCGGCATGGATGGCAGCCTGGCGGGCCGGGTTCTGGCCCTGGGCCGCCGTCAACACCTGGCCGAGGATGATCTCGTTGATTTCACCTGCATCTACCTTGGCCCGCTCCATGGCAGCTTTCAACGCAATGGTGCCAAGCTGGGCAGCGGTCTGGGAGGCGAGAGCCCCGTTGAATGAGCCTACCGGCGTGCGGGCGGCTGCGACGATGACAATATCCTGGGCCATGGCTTACAATCCTTCTTGCAATGGGTCTTTGTGGTTAGTCATAACACCGCAGCCGCATCCTGCCATGTTTTTTTGCACTTGCAATTGTGCACTGCGGGGAGCAAGTTTTTCCGACGATATGCAGGGTTTAGCCTAAAGCGCAAACCCTGCTTTGGTTGAGGAGAGTTACGGTGAGTGAGACGACTTCTGCGCCAGGCGCCAACACGGTAGTCATCAAGAAATACGCCAACCGGCGGCTCTACAACACGGCAACCAGCACCTATGTGACGCTTGATGATCTCTCATCCATGGTGAAGGCCGGCACGGATTTTGTCGTCTATGACGCCAAGACGGGGGAGGAAATCACCAGATCAGTGCTTACCCAGATCATCTTCGAAGAAGAGAGCAAGGGCACCAACCTGCTGCCGATCAATTTTCTGCGCCAGCTCATCCGCTTCTATGGCGACCAGATGCAGTCGCTGGTGCCGGGCTATCTCGACTTCTCGCTGAGCAACCTGACCAAGGACCAGGACAAGCTGCGCGAGCAGATGATGGGTGGATTTGGCGGCGATGCTTTCAAGGGCATGGAAGAACATGCCAAGCGCAACATGAGCATGTTCAGCGATGCGATGAAGATGTTCAATCCCTTCGCCGCCATGGGGCTTGATGCGATGAATCCGGCAAAGCCTGCCGCACGGCCAGCTTCGACTTCAGAGCCTGCTGCCAACCGCGACGAATTGAAAGACCTGAAAGACCAGCTTCAGGCGATGCAGGACAAGCTCAACAAGATAGCCAACAACTAGGCTGCAGTTCAGGCACTTGCCGCTGCCGGCAGCGGTTCTTCCGCCGGGAAATGCCCCTCAAGCTCCTTGAGGATCGACCGCAGTTTCGACAAGTTGGAATCGGCCCCCTCATCGAAGTCGAGCTCGACAGCAGGCGTGCCGGCCGCGAACTCAGAGGATTGCCCTTCAGCTGCAAAACGCTCGCTGGCTGCAGGCTGTTGTTCGCCTGGCGATGCTTCGGCCAGTTTTGAAACCGGTTCGGGACTGGCAAGGTCTGCCACAAAAACTTCAGCCGTTGGCACAGCTTCCTGAGGTGCGGGTGTCCGCATTTCACTGGCGCTGAAGAAAGCTGTCGGAATGTCTCGCAATGGCGTGACAGTTTCCGTTCTCGCAGAATGGCCGGCGAAATTGTCGAAGGCCGAGTTGCCTGATTTCTCCCAAGGCAGAATGAGGCTTGCCGCGCCAAAGAGATTGCCTTGCAGGTAGTCGACGCCGCAATTGGTGAGGATTTCGAGGTCCTCCCTGGTTTCAATCCATTCGCCGATGACCTTGAGATTGAACTTGTGACCCAGTTCAATCAGTGTACGGACGAGATACTGGTTGGCGGTGTTATTGGGCAGGTTGCGGCAGAAAGTGCCGTCGAGCTTGATGATGTTCACCGGCAGGTCGCGAAGGTTGCGGAACGAGGTGAAGCCCGCGCCGAAATCGTCGATGGCGACGCTGCAGCCGTAATTGCGCAGCGTTTCGACGAAGGCGAAGGTCTGCTTCATGTTGCCGAGCGCCACCGTTTCGGTGATCTCGACGGTCAGCCGGTTGGCCACCTGCTCGTTGGCGGCGATGATTTCGGTCAGCTGATTGAACCAGCGCGGGTCGGTCGCGGTGGCGCCCGACACGTTCATGGTGAGGTTAGCCTGCGGATAATCATGCAGGCGGGCAATGCACATGTGCGCCACCTTGCGGTCGATGAGGCGGACAAGGCCAAGTTTCTCCGCAACCGGAATAAGGTGGGCGGCTGCAATCAGCTCATTGTCCGCATCCATCATGCGCAGCAGCGCCTCATGCATCACCAATTCATGCGTCTTGGCGTCGACGATGGGCTGGAAGGCAAGCTTGAACTGGTCTTCCTTCAGGCATTTGACGATTTCAGTGGCGCAGCGGGCATTAAGGCTGCGTTCGGCGGCGCGCTGGGCGGAAGGCTTGTAGATGACGCCGCCGTCTGATGGCAGCCTGCGAGCTTCAGTCAGCGCCTCTTCGGCGCGCGCCATGGCGATGTTGGCGTCGGTGGCGTGGCGGGGAATGGAAACCGCGCCAATTGACAGCATCGCCCAAACCGGCCCGCGGTCTGTCTCGATGACGCTTTCCCGCGCAATGTTTATGAAGCGATCCACCGCTATGGTGAGGTCAGCCTCATCGCAGTTGTTGAGGATGATGCCGAACTTGCTGCCTGAATAGCGGGCGATGGCATCACCGGTGCGCACGACGTAGCGCAGCCTGCGGGCCAGCGCCACGATCACGTCATCAGCCACCTCGAAGCCATAGGCCTCGTTGACCACCGACAGGTTGTTGACGGCGGCGATGAGGAAGGCGCAGTTGCTCTGCTCGCGCGTGGCATTTGAAATGGTTTCGCCCAGCGCTTCGGAGAGGCGTCCCCGGTTCATCATGCCGGTCAGAGGATCGCAGTTGCCGAGAAAGCTCAGGTGCTGGTCGCGGCTATGGCGGTCGTCGATGCGGCGGATGGCGCCGAACACTTCGGCCGGCCGGCCATCGGCTCCCGCAAACCAGCGGCCCTGATCCTCAAGCCAGACGGTGCGCTTGCCCTCGCGGCCATCGGGCCGCAGCAGATACTCGATCTGGAAGGGCACGCCATCGCCCGTGTCGTTGGCGTGGCTGCGCATGACGGTGTCATAACGGCTGGTCATGTTGTCAACGTCGAGGAGGCTGGCATAGGCGCGGCCAGAGCCTGCCGCCGAAACCGGACACCCCATGACTGTCTGCATGTTGGTGCTCCAGCGGATTTCATCCGTCTCGATCACCCAATGGTAGGTCACGGCATCAATCGCCTCGAGCGACCGGCGCATGCGCTGCAGCACCTCATTGTCGGAGTCGGGTGAGCCGACTTGCGCTGCCACCTCGATTACAGGTTCAGCGGCTTTCGGCCGGGTTATATCGTCAAAGGTAAAAACCGAATCCTGCATTGCCACTGTTGCCAAGTTGCCATCGAGCCCGCAGACGACAACTCGCCCAAGGTTAGTGTTCATACTGCCGTGAACTAACTGAGCAATCGTAAACGAAACTTCAAAAATTCCGGTTAAGGCGCAGTAACCTGCGGGCAGGAGGCCAGAGCTACCGAGAAATGCCGACATCGAGTCGAAACTTTAAGGGAATCACTCTCTGCGGTAGCGGATTGCCGGACTTCAAAGGGTGTCATCTAAGGGAGGGTTGGTGCAGTCACGGGATTTGTCAGAACAATTTATAAATCGTAAACATATGAGATTATTATAGAAAATTAGCTATGCAAAATTTGCATTGGTAATTTTGATGCATCGCACCTAACTTGTGCAGTGCAACAGACGTGGTTCATGAGAACCCGGAAAGGACAAGACAATGTTTGGTACCATTCGTGAGCGTTATTCGAAGTGGCAGCGCTATAATCGCACTGTGAACGAGCTTAGCAGCCTCTCTAACCGCGACCTCGCCGACCTCGGCATCGCGCGGACTGACATCGGCCGCATCGCCCGTGAGTCAGTTCGCTAAGCGGCAAACAAACTGAAGGAGAAGCACATGTTTCTTTTTCGCAACTCACTACGCAAGAGCCGCCTGGCTTCTTACAGGGAAGCACGGGCCAACCTCGAGCTGCTGAGCAACCAAGACCTCGCCGACATGGGCCTCAAGCGCTATCAGCTTGGCCATGTGGCGCGGGTCAAGGCGCTCGGCAACGGCTGAAGCCGTCTTTCCAGCCCCGCACCTGACACTCCGCGGCTGGCCTCATTCTTCCCATCACAGTCAACGAGGTGCCGCCCCTTGAGGGCGAACCAACTTGCATTTGCGGTGGATTCGCGGTTGCGGCAAAACGCTGCATCAAGCGGGTTGCACTGCCACATTCCCTGTGTTACCGAAGCGCCGCGGAAGGGCCATGAGGCCATGAGCCGTGCTGCGGGCTAACGCCCGTTGGTGGTTCTCAAATCGTGTGTTTCAGTGGACTATTCTGCTGGGACATGGGGCAGTTTCGAAAGAGAAATCGTGGCAGCAAGAGATCAGGCTCAATCGGGCGTGCCAGGCCGTTATGCGGCAGCCCTGTTCGAACTGGCGACTGAGGAAAACTCCGCCGATGAGGTAGGGGCTGGCCTTGCCTCCCTCCAGACAATGCTTTCAGGTTCAGCCGAGCTGCAGCGCCTCGTGCGCTCGCCGGTATTTGCAGCCGACCAGCAACAGGCTGCGCTTGAGGCGCTGTGCAAGAAGGCCGGCATTGCGGGGCTCGCCGCCAATTTCGTGCAGCTGCTGGCCCGCAACCGCAGGCTTCCGGCGCTGCAAGGCGCCATCTCCGCCTATCAATTCCTCGTTTCCGAAGCCAAGGGTGAGGCTGTAGCCGACGTCGTTTCGGCAGAAAAGCTCACCGTGCAGCAGCTCAAGGATCTGAAAGCCGCGCTCAAGGATTCGATCGGGCGCGACGTGCAGCTCATCACCAAGGTTGACAAGTCCATTCTCGGCGGCCTCATCGTCAAGGTCGGCTCGAAGATGATGGACAACTCGCTCAAGACAAAACTTCAAAACCTCAAGATTGCAATGAAGGGGACCGGCTGATGGATATCCGCGCAGCTGAAATTTCGACCATTCTCAAGAAGCAGATCAAGGATTTCGGCAATGAAGCCGAAGTTTCCGAAATCGGCCAGGTTCTCTCGGTAGGTGACGGCATTGCCCGCGTCTACGGCCTCGACAATGTGCAGGCCGGCGAAATGGTGGAGTTCCCCGGCGGCATCCGCGGCATGGCGCTCAACCTCGAAACCGACAATGTCGGCGTCGTCATCTTCGGCAGCGACCGTGACATCAAGGAAGGCGATACGGTCAAGCGCACCGGCGCCATCGTCGAAGTCCCTGTCGGCAAGGAACTGCTCGGCCGCGTGGTTGACGCGCTCGGCAACCCGATTGACGGCAAAGGTCCGATCAAGGCGAAGCAGCGCTCGCGCGTTGACGTGAAGGCCCCCGGCATCATTCCGCGCAAATCAGTGCATGAGCCGATGTCGACCGGCCTCAAGGCTGTTGACGCTTTGATCCCCGTTGGCCGCGGCCAGCGCGAGCTGATCATCGGTGACCGCCAGACCGGCAAGACCGCCATCATCCTCGACACCATTCTTAACCAGAAGCCCATCCACCAGAACGGCCCTGAAAAGGAAAAGCTGTACTGCGTCTACGTGGCCTGCGGCCAGAAGCGCTCTACCGTCGCCCAGTTCGTCAAGATCCTGGAAGATGCAGGCGCGCTTGAGTACTCGATCATCGTTGCCGCCACCGCTTCGGAATCGGCGCCGATGCAGTATCTCGCACCGTTCACCGGCTGCACCATGGGCGAATACTTCCGCGACAATGGCATGCATGCCTTGATCGCCTATGACGATTTGTCGAAGCAGGCCGTTGCCTACCGGCAGATGTCGCTGCTGCTGCGGCGTCCGCCAGGCCGCGAAGCCTATCCGGGCGATGTGTTCTATCTCCACTCGCGGTTGCTGGAACGCGCCGCCAAACTGTCAGACGCCAAGGGCGGGGGCTCGCTCACTGCTCTTCCCGTCATTGAAACGCAGGCGAACGACGTTTCCGCCTATATCCCGACCAACGTGATCTCGATCACCGACGGGCAGATATTCCTTGAAACCGACCTGTTCTATCAGGGCATCCGCCCTGCGGTGAACGTCGGCCTCTCGGTGTCGCGCGTCGGTTCCGCAGCGCAGGTCAAGGCGATGAAGCAGGTTGCCGGCAAGATCAAGGGCGAGCTGGCGCAGTACCGCGAAATGGCGGCGTTTGCGCAGTTCGGCTCCGATCTCGATGCCTCCACCCAGCGTTTGCTCAACCGTGGCGCGCGGTTGACCGAGCTGCTCAAGCAGCCGCAGTTCTCGCCGCTCAAGACCGAGGAGCAAGTTGTGTCGATCTATGCCGGCGTCAACGGTTACCTCGATGCGCTGCCGGTGGGCAAGGTACGCGGATTTGAAGATGGCTTGCTGCGCACCATGCGCGACAGCCATGCCGATATTCTCGACTCGATCCGCACCGAAAAGCAGATCACCGATGCAACGGCGCCGCTGCTCAAGGCGGCGGTCGACAAGTTCGCCAAAGCCTTCGCGTAAAGGTTTCCGATGGCCAGTCTCAAAGACCTACGCAATCGCATCGCCTCGGTGAAGGCGACCCGCAAGATCACCAAGGCCATGCAGATGGTGGCGGCGGCGAAGTTGCGCCGCGCCCAGGAAGCAGCGGTTGCCGCGCGTCCCTATTCGGAGCGCATGGCGGTTGTGCTGGCCAATCTTTCGTCTGCTGTTGCAGGCCGTGATGATGCGCCAAAGCTGCTGGCCGGAACGGGCAAGGACCAGGTGCATCTCCTGGTCATCGCCACCGCTGAACGCGGACTGTGCGGCGGTTTCAACACGTCGATCGTGCGTCTGGCGCGCGAGCATGCCGAGCGTCTGCTGGCGCAGGGCAAGACGGTGAAAATCCTCACTGTCGGCAAGAAGGGCAATGACGCGCTGAAGCGCCAGTATGGCAAGTTCATTGTCGATGCGGTGGATTTTCGCGGCATCAAGCAATTGGGCTTCACGCATGCGCAGGGCGTCGGCGCCAAAATCATTTCGCTGTTCGAAGCCGGCGAGTTCGATGTCTGCACATTGTTCTTTGCCGAATTCAAATCGGTGATTTCGCAGAAGCCGACGGCGCTGCAGCTCATCCCCGCCGCCGTTGCCGGCGCCAAGGCGCCGGAACTTGGCGGCGCTGTTTATGATGCCGAACCGGAAGAGGGCGAAATCCTCACCGACCTGTTGCCGCGCAACATCGGCGTGCAGGTGTTCCGGGCGCTGCTGGAAAATGCGGCGTCCGAACAGGGTGCCCGCATGAGCGCCATGGACAACGCCACGCGCAACGCCGGCGACATGATCAACAAGCTGTCGATCAAGTACAACCGGCAGCGCCAGGCCCAGATCACCAAAGAGCTTATTGAAATCATTTCAGGCGCGGAAGCGCTGTAACGTCAACAGAAGAACCGGACGCCTACCCAATCTATCAATTGTCATCGCCGGATTTATTCCGGCGACCCATCTCTCCTCCAGTTCGCTGGCTGAACCATGGGTCCCCGGAACAAGTCCGGGGATGACAAAATAGGGGAAGTTGGCGCTGCTTATTGAGAAGGAAAAGAGACATGGCCAAGAAAGCTGTAGGCACATCAAAGAGCGGCGCGGGACGCGTGACGCAGGTGACGGGCGCCGTCGTCGACGTGCAGTTCGATGGCAACCTGCCGCAGATTTTGAACGCGCTTGAAACCATGAACGGCGATAACCGCCTGGTTCTCGAAGTGGCGCAGCATCTGGGCGAAAGCACGGTTCGCACCATCGCCATGGACTCGACCGAAGGTCTGGTGCGCGGCCAGAAAGTGTCGGACACGGGTTCGCCCATCATGGTGCCGGTCGGCGCTGAAACGCTGGGCCGCATCATGAACGTGATCGGCGAACCGGTGGATGAAGCAGGCCCGATCAAGGCCAAGGTCACGCGCTCTATTCACCAGAACGCGCCGGAATTCGTCGAGCAATCGACCGAAGCGCAGATCCTCGTCACCGGCATCAAGGTGGTGGACCTGCTGGCGCCTTACGCCAAGGGCGGCAAGATCGGCCTGTTCGGCGGCGCCGGCGTCGGCAAGACGGTGCTGATCATGGAACTCATCAACAACGTCGCCAAGGCGCACGGCGGCTACTCGGTGTTTGCCGGCGTGGGCGAGCGCACCCGCGAAGGCAACGACCTCTATCATGAAATGATCGAATCCGGCGTCAACAAGAAGGGCGGCGGCGCAGGCTCCAAGGCAGCGCTTGTCTATGGCCAGATGAATGAGCCGCCGGGCGCGCGTGCCCGCGTTGCGCTTTCCGGCCTCACGGTTGCCGAGCATTTCCGCGATGAAGGCCAGGACGTGCTGTTCTTCGTCGACAACATCTTCCGCTTCACGCAGGCAGGCTCGGAAGTGTCAGCGCTCCTGGGCCGCATTCCATCGGCCGTGGGCTATCAGCCAACGCTGGCGACCGACATGGGCACCATGCAGGAGCGCATCACCACCACGACCAAGGGCTCCATCACTTCGGTGCAGGCGATTTACGTTCCTGCCGACGACTTGACCGACCCTGCGCCTGCAACTTCCTTCGCGCATCTTGGATGCAACGACAACGCTGTCGCGCTCCATCGCTGAAAAGGGCATCTACCCGGCGGTCGATCCGCTCGATTCAACCTCGCGCATGATGGACGCCCGCATCATCGGCGAAGAGCATTACGGCGTTGCCCGCCAGGTGCAGCAGATTCTCCAGCGCTACAAGGCGCTGCAGGACATCATCGCCATTCTCGGCATGGACGAGCTTTCGGAAGACGACAAGATCGCCGTTGCCCGCGCCCGCAAGATCGAGCGCTTCATGTCGCAGCCGTTCTTCGTCGCTGAAGTGTTCACCGGTTCGCCCGGCAAGCTGGTGCCGCTGGCGGATACCATCAAGGGCTTCAAGGGCCTGTGCGATGGCGCTTACGATCACCTTCCCGAGGCCGCCTTCTACATGGTCGGCACCATCGAGGAAGCAATCGAAAAAGCGCAGCGCCTCGCAGCTGAAGCGGCTTAAGAGGACCCCATCCGGCGCTTCGCGCCACCTTCTCCATCTGCGGATGGAGAAGGGACAGGTCTCAAACAACAACGTCCCTTCTCCAACTTCGTTGGAGAAGGTGCCCGAAGGGCGGATGAGGTCCCTTCGCAACCGAGGATACGAAGATGGCACTGCATTTCGAACTCGTCTCACCCGCCCGCCTCCTGTTTTCGGGAGATGTGGCGAGCGTCATCCTGCCCGGCAGCGAAGGCGAGATGACCATCCTGCCGCAACATGCGCCATTGCTTGCAACGCTGAAGCCCGGTGTCGTCACCGTGGCGAAGGATGGCGGATCGTCGGAGCGCATTTTCGTGCGCGGCGGCTTTGCCGAAGTGAACCCGCAAGGCCTGACCGTGCTTGCCGAGACCGCAATCCCGGTGGCTGATCTTGATGCGGCAGCACTCGCCGCGCAGATCAAGGATGCCGAAGAAGACGCAGCCGACGCGAAGGACGATGAAGCCCGCCGCAAGGCGCTCGAAAATGTCGAACATCTGAAGGCGCTGCAGGGGGCCTTTAGGTTTTTAGCTTAAGCCATCCGCGTTCTGGGTTTAACTCCAGTCTTGAACGCACGATAGGCTTCTTCAACAGTTGTAGTGCCTTCGGCAAACGGTGCTATTTGATTTAGCAGGACCGCAAGTGCCGGATTAGATTCCATCTCGAGACTTGGGTTGATTTGTCTTTGAGCAACCAGTCTTCAAATTCCTGAAATGTGAGGCTTGGAATAGTCTTGGTAATCTTTCGACCGTTAGCTGACTTGACGGGTATAGACGTCCTAATTCCTGGCATATCATCAAAAAGCAGGCGCTGCGGTTCGGTCCACGAGCTATGCTTTTTACGCTTTCGAACATCTGCAAGAAGTGTTCGGAGTGCAATGTCAACGAGATCATTGACGGCTTTGCGCACTGCCTCTTCGTTGTTAGTTTTGAACTTCTTGATGAAGTTGAAATTGTCAAAGCTGCCTGAATTCTTGGTAGACTTTTGCGCCTCTAGCTCCAGCAGATTGCGAAGCTCTATTATTTGGTTGTTTGACACTGATCTGCAACTCCTCTGCGAATCGGAGCAGCAATTCTAATGCTGATTCGAAATTTTTCCTAAGATGCTGTTCGTCACGATATGTAAGGTTGTCAGTAACGTCTTTCGGTTCACCACAAATGGACGAGACTTGACGAACTGCAACTGCAAGCCTGTTGGCTTCTGCCACAAGCTCACGCTTGCCGCGCTTGTCGCGAACTGCCTGTGTAACTTTGCGACGAAGAGCAATTTTTCCGTCGGGAGCTTTTCTGACGACTTTGGGTAGGAATGCGACAACTACTTCTGACATTCCTGCATATTCACAGCGGCTAGATTAAGAATCGTTAAAATCAAGGCAAACTTACAAAGTGTTGTTCATCCAGCGGGACCAGTCCTAGTTGCGTCGAGCATTGACAGAGCGAATACAATAACTATTATTGCCCCATGCCCATCAGTGCCGACCTCGGCCCCAAACTTGAAGACTACCTTTCGCAACTTGTTGCGACGGGGCGTTATAACTCGAAATCGGAAGTGATCCGCGAGGGCATACGGCTGGTCCAGGAGCGAGAGGCGCGGTTCAAGGTTCTGGATGCTGCCGTTGTGCGCGGGCTTTCCGATGTTGCGGCTGGCAAGACCAAGAACGCTGCTGATGTGTTTACGCGGCTTGAGGCCAAATATCGCGCCAAGGCTTGAGGCGTGCGGTTGCGTTTTGCGCAATCCGCCGAAGCCGACCTTGAAGCCATTGCGGACTGGATAGCCAAGGATAATCCGGCTCGCGCGATTTCATTTGTCCGGGAACTTCGCGCGGCGTGCGAGATCATCGCTGACGCGCCGGAGGCCTTCCCGCTTGTCGAGCGCTACAAGGCGCATGGCATTCGCCGCAAGGTGAACGGCAACTATCTGATCTTCTATGTGCGGGATGAGAACGCCGTCATCATCATCCATATCCTGCATGGTGCGCGGGACTACGAGGATCTATTGGAGTAGGCTTGCATCAGCCCAAGTGCGAAGACTTCATGACCCAAGCACCATCAACAAGCTTCGACCTGACCAGCCATTGGCGCATTCCGGCTTCGGCGGAGCGGGTGTGGGAGGCGCTGACGCAGCCGATGGTCTGGCCCGACTGGTGGCCTTATGTGCGTGAGGTGCGGCTGCAACATGAGGGTGGCAAGGATGGGTTGGGCAGCATTCATTTCATCCGTTGGGCAACGCGGCTGCCTTATGAAATTGCCTTTGAGGTTGAGACTGTCGAAGTTGTTGCTGGCAAGAAATTGCGCGGGTTGGCGCGGGGCGAGCTGGAAGGGCAGGGCACATGGATGCTGGAGCCTGATGGCGCTGCGGCAACACGCGTCACCTATCTCTGGCAGGTCAACCTCGGCAAGGCGTGGATGCGGCTCAGTGCGCCGCTGCTTGCGCCGCTGTTTCGCTGGAACCACAATGGGCTGATGGTGTCTGGTGAATCAGGCCTCGTCCGGCATTTGTCCAATTTCAGGGCAATCCAAGCTTGAGCGCAGTGCTCAAGGTTATGAAGGCGCTTGGATTGAAACTCAAACCCGAAGCTGCGTGACCCCTCGCGGTAAGAACGGCACTATTTTGACTTCAACCAGATGCGTGTTGCGCGGCGAGCGGAACAGCCGCCGGTTTCCGATAGCGTGTTGCAGCTGGCGGAATATGCAGTGGCAGCGGATTGCCTGCGAGGTCCATTGCCGGGAACGTTTGCAGCACAGGCGGCAATGGAAACACCTCGTCCGCGAGGCCGAGCTTGCGCAATGCCGGCAGAAAGCCATTCCTCACGCGAACCTGCCCGGTGGCGACCATGCCAATGCAGAACTTCGATACCCGGCCCGTCGGCTGCACATGAAGTGCGCGGAAAATCTTGTCGGCGACGCCGTTGCCACGGGCTGACTTGGCTTCAATGATGCAGATGTCCTCGCTCACCGGGCGGTGCTTGCCAGCGCCTGAAAGATTGAGCCGCGTGTCGATGGTCAAGCGCTCGCCGCCTTGCTTGGCAACCAGCGTGATGCGCTCATACTGAACGGTGAGGACCGGCGAAACCTTCTTGCCGAACGGCGTGCCATAGGCCTCGCTGTGGCACTTTTCGACAAATTCCAGGCCGGATTGATCGAGGACTGCGCCACCGCCGTTGAGGCGAAGGCGGAACTTTGCGGTTGTCGCGCGCGGCTCGATGAGCTTGACCTCGAGATAGTTGAGGGCGGCATCGACATAGGTGCGGATCCTAACCTTGCAGCGCTTGCGCCGCCGCTGATGGTGATCGTAATAGGCGCGGCGTTCCTGATCGTCATAGTAGCGCGTCTTGTAGGCGAAGGCGCGCGTGCCGCCGATGTCCAGCACTTCGAAGTCGTCGCGCAGCGCCTGCAAGGCAATCTCAAGCTTGTCGAGACTCATGATGTATTTGTTGTCCAGCCGCGCCAGCATTTCGGCCTTTGCATTGAGCGCGTCGAGGCTGATAGGGGCAAAGCCGGAAAGCGTTTCATTGATGCTCATGGTCAATCCCTCACTTGGACTTGCGGAAGAAGACGCTTACTCGCGCCATGTCGTTGATGTAGTCGAGCGCCGTGATCTGATAGGAGACAACCTCGACGCCGAGACGGCTGGAAAGATCTGCCCGCATGCGGGCAGGGCTGGAGAGCGCATGCGCATCAATCTTGTCGAGCGTGATCTTCACGCCATCGGCCGAGCGCAGGAAGCGCGGATGATCGAAGATGTAAGCGCCGCCGAGCACCATCGCCACCACCAGCAGGACAAACGGAAGCGTGGTTCCACTGACTGAACAGATGACGGCGATGACAATAGCGCCGAAGAAATAGGTTATCTCGATCTTCGATATTTGCTCCGAGCGGAGGCTGAACAGCGCCAGGATTGCGAACAGTCCAAACCCCGCGCCGACGCTGAATTGCACGTGCGAAAGAATGGTCAGCGTGCCAAACGCGAAAATATTGAACATCGAGGCCGTGGTGACGAGTTCCTTGTCGCGGTAGCGGCGATAATAGAGGCCCATCAGCAAGATCAGGCTGGCCGAGACATCGATCAGGAATCGCACCAGGGCGTGGCCAGCCGGGGAAGCGATCAATAGTTCCAAATTGTAGTTCGGCATGTCCATGTCCCAATTTCCCCACATAAGTTCCAGCGAGTTCCACTCTTGTTCGCTGGTATTGGCTGACTATGGCAGGCCTCGCCTGACATAGGTTCGACGGGCTCTGTCATCTGACTGTCATATAACTGTCAAATTTTACCGAGGCGGGAAGCGGGCTGAAGCCCTGTGATCACCTGAAAGTGCTGCAGGGAGCCGTTGTCGCGCTCTTGCGGCAACTGGCAAGGTCGAAGCCAACGCCACGCTTCATCCTAGCTCCGTACCAATGAACCAGACATCCAGACACCGAACGCATTTCGGCACCATTCTCATCGCCTTCCTGCTCTGCCCTTCATCGGCCATGCTGTGGGTCGGCAAGTGGCGAGCGGCGCTGATGCTTCTGGCCGTCCAGATTGCCGTGACAGCGCTCGTTGTCTGGATAGCGCATTCCGGCCTTGAGCCGTTTCATGGCCTCGGCCAGCGCAGGCCGGAGTATGTGCTTTATATCGCCAATGCGCTGGTGGCATTGCCAGTAGCAGTCATGGCGCTCAAAGACATCAACGCTGCGCCGCGTTGGTATTCCTCGGTGCTTGTGGTGATTGCGGCCTACGTGGTGATCGGCATCACGCTCTATCACTATGCGAAACCGTGGCTGGTCTGATTACTTTCCGCCACGATAGTTGCGCCAGCGATAGACCAGTTCCACTTCGCAAGCCTTGAAGCCGATGTAGCAGGCGAGCGCCACAAAGCCGCTGGCCCCGATCTCAAGGAGCTGGCGCAAACCGCCTTCCATCACCGCCATCAGGCCCGCTTCGCGGATGAAGCGCAGGTTTTGCGTGGCGAGGTGAAAGAGATTGTAAGAAGTCCAGGCGAAGGCCGATGCGAAGACACCCATCAGCAGGAAGATCACCGCTGCATGGTAATTGAAAAGCTGAAGCCAGTGTTTCATGCCAAACTCCTACTGCCTCAGGATAGCACTAAAACAAAAGGCCGGGACAAGCCCGGCCTTTCTTCAACTCATGCTTGGCAGTGATCAGGCGCCGAAGCGCACCGGACGGCTCGGGGCTTTTTCGCCGCCGGAGAGTTCCTTCATCCAGCTTGGCTTGCGATTCACCGCCCTTGAAGCCGCCGTTGTTGCCGCCCTTCGGCGTGCCCTTGCCATGATGTGCAGGCCTTGCTGCGCCTTCATGTGAAGCAGCAGCTTCGCCCTGCGGGCGCGGGCCCTGGCCGCGATGATGCGGCTTGGCAGCATGTGGCCTGCCTTGTTGTGGGCGCTTGTGGCTTGGCGGAACGCTCTTGCCGCCGCGGCCTGCCGGGTTCCAGCCATGGGTCGGCGCCAGTTCCTTCACACCCTTGATGCCGAGCGCATGTTCCTTGACAGGCACGCTCTGGCGGATGGTGCGTTCGATATCGCGCAGCAAGCCACGATCTTCCGGCGTGCAGAAGGCGATTGCATCACCCTCGGCGCCGGCGCGCGCGGTGCGGCCGATACGGTGCACGTAGCTTTCAGGCACATGCGGCAGGTCGTAATTCACCACATGGCTGACGCCATCAACGTCAATGCCGCGGGCGGCAATGTCAGTCGCCACCAGCACGAGGATCTTGCCGGCCTTGAAGCCTGCCAGCGCCCGTTCGCGGTTGGCCTGGCTCTTGTTGCCGTGGATCGCCGCTGCCGTGTAACCGGCGGTGGAGAGCGCCTTCATCACCTTGTCAGCGCCATGCTTGGTGCGTGTGAACACCAGGGTGCGCGTCATGTTGTTGTCCTTGAGGATTTCAACGAGCAGCTTCACCTTGTTGGCGGGATCGACATGGATGACGCTCTGGTTGACGCGCTCTGCCGTTGTGGCGACGGGAGCCACTTCAACGCGCACCGGATCATTGAGCAGGCCGCCCGCGAGGTTGGCGATCTCCTTCGGCATGGTGGCCGAGAAGAACAGGTTCTGCCGCTTTTTGGGCAGCATGCCGGTGATCTTGCGGATGGCGTGGATGAAGCCCAGGTCAAGCATCTGGTCGACTTCGTCGAGCACCAGCACTTCGACATTGGCAAGCGTCAGGGCGCGGCGTTCGATCACGTCCACGAGGCGGCCCGGCGTTGCGATGACAACATCAACGCCGCCGCGCAGGATTTCAATCTGCTTGCCGATGGAGACGCCGCCGAACACAACGGCGCGCGAAACCTTGAGGTTCTTGCCATAGGTCTTGAAGCTTTCACCGATCTGCGAAGCCAGCTCGCGGGTCGGCGAGAGGACCAGCACCTTGCAGGTGCCACGCGCTGCGCGATTGGTTTCCTTCGACAGGCGCTCGAGAATGGGCAGCGCGAAGGCCGCCGTCTTGCCGGTGCCGGTCTGGGCGATGCCGAGAAGGTCGCGGCCCTTGAGCAATTCGGGGATGGCCTTGGCCTGGATAGGGGTAGGGGTGGTGTAACCTTCGCTATCGAGTGCCTTGAGGAGCGGAGCGGAGAGGTTGAGGTCGGTAAATTGAGTCACTTGTGTCTTGTCTTTCTGTATCGGAGCAAAAAAGGCAGAGCTTAAACCTGTCCGATTGCGTGACGGGCAAAATCGCCCGACAAGCGGATTGAGCTCTGAACGCTCCTACGTGAAAGGAATGTCTGGGAAGAGGTTTGGCTGGAATGGCAAGCTCTGAAGCTGCCTCACGTTATTCAATATAGCCAAACGCTGGGCGGTATATGGATGCTGCAATGCGAAAAGTCAAGCAGCGTTTGCACGCAACATGCTGATGAGATCGCCCATTTCGTTAATGATTGTCTTGACGCCGACGGCAGCCAGCTCGGCGGCGTTTTTCTCCGGCTGGTGGGCAACGCCGGTAAAGCCAACAACCTTGCAGCCTGCGGCAAGCGCTGCGGTGGCTCCGGTAAAGCTGTCTTCGATGACCAGGCAGTCATGCGGTGCAAAGCCTGCGCGCTCTGCCGCCAGCAGGTAGATGTCGGGGGCGGGCTTGCCGTTCACCACATCCTCGAAGGTGGTCAACCGTTCGCCGAAGAAGCGGTCCAGCCCGGTGATTTTCAAGGCCTCGAGGGCACGGGCGCGCGGGCCGTTGGTGCCGATGGAGCGTGGCAGGTGCAGCCGCTCCAGCATGGGAACAACGCCCGGCACCGGCTGCAGTTCGCGCCGGTAGAGGTCGAGCATCAGCACGTCCTTGCGGGCTTCAAGGTCTTCCGGCAGCTTGAGGCCGTGTTGCTCTTCAATTTCACGCACCATGCCGGCAAAGGTCTTGCCGACGAAACGCGCATGCATTTCAGCCTCAGTCAGTACAACGCCGCTTTCAGCCAGCAGGTTGCGGTCGATGACCATGGAGATGTCCTCACTGTCGATGAGAACGCCGTCAAAATCGAAGATCACATGGGAAATGGGCATTGGCGGAATTTCAGTCAGGCAGGAATGGCGAGGTGGCGAAAGGCGGCAATCACCTGCTCATAGACGGGGCGCTTGAACGGCACAATCAATTCCAGCACCTCGGTCAGAGGGGCCCAGCGCCACTCGTCAAACTCCTGCTTGTGGCCGGGCGGGGCGAGGTTGATGTCGGCGTCCTTTCCGGTGAAGCGGTAGGCAAACCACTTCTGCGTCTGGCCGCGATACTTGCCCTTCCACGACTGGCCGATGAGGTGTTCTGGCAGATCATACTTGTACCAGTCCGGCGCTTCGGCCAGCAGCTCCACATCGCGCACCGAGGTTTCCTCCTCCAGTTCGCGGCGCGCCGCAGCTTCAATGTCTTCGCCCTTGTCGATGCCGCCTTGCGGCATCTGCCACCAATGGCCAACGCCATCATCATTCTGCTTCTGGAAGCGGCGGCCGATCCACACAAGGCCATCGCGGTTCAAAAGCATGACGCCGACGCAAGGCCGGTAATCGGTAATGGCGGCGGGGTTGGTCATCGCATTCTCAATCATCAACAAATTTTGTCATCGCCGGATTTATTCCGGTGACCCATTCATCCAGATGCGAAGCTGGCTGAAGCATTCGCGGGAATGCCGGGACAAGCCCGGCAATCGACAGAAAACAGTGGCGGATATGTAAAGTTGTCTTGGCCTCAGCCCAGGCGGCCCTTGTAGACCGCGCTTATCGGCACAAGCAAGATGCCCTTTTCGCGCAGTGTCTTGGCCCATTCCTTCACCGTCTCGGTGGTGATGCCGAGGCCCGAGCCGGTGCCGATGGCCGTGCCGCTGGATTGCGCTTCCGCCTCCAGCAGTTCAAGCGCCGCCAGAATTGACTCGCGGTTGGGTTCGGCGTCGATGACGATCTGGCCGCGCTTGTTGGGCAGCCTGATCTGCTTGGCGATTTCCTGCGAGGCGGTGAGCGTCGAGGAGCCATCTTCAAGATAGAGCAGGCCGCGCTTCTGGATTTCCGACAGCACCGGCTTGAGCGCCGGAGCAGACGCCAGCATGCGGCCGCCGAGATAGTTGATGACGCCGGTGTAGCCGGCAAAGCGGCTCATGTGCCAGCGCAGCGACTCGAGATTGGTGTCGGCATCGGCGTCCGCCAGCAGCGTGCGGGGGCCGGGGTTGTTGGTCGGGTAGCCGATGGGCTCCATCGGCAATTGCAGCAGCACCTCATGGCCTTCGGCGCGGGCCGCATCGACTTGCGCCTGCAGCGCGCTGCCATAGGGCGCAAAGGCAAAGGTCACATCTCCCGGCAGTGAAGTGACGGCCTGTTGCGTCAGCTTTTCGTTGAGGCCCATGCCGCCCAGCACCAGCGCGATCTTCGGCTTGTTGGAATGCAGAATGCCCATGGGCACGAGGCGCGCATAGATTTCCGATGGCTTCATGTTGCCGGGGCCGATGCGCGGCAGCTTGCCTTCGGCAGAAATTTCGGTGAGGGCTTCAACCGGCGCTGGCCGCAGCGGGCGGCGCGAGGTGGTTTCAATATTCACCTCCTGCTGCTTGGCAGGCGAGGGATCGACGAACTGGCTATCGTCGGCAGGCGCAGCATCAGGGTCGATCGAGGCGGTATCCATCTGGTCGGGATCGCTGCCGGGTTCGGCTGGCTGGCCTTCCTCGACCGCTTCGGCGGAGGCGACTGTTTTCAGCTTTGAGGGTGGCGGAATTTGCGCAGTGATAATGGGTTCGCCGGCAAAGGGCAGCGGCATTTTCATCATCCATGCGCCGCCTGCGGCGTAAGCGGCAATGATGAGACAGGACACCACGGCCAGCATGCTGGGGCGGCGCGCCCATAGGCGTTCCGTCAAACTTCGCCTGCGCAGCGGCTGTTTGAGTTCGTCACGTCCCATGAAGTGCTGGTTACCTGGCCCGATTCGTTAACGCCCCACTTTGGCGAGGCAACCGTTAACACCTCATTAACCACGAGGATGGCGGCGGCTCCCCCTCCGCCCTTCGGCGTTCGCAAGGGCTCACCCCGCCAGCATAGCTGAGGGAGGGCGCTTTCCATCGCGCTCCCCCAACTTGTTGGGGGAGCTGTGCGAAGCACTGAGGGGGGTCCCTTCAACTTCTCAGTATCGGAACCAGCGAAGCCACCAGCAGCAGCGCCATGCTGATGTTGAAAATGCGAAGCTTGCGCGGGTCATCCAGAAACCGCCGCAACACCACGCCTGTTCCCGCCCACAATGTGATGCAGGGCGCATTGACGATGCAGACGATGAGCGCTGCAATCACCAGGTTCCAGAAATAACCCTCCTGTGGAATGTAGGTCGCCGCAGCGCCAATCGAGATGACCCAGGCCTTGGGGTTCACCCATTGAAACAGCGCCGCCTCGACAAGCGTCATCGGCCGGTTCTTCTCACCGTCTGCGCAGCGGAAGCGCTGGCGCTGGCAATGCGCCAGGCGAGATAGAGCAGATAGGCGGTGCCGACGATCTTGAGCACCGTGTGCAGCACCGGCACTGCGGTGAAAATGCCACCGATCCCCAACCCAACGGCAAACAGCATGGCGGTGAAGCCCAGGTTGATGCCCATGATGTGCGGCAGCGCTCGGACGCAAGCCGAAGTTCACGCCAGAAGCCAGCAACATTGTGTTGTTAGGCCCCGGCGTGATCGACATGGTGAAGGCATAGACGGCAATAGCGAGGGCAACAGTAGAGAGTCATGGCAGCGCAGATTGCCAAAAAGCGTAGGCGCGGCAAGGGCGGAATTGTACCCGCAGGCATGCGGACAATTGCGGAAGCCTTAGAGGTAGTTGCTATTTAGCCTGTCTTGGTGAATTCCGTAGTTCTCCTATCAACTCCTGCAAGAACGTGTTGAAGAACTCCGACCGCTCCAGTGGAACGTATGGCCGCAGTTTGGGACGATGTGAAGTCGTCCGTACTAGCGCCTGTGCTGCCTGCTTGGCGCTTGTCTCTGGACCCGGTGCAACATCATCCAAAGCGCCGGTGATCGATGGTGATGGGTTTGGCCACACTCGACAGAACATCCTCCTTCGGCTTGTGCCGCGTATGGAAACGGTGACGCCGCGCGCGATGTCTTCCGGTTGCTGGCGCAGTGCTAGTGGCGATTGCCGGGGCGTCGGGCTCACCTCCTTGCGGCTGCTGGAAAACAGTGTGACGCCCAATAGCTTTCCCGTGCGGCTTAAAGCACTCGGCCTTCTGCAGCTGGAATTGCTCACAAAGTGAAACTGGTTTCAGCCGTGGCCAGCCTTTCCGAGCAACGCCGATGTGGACCAGTGCAGCAATCCTCTCCGGAGCCAATGCGCAATCTCCAGCGCGCAGAGATCATCAACGTGCAGCTCAATTACAATTCAGGAGGTTGCGACATGCGGAACTTACGCCTCTGCTGCCCAGGACGATACCGTGCCAAAGCCGTAGAGTGTTCGGCAGCAAATGTAACAACCGGCAGGAATCATCTGCGCTTTCACATCGAGCCATCGAGCGGCAGCGCGTGCAAGAGCAGCAGTTCCAGCTTGTCGTCCGCCACCTTATTCCTTGCCCCATCCCGCGTTGTACCATGGCCGATGGCCCATTGGATTTCAGCGATGCCCGTTTGTCAACGGACCTTGCGCTCGCGGGGAGAAGCTACAATTTTGGAGGATAGCGCTTTATAGCGATTTCGACCGTACGCTGTCAAGGGAAAAAATCCTATAACGATGAAATTCCCGGAATGCGCATAAAAAACGGGCACCCGAAGGTGCCCGCTCTGTTGCCCCTAACAGTGTTGTGTCAGGTCAGTTGGTTGTTTTCTTCTCTTCCGCGCAGGCTTTGCAGGGTCCACCGGCTTGACGTTGGAGACGACCTTGACGCCATGCAGCAGGTCGATTGCCGCCTTGAGCTGCACGTCCTTGGTCTTGTCCTCGGGCACATAGGCGGATGAACCGCCGCCCTCGTCACCGCCGCCTTCGTTGGTGAGATGGCCCTTGAGGCTGGCTTCGCCCTCGGTCGATACGTTCTTGCCCTGCAGCTCTGGCGGCAGCGGCTGCTCGATGATGATATCGGCGTCGATGCCCTTGGCCTGGATGGAGCGGCCAGCCGGCGTGTAATAGCGCGCCGTGGTCAGCCGCAGCGCGCCGTTGGAGCCGAGCGGGATGATGGTCTGCACCGAGCCTTTGCCGAACGAGCGCGTGCCGATAAGCGTGGCGCGCTTGTGGTCCTGCAAGGCTCCGGCGACGATCTCGGAAGCAGAGGCCGAACCGCCGTTGATGAGGATCACCACTGGCTTGCCATCCGCCGCATCGCCCTTCTGGGCGGAGAAGCGCTGCGTCTGGTCGGGGTGGCGGCCGCGCGTCGAGACGACTTCGCCGCGATCGAGGAAGGTGTCGGAGACGGAGACTGCCTCATCGAGAAGCCCACCCGGATTGTTGCGCAGGTCGAGGATATAGCCCTTCAGCTTCTCGGCGCCGATCTTGGTGCGCAGTTCCTTGAAGGCCTTGTCGATGCCTTCCTGCGTCTGCTGGCTGAAGCTTGCAATGCGCATATAGCCGATGTCATCGGCCTCGGTGGCGTACTTGACCGACTGCACGCGGATCTTGTCGCGCACCAGCTTCACGTCGAACGGCGCCTGGTCCTTGCGCTGGATGGTGAGCGTGATCGGCGTGTTGATGAGGCCGCGCATCTTGTCGACCGCCTCGTTCAGCGTCATGCCCTGCATGTCGGTGCCGTCGATCTTGACGATGAGGTCATTCGACATGATGCCGGCCTTGGAGGCTGGCGTCTCATCAATCGGCGTCACCACCTTGACGACGCCGTTCTCCATTGTCACCTCGATGCCGAGGCCGCCGAACTCGCCGGTGGTCTGGACGCTCATGTCCTCGAACTGCTTGGCGGTCATGTAGCTGGAGTGCGGGTCAAGCGAAGCGAGCATGCCGTTGATGGCGGCCTCGATCATCTTGGTCTCGTCCGGGTCTTCGACGTAATCGGCGCGCACGCGGTCGAACACATCGCCAAACAAGTTAAGTTGCTTGTAGGTGTCGGCATTGGATGAGGCTGCAAACGCATCGCCAAAAACCTGCCAGGCCACTGTCGCCGACAGGGCTCCCGCCATCACTAAACTCAGGGAGCCTGCAGTTTTGCCAAACTTCATTTGCTTGCCTCTCTCATTCCGCCAATCCACCAGGGCGCCGAATCGACAGCATCGCCGTTCTTGCGCAATTCAATATATAGCACGGGCCGTGTCTCTTGCATCCTATCTCCCAACAATGTGACTGAAGATGGGCCTTTTCCCATCATCGCCACAGGCTCTCCGGCGCGCACCGTCTGGCCCATCTCAGACGTAATACGTTCCATGCCAGCCAAAAGGATCAGGTAACCTTCACCGGCATCGAGGATAAGGAGCTGGCCGTAGGAACGAAAGGGGCCGGAAAATTCGACCTTGCCATCAGCGGGTGCCGTGACCTGCGCTTCCGCCCGGGTGGCGACGGCGAAACCCCGCAGGTTGCTGCCCAGCCCGTCGTTCTCGCCGAAGCGGCGGACAATCTGGCCCTGGGCCGGATACTCCAGCTGTTTCAGGCGCTGCGAAAAGGCGACTTTCGGGCGGGCGGCAAGCTCCGCCTGGCGTTGGCGCTCGGCCTCGGCGGCAGCCATCTGCTTTGCCTGTTCGGCTTCGGCGCGCTTGCGCTCTTCGGCCAGCGAGGTGAGCAATTGCTGCAAATCCTTGGCCTTGTCCGCCAAAGCCTTGGTGCGGGCCTTCTCGTCCGCCAGCTTGCCGCCATGTTCGCTCAGCAGTTTCTTTTTCTGCTCGGTCAGGCCGCCCAGTTCGAGGCGCGAGGACTTGAGGTTGACCACATCCTCCGCCATTTTCTGGCGTTCGCCTTCCAGATCGGTGCGGATGGTTTCAAGCTCGGCAAGCTTGGCTGCCAGCTTCTCGGCCACGCCCCGCATCTCGGGCACGATGGCGCCAAACATCATGGCGCCGCGCAATGCCGCCAGCACATCCTTCGGCTCAACGACGAGAGCAGGCGGCGGGTTCTGTTCCAGCCGCTGCAATCCTGCCAGCAGGGCCGACAATTCTTCCTCGCGCGAGGCAAGGTCGGAGCGGATCACCACTTCCTGCTTTTTCAGCTTGATGATCTTGGCTTCCGCCTCGCTGATTGATTGTTCCTGCTGCTGGATGGTGCGGGCGATCTGCACCAGTTTCTTGGAAATGGCTTCCTGGTCCTGCTCGGCTTCCGCCATTTCAGCTGCAATGCGCGATTGCTCTTCCGCCGAAAGCGTCATCTGCTGCTGGATGGCGCCAAGCTCGGCCGCAGGGTCAGCGGCCTGTTCCTGCGCCGCAAGCGGCGCTGCCGCAAGGCACAGAGCCAAAGCCATCAATGGTCGAAGCAGCTTGCGCATGGGTCTCGGTAGCGGGGCGGAATGGTGAAATTGCGGCCCGCGCATCAGGCGCGGTGATAGGGATGATTGAGCATAATGGTGACAGCCCGGTAAATCTGTTCCAGCAGCATGACGCGCACCAGCCGGTGCGGCCAGGTCATCGGCCCGAAGGACAGAAGCTGGCCGGAGGTGCGCAGTTCGGGCGTGTGGCCATCCGGGCCGCCGATCAAGAAGGCCATGTCACCTGTTCCCCGGTCCATATGGGTTTGCAGCAGCTTGGAGAAAGCTTCGCTGGCCAACGGCTCACCCCGCTCATCGAGGATGATGCGGTGGGCGCGCGGCGGCAGCGCCTTTGCCACAAGCGCTGCTTCCTCCTGCTGGCGCAGCTTTGCGGTGGCGGCCTGGCTTTCCGCAAACTCGGCAATCTTGAGCTGGCTGATGCCGGCGGTGCGGCCAAGCCCGCCCAATCGCTTCACATAGTCATCGCAGAGCGATTGTTCGGCCCCTGCCTTGAGCCTGCCAACCGAGACGATGGTCAGCTTCACGGCCCTAGCCGGTATGGGTTTCGCGCGGCGAATGCTCCGACCACAGGCGCTCCAGATTATAGAAGCTGCGCACTTCCGGGCGGAACAGATGCACGATCACATCGCTGGTATCGACTATCACCCAATCTGCCTGTTCCATGCCTTCAACCCGGAGGTTGGAATAACCTGCGGCTTTCAGCTTTTCCAAAATCTGATCGGCAATGGCGCTGACATGGCGGTTGGACCGCCCGGAAGCGACGACCATGCTGTCGGCCAGCGTGGATTTGCCGTGCAGGTCGAAGGTGACGATATCTTCGGCCTTGGCATCTTCAAGCTGGGTGACGATGATGTCGAGCAGCGCCTGACTGGGCGAGATGCGGAGTACCGGCGCCGGCGCCGGTACCGGGGCAGCAACGGGCGCCACGGCAACAGCGGGCTTGCGGGCTGGTGCTGGCTTTCTTGGCTTGCTGGCGGCCTTGGGCTTGCTGACGGCCTTGGGCTTGGCAACAACCTTGGGCTTGGCAGCAACCTTGGGCTTGGCAACAACCTTGGGCTTGGCGGCTACTTTGACCTTTGCCTTTGCCTTGACCGTCTTCTTCGGTTTGGCAATGACCTTGGCCTTGGCAGTCGCCTTGACCTTGACCGTCTTCTTCGGCTTGGCGATGGTTTTGCCTAGTTTCCGGTTCTTGGCCACCGCCTTGGTTTTTGTAGCTGGCTTGGCCTTTGTGGTTTTCTTGACCTTGGTGGCGGCGGCGGACTTTGCCTTGGCTTTTTTGGCCACGGGCTTCTTGACGGGCTTTTTCAGCGGAATATCTCCTGTTGATTTGGGGCCTGTTTACGGCCTCGGGATTTGTGGTTCAAGGCGCGAATTGCGGTTGAACTTTCGCGGCGCAGCGGCATTGGCAGGAACACCCAGGCAGGCGCTTTGTGGTCCGGCAGGCGGGCTGCCTGCTCGGTGGGAATGCGGGCCTCTGCATAACGGATGGCGGCATGGCTGTTCAGCGCGCGGATCGAGTAGCCGGGGCGGGCGAGAAAGGCGAGCGGCAAGGATTGCGGGATCACCGTCCAGTCATGCCAATGATGCAGATCGGCAAAGCTATCGGCGCCCATCAACCAGACGAAACGGGCGGTGTGGAGCAGGGGAGAAAGCGCCTCGAGAGTTTGCGCCGTGTTGCGGGAACCAATCTGGCCTTCAAGGTCGCAAACCTTGAATTGCGGATGGCTGGCGATTTTCGCGGTTTGCGCCAGCCGTTCACCATAGTCGGCGGTTTCGGCGCTGCTCTTGAGCGGATTCTGTGGTGAGACCAGCCACCAGACCCAATCGAGCTGCAGGCGCTTGAGAGCATAATGCGCCACCATGTAGTGGCCGTTGTGAGCGGGGTTGAAGGAACCGCCAAACAGGCCGATGCGCTGGCCCTGGCCAAAGGGCGGCGGCTTGATCATGGCCGCGTTTGCCCCGCGCCCCGCACCTGGTACTTGAAGGTGGTGAGCTGTTCGAGGCCGACAGGTCCACGTGCATGCAGCTTGCCGGTGGCGATTCCTATTTCGGCTCCGAAACCAAATTCGCCGCCATCGGCAAACTGGGTCGAAGCATTGTGAAGCACGATGGCGCTATCGACCTCGCGCGAGAAACTTTTCAGCCATTGCCTGGTCTGTCTGCGATTATCGAATCAGTATGCTGCGAGCCGTATTTGGCAATGTGGGCGATGGCATGCATCGACACCATCCACCAGCTTGAGCGAGACGATGGCATCGAGATATTCGGTGGACCAATCCTCTTCCGTTGCGGGTTTCACCGCGCTGTCAGCCGCCTGAGCTGCCGCATCGCCCCGCACTTCGCAGCCTGCATCAATCAGGGTACGAAGGATCGGCTTCAACAATTCAACCTGTCGAGTCCTGTCTATAAGAATGGTTTCGGCTGAACCGCAGACGCCGGTTCGCCGCATCTTGGCATTGAGAACAATTTTTTTTGCCATGTCGAGATCAGCCGACTTGTCGACATAGACATGACAGATGCCCTCAAGGTGGCTGAACACCGGCACGCGCGCTTCCGTCTGCACGCGGGCAACCAGGCTTTTTCCGCCACGCGGCACGATGAGGTCAATGGCACCGCCAAGACCTGAGAGCATTTCGCCAACGCTTTCACGGTCTGTCGTCGGCACCATCTGGATCGCGTCGACAGGCAGATTGGCTGCGCGAAGTCCTGCCCGCAGGCAATCGCAAATCAGCATGGAGGTGGCAAAACCATCCGAACCGCCGCGCAGGATCGCGGCATTGCCGGACTTCATGCACAGTGCGCCTGCATCCGCCGTCACATTCGGGCGACTTTCAAAGATGATGCCGATGACGCCGATGGGAACGCGGATGCGCGAGAAGTTGAGGCCGTTGGGACGCTGCCAGGTTTCCGTCACCTTGCCGACGGGATCAGGCAGGGCCGCAATCTCCTCCAGCCCCGTCGCCATCGCCTCGATGCGGGAAGGGTTGAGCGTCAGCCGGTCAATGAAGGAGGATTTCAGCTGCTTTGCTGCGGCTGCCTTCACATCAGCAGCGTTGGCGACGAGGATTTCACTCGCACGCTTGCGAAGTTCGACGGCCATGGCCTTGAGGGCGGCGTTCTTCTGCTCTGTCGGCGCAAGCGCCAGCAACCGGGCCGCTGCCCGGGCACGCTCACCCAACTGCATCATGGCGCTGGTCATGCCTTGTCTCCGCCGGTGACCACCAGATCATCCCGGTGAATGATCACATCCCGGCCACGGAAGCCAAGCGTTTTCTCAATCTCGCTCGACTTGAGGCCGGCAATGCGCGAGGCATCAGCGGCGTCATAGGCCACAAGGCCGCGGGCAATCTCGGCGCCTGCAAGGCTGACGATGCTCACCGTATCGCCGCGCGAAAATTGCCCGATGACATTTTTCACGCCTGCCGGAAGCAGGCTCTTGCCGGATAGCAGGGCCTTGGCAGCACCTTCATCAATGGCGATGCGGCCAACGGGTTGCAGCGAACCGGCGATCCAGCGTTTGCGGGATTGCATGGCTGTCATCGACGCGAGAAACCAGGTGCAGCGCTCGCCAGCAAGAACATGGCGCAACGGATAGGTTGTGTGGCCTGCGGCGATGACCATGTTGCAGCCAGCACCTAGCGCAATTTTTGCCGCCTCGATCTTGGTGATCATGCCGCCGGAGCCAACTCCTGATACGGGTTTTCCGGCCATAGCCTCAACCTCGGGCGTAATGTCGTTCACCTCCGGGATGAACTCAACACCGGGCGTGCCGGGTTGGCCAGAATAGAGACCGTCAATATCGGAGAGCAGCACCAGACAATCAGCCGAGAGCATGGAGGCAACACGCGCCGCCAGCCTGTCATTGTCGCCGTAGCGGATTTCGGAGGTGGCGACCGTGTCATTCTCGTTGATGACGGGCACTGCTCCCTTGGCAAGCAGTGTCAACAAGGTGGCACGCGCATTGAGATGGCGGCGGCGCTCCTCAGTATCCTTGAGCGTCACCAACACCTGGGCTGCCACAATATCCTTGCGCAGCAGCGCATCGGCCCAGCCTTGCGCCAGCGCAATCTGGCCTACGGCGGCGGCAGCCTGGCTTTCTTCCAGCTTGAGCTTGCCCTTGGCAAGGCCGAGCGATGAGCGGCCCAACGCAATGGCGCCGGAGGAGACGATGATGACATCTGCCCCACGCCCGCGCGCTTCCGCCACATCCTCAACCAGTGACTTCAGCCAATTGGATTTCAATTTGCCGGTGGCGGCATCGACGAGGAGCGCGGAGCCCACCTTGATGACGATGCGGCGGGCCTTGGAAAGCCGGTTGCTCAGGGTTGCCATTGCTCCACCTTGACGCCGTCAACCGACCTGGCGCTTTCGGGGTTGCGGGCCTTCTGGATGGTGGTGAGCAGGCGTTTCATGGTGGCATCGACATTCTTGCCGGTAGCGCCAGAGAGCAGCACCGGGGTGATCTTCAAGCGCTTCTTGAAGTCAGCCTGCTTCTTCGCCAGCTCCTTGGGCGTGAGCAGGTCGATCTTGTTGAGGGCCACGACTTCGGTTTTCTTTGCCAGCAACGGGCTGTAGGCCTTCAATTCCTTGCGTATGACCCGGTATGACTTGACCGGATCATCAGCCGTAGCATCAATCAAGTGCAGTAATACTGCGCAACGCTCGATATGGCCGAGGAAACGCGTGCCCAAGCCATGGCCTTCGCTTGCCCCTTCGATGAGACCGGGTATATCTGCCAGCACGAATGAATTACCGGCCGCGCGGACAACGCCAAGCTGGGGATGAAGCGTGGTGAAGGGATAATCCGCAATTTTTGGTTTCGCTGCCGAAACAGTTGCCAGAAGCGTTGATTTGCCCGCATTTGGCAGGCCGACAAGGCCTGCATCGGCAATCAGCTTGAGGCGCAGCCAGACCCAGCGCTCCTGCCCTTCGATGCCGGGATTGGCATGGCGCGGCGCGCGGTTGGAAGGGCCCTTGAAATGGTGGTTGCCGAAGCCGCCGTTGCCGCCGCGCGCAATGCGCGCCCGCTCACCCACACTGGCAAGATCGGCAATCAGCGTTTCGTTGTCTTCTTCGTATATCTGCGTTCCTGCAGGCACCTTGAGCACGATGTCGTCAGAATTGCCGCCAGCCCGCAGGCGGCCCATGCCGTGGCCCGCCGTTCTGACTTTGAAGTGCTGCTGGTAGCGATAGTCGATCAGCGTGTTGAGATGATCGACAGCTTCCACCCAGATATCGCCGCCTCTGCCGCCATCGCCGCCATCAGGGCCGCCCATCTCAATGAACTTTTCGCGCCGAAAAGATACAGCCCCCGCGCCGCCATCGCCAGCGCGCACATAAACCTTTGCCTCATCTAGAAATTTCATGGGCTGCTTGTAGCGCCAGCAAGGCGCGCATGAAAAGAAATTCCTCAAATGGGGGCAATCTGCGACTCTTTGTGCAGTGCAATATAAAACCCAATGCGAGTCACATTGTGACCACATTTGAACAGTTAACCCGCAGATCAAGTCTGACCCCTGAGAGTCAAGACCCAATAAAACGGCAGTCTAATGGAGGTTTAACCCAACAACTTTAACTCCGACAGGAACAGTAAAATGAAAATAAGACTGATTGCAGGACTCCTCGCGGCATTCTTTGCTGCCTCTCTATTCACGATCACTGCTGAAGCGAAGACCCGGCACTACAAGAAGCAGCAGATCACCCACGTCATCAAGAAGAAGAAAAAGTTCGTTGCGGCCAAGAAGTCGTACCGCAAGTACGCCAAGGCATCGAGCCGCAAGAAATACGCACGGCATGGCAAGCACCGCAAAAACTACGCCTCACGCGGCGCTTCCCAGGCTGCACGTAACAATGTCGTCGCCATCATCAAGGGTTCAGCGCCCCGCTATGGCGTTCCCACCTGGTTTGCGCTCCGCATCGCCAAGGTCGAATCCAACTACAATCCGCGGGCTCGCGGTGCAGCCGGCGAGTATGGCGTGTTCCAGCTCAAGTGCGCCACAGCCAAAGGCATCGGTTTCCGCGGCGATTGTTCGCAGCTTCTCAACCCGCATACCAATGTGCAGTATGGGCTGAAGCACTTGTCGATGGCGGTGCGGCTTTCACGAGGCAACCTGAGGCTTGCGGCTTCCAAGCATAATGGCGGGCTTGGACGCAAGCGCATCGTGCCGCGCTATGTGTCTGCGGTATTCTAGAACAAGAAGCGCCAAGACGGTTTCGTCTTGGCGCTTGCTCCAGTCGGCTGATCCATCAGGCGCCGAGGCGCTGCGTATAGTCGTTTTTCAGGCGGGTCCAGACATCCCAGAAAGGTGCAGGCTCTTTTCCCTCGAGACGCGACACCAGCGTGTCGAGATGCGCATGCCAGCCGCCAGAAACATTGAGCAGGCTCTCACGATCCGGCAGCTTGCGATGAATGAGAGTCAGCAAAACGCGTTTTCCCCGTGGTTCCAGTTCGAAGGAGACTCCGGCGCTGCGTCCCCAACTGATGGCAAGTTTGCGCGGCGGATCAAGTTCAGTGATCTCGCACTGCATGCGGTGCTCTTCCGGAAAGCTGTCCGGCCGCTTGCTCGGCGGGTTATTCAATTCGTCATTGCGCCAGACCAGTTCGAACGAAGCGCCCTTCTTCATCTCCATCACGCCTGAAGCCAGCCATTTGCGGCGAAGATCACTGTCGATGAGGTAGGACCACACGCGTTCAATGGGGCCGGGCAGCAGGCGCTGGATTGTGAGCGTGGCGGGTTCGGTGACAACGCCATATGTTTCGATGGTATCTGTTGCGGTCATGGTTTATTTCCTTTTCTGGGTGCGGGGGATTTTTCGCTGTCTTCAGCGCGCAGAAGCTGGTCAAGCGTACCGAGGCGGCTGGTCCAGAACTGTTCGTAGTAGTTCAGCCATTCACTGGCGCTGGCGAGAGGCGCAGATTCGAGCCGACACATATGGGTGCGGCCCTGCACCTGGCGATGAATGAGACCGGCGCTTTCCAACACCTTGATATGCTTGGAAGCGGCGGCAAGCGACATTTCAAAAGGCGCGGCAAGTTCGGAAACCGTCCGCTCGCCACTTGCAAGCTGGTGCAGCATGCGCCGGCGCGTCGCATCGCTGAGCGCATGAAACAGGTTATCGAGCGGTGCTGTCTGATGTTCAACCATGTAGTTGAATATAAAACAGCGCAGGAGTATTGTCAACCGTTTGGTTGAATATTTTTTGGCAGTGATGCAAACAAAAACGGAGAGGTTTTCACCTCTCCGTTCAATTCGTCAGCAGTGAGCGATGCTTACTCGGCAGCCTGCAGCGGCAGAACCGAAACCACCTGCCGGTTTTTCTTGGTGCCGCGGAAGGCAACCTTGCCGGGGATGGTGGCGAAGATCGTATGATCCTTGCCGATGCCGACGCCGGTTCCCGGATGCCACTTGGTGCCACGCTGGCGGATGATGATGTTGCCGGCGATGACGCTTTCGCCGCCAAAGCACTTCACGCCAAGGCGCCGGCCAGCGGTATCGCGGCCGTTGCGGGATGAGCCGCCTGCTTTTTTGTGTGCCATGGGTTACTCCTTATTCCTTGCTGCGGGCTTTGTCAGTCTTGGCGCGGGGCGGTTTGCCAGCCATCAATTCCTTGGCCTGCTCGATCCATTCCTCGCGGGCGACACGGCCCTTCTGCTTCAATTCGGTTTCAATACGCTCAACATCGGCTTCCGTCCAGCCTGCGATCTGGGCGTAGGTGGTGATGCCCATGTCGGTCAGCGCCTTGTTGATCTTGGGGCCGATGCCGCCGATCAGCGAAATATCGTCAACATTGTTTTCCGAGGCGTCGGCCAAGTTGGCGAGCTTGGCGGCTTCGGTGGAAGCTTGCCTGGCTGGCTTGGGTTCGGCCTTCTTGCCCGTTGGCTTGGCGCCGCCGGTGAGAATTTCGGTGATGGTGATCGCCGTCAGGTCCTGACGGTGGCCATTGCGCCGGCGATAATGCTTGCGGCGGCGCTTCTTGAAAATGATGATGTGGGGGCCGCGGGCCTGCTTCTCGATTTCGCCCACAACCGTGGCGCCTGCTACGAAGGGAGCGCCGACTTCCACCGATGCGCCATTGCCGACCATCAGAACTTCCACGAAGTTCACATGGTCTCCGGCTGCGCCGTCGAGCTTTTCAATGAGGATTTTGTCGTTGGCTGCAACGCGATACTGCTTGCCGCCAGTCTTGATGACTGCGTACATGGTCTTAACCTTTCTTGGCCCACGCCCTTTGGCGCCGCCTCCAACCCATTGATGAAGCGGACTTTTTTTGAACCAGAGGTTCCGGGTGCCTGCGAGCAGTGCATTGCGCGGAGGCCATTGCCCCTCACGATTGGGCGGTTTCTATGAAAAACCCCCCGTCTTGTCAAGGAAATGGCGGGCTGGTTGCGGCCACTTGAAACTTCGGCGGCGCTGGGCTTTGCTGGTTAAGTAAAGGTAAGGCGTATGTGTCGTTTGTGGATTGTTGCGTTTCTGGCGTTGGTGGCGTGCGTACCGGCCCGTGCGGCCGAGCCCATGGTTGTGCGCTTGGTGCATGGTTCGCCATCCTGCCAGCCTGCCTGTGGCGACTGGATTTCCGCGTCAGGAGAGATTCGAGCCGAAACCCCGGCCCAGTTCCGCAAAGTTCTTTCCAGCCTTGGTGGGCGCAAGCTGCCTGTCATCATTCATTCGCCCGGCGGCAGGCTTTCAGCAGCGACTCAGCATCGGCCGCATGATCCGGGCGCGCGGGCTCACTGTTGCTGTCGGCGAAACGCGCATCCTGCAGCAGCAGGGCGATTGAAGTAATCGGTGAGGTGGTCCCGTTCAGCGGCGTATGCACTTCGGCCTGCCCGTTCATCCTCGCAGGCGGTGTTGAACGCTACAGCGGCGAAGGCGCAGTCGTCGGCCTGCATCAGGCGCTGCTCATCAGTTCAGGCAAGGCAGTGAACAGCGCCAGCACGGTTTCCAGCAAGAAGCGGCTGGTTGCCGATAGCAACAGGACAGCCGCATTGTTCCGCAACATGCGCGGCAAGCTTCGCGGCTATCTTGCCGAAATGGGCGTTTCGCCGGAAGTCGTGGCGGAGATGGACAAGGCCTCGCCGATGTCGATGAACCGGCTCAGCCTTGAACGGCAGAAGGAACTTGGACTTGTCACTGGCGACACTACAGCGGAGCAACTAGTGAATGGCGTGGGTCTGCCGCTGCCTGCAGCCGATCCACAGCTCACCGCCACCATGGAGCCGCTGCCCTAGCCAGCCGCCTCAAGCAAGCCGACGAGATCACTCATGATGGCGTTGAGGTCGAAGTCCTTCGGCGTATAGACGCGAGTCACGCCGAGCTGGCGGAGGATGTGCTTGTCATCTTCGGGGATGATGCCGCCTGCCACAACGGGAATGTGATCAAGCCCCTCGGCGCGCAATCGCTGCATCACTTCGCGCACCAGCGGCACATGGCTGCCGGAGAGAATGGAGAGGCCGATGAGTGAAGCGCCCTTCGCCTTGGCAGTCTCGACAATCTGTTCAGGCGTTGAGCGGATGCCGTCATAGATCACGTCGAGGCCGCAATCGGCAGCGCGCACGGCAATCTGCTCGGCGCCGTTGGAGTGACCATCCAGCCCCGGCTTGGCCATGAGAAAACGTGGCGTTTCGCCCCGCTGTTTGGCAAGCGTGCTGACACGGGTGCGGATCGCCGCAAGGTCTGCGCTTGGCGTTTCCGCCATCATAAATACAACGCCAGTTGGCGCGCGATATTCGCCAAATGCATCGCGCAGTGCTTGGCCCCATTCACCGGTGGTAACGCCTGCCTTGGCGCAGGCAATGGAGGGTTCCATGATGTTGGCCTTGCCCGCTGCTGCATCGCGCAGTGCTGTGAGGGAAGACTTGACCGCCGCGTCATCGCGCTTGGCGCGCCAGGCCTTCAATTGCTCGATCTGCGCATACTCGACATTCTCCGGCACGGTGAGAACGGAGCCTTCGCCGGTTGCAAGCGGCGAAGGCTCGCCTTCCTTGAACATGTTGACGCCGACAATCTTGGTTTCACCTGCTTCAATGGCCTTGAGGCGCGCGGTGTTGGAAGCGACCAGCGCCTCCTTCATGTAGCCCTTGTCGATTGCCGCTACGGCGCCACCCATCGAGAGGATGCTTTGAAGCTCGGCTCGCGCTTCCTGCTTCAGGCTCTCGACCTTGCGCTCGATTTCCTTCGAACCATCGAAGATGTCGCCATAGGAGAGCAGATCGGTTTCATAGGCGACGATCTGCTGCAAACGCAGCGACCATTGCTGGTCGAACGGGCGGGGCAGGCCGAGCGCCTCGTTCCAGGCCGGCAGTTGCACGGCACGGGCGCGGGCGTTTTTGGATAGCACCACGGCCAGCATTTCCAGCAGGATGCGGTAGACATTGTTTTCCGGCTGCTGCTCGGTGAGGCCGAGCGAATTGACCTGCACGCCGTAGCGGAAGCGGCGATGGCGTTCGTCGGCTATGCCGTAGCGCTCTCGCGTGAGTTCCTCCCACAGTTCGGTGAAGGCGCGCATCTTGCACAGCTCGGTGATGAACTTGATGCCGGCATTGACGAAGAAGGATATGCGCCCGACGACTTCGGGGAAGACTTCCGGAGACACAGCCTGTTTCGCTTCATCCAGCACGGCTACGGCGGTTGCCAGTGCGAAGCTCAGTTCCTGAACCGGCGTCGCCCCTGCTTCCTGCAAATGGTAGGAGCAGACGTTCATCGGGTTCCACTTCGGCATTTCGGCGGTGGAGAAGGCGATGGTGTCGGTCGTCAGCCGCATCGACTGCGCGGGCGGAAACACATAAGTGCCGCGCGAGAGATATTCCTTGATGATGTCGTTCTGCGTGGTGCCGGAAAGTTTTGAGCGGGGCACGCCTTGCTCATCAGCAACGGCCACATAGAGCGCCAGCAACCAGGCGGCGGTGGCGTTGATGGTCATCGAGGTGTTCATGGCATCGAGTGGAATGCCCTCAAGCAGCGCGCGCATGTCGCCGATGTGGGACACGGGCACGCCGACCTTGCCGACTTCGCCGCGCGCCAGAACGTGATCACTGTCGTAACCAGTCTGCGTCGGCAGGTCGAAGGCGATGGAAAGGCCGGTCTGCCCCTTCGCCAAATTGGCGCGGAACAGGGCGTTGCTATCCCTCGCGGTGGAATGGCCCGCATAGGTGCGGAACAGCCATGGCTTGTCTGGCGTGTGTTGCATCGCCGCAAAGGAAGCACGGACGATGCTGCGGCGCAACTGGCCGAAAGTTGGCTGCCCGTTACCGCTGAGCGGGGCGCAGGTAGCTGAGGATGGCAAAGGTGCCGATTGTCATGCCGATGAGCGTGGTCAGCAGTAGCTGGTGCACTGGCAACATGCCGGGCAGCGGCAGCCCGCCGACAATCCGGTGGGCGAGGAGCGCGCCAACAAACAACGTGAGGAAGTTCGGCAGCGGCGAAAGCCAGGACACCCAGCCCGTCACCTGCACGATCAAGGCTGTTCCTGCGAGGCTCAACAAAAAGGAAATGGCGATGGCCTGCAGGGTGATGTCATGCGCCGGTATGGAATCAAAGGTTTGCGCAACGGCGACGCTGAAGAACTGGACAAAGTCCATGAACTGTCTCCACTCGATTATGCGCCCTGTAGCCTGGCATTATGCCTTCGCTAACCGCCTTCGCCAACGATGAGTTAAGAGGTGGGTAAAGCTGCGGTTTCTGCGTATCGCGCAAATTTCGAAGAATCTGCCGTTAATCTGCCATTTCGGCCTTTCGTCTGGTTGCGCTGCAGTGCAACTTATGTATGCTGCTTTGCACAAAAATGGAGCAGCCGATGACGCAGCATGTCGCTTCACCTCTCAAGGACCTGTACGAGATCGGGGAAATTCCGCCGCTCGGGCATGTGCCGAAATCCATGCATGCCTGGTGCATCCGGCAGGAGCGCCACGGCGCGCCGGACAGCGCCATGCAGGTCGAGGTGGTGCCTACATGGAGCATCGGCCAGGACGAGGTGCTCATTCTCGTCATGGCGGCAGGCGTCAACTACAATGGCGTGTGGGCGGCATTGGGCACGCCTATCTCTCCCATTGATGGCCACAAGAACCCGTTTCACGTCGCAGGGCTCGGACGCCTCCGGCATCGTTTATGCCGTGGGCGAGAAGGTGAAGCGCTGGAAGGTGGGGGATGAAGTTGTCGTCCACTGCAACCAGGATGATGGCGACGATGAGGAATGCAATGGCGGTGATCCGATGTTCTCATCGTCGCAGCGCATCTGGGGTTATGAAACGCCGGATGGCTCGTTTGCACAGTTTGCCCGCGTGCAGGCAAGGCAGCTGCTGCCGAAGCCGAAGCACCTCTCATGGGAGGAGTCGTCCTGCTACATGCTGACGCTCGCAACTGCCTACCGCATGCTGTTTGGCCACAAGCCGCATGTGCTTGGCGCCGGGCAAAATGTGCTGGTGTGGGGCGCCTCCGGCGGGCTCGGCTCCATGGCCATACAGCTTGCGGCGACGGCGGGCGCCAATGCCATCGGCGTCATCTCGGATGACGACAAGCATGATTTCGTCATGCAGCTTGGCGCCAAGGGCGCCATCAACCGCAAGAAGTTCAATTGCTGGGGGCAGATGCCGAAGGTCGGCACGCCCGAATACAACGAGTGGCTGAAACAGGCGCGCGAGTTCGGCAAGGCCATCTGGCAGTTCACCGGCAAGGGCAACAGCGTTGACATGGTGTTCGAGCATCCGGGCGAGTCAACCTTCCCGGTCTCTGTGCTGGTGGTGAAGCGCGGCGGCATGGTTACGATCTGCGCCGGGACGACGGGGTATAACCTCACGCTCGATGCGCGCTATCTGTGGATGCACCAGAAACGCGTGCAGGGTTCGCATTTCGCTAACCTGATGCAGGCCTCATCCGCCAACAAGCTGGTGATGGCGCAACGCATCGACCCCTGCATGTCGGACGTCTATTCATGGGCGGATATTCCGAAGGCGCACATGAAGATGTGGAAGAACGAACACCGGCCCGGCAACATGGCGGTTCTGGTGTCGGCGCCGCGCACCGGCCTCAAGACGTTTGATGATGCGCTGAAGCGGCGGGCTGATACGGCTGCCAGTTGACCTGGCCCTTGCTCAACCGAGGCAAAAGCTCAGGTCGCTTGACGTGCAGCGAGCAGAGAGGCGGACAAAACCTCACTCATTGCCGAGCTTCGCATAAGCTTGGCTGCTAAGCGGCGGTAGCGGTGGATCTGCAGCACGCGGTTGAACTCGCCGCCGAGAAAGAGCACCAGCGCAGACAGATAGAGAAAGAACATCGCCGCGAAAAAGCCGGAGAGCGAAGCATAGGTCGAAGCGAAGGTGTTGAAGTTCACGAGGTAGTAGGAAAAGGCGACCGCCAGCATCAGCCACACAAAGACAGTTATCATGACGCCGGGCAGGATGTCCCGCGCTGTTTGCTGTTTGCTGGCAGAATGCGGTGGGCCACATGGACTGCGACAACAAGCAGTACATGCCGAGGGATGCGCAACCATTCGATAAAGCCTAGCCCGTCGCTAAACCCTGGCGAAAAGCGGTCGACTGTGGCGAGGACGACAGGCAAGAACACCAGAAGCATTGCCACGGTGAGGAAAATGATGCCGCAGCGCCGACGACGAAAAGCACGCACAGACCATAAACTGCAGAAAGCTGCGGGTGTCACGCACGTCATAGGCGCGGTTGAGGGCGACGCGGATTGAATCGACGCCGCCCATGGCGCTCCAGATGGTGAGGAGCACGGAAATGCTGAGCAGGCCGGTGCGCGGCACCGTGAGGATGGAGTGGATCTCGGGCGCCAGCGTATTGACGAGCGTGGCAGGCGCCACGCCGAGCAGAAAATCAACAATGCCTGTCGCCAGCCCCTCGTTGCCGAAAAAACCTGCAAGCGTAACAAGGAAAATGAGAAATGGGAAAACCGAGAACAGGGCGCGGAAAGCTATGTTTCCCGCAAGCGGGATGGCCTCGTCGGCAAACAACCGCGTCACGGCCTCCCACGCCATTTCCGGCAGCGATGCTTCCCGTTCAGTTTGTGGTTCGGTGTCACTAGCTTGCATAGGCAAACCTTATCCGATGCATGGCAACTGCCCAACAAATTCGTCGCTTTTGGGGAGCGGACAGGGCAATTGAGGCCGCATGCCCAGCCACAGCAAAGCGCCAGCCTGGATCGCCGCCGCACCGCATGTGTTCGTCATCCTGTGGGCGACCGGATTTGTAGTGGCGCGGCTTTCGGCGGGCCATGTCGAACCCTTCACCTTTCTGGCGCTGCGCTTTCCCATTGCGCTTGCGGCTTTCGTGACGATTGCGCTTGTGACCGGCGCGCGTTGGCCGCAACCCCGCCAGGCGCTGCATGCGGCCGTGGCAGGAGCGCTGCTGCATGCAGGCTACCTCGGGCCGGTCTACTGGGCGGTGGCCAATGGCATGCCGGCCGGTGTCTCGGCCCTCATCGTCGGGCTGCAGCCGCTGATCACGGCCTTTGCCGCCGCACTCATGTTGCAGGAGAATATTACTGGCCGGCATTGGCTGGGGCTCGCCATCGGCATTGCCGGAGTGGCGCTGGTGCTCGCTCCCAAGCTGACGCTTGCGGGCCTCGCAGGCATCACGGCGGGAACGACAGCCATGGTGCTGTTTGGTACTTTCTGCGTGTCATTCGGCACAGTTTACCAGAAGCGCCATGCAGCACATCTGCCGCTGGCAACGGGAGGCGTGTGGCAGTACGCGGGGGCAAGTCTTGTCATGCTGCTTGCGGCCAGCCTGTTCGAATCCTTCGGGTTTGACGGCAGTGTTCAGGCTTGGGTAGCGCTCGGATGGTCGGTCATCGTGCTGTCGGTCGGCGCCATCCTGCTGCTCATGCTGCTCATCCGCCATGGCGATGTGGCGCGCGTATCGAGCCTGATCTTCCTGGTGCCTGGCGTTGCGGCGTTGATGACGTTCCTGCTGTTTGGCGAAACGCTGGTACCGCTGCAAATCCTTGGCATGGCGGTGTGCGCGGCAGCGGTGATGGTTGTCACCCGGCAATCAAACCGGTGAGGCATCCACCGTTTCGGCTTTCATCTTTTCAAGCGTGGCGCGAGCCTTGTCGCGGTGCGACTGGTTGATGTGGCCGCGAACTGCAGCAATGGCGCCGAAGAGTATGGCGGCATCGTCGGTGAAACCGAGGCCGAGGATGAAATCAGGGATCACATCAAACGGCAGGATGAAATAAGCGAGCGCCGCAATGAGGATGCCCTTCACCTTGAGCGGCGTGGCGCCATCGAAGGCGCAGTAATAAGCGGCCAGCACATCTTCGGCGAAGGGCAAGCGGGCGAGCGCCGACTTCACCTTGGGCCAGAAGTTCTTGCGGACCTTGTCTTCCTGCGAAAGCTGCGCCATCGAGAACCCCCGTGTGGATAACGACGCCCCTCATGTGGGGAAGGGGAGGCGCGGCTTCAACCAGATTTTTGCGCGAAATAGAGAGCCGCCATGAGCAGGATAATTGCGCCGAACTGGAACAGCACGCGCATGCGCATGAGTTTCTGCGAGCGGTTGGCCGACCCGCCCTTCATCATGTTGAGGACGCCCATGACGAGGATGACGGCGACGGCGCCAAGCGCGAGCGGAACGAGATAACTGAGGAAATTCATTGGTCAGACACCTTGCTGGCCACCATGTCCATCACCCGGTAGGGCAGCAGCCTGCGGCACCAGGCCATGATAGTCGTTGGCGTCGTCACATAGTAGCGGACCTTTGGACGCGGGCTTTCAAGCGCATGGACGAGCTTTTCCAGCACCGCTTCGGGCGGCAGCTTGAAACGGTTGGAGCCGCCCTTGCCGAGCCTCGCCCGCTGGCGCTCATAGGCAGCGCCATAATGCGAAGTGCTTTCATCAATATTGGCATTGAAGGCGGCAAGCGCATGCTCAGTAAAGCGGCTGGCGATGGGGCCGGGCTCAATCAGCACGACATGAATGCCGCTGCCCGCAAGCTCCAGCCGCAGCGTATCGCTCAAGGCTTCAATGGCAAACTTCGAGGCATTGTAGGCGCCCCGCCATTTGAGCGCGACGAGACCAAGCACGGAAGAGTTCTGCACAATGCGGCCAGAGCCATTGGCACGCATCAGGGGGAGGCAAGCTCGCGTCAACTGGTGCCAGCCGAAGAAATTGGCCTGGAACTGGGCTTCCAGCGCGCTGCGGGGGAGGTCTTCCACAGCCCCCGGCTGGCCGTAGGCGCCGTTGTTGAATAGGCCGTAGAGCTTGCCGCCGGTGCGCTTGGCAACTTCGGCCACGCAATGATCGATGGACTCAGGTTCGGCATAATCGAGGTAGAGCGTTTCCAGCCCCTGGGCTGAAAGACGCGCAAGATCAGATGCCTTGCGGGCCGTAGCGAAGACGCGCCAGCCGCGCTTTTGCAGGCCAATGGCGCAGGTGTAGCCGATGCCCGAGGAGCAGCCGGTGATGAGAATGGACTTCGAATCACCCACGATGAATTGTCCTCTGTTGCATTCTGTGGTGATAATGGCCGCTGGCGGGGACTGTCCACATGAAATCCATGAAGCTCTATGCCGAAGTACATCGCATCCACCGCGAGCTGGAGGCAATCGGCATTGGCGAGGAGCAGGCCTTGCGCGTCGAACAATTAACGCCATTCGACCAGTATCATTATTTTGGAACGGCAGCGGTTGATGAGGCCATTGAAGCGCTGCATCTGGGTCCGGGCTCGCGCGTGCTTGATATCGGCGCAGGGCTTGGCGGGCCGGCACGCTACATTGCGGAGAAGACTGGCGCGCATGTGACAGCGCTGGAGCTGCAGCAAGACCTGCATGAGGTGGCAGCCGAGCTGACGGCGCGTTGCGGGCTCGCCTCGCAGAGTGGAACACCGCTGCGGAAATGTTCTGGACGGGGTGGAGGCGCAAGGCTTCGATGCCATCATCTCATTCCTCTGCTTTCTGCATATTCCCGACCGTGAGCGGCTGCTGTCGGTTTGCCGTTCGGCGTTGCGCGGCGGCGGCGGAATGTATGTGGAGGATTTTGGCCGCACGCGTGAGCCGAGCCCGGTTGAGGCCGATATGCTGCGGGTGAAGGTGCAGTGTCCCTACCTGCCGACTTCAACCGGTTATGAAGCCGACCTGCGCACGGCAGGTTTCGACACAATTTCCATCCATGATGTTACGCAAGACTGGACCGGCTTCACGGTGGAGCGTCTGGCGCAGTTCCGCGCCAACCGGCACCGCAACGAACGTGTGCATGGCAAGGACCTAGTCGATGGGCTTGATGATTTCTATGCGACAGTTTCCGGCCTGTTCGTGGGCGGAGCCATTTCCGGGCTGAAGATAGTAGCGCGCTAGTTGCTGCCATCGAGAAGGCGGCGCGCGATCACCTGCGCCTGGATTTCGGCGGCACCTTCGAAGATGTTGAGAATACGCGCATCACACAGAACACGGCTGATCTGGTATTCGAGCGCAAAGCCGTTGCCGCCGTGGATCTGCAGCGCATTGTCAGCGGCACTCCAGGCAATGCGCGCGGCCAGCAGCTTGGCCATGCCGGCTTCCACATCACAGCGGCGGCCCGCGTCTTTCTCGCGCGCGGCGGCATAGGTCAGCTGGCGGGCGGCCATGATCTCGGCTGCCATCAAGGCCAGCTTGTCGCCAATGCGCGGGAAGTTGATGATCGCCTTGCCGAACTGCTTGCGCTCACAGGCGTAGCGGAAGCCAAGGTCGAGCGCGTTCTGCGCCACGCCGAGGGCGCGAGCCGCTGTCTGGATGCGGGCGCTCTCGAACGTCTGCATCAACTGCTTGAAGCCCTGACCTTCGGTCTCGCCCAGCAGGTTTTCCGCCTTCACCTCGAAATCCTCGAAACGGATTTCATATTCCTTCATGCCGCGGTAGCCGAGCACTTCGATCTCGCTGCCGGACATGCCCTTGGCGGGGAAGGGGTTCTCATCGGTGCCGCGCGGTTTTTCGGCAAGAAAAAGCGAGAGGCCCTTGTAGCCTTTCTCGTCCGGATTGGTGCGGGCAAGCAAAGCGTCATCACATCGGCACGCACCGGGTGGGTGATCCAGGTCTTGTTGCCGGTTACCTTGTAGATATCGCCATGCCGACGGCGCGGGTCTTGAGCGCACCAAGGTCTGAGCCGGTATCAGGTTCGGTGAACACAGCAGTGGGGAGGATTTCGCCCGACGCAATTTTTGGAAGCCAATTGGCCTTCTGCTCCTCGGTGCCACCACAAAGGATAAGCTCGCAGGCGATTTCGGCGCGGGTGCCGAGCGAGCCGACGGCAATCCAGCCGCGCGACAATTCTTCCGAGACAACGCACATCGCCTCCTTGGAGAGGGCAAGGCCGCCATGCTGCTCCGGCAATGTCAGCGCGAAGACGCCGAGGTCGGCCAGTTCCTGGATGACGTCCAGCGGCACATAGTCATTCTGCCGGTGCCATTGATGCGCAAAGGGCGTGACCTTGGCTGCACAGAAACGCTGCATGCTGACGCGCATATCGTCGAGGCTCGCATCAAGCCCGCAGGAGCCGGTGGTCAATTGCCCCTCGCCCTCCTGCATGAGTACCACGAGCCGGGCGCGGTTGGCAGCGGTGTTGCCCTGTCCATACAACTCAGCGCCGAAGACGGGAGCAAGGTCGCTTGCGCCGAGTCCGAGGGCGGAGAGACGGAACATCTCCGTCTGGTTCATCGGAATGCCGCCGGCAATCTGGTTCAGGTATTCGCCGCCGGCGATGGCAATGAGCAGCTGTTCGGTTTCACCGAGTTTGCCTGTTTGCTCCAGCACTTTGGCGTAATGAGCAAGTGCTCGCAGGGTTTCCACAGTGGTTGCCAGCCAGGAGAGGCCGTGCAGCGCATGCTGGTTGCGGTCAAAATCATCCTGCAGCCCCATGCCTGCGCGCTTTGCAGGTTCAAGCACCCGCGCCGCTGCACGGGCCGCCTGTTCAATCATGTCCAGCACTGGCGTTTTCATCATGCCTGCAGGCTAGCCCGAGGCATTTTGCGATGCAACATAGCCGTTTGGCGATGCCGCAATTGGGCCTGAATTGCACCGCAAAGGCGCGGCATGACACAGCTCGTGGATTTCATCCTTTCGAACGGCTAGAACGGTTCCATGATTCTCTCTGGGCGGTGCGCAACCTCATCACTCCTCGCCGCAGGCCTTGCCTGTGGATTGTCCGGCCTTGCGGCAGCGGCAGAGCCTGCGGCGCTTGGCAGCTTTGGCGCGTGGAACGCCTACACCTACAAGGCGGCAGATACCAAGGTGTGCTACATCGTGGCGCAACCCACGCAATCGCAGTCGAGCAAAAAGGTGAAGCGCGATCCGGTATTCTTCATCGTCACCAACATGCCGGGCCGCAAGGTTGATGGCGAGGTTTCGACCATCATCGGTTACCCGTTCAAGGAACAGTCAATCGTCGAAGTGAAGGTTGATGAAGTGTCGTTCAAGCTGTTCACCAAGGGTGATGGCGCCTGGGCCGAAAGCTCTGACATGGAAAAGAAGATCGTGGCGGCCATGAAGGGCGGCAAAGACCTGTCGGTCAAAGGCACCTCGTGGAAAGGCACCCAGACGACCGACCGCTATTCGCTCGCGGGAATTTCAGCGGCGATGGACAAGATCGACAACGCCTGCAAGTAACGCCATGCGATTGTTCTGGAGCGTGATTATTGCACTGGGGTTCGCCGCCCAGACGGCGAGCGCCGAGCCCATTTGCGCGCGGCAGGAATTCCAGGGCGCGAGCTACTCCGTCTGCCATGTCAATCTCAACGAAACCAAACTCGAAGTCTTCAACCTGAATTCGGCAGGCGAACCTTTTGGCAGCTTTTCCGCGCTGGCCGATGGCCTCAAGGCCGAGGGGCGCGAACTGCTGTTTGCCATGAATGCCGGCATGTTTGGCGAAGACCTCAAGCCCATCGGCCTCTATGTCGAGGATGGGGTGCAGGCCCGCAAGCTCAACCGCCGGGATGGCTATGGCAACTTCCACCTCAAGCCCAATGGCGTGTTCTATGTCGATGGCGACAGGCTAGGTGTGATGAATTCCGATGAGTTCGCCAAGTCCGGACTCAAGCCCGCATTTGCCACGCAATCTGGCCCGATGCTGGTGATCAACGGCAAAATCCATCCGAAATTCTCGGAAACCGGCGCCTCCGCCAAAATCCGCAATGGCGTGGGCATGCTGGATGAGAAGCGCGCGGTATTCGTGCTGTCGGAGACGGCAGTGAACTTTTACAGTTTTGCGGCGTTTTTCCGGGACGGGCTGGGCAGCCGCAACGCGCTGTTTTTCGACGGCACGGTTTCGAGCCTCTATAGCCCGGAGCTTAACCGCACCAGTAACTTCATGCCGCTCGGCCCTATGGTCGGCGCGCTCAAGCTGAAGTAAGACAGCGGCCCATGACCACTTTGATCGACAGGGCGCCATGCGCCCACGCCCTATATTGCCAACGACCTGCGGCCCTCGCTCATCGGCCTGTCGCGCACCGAGCTTGCGCAGTTTCTCGAGCGCGTTGGCGTGCCGGAAAAGCAGCGCCGCATGCGGGCAGGGCAGATCTGGCATTGGCTGTATCATCGCGGTGTGACGGATTTTTCCGAGATGACGAGCATCGCCCTCGAATTGCGGGCCAAGCTGGAAGAAGCCTTTGTGGTCGGGCGGCCCGAAATCGTCACCGAGCAGAAATCGAGTGACGGCACGCGCAAGTGGCTGCTGCGATTGGCGCCGGATGAACGCGGCGCGCGGCATGAAGTGGAGATGGTCTATATCCCGGAGGAGGATCGCGGCACGCTGTGCATCTCCTCCCAGGTCGGCTGCACGCTCACCTGCAGCTTCTGCCACACCGGCACGCAGCGGCTGGTGCGCAACTCTGACGTCCGAACGAGATTGTCGGCCAGGTGATGCTGGCGCGCGACAAGCTGATGGAATGGCCGCACCAGATGGCGGTCAACCCGCAAGCGCCGGAAAGCGGGCGCTATCTCACCAATGTCGTGCTCATGGGCATGGGCGAGCCGCTATATAATTTCGACAATGTGAAAACGGCCATGCACATCGTGGCGGATGGCGAGGGCATTGCGCTCTCCAAGCGCCGCATCACGCTTTCCACTTCCGGCGTGGTGCCGGAGATTGCGCGGGCAGGCGAGGAGATCGGCACTTCGCTCGCCATCTCATTGCATGGCACGACCGATGAAATCCGCACCAAGCTTGTTCCGCTCAACAAGAAATATCCGATTGCGGAATTGCTGGCGGCAGTGCGCCAATACCCCGGCGCTTCCAACTCGCGCCGCGTGACGTTTGAATATGTCATGCTCAAGGGCGTCAATGATTCACTTGATGATGCCAAGCGGCTGGTGAAGTTGCTGAAAGGCATTCCCGCCAAGGTCAACCTCATCCCGTTCAATCCCTGGCCGGGCTCGCCTTACGAATGTTCGGAGTGGGACGTGATCGAAGCCTTCGCCGAAGTGCTGAACAAGGCAGGTTATGCAAGTCCAGTTCGCACGCCTAGGGGCAGGGACATCATGGCCGCCTGCGGGCAGTTGAAGAGTGAGAGCGAGAAGGTCAGGAAGAGTGAGCGGGCAGCGCAGGTTCATAGGTTTAACGGTGAGGACTGACGATGGCGAAGGGCACCAAGCTTCAGCCGTTCACCCAACTGCACAAAGACGGAAGCATCTGGGCCAAGGGCCAGACAGTTGATGGCGTTGCCACCGGCTATTGGGAGTGGTTCCGTAAGGATGGAACGCTGATGCGTTCTGGCTATTTCTCCAACGGCGAACAGGTTGGTGATTGGACAACCTATGACAAGACTGGCGCCGTCTACAAAGTCACCCGGGTGAACGTGCGCGCAGACTGATAGCCGGGTCATCCGAGGAGCATTCCTCCGCGTGGCAGATTGTCGCGAGCGCGGAAATGCCATGTGATTGTCAGCTTCCTGTCAGGGTTTGACGGCTTATCTGGCGGTTCAACCTGACTGGGGAACACGCATCATGCCAATCGCTGCAAAAGCCACCACCTTCACCTTTGGAACTGCCGGAAGCGATACCATTCTTGCGCAGTATTTGTACGGCGACCTGATCGACGGTCTTGCTGGCAACGATACCATCACGGGCCTCGACGGCAATGACACGCTGATCGGAGGCGTTGGCCGTGATGTGCTTTATGGCATGGGCGGCAATGATATCCTTGATGGTGGCGCGGGCAACGACCGCCTGTTCGGCGGCTCCGGCGATGACATCCTGCGGCCCGACAATGGCAATACTGGCAGTGACTATGTAGATGGAGGCGACGGCATTGACGCCATCGACTACGGATCATCCGCTGCCACACGTGGCGTGCGCGTCGATCTGCGGCTGGCGGGCGTTCAGGATACGCTGGGCGCCGGCAAGGACACCATTCTTAACGTCGAGAATGTAATCGGCACCAAGTATGCTGATACGATCAATGGCTCGGCCATTGCCAATACGCTCAACGGCGGACTTGGCAACGACAAGCTCTATGGCAACGATGGCCATGATCTGCTTGAGGGCGGGGCCGGAAATAACTCACTCTATGGCGGCACAGGGAATGATCAATTTTTGTCGGACACCGGCGCTGTAGGCAACGACTATATCGATGGCGGCGATGGTATTGATACGGTGGATTATGCCCGAACAGCCGGGTCTGCACCGGCGGTCACTTCAGGCGTGACAGTCAATCTGGGCCTCACCACGGCGCAGAACACCGGCGGCGCGGGCATCGACACCATTCTGAACGTTGAGCAGGTGATAGGCAGCAAGTTCGATGACAACTTCACCGGCAATGCCGCAGACAACTGGCTCAACGGCAATCAGGGCAGCGACAATATCTATGGCGGTGACGGCAATGACATGCTGTTTTCAGGCGCTGGCGATGCCGGAACCATAAACCTGCTTGATGGTGGCAACGGCAACGACAAGCTGACGGGTGGCAGCGGCAATGACACACTGGTTGGCGGTGCAGGCGACGACAGGCTTTCTGGTGACATGGGCATCGATACACTTACCGGTGGAGCCGGCGCCGACCTGTTCTTTTTCAGTTCAGGCACCGTGATAGATGCAACGCAAGACATCATCACAGACTATAATGGCGTGGAGGATGATATTGTCATCCAGTCCTTTGGCTTTGTTGGTCCCATCACCTTTATCGGTGCCGATGCGTTCAGCGCTTCTGGCCACGCCGAGGTCCGCGTAACAGAGGCGAATGGCGTGCAGTTGATCGAGGTTGACCTTGAGGGCAACGGCGCTGGGGATGTTGACATGTCTATCCAGGTTATTGGCACAGCGATCACGGCGGCCGATCTCAGCTTTTACAGCACGGCCTTCCTGTTTTGACGGGAACCTCCCTCGGCGCATTGCATATGTTAGCGTGGAGGCGGCCTGAGCCTCGCTGGTCCCGGGCCCTTGGCTTGAAAGTGCATCTTCCGGATTGAGCAGATTGCAGCGGTCGAGCGACAGGCAGCCGCAGCCGATGCAATCGCTGAGGTTGGCGCGCAGCTTTTGCAGCGTGGCGATGCGCTGGTCGAGGTCACCCGCCCACAGTTTGGAGATGCGTTCCCAATCACGCCTTGAAGTTTGGCCTGCTTGCGGCAGCTTGCCGAAGACGTGCTGCAACCTGCGCCAGCGGAATGCCAACTTCCTGCGCTATCCTGATGATGGAGATGCGCCGCAGCACGTCCTTCTCGTAGCGGCGCTGGTTGCCTGCCGTGCGGTGGCTGCTGATCAGGCCTTTGCGCTCATAGAAGTGAATGGCGGATACGCTGGCGCCACTCCGCCTTGCCAGTTCGCCTACCGTCCATTCCATCACGCAAGTTCCGCTTGACCTTAACCTTAGTTCAGGTTGTAGCACTGGCTCGCATGAATGACTCGTCAAATTCCGAAACTGCTTCCGGCCGCTGGGGCGAGCTCCTCGAGCCCCGGCACCTGTTTGCCACCATCACCGTGTCGCTTGGCATTGTGCTGTTTGCCTTCAACGCCTTTCTGGTCAGCACGGCGTTGCCCTCGGCTGTGGTGGTGCTTGGCGGGGCGGAATTACTTTCATGGGCAACAAGCCTCTATCTCATTCTGGCAATCGTCGGCGGCGCTGGCGCTGCAACGCTGATGCACAGGCTTGGCACGGTCAGGCTGTTCAGCCTTGCGGCCTTCGCCTTCCTTGCTTGGCACGCTTGCTGCGGGCTTTGCCCAGTCCATGCCCATGCTGCTGGTGGGCCGCGCCTTGCAGGGGCTGGCCGCTGGCCTGATCGAGGCGGGCTGTTATGTGATGATCCCGCGGCTGTTTCCATCGCGCCTCATCCCCAAAGTGTTTGGCGTCGAGGCCATTGCCTGGGCGCTGGCAGCCTTTGGCGGGCCGGTGCTTGCAGGTTATCTTGCCGACAGCATTTCCTGGCGCGCCGCATTCCTCGCGGCAGTTCCGCTGGTTATCATCTTTGCGTTGCTGGTGCCCATCGTGGTCGCGAACTCGAAGGAAGGCATTGGCAGCAACCGCGTGCCTTGGGTCAAGCTGGGGGCAGTCGCTGCCGGCATGCTGCTCGTCACGCTGGCCAGCATTGTTGCTGGCAATTTGCAGCGCGGGCTTGTCCTCGCAGTGCTGCGATCCTCTTCTGGGTGACGGTTGCAACGGACCGCCGCAGCATGCCCGCGCTGTTTCCGGCGGCGGCTTTTCGTCTTCGGAGTGCGGCGGGGCTTGGCACCTGGACAACTCTTCTCATGCCGATGGCGCAAGCGTCTGAAAGCGTGTTCCTGATCTATGCCCTGCAATATCTCTGGGGCTATTCGCCGCTGGCGGGCGGATTGGTTGCATCGGTCATGGCGCTGAGCTGGAGCGCATCGCAATTCACGCTGGCGAGCTTTGGCTCGCCTGCGCTCCGTCGCAGGATGATCTGGATCGGGCCGGTGTTGCTGGTGGTGGGCCTCGGCTGCGTTGCCGTAGCGCTGCCCTTGCATAGTCTTGCCCTTATGATTGTGGGGCAGTTTCTTGTTGGTTCCGCCTTCGGGCTGAACTGGAGCGCGCTCAGCCAGACGATGATGGAAGCCGCCAGTGACAGTGAGCGCGATGCCACTTCTGGCCTGATGCCGACCATTCAGGCCGCCGGATACGGCATCGGCGCTGCGCTGTTTGGCGTTGCCGGAAATGCCATGCACTTTGCCACTGCAAAGGGTGATGACCTGATGGCTGACATGGTGTTGCTGTTCCTGTTCGCTACCGGGCTTGGGCTTGCTTCGGTTGCTGCTGCAATCGGCATGGTGCGTTTGCTGCCTAGGCATGAAGCGGCGACATTTGCCTCAGCGGAAAGGGCATGATAGGCCACGCGCAAATTCAGCCGTGATCGGGGTTGCCATGTCCGCCAAGCAGAAGATCAAGAAAGTTGTTCTCGCCTATTCCGGGGGGCTTGATACCTCGATCATCCTGAAATGGCTGCAGACGGAATATCAGGCGGAAGTTGTGACCTTCACTGCCGATCTTGGCCAGGGCGGCGAGCTGGAGCCGGCGCGCAAGAAGGCGGAGCTGCTGGGCATCAAGCAGATCTACATCGAGGACCTGCGCGAGGAATTCGTGCGGGATTTCGTCTTCCCGATGTTCCGCGCCAATGCGCTGTATGAAGGCGTCTATCTGCTCGGCACCTCCATCGCGCGGCCTCTGATTTCCAAGCGGCTGATCGAGATTGCCAAGGAAACGGGCGCCGATGCGATCTCGCATGGCGCTACCGGCAAGGGCAATGACCAGGTGCGCTTCGAGCTTACGGCCTACGCGCTCAACCCCGACATCAAGGTGATAGCGCCCTGGCGCGAGTGGGAATTCAAGAGCCGCACGGATTTGATCAACTTCGCCGAAGCCAACCAGATTCAGGTTTCGAAGGACAAGAAGGGCGAGGCGCCGTTCTCGGTCGACGCCAACCTGTTGCACTCCTCATCCGAAGGCAAAGTGCTGGAAGACCCTTGGCAGGAAGCGCCGCCCTATGTTTACCAGCGCACCATTGCGCCGGAAGATGCGCCCGACAAGGCGACCTATATCGAGATCGAATTCAGCAAGGGCGACCCTGTTGCCATTGATGGCAAGGCCATGTCTCCCGCCACGCTGCTCACCCGTCTCAACGAGCTTGGCCATGACAATGGCATTGGCCGGCTGGACCTCGTTGAGAACCGTTTCGTCGGCATGAAGTCTCGCGGCATTTACGAAACGCCGGGCGGCACCATCTTCTCGGTCGCGCACCGGGCGATGGAGAGCCTGACGCTTGACCGCGAGGCCGCGCATTTGAAGGACAGCTTCATGCCGCGCTATGCGGAGCTGGTTTACTATGGCTTCTGGTTTTCGCCGGAGCGCGAGATGCTGCAGGCCATGGTGGACAAGAGCCAGGAGCATGTCGAAGGCACGGTGCGGCTCAAGCTCTACAAGGGCAACACTTCAGTCGTTGGCCGCAAGTCGCCGAAATCGCTGTATTCGGATGCGCTGGTCACCTTCGAGGATGACCGCGGCGCCTATGACCAGAAGGATGCGGCAGGCTTCATCCGCCTCAACGCGCTGAGGTTGCGGACGCTGGCGGCAAGGAAGCGCAAAAGCTAGCGACTGTCCATGCGCAAGCCCCGCGAAAGGCAGTTGGGAGCAATGTTCCCGCCCGGAAACGCTTACCGGGATCACCAACATGTCTTTCGCCAGCTCGCCTGCCAGTGCAGTCAAATCCACCGCGCAACAAACCATTGACCTTCTCAATGAGAGGGTGAGGCTGCTCGAGCAGGTCATCGACAATTTTCCCGGCGGCATCCAGCTGTTCGACAAGCAGCTGTCGATGGTTCTGTGCAACCGCCAGCAGCGTGAAATGCTGGATTATCCGGATGAGTTGTTTGCCAACGGCAACCCTGGTCTTGAGGCCATCTTCCGCCTCAATGCCGGGCGTGGTGAGTACGGCCCCGGCAATATTGAACAGCTGGTCGCGGACAGGATGGAGCGCGTCGCCAAACGCGAACCGCACATCTTCGAGCGGACGCGACCGAACGGAACCATTCTCGAAATCCGCGGGGTGCCGCTGGATGATGGCGGGTTTGTCACCACCTATCTGGACGTCACCGAGCAGCGCAAGAATGCGGCGATGATCGCGCATCTGGCGCACCACGACATGCTGACCGGGCTTGCCAACCGCACGCTGTTGATGGACCGGCTCGCCATGGCGCTGGCAGGCGCGCGGCGCGGGCGACGCATCGCACTGCTCTATCTCGATCTCGACAAGTTCAAGCCGATCAACGACCGTTACGGCCATGCCATGGGTGATAGCGTGCTGAAGCGGGTGGCGGATGCCATGCGCCGCGTGGTGCGTGAGACGGATACAGTGGCGCGCCTCGGCGGCGACGAGTTCGTCGTCATCCAGTCGGATGTCAACGCTGCGAGCGATGCCGCGAAACTGGCGCAACGGCTGATCAATGCGCTGGGCGAACGCCACTATACCAACAATGCCGATGTGACTGTGGGGGTGAGCGTCGGCATCGCCTTCGCGCCGGAAGATGGAGACACGCCAGATGCGCTTCTGCACCACGCGGATACGGCGCTTTACAAAGCCAAGCAAGGCGGCGGCGGCCGGATGCATTTCCATTCGCGGCCTGCCACCATGGATTTTGACATGGCCAAAGCCTGGAGCGAGCCTGCTGCCTGGGACCGCGACGTGTTCTGAGCAGGCGTCAGTCCACGCTGGCCAGATTTGCCTGTTCAAGCAGCCAGTCCCTGAAAGCGCGCACCTTGTGGCGCTTGATGGCTTCCGGCGGATAGACGACGTAGTAGGCGAGATCGGTCGGCAGGCTCAGGGTGAAGGGCTGCACAAGCCGGCCTGATTTCAGATCATCAGCCACCAGCGCGCTGCGGCCAAGGACAATGCCGCCCCCTTGCACTGCAGTCTGGACAGCGAGCACCGAACTTTGAAACCGCAGGCCACGGCGCGCGTCGATATCGGTTATCCCTGCTGATCGCAGCCATATCACCCAGTCGATGGGAAACTCATCGTGGATGAGCGTAAAGTTGCGCAGATCAGACAGTTCCTTGAGCGGCGGACCGCTCTTCAGCAGGGCAGGGCTGCAGACCGGGGTCAACTCCTCCTTCAGCAGCAGTTCCGACTTCAGGCCCGGATAGTTGCCGCGTCCATAGCGGATGCACAAGTCGATGCCGTCTGAAGTGAAGTTGGCGAGGCGTTCGGAAGTGGAAAGGCGGATGTCGATATCGCGGTTGAGGTCGGAGAACAGAAACAGCCGCGGCACCAGCCATTTGGCGGCAAAGGAATCAATCGTCGAGATATTGAGAACGCCGCTCGATTGCTGGTCCATCAGCACGACGGTTGAGGCCGAGAGCCGTTCCAGCAAATCCCGGACAACGTCAAAGTAGCTGGCACCAGCAAGTGTTAACCGTACGGTGCGCACGCCGCGCTCAAACAGCTTTACCTGCAAGGCCGCTTCGAGCGTGGCAATGGAGCGGCTTACCGCCCCATGCGTCACATGCAGTTCATCGGCCGCCTTGGAGAAACTCAGGAGGCGGGCGGCGGCTTCGAAACTGCGCAAGGTAGACATCGGCGGCAGTTTGCGCATGGGCCCCTCATGTGTGAGTTCTAGTCACTTATAATCTGCCTATTACTCGTTTGTCCAGCAGCCGACAAAGGTGTCATTCTACTGCTATCAGGGCATTTCAAGAGTGCCTTCAACCCGGAAACGACAGGAGATTATCATGTCATATGTGCGCCAACCTCACGCAACTAGGAACTTCGGACTGCCTCTCGTAGGGGTTGTTCTGTCGGCCGCAAGGCGCTTCAGCGACCGGCGCAAGATGAATGCGCTGCTCAGCATGGACGACTTCATGCTCAAGGACATCGGCCTATCACGCAGCGATGTGCAGCATGAGGCGACAAAGTCGCTGTGGCGGGATTGATCGTGGAGCTATTTGAGCGCCTTGAGTTCAGAGAGGATCGCGGCCCCCATGTCAGTGGTGGAAACGGTCCTCTCGCCCTTGGCGGCGATATCCTTGGTGCGGAGGCCCTTGGCCAGCACGGTGGAGATCGCCTGATCCATCTTGTTGGCCCATTCGCCCAAGCCTAGCGAATAGCGCAGGCACATGCCGAAGCGAAGCGATCATGGCGATTGGGTTGGCGGCGCCCGTGCCCGCAATATCCGGCGCCGAACCATGCACTGGCTCATAGAGCGCCTTGCGGCGTCCGGTCTTGCCATCGGGAGCCCCCAGCGAGGCTGAAGGCAGCATGCCGAGCGAGCCTGTCAGCATTGCTGCCACGTCCGACAGCACATCGCCAAATAGGTTGTCAGTGACAATGACGTCATACTGCTTGGGCCAGCGCACCAGCTGCATGGCGCAGTTGTCGGCCAGCACATGCTCCAGCGCCACATCCTTGTATTCGGCAGCGTGAATGCGGGTGACGACCTCGTTCCACAGCACGCCGGACTTCATCACATTGCGCTTCTCGGCGGAGGCGACCTTGTTGTTGCGCGTCTTGGCGAGATCGAAGGCGACGCGGGCGATGCGCTCGATCTCGAAGGTGTCATAGACCTGCGTATCAATGGCGCGCTTCTGACCATTGCCAAGATCGGTGATGGTCTTGGGTTCGCCGAAGTAGACGCCGCCCGTCAGTTCACGCACGATGAGAATATCGAGGCCTTCCACCACCTCATGCTTGAGGGAAGATGCATCAGCAAGAGCGGGATAGCAAATGGCAGGGCGCAGGTTGGCGAACAGGCCAAGGTCCTTGCGCAGCCGCAGCAGGCCGGCCTCGGGGCGCACATCATAAGGCACCTTGTCCCACTTCGGGCCGCCGACGGCGCCGAACAGCACGGCGTCCGAGCCTTGCGCCTTCGCCATGTCGGCTTCCGAGATGGCAGCGCCATGGGCATCATAAGCGCAGCCGCCGACAAGTCCGCGATCCGTCTTGAAACTTGCAATGCCCGCAGTGTTCATCCAGGCGATGAGCTTCTCGACTTCGGCCATGACTTCAGGGCCGATGCCGTCACCCGGCAGGAGGAACAGGTTATAGGAAGCCATCTTGCGCTCTCGATTATGTGATTGCTCGTGAGCGCGGGTTAAACCACCTCAGCCGCGATGACAAGAGAGGGCCTGTCTTGCCGGGAAATTCGCAGAATCCGATGTCACGTTGACTTGCTTTGCGCGTCATTTGCATCGTCGCTAGCGTCGCAGCGCATTAGCAACAACCAAACAGGGAAACACACCATGATCAAATCACTCATTGCCGCAGCAGCAGTTACGCTCGCACTATCGAGCGCTGCCCTTGCCGAAGACATGATGTGCGACGATGCCTCCATCATGAAGGCCGAAGAAATGGCCAAGGGCATGACCGATCCCGCCATGAAGGACAAAATGGAAATGGCGATGAAGGAAGTTGACATGGCCAAGATGTCGATGAAGGAAAACAAGATGGACGATTGCAAGATGCACATCGGCGAAGCCATGAAGGCAACGGCGAAGTAAGCAGCCATCAATCAAACACGTTTGCAGCAGGGGTTGGCCTCAAGCCTGCCTCTGTTGCATGCAGCCTTGTCTCTCGTTTCCCGCCGCTTGCAGCCAGGCTGCTCAGCCCAAAGGCTCCACATGCAGGACGCGGTACGTCACCAGCTCATCATCCTCGCGGATGGAGCAATATTCTCCCGGCTTGAACATATGGTCACCGAAGCGGTAGCCTGACTCGTCGTCCTCCGCGTCGGACTGGATGTCGTAGTGGAAGGCCCATGAACCACCAGGCTTGCGGATGAGGTGACCAATATCGTCCGCCTCGCCATGCCGGAAGCGGCGCACGCGGCAGCGGTCTTTCAACTTGTGCCAGTCATCCGCATTGATGTGGCCCATCTCATCGAGCGGAGCCGTGAACTCATAGCCGGTGTTGCGGTCGCCATCCGGATGCTCGTGCGTGCGCGCGAGTTCGAGCCTGATTTTCTTCAACATGAAAAGCTCCAGCGTTTCAGTGCGACATGAGAACCGGACGGTCGAGGTTGGCCATCACGTGAATGGTGGCGCCGCCGAAGATGAATTCGCGCAGGCGCGAATGACCATAGGCGCCCATGACGATGAGCCCGGCGTTACGGTCACGCGCGCACATCAGCAAGGCTTCCCCGGGATCGCCGCCTGCCGTCGGCAGGTTGAGGATTTCCGCCTTCACCTTGTGGCGTGCAAGGCTCTCAGCCACGTCAGCACCCGCGATCTTGCCCTGCAGCGAGCGCTCCTTCTGCGGATCAAGCCGCAGCACGGCGACGTTCTTGGCTTTTGCCAGCAGCGGCAGGGCGTCAAAGGCGGCGCGGGCTGCCTCGCGGCCATCGTTCCAGGCCAGCACAATGCTTGAAAGGTCTATCTTCGCCTCGCCCTTGAGCGGCAGGATGAGCACCGGCCTGCCTGCCGCCATTACAACCTGCTCGACGAAGTCCGGTTCAACGCCAGCGGGTGCATCAACATTTGCCGCTGACAACAGGACCACATCAGCCGCATGGCCGCGCGCGATAACCTCATCCGAGACATTGGCGGTGGCGCCATTGACGAGCTGGAAGTCGCAGGAAAGCCCTTCCGCTTTCATCGCCTTTTCAAAGCTATCCTGAACCGACTTGGCGTTGTCCCGGAAATGAATCTGGTTGCCATCGAAGAACTGCGGCATTGCCTCATAGCCGACCGACGGATAAAACTGCACGGCCGGGATGACGTAAAGTCCCGACACATGCGCCCCGCAGGTCTTTGCAAGCGAGGTTGCAGCCTCCAGAAGTTTTGGCAGGCGAGCGACTTCATTCAGTGAAACGAGGATTGTTTTGTAGGCCATGGGATGTCCTCCAGTTGCCACCGTGTTACACATCTAACATGGGGCTGGCCTTGATCCGGATCAAGCCTCTTGATCTTGCCGGTGATTTGAATTGTCATGCCTTCCAACAACGGGGGTGAGGCATGCGTGTTCCGGGCATAGTGTTAACTGTCTTTCTGGCCATGAGCCTCGCAGCCGCTAGTTTCGCCGCTGCGGCAACAAAGAAAAAGCCTGTCGCCAAACGTCCTGACGAATTGCCCATGCGGCTGGTTCTGGTCCGAAGCGCGGAAAGGGGATGCGAGCCGCTCTGCCCGGAATGGATTTTTGCCGAGGGACAGATAACGGCGGCGACACCGTCGGAGTTCCGCAAGACGTTCAAGAAGATCGGACGGCTGGCGCTTCCCGTCGTCATCAGCTCCCCCGGCGGGGATGTGAGCTCCGCCATCGCCATCGGCAAGCTCATCCGCGAGCGGAAGGCGGTCGTCGTTGTCGGGCGGTCGATGTTCTACGGATGCCAGCCGGGGAACAAGGCTTGCAAGCTTCCAGAAGAAACACGCGGCCGGTTCGCGGGCAGCGACGTGATCTTTCCCGGCTACTGCTTTTCGGCCTGCGGGCTGGTGCTTGCTGGCGGCACGCAGCGCTTCAGCCCGGTGAATGCCATCGGCACGCACCAGATCGTGCAGACAGGCGCCCGGGAGCGGGTCTGGTACCGCGAGACATACCGGATGGTGAAGGGCAAGAAGAAAGTGATGTCGCGGAAGATCACCAAGCGCGAACGCATCAACATGAAGCCGACGACCAAGATATCCTCCGCCACGCGCAAACGGGTGGCGAATTATCTCGCCGCCATGGGCGTGAGCCAGAAATATGCCGAACTTTTTGAGAAGGCGCCGCCGTCAGGCATCTACCTGCTGAACCGCCAGGAAATGCTAGAGACGCGGATCGTGACCGGGGAAATAACCGGAAAATCGATCCTGCGGAAGGAACTGTGCGCAGGCGTGCCAGCCCCGCAGTGCGTCAAGCTGCCGTATTAGCGCGATTCAATCGATTTGCTCTCCATGGCAGGCCTTGAGCCTGCCATCCAGAGATGAAATGATTGCGTCCAACCTCACTCCGCTGCCTGGCGGTTCATCGGGTTGTTGGGGTGCTGCGTCCAGTTGGCGTAGTCTTTGGAGATCGGCTTGCCGGTGCGCGCATCAGTGCCGCTGGTCTGCTGCACCATGGTGATGCAGCTATCGACCGGGCAGACCTCGACGCAGAGATTGCAGGCAACGCATTCATTGTCCATCACCTCGAAGTGGCGTTGGCCCGCCTTCTCCTTCATGATGGCCTGGTGCGAGGTATCCTCGCAGGCCGCATAGCAGCGGCCGCATTTGATGCAGAGGTCCTGGTCGATCCTGGCCTTGGCGATGTAGTTGAGGTTGAGGTACTGCCAGTCGGTGACATTGGGCACGGCGCGGCCACGGAAATCCTCGATGGCGCGGTGGCCCTTCTGGTCCATCCAGCGGGCAAGGCCTGTCGTCATCTCGTCTATGATCTTGAAGCCATAGGTCATGGCGGCAGTGCACACTTGCACTGAACCGCATGAGAGCGAAATAAACTCCGCCGCATCGCGCCAGGTGGTGATGCCGCCGATGCCGGAGATCGGAATGCCTTGGGCTTCCTTGTCGCGGGCGATTTCCGCCACCATGTTCAGCGCAATAGGCTTCACCGCCGGGCCGCAATAGCCGCCATGGCTGCCCTTGCCGTCAATCGAAGGCTCGGGCGAGAAGGTGTCGAGGTTGACCGAGGTAATGGAACTCACCGTGTTGATGAGAGATACGGCATCAGCGCCGCCGCGCTTGGCGGCGCGCGCCGGTTGGCGGATGTCGGTGATGTTCGGCGTGAGCTTGACGATCACCGGCATGCGGGTGTGTTGCTTGCACCAGCGCGCCACCATTTCGATATATTCCGGCACCTGGCCAACGGCTGCGCCCATGCCGCGTTCTGACATGCCGTGCGGGCAACCGAAGTTCAGTTCAACGCCATCAGCCTCCGTCTCATCGACAGCGGCGAGGATTTCCTTCCATGGCATTTCCTCGCACGGCACCATGAGCGAGACGACGATGGCGCGATCTGGCCAATCCTTCTTGACGCGCTTGATCTCCTGCAGGTTCACCTGCAGCGGTCGGTCGGTGATGAGCTCGATGTTGTTGAGGCCGATGAGCTTGCGGTCCGCCCCATGAATGGCGCCGTAGCGCGGTCCATTGACGTTGACGATGGGCGGGCCTTCCTCGCCCAGCGTTTTCCACACAACGCCGCCCCAGCCCGCCTTGAGGGCGCGCACGACATTGTATTCCTTGTCGGTAGGCGGCGCTGAAGCAAGCCAGAATGGGTTGGGCGACTTGATGCCAACGAAATTGGTGCGAAGGTCAGCCATGGTAATTCCTTTCCTTCTTTACCTCTCCCGCATGCGGGAGAGGGTGGCGCGGTACGCGCCGGGTGAGGGCCCCTCATTCGCGCCTTCGGCGCACCTTCTCTCCACTTTATGTGGGGAGAAGCGATGATTATGGCGCAAGGGTAGCATGAATGCTCTCCGCCGCGCGGCGGCCGTCATCGACTGCGGAGACGGTCAGATCCTTGCCACCGGCAATGCAATCGCCGCCGGCCCAGATGCCTTTGGCACTTGTGCGGCGCTCAGCATCGACGACGATGCGGCCACCCTGCAATTTGATTTCACCTGCGGCGACATCAGCAGGCGTCTGGCCAATGGCCTTAAAAATCATGTCAGCAGCGAAATCCGCAGTCTCGCCCGTGGCCACAAGCTTGCCGCGCACGTCCTTCATGTATTCGCAACGCAGGCCTGTGACCTTGCCTGCCTTGGTGAGAATTTTCTTCGGCGCCAGCCAGTGCTTGATCTTGACGCCCTTGGTCTGCGCCAGCTCCTGTTCATAGGGGCTGGCCTTCATCTGCTCCGCGCCACGGCGATAGAGGATGGTCACATCCTCGGCGCCCAGCAGCTTTGATTGCACCGCCACGTCAATCGCCGTCATGCCGCCGCCAATCACCAGCACGCGGCGGCCGACGGGCAGCTTCGAGACATCCTTGGCCTGGCGCAGCCTTGCGATGTAATCGACAGCGTCCTCCATGCCTTTGGCCTCCTCATCCTTGAGGCCCAATTCATTGACGCCGGGGAGACCTGCACCGAGGAATACGGCGTCATATGACTTGAGGAGATCAGCAAGCTTCACGCTTTTGCCAAGCGCCTTGCCATGTTCAACCTTGATGCCGCCAATCGACAGCACGAATTCCACCTCGCGGGCGGCGAAATTATCCACTGCCTTGTAGGCCGCGATGCCGAACTCATTGAGGCCGCCTGCCTTCTTGCGGGCATCGAAGATGGTGACGTCATGCCCGTGCATGGAAAGGCGATGGGCACAGGCAAGGCCTGCGGGGCCAGCGCCGACAATGGCGATCTTCCTGCCCGTTGACGACTTGCGTTTGTAGGGATGCTCGTTCTTCTCGATCAGCGTGTCGGTTGCATAGCGCTGCAATTCGCCAATTTTCACCGGCTTGCCTTCCGCCGTCTCGCGCACGCAGGCTTCTTCGCACAGCGTTTCAGTCGGGCAGACGCGGGCGCACATGCCGCCGAGGATATTCTGGTCGAAAATCGTCTTGGCGGCATTTTCCGGAAGGCCGGTCGAAATCTGGCGGATGAAGAGAGGAATGTCGATTGATGTGGGGCAGGCCTTCATGCAGGGCGCATCGTAACAGAAGTAACAGCGGTCGGACTCGACCAGCGCCTCATGGTCCGTCAGCCGTGGATGGAGGTCGGAGAAGTTCTCCGCGTACTCCGCTTTCTTCAGGCGTCCGGTGGCGATGTCCTGCATCTTGGCTCCTCCTCCAGAGGTTTTCCAGAATCATGGCAGGATTTGTTCAAACGGTCAAATTTATCCACCGCTGTTGATCAGGGGGGATTGCCATCCACATCCACGAGCGAACAAATATGCTTGCGAGTTTTGAACACATTGGTTTTGCGGGAGACGGCGCGGGCGCAGTAATGCAGGATGTATTCCCTCGACTCCGCCAAATCGTCCGAACCGGCGATGAAATAGAGCTGGCCCTTGGCATCACCTGCCGCCACCTTGCCGGGCTTGGCTTTGGCATACTTCCGCGAGGAACGTTGCTTCTTCCAGGCCCGCTTCAAACGGTCTGAGATGGGCACCTTCTCCACCAAGACCGGGCCTGAGCCGAGAAAGCGCGGAATGACGATTGAGGCCGGGAATTGCCAGGGGAAGGGCGTGTGCTTGACGCCTTCGGCAACATGAAAGCCCACGGGACGCGGTCCGGCACGCTGACGGCAAAGCCCTTCTGCTCCCCAGGTTACGGGAGATCCAAGCCCGTCAATGTAAGGGTCGTTCTGGCCAAGCACATAAAGGTACGGGACGCCCGCCGGGGTGGCGACAGGCATGGATTCGACGCCACATTCTTCACCCGTAACGATGACGCCGGCGACGTCTGCCTGCACCGCCTGGACAATCATCCCGCCTTCGGAGTGGCCCCACAAGAAAATCGGCTGTCCTGGCTGTTGCTTGCGCAACGTAGCAATGGTGCGCAGCGTCTGCGCTACGCGCAAGCGCCAGTTGGTTGAGGTCTGCCGCATCGGATAATCGCTCACCTTGCCGCAACTCGCCTTGGGGCGCTTGTCGGCAAAACTCAGCGGCGCATAGAAATCATAGCCGAGCACATTGAAGTAGTCGGCCCACACACGCATGACATCTCGTTCCCCCAATCCATCGCAGCCGTGCACATGCAGGATTGTTCCTTTCGCAGCGCCTTTGGGCAGCGTCTGGCGGAAGCCTTTTGCGAATGGCCGGTCTTGGCCTTCAGCAGGCAATTGCCAGCGCATTGCCGCCACGAGGTCAGATTTGAGGGTTTCATCATCAGCCGCAATTACCTCACAGGGCTTTTGCGTCTCGTCCTTCTTGAGCCGCTGCTTGTTGGCGCCGTAGCAGCGCAAGGTGGCGAGTGACTCCGCCACCAGCCGGTTGGGCGCATTATCAGCGTATCCCCAGCCACCGGTCTCGGAAGCCGCCAGCGCCTTGTGGCCGGCCAGTGATCCAAAATGCTTGTGCAGAAAGAATTCCGCCGTGAAGCTCAGTACCGGCTTTTCCGCCGCTTGCGCGCCGGTCCACCCTGCCAGGAGGCTGATGAGGCTAATCAAGACGAGACGGCGCAATGTGCCCCCGGAGCAATAAACCAAGCTAACCAATGGTCAAAAAAACTAGCTTAGACGCGACAATACGTCAAACATCGCTGTGCAGCTCGGCGGTGGACGCAAAGCAAGCGCCGCGCTATTGTCAGACAAATACAATGTGAGGCAGGTCATGAGTGGCACAAAAAAACTGAAGTTGCGGTCGCAGTACTGGTTCAATAATCCAGATAATGCGGACATGACGGCGCTCTATCTGGAGCGCTATCTCAACTTCGGCCTGACCAAGAATGAGCTGCAGGGCGGCAAGCCGATCATCGGCATCGCCCAGACAGGCTCCGACCTTTCCCCCTGCAACCGGCCGCTGGTTGACCTCGCCAAGCGGGTGCGTGACGGCATTTATGAAGCGGGCGGCATTCCTCTGGAATTTCCGATCCATCCCATCCAGGAAACCGGCAAGCGGCCTACAGCATCGCTTGACCGCAACCTCTCCTATCTCTCGCTTGTCGAAGTGCTTTACGGCTACCCGCTTGATGGCGTGGTGCTGACCATTGGTTGCGACAAGACCACCCCCGCCTGCCTGATGGCGGCGGCAACGGTAGATATTCCGGCGATTGCGCTTTCCTCCGGACCCATGCTCAACGGCTGGTACAAGGGGCAGCGCACAGGTTCCGGCACCATTGTGTGGATGGCGCGCGAAAAGCTGGCAACCGGCGAGCTGGACTACGAAGGCTTTGTTGATCTCGTCGCTACCTCCGCGCCTTCCGGCGGCTTCTGCAACACCATGGGCACGGCGACGACGATGAATTCGCTCGCCGAGGCGCTGGGCATGACGCTGCCGGGCAATGCGGCTATCCCGGCACCTTACCGCGAGCGCGGACAGATGGCCTATGAAACCGGCCGGCGCGCCGTTGAAATGGTGCATGAGAACCTGACGCCTTCCAAGATCATGACGCGCAAGGCATTCGAGAATGCCATTGTCGTCAACACCGCAATCGGCGGTTCCACCAACGCGCCCAATCATCTCAACGGCATTGCCCGCCATCTCGGCATCGAGCTTGAGGTGAAGGATTGGGAGAAGCATGGCTATGACCTGCCGCTGCTCGTCAACCTGCAGCCGGCAGGAGAATATCTGGGCGAGGACTATCACCGTGCCGGCGGCGTTCCCGCTGTCATCGCGGAACTGATTGCGGCTGGCAAAATGCATGGCGATTGCATAACCGCCAATGGCAAGACGATTGCCGAGAACTGCACGGGCAAATTCTCGTGGGATCGTGCGGTGATCAAGGAGTTCAAGCAGCCGCTGAAGAAACAGGCTGGCTTCAAGATGCTGTCGGGAAATCTTTTCGACTCGGCGATCATGAAGACGAGCGTGATCTCGGATGAATTCCGCCAACGCTATCTCTCCAACCCGAAGGACCCCAACGCGTTCGAGGCCAAGGCCATCGTGTTTGATGGGCCGGAGGAGTATCACGCCAACATCGACAATCCGAAGCTCGGCATTGACGAGAATACTGTGCTGTTCATTCGCGGCGTCGGTCCGCTCGGCTATCCGGGTGCGGCGGAAGTCGTCAACATGCGGGCGCCAAACTACCTGCTGGAGAAAGGCATTCGTACCCTGGCTTGCGTGGGTGACGGGCGGCAATCTGGCACGTCGGGCTCGCCTTCCATTCTCAATGCCTCGCCAGAGGCTGCGGCAGGCGGCGGGCTGGCGCTGCTGAAGAATGGCGACAAGGTGAGGATCGACCTCAACAAGGGCGACGGCAACATGCTGGTGCCTGAAGCCGAATTGAAGAAGCGGCGCGAGGAGCTGGAAAAATCCGGCGGCTACAAGGTGCCCGAAAGCCAGACGCCGTGGCAGGAAATCTTCCGCAAGGAAGTGGACCAGCTTTCCAATGGCATGGTGCTCAAGGGAGCGGTAAAATTCCAGCGCATCGCCTCCACCAAGGGCATCCCGCGGGACAATCATTGATGCTGAAGCTCAAGTCATCCGATCTTGAGGTTCGCCTCATTCCATTTGGCGCACGCCTCACAAGCGTGATCATGGACGGCGTCGATATGGTGATGGGCGGCGAAACGGAAGCCCAGGTCATGGCCGGCGATTGGACAACCGGCATCACCTGCGGGCGTCATGCAGGCCGCATCACCAACGCCCGCTTCACGCTCGATGGCAAGACCTACAAGCTCACGCCCAACATGGGCGAGCATCAGTTGCATGGCGGGCCAGAGAATTTTGGCAACCAGAACTGGAATGTGGAGGAAGGGAAAGATTTCGTCCGCTTCACTTTTTCATCTCCGGATGGCGACCAGGGCTTTCCGGGCGCTGTGGAGGCAAGTGCCACATATGCGCTGAAAGGTTCCGTCCTGTCGCTCGAACTGGAGGCGACGACCACGAAGCCCACCGTCGTCAACCTGACCAACCATGGCTACTGGAATTTGGCTGGTGGCGGAGATGCACTAGGCCACGAAATGCAAATCCCCGGCAACGATTATCTGCCGCTCAACGACTTGCTGCTGCCGCTGGGAGACATCGCCCCGGTTGAAGGCACGCGCTTTGACTTTCGCAAGCTACGGAAAGTCGCCGAGCCTTACGACAATTGCTGGGTGCTGGATGGCGAGCGCGGCGAAATGAAGCTTGGCCTCGTGCTGCGTGATCCCGTTTCAAAGCGCCGCATGGAAGTGTGGGCGACTGAATGCGGCATGCAGATGTACACCGCCATTCACTGGGACGGAAAAATGCCGGGCAAGAACGGCCCGCTGCAGAAGCATAGCGCCATCGCCATCGAGCCGCAGAATTTCCCGGACGCCATCAACCATGTGAATTTCCCGAGCCCGGTGCTGCGGCCGGGCGAGACCTACCGCCACCGCATTGAATGGCGGTTTTTCAGAAAATAGCGCCCCTCATCCGGCGCTGACGCGCCACCTTCTCCCAAAGGGGAGAAGTGAAGTTCAGTCAACTCACCTCTCCCCTTGGGGAGAGGATGTCGCGGCACGCGACAGGTGAGGGGGTGGCTCTACGGACAATTCTTCCACACCATGCTGGTGGTCAGCACTGGCTTGCCCTTGGCATCCGCCACCTTGATGTTGGTGCGGGCATTGTTCTTGGCGAACCATGCCGCCATGTTCTTGTCGGCCTTGAGCGAACCGCAGTTCTTCAACCGCACATCCTTCTTGATCAAGGGCAGCAAGCGTTCCTTTTCCTTGGCGGGCACTTTCGACCAGTCAATGCTCACCAGCAGGCTGAGCGAGAACAGCTTGTTCTTTTCATCGAGTACGGTTTCCTTGCCGACGATGGCATAGACCAGCGGCTTGCCGCCAGCATTCTGTGCGGTGGCGTGGGTTGGAAGCCCTGACACAACAAGCGTCAAGCTCAGGGCAACAAGGCGGGCAAGGTGCATGGCGGCACTCCGTGAAAAGCGAATCACTACAAGAAATTATACGGATCGACGTCAATTGCGAGGGCAAGCTTGCCGCGGGGCTTCACATCCTTCAACCAGCTGCGGAGGAAATCCTGCAGCTTCACATCGCGCTTTGCCTTGACGAGGTAGCGCCAGCGATGGCGGCCGCGCAGCGTGTGGATAGGGGCAGGCGCCGGCCCCAGCAGGGTAACGCCTTCAGCCATTGGCGCGATTGGCAACAGCGAGCGGGTGAAGCGCTCTGTCTCGCCGGCATCGGTTCCGGAAACGATGATGGCCGCCAACTGCGTGTAAGGCGGCAGGCTGGCATGTTCGCGGATGAGCTTTTCCTGCGAAAGGTAACCCTCACGGTCGCCCTTGCTCAGCGCCTGCATCAGCGGATGTTCCGGCATGTGGGTTTGAACAAGGGCGCGGCCGGGTGCATCGCCACGGCCGGCACGGCCTGCGACCTGCGCCATCAAAGCCCAGGTGCGTTCGCCGCCGCGCGGATCGGATGATTCAAGGGCGAGGTCGGCATCAACGACGCCCACGAAAGTGAGATGCGGAAAGTGATGGCCCTTGGCCACCAGCTGCGTGCCGATGACGAGGTTATACGTGCCATCCTCCACCTCGCGCAGCACATCCTGCAGATGTGCGCCGCGCGCAAGATCGCTGGAGAGAATGGCGATGCGCGCTTCGGGAAAGCGGCGCGTGGCTTCTTCCGCCAGCCGTTCAATGCCGGGGCCGCAGGGCACGAGCTTGCCTTCCTCGCCGCATTCCGGGCATTGCTTCGGCATCTGCTGCTGGTGGCCGCAATGATGGCACATGAGCTGGCGGCGGAAGCGGTGCTCCACCAGCGAGGCGCTGCATTGCGGGCATTCCAGCCGGTGGCCGCAGGCGCGGCAGAGAGTGAGCGGCGCATAGCCCCGCCGGTTGAGGAACAGCAGCGCCTGCTGGCCGGCCGCCAATGTCTGCTCCACCTCGCGCTGCATGGGCGCGGAAAGCCAGGCGCCGCTCTCCATCTCCGTCTTGCGCATGTCGAGCAGCTTGATGTCCGGCAACTCGCGCTGGCCATGGCGATGGGTAAGGGTGAGATGCTGGTAGCGGCCACGGTCAGCATTGACCAGCGACTCGAGCGAAGGCGTGGCGGATGACAGGATGACGGGGAACTTTCCAATCGCGCCATAGAGCACGGCCATGTCGCGCGCATGGTAGGGCACGCCTTCATCCTGCTTGTAGGCGCTTTCATGCTCCTCATCGACGATGATGAGGCCGAGCTTCTTCCATGGCAGGAACAGGGCCGAGCGTGCGCCGACGACGATCTTCGCCTCCCCTTCCGCCACGCCGCGCCAAACACGCTCACGCTCCCTCGGCCGCATGTCGGAATGCCAGCGGGCGGGCTCACACTGAAAGCGGCGTTCAACGCGGGTGATGAAACCTTGCGTCAAAGCAATTTCTGGCAGCAGCAGCAACACCTGGTGACCGGCGGCAAGGCTTGCGGCCATGGCTTCGAAATAAACTTCCGTCTTGCCGGAACCGGTGACGCCATCCAGCAGCGCCACCTTGTGGGCGCGGGCCGCCACAAGGGCGCGGAGTTTCTGCGCAGCTTCCTTCTGCTGGAGGGAGAGCGCATAGCCATCGGCATTGAGGGCAGGCTGCACGAATTTCTTGAACGGCGGCAGGGCGACGGCTTCCAGCGCGCCATCTTTCGCCAGAGCCTTGATCACAGCGGTGGTGACGCCTGCGGCCTCCGCCAGTTCTGCGGCCCGCATGGCGAAACCTTCACCCGCCACTTCCAGCACGCGGGCGCGTTGCGGCGTCATGCGCTGTGGCTTTGACCCGGTAACGCGGTAGGCCACCAGTTCGCGCGGCGGCTCGAAGGCGGAAGGCGCACGCAGCACCATGCGCAGCACATTGCCCTTGGGCTCCACATAGTAGTCCGACAGCCAATCGACAAACTTGCGATGGATGGCCTGCATCGGCGGCATGTCGAAAACCTGGAGGATGGCGCGGAGTTTCGTGGTCTCAGGCGGCGTTTCACGCAGCGACCAGACGACGCCAATCACCTGCGCGGGGGCCGAGCGGCACGGCCACGTAGGAGCCCGGCTCCACCTGCATGCCGGCTGGCACCTCATAGCTGTAGGCCCCTTCAAGCGCCAGCGGCAGCAGCACGTCGACAAAACGTGGGGAATCGGCAGTCATTGTCCCACAGATAATCTTGGACGGCATGCGCTTCCAGCCTTATATCAGCGCGCCATGAACAGGGCCGTTTCACAGCCTGCCGCCATTGAAGTGCGGGAGATCGTCTACCGCGAGCCTGTGCAGCTGGCGCGGCGGCTGCGCGGGCAGGCGCACCTCACCTTGTTTGAAAGTTCATTGCGGCAGGAAAGGCTGGGGCGCTATTCGTTTCTGGCCTGCAATCCGTCTTCAACGCTCAAGGTCGTGGGCGGGGAAACCTTTGTCGATGATGTGAAGACGGATGAAGCCGCGCTTTCCATTCTTGGACGGCTGCTGCGCGACAATGCGAGGCCGACGGCGGCAGGCCTGCCACCTTTCCAGGGCGGCATGGCAGGCTACATCTCCTATGACTTTGGCCGCAGGCTGGAGCCCAAGGCGCGCATTCCAGATTTCACCGCACTTGCTCCCGAATTGATGCTGCACCGATTCGATACCGGCATTGCCTTCGACCATCTGCAAGAGCGAGCATGGATCATGAATGCGGGTGAAGCTGCTGCGGCCGATCAGCTTGAACTCCTGATCGAGAAGCCAGCAACACCCATCGGCTCCTCCGTCATCGAGGGTTGGCGCTCCAATTTCACGCGTGCAGGCGTATGAGCAGGCCGTCGCCAAAACGCGCGAGTACATTCTCGCCGGTGACATTTTCCAGGCCAACATCTCGCAGTGCTTCAGTGCCACAATCCCGCAGGATTTTGACCCACTCTCGTTCTACAGCCGCTTGCGCAGCGCCAATCCCGCCACCTTCGCGGCCTTCCTTGATTATGGCGATGTGCAGATCGCTTCGTCATCGCCGGAACGGCTGTTCAGCCTCAAGGGTGGCGAGGTGGAAGCACGCCCGATCAAGGGCACGCAGCGGCGCGACAGCGATGCCTCACGCGATGCGGCGCTGGTTGCCGAGCTCATGGCCAGCCGCAAGGACAGGGCCGAGAATGTGATGATCGTCGACCTGCTGCGCAACGACCTGTCCCGCGTGTGCAAGCCCGGCAGCGTGCAGGTGCCGGTGCTGTGCGGGCTGGAGACCTATGCCTCGGTGCATCATCTCACCTCCGTGGTTCAGGGCCATTTGCGCGACGGCGTTGATGCGGCGCAATCTGCTCGCCGCAACCTTCCCCGGCGGTTCCATCACTGGAGCGCCAAAAGTGCGGGCGATGGAAGTTATCGCCGAGATTGAAGGCGCAGGGACGCGGCATCTACTGCGGCTCCATCGGCTATTTCGGCTTCAACGGTCTGGTCGACCTCAACATCGCCATCCGCACCGCCATGTTTGCAGGCGGCGTGGCGCGCGTCTCTGGCGGCGGCGGCATCACCGCGCGGTCGGAGCCTGCCGCCGAATATGAAGAAACGCTGGTCAAGGTGAAGCGCATCATGGAAGCTTTCGCGCCATGATCCTCATCATCGATAACTATGACAGCTTCGTCTACAACATCGCCCGCTATGTCGAAGAACTTGGTGAACAGGTGAGCGTTGTGCGCAATGACGAGGTTGATGTGGCAAGGATCGAGGCCAGAGCGATCATCATTTCTCCGGGTCCCTGCACGCCGCATGAGGCAGGCCGCTCGATGGATGTCATCAAAAAGTATTCCGGCAAGCTGCCCATCCTCGGCGTTTGCCTTGGCCATCAGGCGATCGGACAAGTGTTCGGCGGCACGGTGACGCGCGCCAAGCGACCGCTGCATGGCGAAGCGAGCGAGATCATCCACCAGGGGCGCGGCGTGTTTGAGGGCCTGCCCAATCGCTTTCTGGCCGCACGCTATCATTCATTGATCGTGACGGATGAAGACAAGGCGAGCGAGCTTGAGGTGACGGCGCGGAGCGAGCATGGCGAGATCATGGGACTGCAGCACCGCGCACACCCAACCTTCGGGGTGCAATTCCACCCGGAGTCAATCCTTACCGAGCATGGGCATGCGATGCTGGGTAATTTCCTGAAGGTGGCGGCATGAAGGTGGTCTGGCATGCGGGCAAACTGGTCAGCGGATCCATCACGCTTGACGCGCATGACCGCGGGTTGACGCTGGGTGACGGCGTGTTTGAAACCATCGCCGTGCTGGTAGGCAAGGCGCAGTGGCTTGACCGCCACCTGATGCGGATGACCGATGCGGCGCTTGAGCTTGGCATTGCCTTTGCAGAAGATGAAGTGCGCGCGGCGATTTCTTCCGTACTTTCCTGCAGCACCGAGCCGATGGAGGTGCTGCGCATCACGCTCACACGCGGCGTTGCGGCACGCGGCCTTGCCGCCAAGGGCACCGAACCCACGTTGATCGTAACGCTCGATGGCTTCGATGCCACCAACAGGTTCTGGCCTTGCAGGCTTGCCACCTGCGGCGTCCGCCGCAACGAACATGCGCCGTCCTCACGCCTCAAGACATTGTCCTACATTGATGCCATCGCCGCTGCGCGCGAAGTGCGCGCCACCGCCGACGAGGCGCTGATGCTAAACACGGCTGGCAATGTAGCCTCCGTCTCTACCGGCAACATCTTTCTGCTGGTTGGCGGAACGCTCGTTACACCGTCGCTTGACCAGGGCATTCTTCCCGGCATCATGCGCCAACTGGTGATCGAGAAGACGAAGGCAAAGCGCATAGCAACGGAAGAACGCGCCGTTGCAGTTCAGGAGCTCGCAGTGGCGGAAGGGCTGTTCTGCACCAATTCACTGCGTTTCATCCGGCCGGTTTCGGCGTATGATGGCAAGGACCGTGACACGCGCGCCGTAGAAACTTTGGCGGAACGCATCAGAGATGACTTGTTGAAAGGATAGCACCATGAAATTCTTCGTTGACACTGCCGACATTGCCGAGATCAAGGATCTTGCAGACACGGGTTTGCTTGATGGGGTGACGACCAATCCCTCCCTCGTCGCCAAGTCCGGCCGCCAGTTCAAGGAAGTGATCGCCGAAATCTGCAAGGTCGTTTCCGGGCCGGTAAGTGCGGAAGTGACGGCGCTTGATGCCGCCGGCATGATCCGCGAGGGCAACGAGCTGCGCAAGATCGCCAAGAATGTTGCGGTCAAGGTGCCGCTGACGTTAGACGGCCTCAAGGCCTGCAAGGCGCTGACGGGCGATGGCTCGATGGTGAATGTCACGCTGTGCTTTTCCGCCAACCAGGCGCTGCTGGCCGCCAAGGCGGGGGCCACATTCATCTCGCCCTTCGTCGGGCGGCTTGATGACATTCATCTCGACGGCATGGAACTCATTTCCGACATTCGCCAGATCTATGACAACTATGACTTCGACACGGAAGTGCTGGTGGCATCAGTGCGCTCAGCCAACCATGTGAAGCAGGCAGCGCTCATCGGCGCCGATGTGGTGACCGCTCCCGCCTCGGTGCTCAAGGCGCTGGCCAAGCACCCGCTCACCGACAAGGGCATCGAGCAGTTCCTTGCCGACTGGAAGAAGACTGGGCAGAGCATTTGATCATCGAACACGCCATACTTGATGTAGCGCCCGCAAGAGCGGCTGCGTACGAGGCGGCATTGGCCGAAGCCGTGCCGCTGATGGCGGCAACGCCGGGCTTCATCGCCATGGAGGTGCGGCCCTGCATCGAGAAGGCGGGGCGTTATCTTCTGCGGGTGGAATGGCAGACGCTGGAAGCGCACACCGTGAACTTCCGCAGTTCCGACAACTACAAGCGTTGGTCAGCGTTGCTGCATCCGTTCTATGATCCGTTTCCGGTGGTAGAGCACTACGGAATGCCGGTTGTTGCAAAATAGAGGAATTTTATCCTTGACAGCGTACGCTCAAAATGCCATAAACGGGCATTCTCCACAATTGTAGTCCACCCCGCGAGCGCAAGGTTCCGCTGAACACGGAGCATCGCTGAAATCCATTGGGCCTTGGCCATGGTGCCACGCGGGCAGAGCGAGCTTTGTGGCGAAACCTGCACTGTTAACGCATCGTCAATGGCAAGGGAGCAAGGCTCAGCCGCATGGAAGGTTTGCAATTCAACCTGGCTGAAGATGCGGCGCACATTGCGCTGGGCTGGCTTGCTTCGCTCAAGTCCGGGCGGCGCATGGCGGCCAAGACGCTGGAAGCCTATGGGCGTGATCTCCGCCAGTTCGGCCAGTTCCTGTCAGGCTTTCTGGAAGGGCCAGCAAGTGTGGCGGACTTGCAGTCACTGACGGCTTCCGACTTCCGCAGCTTCATGGCAAGCCGCCGCAAGGAAGGCGTTGAGAGCAGGACGCTGGCACGCCAGCTTTCCGCCATTCGTTCATTCTTCGCCTTCGCCGAGCGCGAAGGGCATTTCAAGAATGCCGGACTTTCCGCCGTGCGCTCTCCCAAGCTGCCGCATTCGCTGCCCAAGCCGCTGAGCATCGAGGCGGCAGGCCGGGTGGTGTCCGAGGCAAGCAGCCTTGCCGAAGGCAAGCCGCCATGGGTTGGGGCACGCGACCGCGCCATTTTGATCCTGCTCTATGGCTGCGGATTGCGCATATCGGAAGCGCTGTCATTGACGCCACGGCAGGCGGAGGATGATCCGCTGCGCATCAAGGGCAAGGGCGGCAAGGAACGCATTGTTCCGGTGCTGCCTTTGGCGCGGGAAGCGATGAGCATTTATCGCTCGGCCTGTCCGCTGGCGTTGCCAGCGGATGAACCGCTGTTCCGGGGCGAGAAGGGCGGTCCGCTCAGCCCCCGCATCATCCAGCTTCTGATTGAGCGGCTGCGTGGCGCACTGGGCCTGCCTGATACGGCAACGCCGCATGCGCTGCGGCATTCCTTCGCCACGCACTTGCTGGGCAGCGGGGCTGATCTTCGCGTCATCCAGGAATTGCTCGGCCATGCCAGCCTTTCCACCACCCAGGTCTATACCGAGGTGGATCGGCGGCATCTGCTTGAGCAGTATGAACGGGCATTTTCCGGCAGATAGGCCTTGGTCTATAAGCGCACAATGATTCCGATTGATCCGGTATCCACTCCCAATATTCTTCCGCCCCGTGTTGATGTCTGCATCATTGGCGGCGGCATCATTGGCGTTGCCACCGCACTCGAGCTTGCCGAACGCGGCATCTCGGTTGCGCTCATTGAAAAAGGCGTGATTGCGGGCGAGCAATCATCGCGCAACTGGGGCTGGTGCCGGCAGATGGGGCGCGACCCGCGCGAGGTGCCGCTAGTGTTGGAATCGCTGCGGCTGTGGCGCGGCATGAATGCGCGGCTTGGCGCCGAAACGGGTTATCGGCAGTGCGGCATCATGTACCTCGCCGAGACGGAGAAGAAGCTTGCCGCAGCATGAAGGCTGGCATCGCAACACGGCGGTGCCTCAACAAGCTGGTGACCAAGCTCATCGGGCCGGAAGAGATTGACCGGTTGCAGCCGGGCGGAGCAAAGCGCTGGAAAGGCGCACTTTACACATCGGAAGATGGACGCGCCGAACCCTTCATCGCGGTTCCGGCAATGGCGCGGCAAGTCAGCAAGTTGGGTGGCCATGTTGTTCAGAACTGCGCGGTGCGCGGCATCGAGCTTGCGGCAGGCCGCGTCTCTGGCGTTGTGACAGAGCATGGCGCCATTGCTTGCAGCCAGGTGCTGGTTGCGGGTGGCGCGTGGTCGCGCCGCTTCCTGCACAACATGGACATCGCATTCCCGCAACTCACGGTTCTTGGTTCCGTCATGCGGACTGACTCCATTGATACTGGCGCCGAGATCACTTGCTCCGGCAGCCGCTTTGCTTTCCGCAAGCGGCTGGATGGCGGATATACAGTGACGCATAATCATTTCTCGGTTGCCGACATCATGCCGGACAGCTTTCGCCTGTTCTTCCAGTTCATGCCGCTGCTGGCGCTCGATTGGCGCGGCATCAAACTGCGCATAGGCCAGCGCTTTGTCGATGAGGCGAAGCTGAAGCGCCGTTGGCAGCTGGACGAGGTGACGCCTTTCGAGCAGGTGCGCATTCTTGATCCAGCACCTGTTCCATCAATTCTTGCAGACGCAGCGCAAGATTTGAAAAAGCACTACCCGGTGTTTGAGAAAATGACGATTGCCGAAAGCTGGGCTGGCTTCATCGACACAACGCCTGATGTGGTGCCGGTGATCAGCGCGTTGCCGCAACACAAAGGGCTCTATCTTGCCTCCGGCTTTTCGGGCCATGGCTTTGGGCTAGGTCCGGGCGCTGGATTGCTCGCAGCGCAATTGATGACGGGAGAAACGCCATGCGTTGATCCAACGCCGTTCCGCTATTCACGCTATTTCGATGGCAGCAATCCGCGCCCTTCGACAGGGACGTGACCGGCTGATCAGGCGGCGGCGAGCTGAGTTGCCTGGGTCATGGCGCGTTCAACAGCTTCAATGAGCTTTTCAGGCGCAACCGGCTTGCGCAGCAGTTCATGCAGCTTGAGATTGGCGGCGCGCACCTGGGTTGAATGTTCCGCATCAGCTGTGATCAGCACGAAGACGGCTTTGGAGCCCAGCGCCTGCATGGTTTCGACAACGTCGAGGCCATTTTTAAGGCTGCCGAGGCGGAAGTCAAAAAGTCCGACCGAGAAGGTCTGATCAATCGCATATTCGAGCGCCGATTCCGGATCGGAGAATCCCTTGACGCGGTAACCTACGTCCGCCAGCAATTCAGCTGTCGTGGTCAGGAGATCCACGTCATCATCCAGAACCAGAATATCGAGGTGCTTTTCCTCAGTCGCCATTTGTAAAACCAACCGCCCTGTTATTGGTTCGACTATGGCCCAGAAATTTTACAATTCGCTAAATGGATCAGTTAGAATTGAATTGGATTTACCCGGAAATTTCGCACGTATCAGGCGTGGATGGCGCGATTTGCAACCGCCATTGCGGCTTCCTTGACTGCCTCCGAAAGAGTTGGGTGGGCATGGCAAGTGCGGGCCAAATCCTCAGCCGAGCCGCCAAACTCCATCAAAACAGCGGCTTCGTGGATAATCTCGCCTGCTTGCGCGCCGAAGATGTGAACCCCCAGCACGCGGTCTGACTTCGCATCAGCGAGGACCTTAACGAAACCTTCCGTGGTCTGATTAGCCTTGGCGCGGCCATTGGCAAGAAACGGAAATTTACCCATAGTGTAAGCAATTCCGGCGGCCTTGAGTTCATCTTCGGTCTTGCCGACGGAAGCCACTTCCGGAGAAGTGTAAACAACGCCGGGGATGACATCATAGTTCACATGGCCTGCCTGGCCTGCGAGAATTTCCGCAACTGCAATGCCTTCATCTTCCGCCTTGTGCGCCAGCATGGGGCCACGGATGACATCGCCGATCGCATAGATTCCGCTAACGCTGGTTTGAAAGTGATCGTTAACCTCGATCCTGCCTTTTGCATCGCGCGTGATGCCTGCCGTCTCGCAACCCAGCCCCTCGGTGTAGGGCGTACGGCCGATGGCTACGAGCACGACATCGGCCTCAACTGTTTCTGCAGCACCGCCTGCCGCAGGCTCGACCGTGAGTGCCACGCCGGATTTGGTTTTGGTGGCCGCTGTCACCTTGGCGCCAAGTTTGAAGGCAAAGCCCTGTTTCTGCAGCACGCGCTGGAAGTTCTTGGCGATCTCGCCATCCATGCCGGGGAGAATGCGGTCAAGAAATTCAATGACGGTGACGGTTGAGCCGAGCCGTGCGAACACCGAACCGAGTTCAAGGCCGATGACGCCAGCGCCGACGACGGCAAGTTTCGCCGGCACCTTCTCCAGCGTGAGCGCTCCGGTGGAGGAGACGATCTGCTTTTCGTCGATGTCGATGCCTCTAAGCTTTGCGACATCCGAACCGGTGGCGATGACGATGGCGCGCGCTTCATGCGCCGTGCCTGCAACCTCGACCTTGCCGGCAGAGAGAATTTTGCCTTCGCCGCGGATCACCGTCACCTTGTTCTTCTTGAGCAGGAAGTCGATGCCCTTGGTGTTGCCGTCGATCGCCTCCTGCTTGAAGACCATCATCCTGGCGAGGTCGATCTTCGTTTCCGCGATGATGCCCATCTTGGCGAAGGAGTGCTTCGACTCATGGTAAAGTTCGCTCGCATGCAGCAGCGCCTTGGAGGGAATGCAGCCGACATTGAGGCAGGTGCCGCCATGCGTCTCGCGCTTTTCGACTACCGCCACCTTGAGGCCAAGCTGGGCGGCCCTGATGGCGCAGACATAGCCGCCGGGGCCGGTGCCGATGACGATGAGGTCGAATGCGTCTGCCATTATCGTTGTCCTTGCTTGGAGGCTCAGGCGCGGCCGCCCGAAACATTGAGTATGCTGCCGGTAATATAGGAAGCCTGCGGGCTGGCGAGAAAGACGATTGCTTCGGCCACTTCGCGCGCCGTGCCGACGCGCTTGACCGGGATCATTTCACGCAGGCGGTTGGCGCGGTCGGGCTGGCCGCCGGAGGCATGAATTTCGGTATCAATGAGGCCGGGGCGCACGGCGACGACGCGTATGCCTTCGGTCGCCACCTCCTTGGCGAGGCCGATGGTGAAGGTGTCGATGGCGCCTTTGCTGGCGGCATAGTCAACATATTCGCCGGGGCTGCCAAGCAGCGCTGCCGCAGATGACAGGTTGACGATGACGCCGCCCCTGCCCGCCATGGGCGGAGGACATGCGGCGCACCGCTTCCTTGGCGCAGAGGATGGAGCCCACGACATTGATGTTCATCATGCGCGTCAGCCGTTCGGCGGACATTTCATCGATGCGTTGCGGCAGGTCGACAACGCCAGCATTGTTGATGAGCAGGGCAAGCGGGCCAACATCGTCAGCTGCCTTGAACAGGCGGATGATGTCGGCTTCCTTCGCCACATCGGCCTTGACGCTCAGCGCCTTGCCGCCGGCTTCAGTGATGGCTGCCACCACTTCATGCGCGGCATCGGAATTGGTATGGTAATTGACGATGATGCTGTGTCCCGCCTTGGCCAGCAACAGGCATACCTCGCGGCCAATGCCGCGGATCCGCCGGTGACGATGGCAACGCTAGTTATTCACAGATGCATTTTCTCACCAGATCACGTCATGCCAGAGCAGGAGGCAATTGCCAACGCCGCCTCCACATGGATTATGTATTCCATGTAGATTGCTGGAGGCCGGCCAGCCTTCAGCCAGATGAGAAGAAATGGAAGAAAATCTCATGGTGCTACATCTGCCAAGTGCATACAGCCATCCAACGATGTTCGTCATGCCGCACTCATTAGTCCGAGGTCTCCGCTGCCCCACTTCAATTGAAACAGCAGTACAGAACTGGACCAAGCTTGCTTGACGGATCTGAGTGCATCCCCAGCTTACAAATCCAACAGGCCGCGCTGCGGGTCTTCGAGGCCTTCCTTGACGCGGACGAGGAAGGTGACGGCTTCCTTGCCGTCAACGATGCGGTGATCGTAGGAGAGCGCCAGATACATCATCGGGCGGATCACCACCTGGCCATTCACGGCCATCGGGCGTTCCTGGATCTTGTGCATGCCGAGAATGCCGGATTGCGGCGCGTTGAGAATGGGCGTCGACATCAGTGAGCCATAGACGCCGCCGTTGGAGATGGTGAAGGTGCCGCCCTGCATGTCGGCAATCTGCAACTGGCCGTCGCGCGCCTTCTTGCCATAGTCGCCAATCGACTTTTCGACGCCGGAGAGCGACAGCCGGTCGGCATCGCGCACCACGGGAACCACGAGGCCCTTGTCGGTGCCGACGGCGACGCCGATGTGATAGTAGTTCTTGTAGACGATGTCCTCGCCATCAATCTCGGCGTTGACGGCGGGAACATCGCGCAGCGCCTGCACCACGGCGCGCACGAAGAAGCCCATGAAGCCCAGCTTGACGCCATGCTTCTTCTCGAAAATGTCCTTGTACTGATTGCGCATCGCCATCACGGCGGTCATGTCCACCTCGTTGAAGGTGGTGAGCATGGCGGCGACGTTCTGCGCATCCTTGAGGCGGCGCGCAATGGTGAGGCGCAGCCTCGACATCTTCACGCGCTCTTCGGCGCCAGCAGGCGCAGGCGTGGGGCAGGGGCCTTGACCGCGACTGGCGCAGGCGCATGGGGCTGCCAAATTGTCCAGCACGTCACCCTTGGTGACGCGGCCATCGCGTCCGGTGCCGGGGATGCTTGTTGGTTCAATGTTGTTGTCGGCTGTCAGTTTGCGAACAGCAGGAGAAACAGGCGGGCCTTCACTGGCAGGCTTGATCGGGGAGGGACCCGCAGGCGGCAGCTCTGCTTCCGCTTTCTTAACTTCTGCCTTGCTTGGCGCGGCTGCCGCTTTGGCGGGCGCACCGGCAGCGCCTTCTTCAACTGCACCAAGAATGGCGCCGACATTGACCGTTGCGCCAGCCTCAACCGCGACGGAAGCAAGCTTGCCGGCGGCGGGCGAGGGAACTTCGACGGAGACCTTGTCAGTCTCCAGCTCGAGCAGCGGCTCATCCATCTTCACCGCGTCACCCGGCTTCTTGAACCACTTGGCGACAGTTGCCTCGGTGACTGATTCACCCAAGGCCGGCACGCGAATTTCCATCGTCATTGTGTTGTCCTATTCCCTATCAACCCAGTGCCTGTTCCAAGAATTCCTTGAGCTCGCGCAGATGGCGGCTCATCAGACCGGTTGCCGTCGAGGCCGAGGCATGACGGCCCGCATAGCGCGGCCTGGTGTTGCTGGAACCCGCAAACTCAAGCGCACGCTCGATGTTCTGCTGCGCGAAGGTCCAGGCTCCCATGTTCATCGGCTCTTCCTGGCACCAGACAATTTCTGCCTGCTTGAAGCGCGAAAGCTCGGAGATCAGCACCTTGTGCGGCCATGGGTAAAGCTGCTCGATGCGCAGGATATAGACATCGTTGATGCCGCGCTTCTCGCGCTCCTCGTAGAGATCGAAGTAAACCTTGCCGGAGCAGAGCACGACGCGGCGGATTTTTTCATCCGGCACCAGCTTGATCGGCTGGTCCGGCAGCAGTTGCGCATCATCCCACAGCAGCCGGTGGAAGGTGGACTCCGGCCCCATTTCAGCGAGTCTCGACGTGGCCCGCTTGTTGCGCAGCAGGGACTTCGGCGTCATCAGGATCAGCGGCTTGCGGATATCGCGCTTCAGCTGACGCCGGAGAATGTGGAAGTAGTTGGCAGGCGTCGTGCAATTGGCGACCTGCATGTTGTCTTCGGCGCAGAGCTGCAGGAAGCGCTCAAGACGCGCCGAGGAATGTTCCGGCCCCTGGCCCTCATAGCCGTGCGGCAACAGGCAGACGAGGCCCGACATGCGCAGCCATTTGCGTTCGCCAGAACAGATAAACTGGTCGAACACCACCTGCGCGCCGTTGGCGAAATCGCCGAACTGCGCTTCCCAGACAGTGAGGCAGTTGGGCTCCGCCAGCGAGTAACCGTATTCAAAGCCAAGCACCGCCTCTTCCGAGAGCATGGAGTTGATGGCTTCAAGCCTTACCTTCTGCTCCTTCACCATGTGGTTGAGCGGCGTGTACTGCTTGCCGGTCACCTGGTCGCTGAGCACGAGGTGGCGTTGCGAGAAGGTGCCGCGCTGCACGTCCTGGCCCGAAAGGCGGATCTTGAAGCCTTCATCCATGAGCGAGGCGAAGGCCAGCTGTTCAGCCATGGCCCAGTCGAGCCCCACGCCTTCTTCAATCGTCTTGCGGCGGGCTTCGAGCACGCGGGCCAGCGTCTTGTGCAGGTTGAAGGTCTTCGGCACCTTGGTGGCGCGGAGGCCCATTTCCTTCAGCTTGGCGAGATCAATGCCGGTCAGGCCGCGGCGGGCATCGTCCTGGTCCTTGGCGGACTTGAAGCCGGCCCAGCGGCCATCCAGCCAGTCAGCCTTGTTGGCCTTGTAGTTTTCAGCCGCCGAGAAATCCTCATCCAGCCGCTTGCGGTAGGCGGCCTTCATGGCATCGAACTCGGCCTCGCTGATGACGCCTTCTTCAATCAGGCGCTTGCCGTAGATGGCGACGGTCGTGGCATGGCCGGAGATGGCCTTGTACATGAGCGGCTGGGTGAAGAAGGGCTCATCGGTTTCGTTGTGGCCGAAGCGGCGATAGCAGAACATGTCGATGACGACAGGCTTCTTGAATTTCTGGCGGAACTCGGTGGCGATCTTGGCGGCGAACACGACAGCTTCCGGATCATCGCCATTGGCATGGAAGATCGGCGCCTCGATCATCTTGGCGACGTCTGACGGGATAAGGCGAGGAGCGCGAGAAATTGGGATTGGTGGTGAAGCCGATCTGGTTGTTGACGATGAAGTGGATGGAGCCGCCGCAGCGGTGGCCGCGCAGGCCGGAAAGTCCGAAGCATTCCGCCACCACGCCTTGGCCCGCAAAGGCAGCATCGCCATGGATCAGAAGCGGCAGAACCGAAGTGCGCTCCTTGTCGCCCAACTGGTCCTGCTTGGCGCGCGCCTTGCCGAGCACGACGGGATCGACGATCTCGAGATGCGAGGGATTGGCGGTGAGCGAGAGGTGAACCGCGTTGCCGTCGAACGAACGGTCGGAGGAAGAACCCAAGTGATACTTCACATCGCCCGAACCTTCGACCTCGTCCGGCGTGGATGAGCCGCCCTTGAATTCGTGGAAGATGGCCGAAAAGGGCTTCTCCATGACATTGGCCAGAACATTGAGGCGGCCACGATGCGCCATGCCGAAAACGATATCGCGCACGCCGAGGCTGCCGCCGCGCTTGATGATCTGCTCCAGCGCCGGAACCATGCTTTCGCTGCCGTCGAGGCCGAAGCGCTTGGTGCCGGTGTATTTGACGTTGAGGAAGTTCTCGAAGCCTTCGGTCTCGATCAGCTTGTTGAGGATGGCCTTCTTGCCTTCGGCGGTGAAGTTGATCTCCTTGTTTTCGCCCTCGATGCGTTGCTGCAGCCAGGACTTCTGCTCCGGGTCGGAGATATGCATGAACTCGACGCCGAGCGTGTGGCAGTAGGTGCGCTGCAGGATGTCGACGATCTGGCGGATGGTGGCAGTTTCAAGCCCCAGCACATTGTCGAGGAAGATGGGCCGGTCCATGTCGGCTTCGGTGAAGCCGTAGGAGGCGGGCTCAAGCTCCGGCTGCGGGATAACCTCGGTGATGCCGAGCGGATCAAGATTGGCGGCAAGATGGCCGCGCATGCGGTAGGCGCGGATCATCATCAGCGCGCGCACCGAATCCATCGTCGCCTTGCGCACATCGGCGACATTCTGCGCTGGCGCTGCTGCAGGGGCAGCTGGCGCTGCAGCGGATTTGGCTTCAAGCTTGGCGCCAATCACCTTTTCGGCGACAACCGGCCAATTGCCATCGAGCGCCGAGGTAAGCTCGTCAGTCGGTATGCGGGGCCAATCCTTGCGCGCCCAGGAAGGGCCGCCAACCTTTACGTCGGTCCTGCGCCAACCCTGCAAAAAACTGCCTCCAGTGAGGGTCCACGGAGGCGGGGTCTTGCTGGTACTTGGCGTACAGGTTTTCAATGAACTGGGCGTTGCCGCCATAGAGGAACGAAGTTTGCTCAAAGGCCGTTACGAGATCTGTCTTGTTCATTGCCGCCAATCCATGGGCTGGTAATTCTGTCCTGCCCGGTGAGTTAGAGAGGAAACCTTACGCCGTTCTTATTTGCGTTTCAGCTTCTTTAGCAAGGTCTTACCCAGCAAAGCTGGCGAATCTGCGACAGCGATGCCGGCCCGCTTCATGGCTTCGATCTTGGATTCAGCGCCACCCTTGCCGCCGGAGATGATGGCGCCCGCATGGCCCATGCGCCGCCCGGGAGGAGCGGTGCGGCCTGCGATGAAGCCCGCCATGGGCTTTTTCACCTTGTTCTTGCGGATGAATTCGGCCGCGTCCTCCTCTGCCGAACCGCCGATTTCGCCGATCATGATGATCGACTGGGTCTTGGGATCAGCGAGGAACATCTCCAGCATGTCGATGAATTCGGTGCCTTTCACCGGGTCACCACCAATGCCGACGGCGGTGGTCTGGCCAAGGCCTTCCTGGGTTGTCTGGAACACGGCCTCATAGGTAAGCGTTCCCGAGCGCGAGACAATACCGACCGAGCCCTTCTTGAAGATGTTGCCGGGCATGATGCCGATCTTGCATTCACCGGGGGTGAGTACGCCCGGGCAATTTGGCCCGATGAGGCGGGATTTGGAGCCAGAAAGCGCCCGCTTCACCTTCACCATGTCGAGCACCGGAATGCCCTCTGTGATGGTGATGATGAGGGGGATTTCCGCATCGATGGCTTCGAGAATGGCATCAGCCGCGAATGGCGGCGGCACATAGATGACGGAGGCATCAGCGCCCGTGCGCTCACGCGCTTCCGCTACCGTGTCATAGACGGGCAGGCCAATGTGCTGGGTGCCGCCCTTGCCGGGTGTGACGCCCGCCACCATCTGCGTGCCATAAGCAATCGCCTGCTCGGTGTGGAAGGTGCCATTGTTGCCGGTAATGCCCTGGCAGATGACCTTGGTCTTTTTTGATACGAGAATGGACATTTCTAGTGCGCCTCTTGGGTCAAAACAGATTGATCAAGTAGTGTCATCGCCGGATTCATTCCGGCGACCCATAGAGCAGCGTCACCATGGGTTGCCGGGACAAGCCCGGCAATGACATGGGAGGGAGCATTTGACATCAAAGCGCTTCCTTCACGGCCTTGACGATCTTCTTGGCGGCGTCATCGAGGTCGTTGGCGAGAATGGACATTATGGCTTCCTGTTCTCCAAGCTGGTTTTGATGTCGCGCAGCAGATTGATGATTTCGTTGTTCTGCTTGCGGAAGTTTTCGTTGATGTCACGGATGTATTTTGGGCCTTTGCGCAAGTGCCTGACGAACAGCAGCCACAGACCGCCAAGCACGATCAATGGCAACCAGTAGATGACAAGACTGGTTATGGGCGTTTCCACTAAGCCGCTTCCTTCACGGCTTTGACGATCTTCGTGGCAGCGTCATTGAGTTTCATGCGGCAATTCCCTTGAACGGATTTATGGCGGTGACTGAGCCGTATTTCTGCCCGTGGCTCAGGTCTTCAGTAAATAGTGTTTTTGCGTCTAGTCGCTCAGCGGCTGCAACCAATGCGGCGTCCCAAAATGAAATCTGGTAGCGTTCAGCCACAAATAGAGATGCCCTAATCATGGCCTGGTCGATATCGGTGCTCCGAAACTTCAAAAGCTGGTCGGCCCAACTGTTGATTTGCGCCACGCCCATCACCTTCAGGAATTTCTTGCGTGATACATGAAGAAACTCGCCGACAACCTGCGTGGAGAGAACCACATCATTGTTACGGATAATCTCGACTGAACGCAGATGCTTCTGAAGTTCATCCCTTTTTCCTGCTGCGGCGTAGATCAGGATGTTTGTGTCCAGAAAGCATCGGGCTCTCATAGATTTCCTCTCGATTGAACTTGAAGTTCGGCCCAATCCGGGCCGTTGATTCTTCAATCAGCCTCAGAAGGCCTTGCCGTGCTTCTTCCTGCTGCTCATCCTGCCGGACCAACTGGGAAAGTTCTTCGCGCACCAAGGCGTTCAAGGTCGTTCCTTTGCGCTTGGCAAAGGCGCGGACCGACTTCAGCAACTTGTCGTCCATGGCCAATGTAATGTTTGTCACGCAACTCTCCTACACGTATTTTCACTTAGTGTACGTGTAAATACGTGTAATGTCAAATGACGCATGGCAGTCTCCGTCTGATCTTCGGGGCGAACCTGGAAATGACATGGGAGGGAGCGTTTGACATCAGGCTGCTTCCTTCACGGCTTTGACGATCTTCTTGGCGGCGTCATCAAGGTCGTTGGCGGGGATGACGTTGAGGCCGGACGTGGAGATGATCTCCTTGCCAAGTTCAACATTGGTGCCTTCGAGGCGGACGACGAGGGGAACCTGCAGGCCCACTTCCTTCACTGCGGCGATGACGCCCTCGGCGATCACATCGCACTTCATGATGCCGCCGAAGATATTGACGAGAATGCCCTTCACCTTCGGATCGGCGGTGATGATCTTGAAGGCTGCGGCCACCTTCTCCTTGGTTGCGCCGCCGCCGACGTCAAGGAAGTTGGCGGGCTCCATGCCATAAAGCTTGATGATGTCCATGGTCGCCATGGCCAAACCTGCGCCGTTCACCATACAGCCGATCGAACCATCAAGCGCCACATAAGAGAGGTCGAATTTCGAGGCTTCGATTTCCTTTGGGTCTTCTTCGGTCAAGTCACGCAGCAACTTGATGTCCGGGTGGCGGTCGAGCGCGTTGGAATCAAAATTCATCTTGGCATCGAGGCAGATGAGCTGGTTGTCCTTGCTGATGACCAGCGGGTTGACTTCCAGCAAGCTCATGTCCTTGTCGACGAAGGCCTTGTAGATATTGCCCATCATCTTCACGCATTGCTTGACTAGATCGCCTTCCAGCTTGAGGGCGGCTGCGATGCGGCGGCCGACATAGGGCTGGTAGCCTGCGGCAGGATCAACATGGATGGTGTGGATCTTCTCTGGCGTATCATGCGCCACTTCCTCGATGCTCATGCCGCCTTCGGTGGATGCGATGAAGGCGACCTTCGAGGTTTCACGGTCAACGAGGCAGGAGAGGTAAAGCTCCTTGGCGATTACCGTGCCTTCTTCGATGTAGAGACGCTGAACCAGTTTGCCTATCGGGCCGGTCTGGGGCGTTACAAGGTTCATGCCCAGCATGCGTTGTGCTTCAGCTTTCACGTCATCAATGGATTTGACTACCTTGACGCCGCCGCCCTTGCCACGGCCACCGGCGTGGATTTGCGCTTTCACAACCCACACGGGGCCGGGCTGCTTCTGTGCCGCAGCTACCGCCTCATCAACCGTGAAGGCTGGTTCACCCTTGCCTGTGGGCACGCCAAAGGAGCGGAGAACTTCTTTCGCCTGATACTCGTGGATGTTCATGTCGCTTGCCTCATCCTTCCTTTTTCTCTCCATGGTCGGCCGTGAGCCGACCATCCAGTCTGGGTGGCCGGGTCAGGCCCGGCCATGGAGAGTGGTTATGTCAATTCCGGCGCCAAAGTTTTTGCGGCAGCCATCAATCCATGGACGGAATCGACGGATTTCTGGAAGCCCGCCTTCTCGTCGGCATTGAGGTTGATTTCGACGATGCGCTCCACGCCCTTTTCGCCGATCACCACTGGCACCCCGACATAAGTATCCTTGACGCCATACTGGCCGGTGAGGTGGGCCGCACAGGGCAGCACGCGCTTGTAATCCTTGAGATAGCTTTCGGCCATGGCGATTGCCGAGGAGGCGGGCGCATAATAGGCCGAGCCGGTCTTCAGCAGGCCGACGATTTCGGCGCCGCCATCGCGGGTGCGCTGGATGATCTTGTCGATCTTTTCCTGCGTCGACCATCCCATTTTGATGAGGTCAGGCACTGGGATGCCGGCAACCGTGGAATAGCGGATGAGAGGCACCATGGTGTCGCCGTGGCCGCCGAGCACGAAGGCGGTGACATCTTTCACCGAGACCTTGAATTCTTCCGCGAGGAAATGCTGGAAACGGGCCGAGTCCAGTACGCCCGCCATGCCGATCAGCTTGTTGGTCGGCAGGCCGGAAAACTTCTGCAAGGCCCAGACCATGACATCGAGCGGGTTGGTGATGCAGATGACGAAGGCATTGGGGGCATGGGCCTTGATGCCTTCACCCACCGATTTCATCACCTTCAAATTGATGCCGACGAGATCATCCCTGCTCATGCCGGGTTTGCGCGGAACGCCTGCGGTGACGATGCAGACATCGGCGCCGGCGATTGCTTCATAGCCGTTTGCGCCGGACATTTTGGCATCAAAACCTTCGACCGGACCGGATTGCGAAAGGTCGAGCGCCTTGCCCTGCGGCAGGCCTTCTGCAATGTCGAATACCACGATATCGCCGAGTTCGCGCAGCGCCGCGAGGTGGGCCAATGTGCCACCAATCATGCCGCCGCCGATCAACGCAATCTTCTTCCGTGCCATTTTGCTTCCCTTCACTCTCTCAGGAGATTTTATTGCACCGCACAAGGTGCTGTTTTCTAGGCCCCTTGGCGGCATGCTTCAAGAACTACTAACGGCCTATCCGCAGAACTCAGGTCTCGACGATTTTCTGCCCCCACCAGGAGGCGGACTGCATTTCCCTGAGACGAGACGTGGTGCGGCCGAACTCAAACCTGCGGTCGCCCTTTGGGTATATGGCACCCGCATCTTTCGCGGAGGTTGCCACCAGCCTGCGTCGCGCGTCGTAAAGCGTGTCGATGAGCAGCACGAAACGCTTGGCTTCATCGCGCTGGGCGGTTTTGAGGGCGGGAATTCCGGTGAGGAAAACAGTCTGGAAATTGTTGGCGATGGCGAGGAAGTCGGCCGGGCCGAGCGGCGCTTCGCACATCGCGGCGAAGGTGAAGCGGGCACAGCCATGCGCCGCCTCGGGAACATGCAGGGTGCGGCCCAGCACAGTAATTTCCAGCGGCTCGCCACGTTCGGTTTCCGTCAGATCCTGCCAGATGCGCTGCTGGGCAACCGTGGCTGCCGCGCCAAGCGGGGTGATGAAGGTATCCCGGCCCTTGAGGCGGCCCAGGCGGTAGTCCCTGTCGCTTGCCAGCGAAACAATGTCGAACTTCTCCTGCATCATGGCAATGGCGGGAAGAAACAGGTTGCGGTTGAGGCCGTCCTTGTAAAGCCCGTCTGGCGGCAGGTTGGAGGTGGTGACAATCACCGTGCCATTGGCAAGCAGGGCTTCGAACAGGCGGCCGATGATCATCGCGTCGGCAATGTCCGTCACCTGCATTTCGTCGAGGCAGAGAAGGCGTGCTTCGGCAGAGATTTCGCGGGCAATCACCTGGATGATATTGGCGGCGGTGGTTTTGGCGCGGCGCTGGTGCACCTCCTGCATGAAGGGGTGGAAGTGAATGCGCCGTTTGGATGAGACCTCCACAGTCTCGAAGAACAGGTCCATCAGCATGGTCTTGCCGCGGCCCACTTCGCCGTGGATATAGAGGCTGCGCGGTGCGTTCGCCGCCTTGCCGAACCATTTCGACAGAACCCTGTTGGCCTGGCCGCCGAGCTGTGCTGCGAGCAGTTCAAGCTTTTCGACGACTGCAGCCTGGGCTGCATCGTTCTTCAGTTCACCCGCCATCACCTTTGCGGCGTAGGCCTCCGCCAGCGTCACCCCGAGCACCCTTCCTCAGCCAAGCAGGGAGAGGAAATAGCGGAACATGGCGAGGTAGGCAGCAATAATCGACACATAGGCGAAAGCCGAAATGCAGACCTGCAGCGAGGTGAGCGGCGTCAGGCCGGTGTCGATCTGGCGTGGCTTGAGGTTGGCGAGGATGGAGATGCCGCCGAATATTGCCAGCGCCAGCATGCTGGAGGCGATGCCGATGAGGATGATGAGGCCGCCAACCGCCATAAGGCCAAAACGGGCGTGATTGCCGATGAGCTTGGCCAACACGGAGCGCAGCGCCATGCCGCCATCCAGCGGCTCAACGGGGAGCAAGTTGAAGATGTTGAGGCCGGTGACGATGAGGCCGGAATAGAGCAGCCAGGGAGACATCTGGTCCGCCGTCAGCGCCAAGCCGGTGAGAATAACCGCCGGAACGATGCTGAGGCCCGGGCCCATGAGGGCTGCGAACACCGCTTCAGCCTGCGTGTGGAAAGGCAGGCGCGGCACGGCGATGGCGCCGAGGAATGGCAGGAACATGAGCCGCCCCCAGGGCTGGCCAATAAGCTTGTAGGCCAGCAGATGGCCGAACTCGTGAAAGGCCAGCGCCACGATGAGGAGTAGAGATAATGGCCAGCCAATGAGGAGTGCAAAGGCCAACAGGCTGAGGAACCCGGTGACCACGGCAACGCCAGCATTGATCACCCAATGCGCGGTTTCGCTGGGTTTGCCGGTTTCGGCGAGACTCTTCATCCGGTACATGCCGCCCAGCAGGTCGGCACGCGCCAATACCTGGGCGAGCAACGGCCTTGGCCCCCAGAAGTAGGTCTGCCTCAGCCGTGAACCGTCACCTTCCGGCGTGATTTCTATGAGCATGCGAAGCAACTGGTTGTTGGGCGTCAGGCCTTCGATGCCTTCACGCCGCCAGTCGATGAGGTGCGGCCTCTGCATCTGGTCAATGCGGAACAGCGCATCGAACTTGTGGCTGGCGCCGGAGGAAAGAGTTGTGAAATAGTCGAAACGATAGGTCGAAGAGGCGGCATCGACGAGGCTCGCGGTGATGCTGGTGCGGCCATACTCCTGCACCTTGCCATCATGGGGGGCCAGCAGGGCGAAAACCTTTTCCGCAGGCGCTGCAATGTGAATGGAAGCGCGTGGCGTCACCCGGAAGCGGAAACCGAGCAGCGCCATGAGCAGCAGGATCAGCGGCAGCTCGAATCCGATATTGTCCAGCAAGGCAGGCCCAGTCCCCGATATTGAAAAGCGAAGGTGCGACTCGTAAAAGGTCGCCCATGAATAGCAGCATCGTGGTGGCAGCGCTCTACAAGTTCGTGGCGCTGGATAATTTTCAGGAAATGCGGTCTTGCGTGCTGGCAGCCATGAAGCGGCATGGCATCAAGGGAACGCTGCTGCTGGCGCCTGAAGGCATCAACGGCACGGTGAGCGGCTCGCGCGCCGGCATGGATGCTTTCCTCGCCGAACTGAAGACCGACAGCCGCCTTGCCGACCTCGATCACAAGGAATCCTTCTTCAACGACAATCCCTTCTATCGCAGCAAGGTGAAGCTGAAGAAGGAGATCGTCACGCTCGGTATTGCAAGCATTGATCCGACGCAGACCGTTGGCGCCTATGTTGAACCGGGGGACTGGAACGCGCTGATCAGTGACCCGGATGTGCTGGTCATCGACACGCGCAACGCCTACGAGGTGGAACTCGGCAGCTTCGAAGGCGCTGTGGACCCCAAGACGCGCAGTTTCACGGAGTTTCCAACTTACGTGGAGCGCCACCTCCACAACGCCAAGCATCGCAAGGTTGCGATGTTCTGCACCGGCGGCATCCGCTGCGAGAAGGCCTCAAGCTTCATGCGCTCGCAAGGCTTTGAAGAGGTTTTCCATCTCAAGGGCGGCATCCTGAAATATCTGGAGGTGGTGCCCGAGAGTGAAAGCAGGTGGCATGGCTCCTGTTTCGTGTTCGACCAGCGCGTGGCGGTCGGACATGGGCTCAAGCCTTCGGGCGATGAGTTGTGCCACGGCTGCCGCACGCCGCTGCGCGAGGGTGACAAGCAGTCGCCGCTCTACGAAGAGGGTGTTAGTTGCCCGCGCTGCCACGGCACGCACAGTGCTGAATCACTGGCATCGGCGCGCGAGCGGCAAAAGCAGGTGAAGCTCGCGGAAGCGCGAGGATTGCCGAAGCCTTTTGGAGGCAACATCGAAGCCTAGACCTCCAACAGCGCTGCATGCGGGCTTGACGAAACCATTGACCAAACTAGCTTGATACCTGCAACGGAGGGAAAGCCATGGTCAAGGTCATCGGGTTGAACAGCGGATCGTCATTCGATGGCATCGACGTGGTGCTGGTGGAGATTGAGAATGGACCAGACGGTTATCCTGCGCGGCCCAAATTCATCTCGGGAAAGTCGTATGACTGGCCGGACGCGGTTGCCGAAATGGTTTTGCGGTCATTCGAGAACAAGGTCAGCCTGTTTGAGTTGAACCGCCTCAACTACCTCGCCGGTGCGGTCTACGCCAATTCGGCGCGCGCCTTCATGCAGGAACATGGGTTGAAGCCGGGGGATGTGGAAGTCATCGGCTATGATGGCCAGACCATCTACCAGGAACCGCCAGTCCACCATCTGCTGCGCAATTTTGATGACAGTGCCGACCTTGTATCGCGCTGGCTGGACGGGCCTTATGCCTGCGGGCTTCAGATCGGGGAACCGGCGATCGTCGCCGAGGCATGCGAAACCGCAGTCGTCACCCACTTCCGCACCATGGACCATGCGCTTGGCGGCACCGGCGCGCCGCTCATGCAGTATCTCGATTATGTAGCTTTCCGCGACATTGGCCCCATTCTGACGCTTAACATTGGCGGCATTGCCAATTGCCAGCTTGCGCATGCGGACCGTTCAAGAATGCTGGCCTTCGACACCGGCCCCGGCAATGTGATGATCGACCATGTCTGCCGCGTGAAGCTGGGTAAGCCCTATGACAAAGATGGCGAGGTGGCGCGCACCGGCAAGGTGAATGAAAAGCTGATGAGCCACTTCAAGAACCATGATTATTTCAAACGGCCTATCCCGCGCTCGGCCTGGCGGCTGGATTTCGGCTCATCCTATGCAGATGCTTTCATCGAACACTACAAGCAGCTCTCAACAGCTGACCTGCTGGCGACGGTGACGGAGTTTGCCGCCTATTCCATTGTGCGGTCGATCACCGACAATGTGAAATCACTCAGTGAAATCTCGACCATCATGGCCTCGGGCGGCGGCACACGGAATGTCTATCTGATGGAACGGCTCGCCGCCCACATGCCGAAAAGCCTGCGCCTGACATTGTCAGACGAGTTCGGCGTGCCTGCTGCCTTCAAGGAAGCCATCAAGTTTGCAACGCTGGCGCACGCCACGGTCAATGGGTTGGCCAACAACATTCCGGCGGCATCAGGGGCGAGGCGCTTTGGCATCCTCGGCAAGCTCATGCAGCCACCAAGGATGGCGAGGCTGTAGGTTTCCTAAGGCTCCAGCAGCGCCACGTGCGGGCTTGCGGTCT